>CAKTOX010000007.1 GCA_934590355.1 uncultured Oscillospiraceae bacterium
GTTCTTAATTTCCGTTCTGCTCAGGATTTGTGGGACTTTGAACTCGCTTCCTGTTGCACTTAGTTTGACAATTCACTGGCGCTTTGGGGCAAACGGCGTTGAGCCAATGCGCCTTTGAATTTTGCCGATACGGTTATTGCGCTTGCTCGGTGTCGAAATTGCGGAGGAAACCGTAAAGCTGTCGCACTATCGGAGTGCGGCATTGGCTCCCTTGCGTAAAGGGAGCTGTCACCGAAGGTGACTGAGGGATCGTTTTTTTAATTCCGCATTGACGCTGCTACGGATGCGCATTTTGCGTGAACACGGTAACGAAAATACGGATAAAACCATATCTGCCGCGCGCTATCGTAGTGCTTTGCAAACCACAACAGACAATCCCTCCGGCTTGCCGCAAGCGGCAACCCGCCTCCCTTTGCACAAGGGAGGCGTTGGTGCAGCCTTAGTCTGCACTACCGACGAGACTGTAGGGGCGAGCATTGCTCGCCCGCTGTTACGCCTTGGTCGGAAGTGCGTTACCGTGCCAGCGCAGTTAATCAATTGCCGTTGTCCGTAGCGAATTGCCTCCACGGCAGTGGCTTGAGGGGAAGCTGTCAGCGATAGCTGACTGATGAGGTGATTTAAAGTCTTTTTGTAAGGGATCATAAACACCTCATCCGCCGCCTATGGCGGCAATGCCGCAGCAATTGCGCCGCCTTGTTTTTTCGGCATTTCAACCGCTCAAAACTACCGACCATTGTCATGGGGGCAGTTCGCCTTTAGATTTTTCGAATACGTCTATTGCGTCAGCTCGGTCACGAGAGTGCCGACGAAACCGCCGCAATCCGTCATCGTGTCCGCGCAGTGAAATCTATTGCCATTGTCGCTGCCGGTGGTGCTCTGCCCTACGGCAATAGACTTTTCGTTCGATTTCGTTCAACTTAATGCACATTCTTTCGTCTGTTTGCGTTATCTCGTACACTCGTTTACAAAATCGTCATGTATTCGACATTCAGAGCAGGTATAGTATAGTGGTAGACCAAATATTGGTTTGCGAAAAGGAAGAGGCTGTGAAAACGGCAAACAAATTTTCGGCAAAAGCCAAGGAGGTAAAACATGAAGAAAACACGACGAATCCTATGCCTGCTGTTGGCGCTCGTGCTCGCGCTGAGCCTGTGCGTCATCCCCGCCGCCGCGGAAAGCGATACCCCCGAAGCAAAAGACCCCGTCGTATTCGTTCACGGTCTGATGGGCTGGGGCGGGCGCGACAAAGTTAACGCCATCGTGCCCTACTGGGGCATGACCACCGGCAGCCTGACGGACTACCTCGCCGCGAAGGGCTACGAGACCTACGCTGCCTCCGTCGGCCCGATCTCGAGCGCATGGGACCGCGCGTGCGAGCTTTATGCACAGCTCGTGGGCGAACGCACGGACTACGGCGTCAAGCACTCGCAGGATTACGGCCACGACCGCTTCGGTATCGACTACGAGAAGCCTCTCTTTGAGGGCTGGGGTACGAGCCGCGCAGTGAACCTCGTCGGTCACAGCTTCGGCGGCGCGACCACGCGCCTGTTCCTTGAGATCCTCGCCAACGGCTGCCCCGAGGAGGTCGAAGCAGCCCGCGCCGCCGGCGTCGAGCCGAGCCCGTTTTTCCTCGGCGGCAAGGGTGACTGGGTGCACTCCCTGACCGCGCTCGCCGCTCCGCACAACGGCACGACCTTCATCGAGGTCTGCGGGGACTTTACGCAGTTTGCGTCCGAGCTTGCGACCTCCATCTCCAAAGCGCTGGGTCTGTCCTCGCTCAAGGGCGTGTACGACTTCCAGCTTGACCAGTTCGGTATCCGCCGCGACGACAACGAGACCTTCTCTCAGGCGCTCGACCGCGTCCTCAGATCCGACTTCCTCTCGCACAACGATAACGCCTTCCGCGACCTGACGATCGACCGCGCGCTTGAAATAAACGACAGCATCGACATTGAGGAGAACGTATATTACTTCTCCTACGCGGGAAACAGAACCATCGCAAGGGCGGGCACGGGCACCTTTGCGCCGTCGCCGCTCATGTGGGGGGCGTTCCACCCGGGCGCCGCCAAAATGGGCAGATACTGCAACACGACCACTGCGGACGGATTTTATATCGACAGATTCTGGCTGCCCAATGACGGCATGGTCAACACCGTCTCCGCACTCTACCCCACCCACAGCGACGGCAGCTGCCGCGCATGGAAAAACTTCAATCCCTACAACGATACGAGCTTCAGCACCGGCATCTGGTACGTCATGCCCGTGCAGACGCTTGACCATCTTCAGTTCATCGGCGGTATGTTTAACGGCAGCATCTCCAAAACGCGCAATCTTTATCTCGACATCATGAGCAACATTTACAGCACCTATCCCTGATCGGCTTAACAGCAGCAGCCCGCGCCATACGGTGCGGGCTGTTTTAATAATGAGGAATGTTTTTTCCAAAAAAAGCCGAGCTTTTTGAGTAAAAAAACGCGGTGTGATTTCTCACACCGCGTTTTTTCGCGTCCCGATCAAAAATCAGTCGGCAGTAATAGCCTCTGCGGGGCACTGTGCTGCGCAAGCACCGCACTCCAGGCACTTGTCGGCGTCGATCTCGTAGTGGAGCTCGCCCATAGAGATAGCTTCAGCGGGGCACTGTGCTGCGCAAGCACCGCAGGACAGGCACTCGTCGGTGATAACAAAAGCCATGATGTAACCTCCTATGTGATTTACTCAACAGACCCCGCCGCTCGGCGGAGTCCATATCTCGCAACTGCATTGTAACACATAATTTTAAAAATGCAAATGTTAAATTCATCTTTATAACTATTTCTTTCCCGATGCGGCTATAATCCTTAAAGCTGACAATATCGGCGCCGCTTATACTATATCATTGCAGCAAGGGGGAGACGGCATGAAAAACAACGAAAAATTCACCGAAAAGGCAGAGGGCGCAATAGAGCAGGCAAGGCTTGCCGCATTTTCGCTCGGCCACAGCTACGTCGGCACGGAGCATCTCGTTTTGGGCATCGTGCGCGAGGGCGCGGGGCTCGGCGCGAGGATACTGCGCGACCGCGGTCTGGCGGAGCACGCGCTTCGGGACGCGGTGAGCCGCGACGCGGGCTCGGGCACGCCGGGCATTCCGACGCAGGGGCTGACGAAGCACGCATGGCAGGCGGTAGAAAAGGCGTCGGCGGACGCGGCTGCGATGGGTCACAGCTACATCGGCACCGAGCACCTGCTGCTCGGCATACTGCGCCAGCCCGACTGCGGCGGTGTGAGGGCTCTGCGCGCGCTCGGGCTTGAGCCGAACGACGTTTACACCGACATCATCGCGGTTTTCGGCGCGGGCTCGTTCAAGCCGCGGCCGCAGACTCAGCAGCGCGCGGCCGTTAAGCACGGTGAAACGCGCATTCTCGACCAGTACAGCCGCGACCTCACGCAGCTTGCGGCCTCCGGCGGCATTGACCCCGTTATCGGGCGCAGCGAGGAAATTCGCCGCAGCGTGCAGATCTTGTCGCGCCGCAGCAAGAATAACCCCGTGCTCATCGGCGAGCCGGGCGTGGGCAAAACCGCCGTTGCGGAGGGCATCGCGCTCTACATCGCTTCGGGCTCCGCGCCGGAGAGCATCGCGGCAAAGCGTCTCGTGTCGCTCGACCTGCCCGCGCTGCTTGCCGGAACGAAGTACCGCGGCGACTTCGAGGAGCGCGTCAAGGCGGTGCTCAAGGACGTCAAAAAAGCAGGCGACGTTATCTTATTCGTCGATGAAATTCACACGATAATAGGCGCGGGCAGCGCCGAGGGCGCAATTGACGCGGCGAACATTTTGAAGCCCGCGCTCGGCCGCGGCGAGGTTCAGATAATAGGCGCAACGACGCCCGAGGAATACCGCCGCCACATTGAAAAGGACGCGGCGCTCGAGCGCAGATTTCAGCCCGTGAGCATAGCCGAGCCCACGCGCGAGGAGAGCATCACGATGCTTTCGGGCGTTCGTAAGGGGCTTGAAAAGCACCACGGCGTTAAAATTTCCGACGCCGCCGTCACCGCCGCGGTGGAGCTGTCCTCGCGCTATATCGCCGAGCGCTTTCTGCCCGACAAGGCGATAGATCTGACCGACGAGGCCGCCGCGAGGATACGGGTATCGGGCGGGTCGCTCGTAACGGCGGAGGACATTGCCGAGGTCGTTTCCGCGTGGACGGGCATACCCGTGTCTAACCTCGGTGAGGACGAGGCAAAGCGCCTTCGCGGCATGGAGAGCATTCTCCACCGCCGCGTCATCGGTCAGTCCGAGGCGGTCGCAGCGGTATCGCGCGCGATAAGGCGCGGCAGAGTGGGTCTTTCGGATCCCGAAAGGCCCATCGGCAGCTTTCTCTTTCTCGGCCCCACCGGAGTCGGCAAAACGGAGCTTTGCCGCGCGCTTGCCGAGGCCGTCTACGGCGACAGCGGCGCGATGATAAGGCTGGATATGTCCGAATACATGGAAAAGCACGCCGTGAGCAAGCTCATCGGCTCGCCGCCGGGCTACGTCGGCTACGAGGACGGCGGGCAGCTCACCGAGAAGCTGCGGCGCAGGCCGTGGTCGGTCGTGCTGTTTGACGAGATCGAAAAGGCTCACGAGGACGTGTGGGGCATACTGCTTCAAATCATGGACGACGGCAGGCTCACCGACTCCGCCGGACGGGTGGTCAGCTTCAAAAACGCCGTCATCGTCATGACCTCGAACGTGGGCGCGCAGGCGATAAGCGACAGCCGCCCCCGGCTGGGCTTTGCCGCCGGCGAGAGCGATGCGGACGCGGCGCTGCAAGAATGTGTGAACGAGGAGCTTCGGCGCACCTTCCGCCCCGAATTTCTAAACCGCATCGACGAAACGATAGTTTTCCACCGCCTTACCCGTCCCGAAATTCGCAGCATCACCGAGCGTATGCTCATGACGGTCGCGCAGCGCTTTGAGGCGCTGGGCATGACTCTCACCGTGCCCGAGCAGGTAGTCGATTTCCTCGCACAGCGCGGCTATGACGAGAAATACGGCGCACGACCGCTGCGTCGGGCAATACGAAGTCTCATCGAGGACAAGGCCGCCGAGCTCATGCTCTCCGAAAGTCTGGGACGCGGCGACAGCGTCTGCGCCCGGCTCGACGGCGAAAAAATTATTTTGACTATAGCGAAAATATGATATATAATTCGGTCATATTTTCGGAGGAAACAATATGACCAAACAGGAAAAACTCAAAATGGTAAACACCCGCTGCGCATTCAATATGCACAACGGCATATACGTCACCGACTTCGGCGACGATTTCTGCATCGTCGAGTGCGAGCTGACTCCCGAAACGCAAAACCCGCTCGGCATGGCGCACGGCGGCTGCGTATTCTCCGTGTGCGACGTTTCCGCAGGCGCACTTATCCTGCTGCGCGGCAGCAATTCCGTCACGCTCAGCGCAAACATTCAGTATCTGCGCCCGACCAAGGGCAAAAAAATGCGCTGCGTGGGCAAGATAATCAAAGCCGGGCGCAGCATCATCGTCGTGCAGACCGACGTTTACGACGATGACGGCGAGCTCACCGCGCACGGCACCATCGAATCCTACGTGCTCGGCAAAGCCAAGGAGTAAGTCAAAGCACAGCGAGATTTCTTGTGAAATTTTTTCACGAAAAATGCGGCGTGTTTTTCGCCGCGCAAAAAAAGACTTGTTATCCGCAAGAGATAACAAGTCTTTTTTAATGTTTAATTACTCGTCCGACTCGTCGTCGGTCTCAAACTCAAGCTCGGAATCGCACTTGGGGCAGCGGATCGAGCCGAATTCGATGTCCTCCTCGTAGACGGTGATGGTCTCGCCGCACTTGGGGCAGGTGACCTCGTACTCCTGCTCGTCATCGCCGCCGCAGCAGCCCGAGCAGCCGGAGCAGCCCTCGTCATCGTCGTCGTAATCGTCATCGTCGTCCTCGTCAAGGTCGCCGATGCACATATCCTCAAGGTACTCCATGTCCTCGCTGATGTCGTTAATGCTGTCGGAAAGATCCGCAGCGTGAGCCTCAACAGCCTCGATATCGTCGGCCATGGATTCGAGAACGTCAATAATGGCGAGCGTGAGCTTGCCCTCATTGGTGCTGTCCTTTATGCCGAGACCCTCTGCCAGACCCTTGAGATATGCTACCTTTTCACTTGCTGTCATTATTATGTCCCTCCTTTTTTGATGGCGCCTTTGCGCCGTACCTATACGTTTATTACGGTCGCCCGGTAACTGTTATGCCGACCAAACCGCAGCAGCACTCACAGTGAGAGTGCAAGCTTCTTACTTCGCGCGGCCGAGGTACTCGCCGGTGCGGGTGTCGATCTGGATCTTCTCGCCGGGCTCAATGAACAGGGGAACCTTGACCTCTGCGCCGGTCTCGAGAGTTGCGGGCTTGGTCGCGTTGGTCGCGGTGTTGCCTGCAAAGCCGGGGTCGGTCTCGGTGACCTCAAGGTCAACGAAGAAGGGAGGCTCGACGTTATATACCTTGCCCTTGTAGGAGTAAACGGTGCACTCCATGTTCTCTTTTACAAATCTGAAGCTGTCGCCGAGGCTTGCCTCGTCAACGGGCTCAAGCTCATAGGTCTCGGGATCCATGAAGTAGTACAGGCCGCTGTCATTGTAGCTGTACTCCATGGTTCTGCGCTCTACGGTCGCGTTCTCGAACTTTGCGGTGGGGTTAAAGGAAGTCTCGGTCACTGCACCGGTGATAACGTTCTTCATCTTGGTGCGCACGAATGCCGCGCCCTTGCCGGGCTTGACGTGCTGGAACTCAACGACCTGCATGACCTGGCCGTCCATCTCAAAGGTAACGCCGTTTCTGAAATCACCTGCTAAAATAGGCATAATAGGTTATCCTCCTATGTGATTTAAATATACATTTACAACTTACATCAGTTTAGCTTTAATAGTTTACATTAAATAGCGCCATATTGCAAGATTATTTTCTCTTTTTGCCTCTGTTTTTGCTCTCGGGAGCGTCATTTTCCCGCTTTCCGGTGCGTTTTTCATACGCGCCCTGGAACATATACAGCACCATGCACAGCACGCCGAACAGATACAGTATGTTTTTGAGTCCCGTCGGGAAGGTCGGGATGAATATTTGCAGCAGCGCCGTTGCGCACACTATCACAAAGCCTATCCACAAAAAAGGCACGAATGTGATCTTGAATTTGTCTTCCCTGTTTTTCTTCGCCATTGTTCTCTCTCCTTTTTTATATGACTAAAAGCTCCTTGGGAGCCTTGGTGATCACCTCGCAGCCGCCCTCGCGGATAACGAGCACGTCCTCGATCCTCACGCCGAATTTGCCGGGGAGATATATGCCCGGCTCGGCGGAAATGACCGCGCCGCAGGGCATCGGAGTTTTGCACGCAGGCGACGCCGAGGGCTGCTCGTGGATATTGAGCCCGAGCGAGTGGCCGAAGCCGTGGCCGAAGTATTCGCCGTAGCCCGCCGCGGCAATAACGTCGCGTCCGGCCTTGTCTATCTCCGCGCCCGTGACGCCCGCGGCCGCCTTTTCTATGCCGGCAAGCTGAGCGCGAAGAACGGTGTCGTAAACCTTCCTCATCTCATCGCTTGCATAGCCCACCGCGACCGTTCGCGTCATGTCCGAGCAGTAGCCGTTTTTAATGCAGCCGAAGTCCATCGTCACGAAGTCGCCCGCCTTGACAACCGCGTCCGACGGCACACCGTGGGGCATACTCGAATTTGCGCCCGTGACCGCGATGGGGTCAAAGCTGTTGCCCTCGCCGCCGTGCTTTAAGAGCCGATAGGTTATCTCGGCGGCAATGTCGCGCTCCGTTACGCCCGGGCGGATGATGCCGAGCACGTCCTCAAGAGCGCTCTCTGCGATCGACTGCGCAAGGCGCATACTCGCAAGCTCGTCCTCGTCCTTTGCCGCGCGCAGCTCGTTAAACACGCTCTGGCAGGGCAGAAGGCTCATTCCGAGGCTCTCCTCCCACGCAAGATACGCGCCGTGGGGCAGGCTCCCCTCCTCCGCACCGAGTCTTTGAACCGCGCACTCGGAAAGCACCTCCCGAACCAGTCCGGCAAGCGTTTTTCCCGCTCCGAAGCGCAGGACGGTAATATCCTCCGCGACTGTTTTCTGCGCGGCCTCGGTATAGCGCGAGTCGGTAATTAAAAACGCTCTTTCCCGCGTCACGACCACCGCGCCGTCGGTAAACGCGAAGCCCGTCGCGTAGCGCTGGTTTTTTTCGTCCGTTATGAGCGCCGCGTCAAGCCCCGCCTGCGCGAGCCGCTCCCGTATCCTCGAAAGTCTGTCCACCCTTGCGCCTCCATGCATTTATCAGATGTTTTATTCTATCACCCTTTGCCTCAAACTTCAAGCACACCGCGCCACGGGATATAAAAAAGATACCGTTACCAAAGGCAACGGTGTCGTTGTTCTTAAAATGTATTTTTCATAACGCGGCGGCGCAAATACGCACAGAATTCGTCAAAGCGTCCGCGGCTGATTTTTTCCGGATACGACATAACGACGAGCCTGTGCCCCGGCGTATCGGGGCGGTAGGGCAGGTGGACGTAGTCAAAGCCGTTTTCGACAAAGCCGCAGCGCTCGTAAAAGCCCCTGCGCCGCCGCGAAATGTCATCGACGGGCGGGTCAATTTCGAGAATGACGCTCTTGCCCTGCGCGCAAAGCTCGGCCAGCGCCCTTTCGCCCAGACCGCGGCCGCGCAGCTCGGGCAGGATGCAAAAATGCTCGACATAAACAAAGTCGTCGTTTTCCCAGCACAGCAGCAGCCCCGCAAATTCCCCGCCGTCACGAATGAGCAGGAATTTATATTCGGGGTCTGAAAATATGCGCTCCTGCGAGGCGGGAAGCCTCTGCTCATGGCGCGGGAAGCTTATTTCGTACAATGCCGCCGCTGCGGGCAGCATCGCGTGCTTGGGGTCGGTAACGCGCTCAAAGGTCATTGCTCATTCCTCCCGCGTCGGGGAACTTGCCCGCGAGGAATTTTATGAATTTCCTCACCGCGCTGCTTGCTGCAGGCAGGGACTTCACCGCCGCGCCCATCGGCACGACAAGGGGCTTATCGAGCTTTATCGTGCGCACCTTGTCCTCGAAGCCCGACAGCGACAGCGAGGATATGACCGACACGCCCAGCCCCGCCGCGACCATCGACAGGATCGCCGAGTCGTCCGTTGCGGTGACGCTTATGCACTTGGTGTCCTCCGGCAGGAGCGACTCGACATACTGCTCCTGGCAGGTGAGGAAGGGCTCCTTGAGAAGGCGCTCGAGCGATATCGTGTCCGACGCCCACTTAAAATCAAGCGGCACGACCGCAACGAGAGGCGCGTGCAGGATAGGCGTCCAGTCAAAGCCGCGCGCGCGCTTTTCATCGACGAGCGCAAGCTGCACCTCGCCCTTTTCCAGCAGCGTCGGCAGCTCATAGCCCGCAACGAGCACGTCGATGTTGATCTCCGGATACTGCTCGCCGAATTCCTGAAGAATTTTCGGCAGGTACGAGCGCGCTATGCTCGCAAAGCAGCCGATGCTGAGCTGGCTGCGATGGTCCTCGCCGAGCGACGCCGCCTCCTGACGCAGCGCATCACAGGCGCTGAGCATATTTTTAATGTAGGGCAGGAGCCGCTGCCCCTCCTCGGACAGGCTCACGCCGTGGCTTCCGCGCTTGAGAAGCGTGCAGCCGAGCTCCGCCTCGACGTTATTCACAAGGTGTGTCATAGCAGACTGCGTATATCCCAGCTCCGACGCCGCCTTGCTGAAGCTGCCGCGCTCGACCGCCGTTAAAATCGCTCTGAGTCTACCGTCATCCATCTATATTATCCGCCTTTCAAACCGTTTTTTATATTTTTAAGATGCTTTTAAAATATATTCAAGCAAATATACCACGCTTTGCGGCGCTTTTCAACCGCCCTGCATAATTATTAACAATCTTTTCTGATGAATTTTCTTTCTGCTTAGTATTAAAAAGTTTAATATGGTTTTTAACAATTTTGAATTCCCCTGATATTAAAAAAATGATATGCTTTATGTATAAATTTCATTGCACGGCGTTTTGAGAGACGGCGCCGGCAAAAAAAGAGTGAAAGAAGCATCCCCCAATCAAACGAAAGAAGAGTGACGAAAGCAAATGAATCTGCAAAAATCTCATAGCGTCCGTGACGTTATCGTAATCGGATTTGCGTTGTTTGCGATGTTTTTCGGAGCAGGCAACGTGATCTTCCCGCCCTACCTCGGAGTTGAGGCAGGCCCCGACTGGCTCAGCGGCTTCACGGCGTATTTCCTCGCCGACATCGGTCTTGCGATGCTTGCCGTTTTCGCTCTGCTGCGTGTCGGCAGCAGCGAGGCGGTCACCGCGCGTCTGGGCAAGGTGCCCGCGGCGGTGCTCATGAGCGCGCTCATCCTCTGCATCGGCCCCATGGTCGCTATCCCCCGCACCGCAGCCACCACCTTTGAAATGGCCATCGTGCCCAACATCAGCGGCGTATCCTCCGTCGCGTTTTCCATCGTATTCTTCGCCCTGATCCTTTTCCTGTGCATCCGCCAGTCCAAGGTCGTGGATATTATCGGCTCCGTGCTGACTCCGCTGCTGCTCATCGGTCTTGCGGTCATCATCGTCAAGGGCATCATCACCCCGCTCGGCGAGATCGCTCCCGCGCCGAACGCGGACAACGTCGTGCTCGGCGGCATCAAGGCCGGCTATCAGACCATGGACGCGCTCGCCGCGCTGCCGTTCGGCATAATCGTCCTGCAATCGGTCGTAAATAAGGGCTACACCGAGCCGAAAAAGCAGTTTAAAATGGTTTCGGGCGCAGCCATCCTCGCGGGCGTGCTGCTGCTTTGCGTGTACATGGGTCTGTGCTACCTCGGCGCGACCGTCTCCGCGCAGTACGGTCTTTCGGTCGGACGCGCAGAGCTCGTCATGGCTATCGTCGAGGCGCTGCTCGGCAAGGCGGGCATGATAATCTTCGGCGTCGTCGTCGGTCTTGCCTGCATCACCACCGCCATCGGACTGACGAGCTCGGCGGCGGCATACTTCACCGAGCTTTGCAATGACAAGGTGCCCTACAAGGCGTTTGTCATCGTCATCTGCGTGTTCAGCGCACTTGCCTCGAACCTCGGCCTTGACCGCATCGTCGCCATCGCGGGTCCCGTGCTCGACATCGTCTACCCGCCCGCGCTCGTTGTTATTTTTATCTCGCTCATCATGCCCAAGGTCGGCAACTGTGTCAGCCGCGGTGCGGCTCTCGGCGCGCTGAGTGTAAGCATTCTCAGCACTCTCAAGGTCGCCGCGATACAGTCTCTCCCGCTGTACGACATGGGACTTTACTGGATCCTCCCCGCCGTCGTGTGCGGTCTGCTCGGCTTCGGCGTCGAGCTCGTCCTGCGCTCGGGCAAGAAGAAAAGCTCCGACGCAGCGGCACAAATCTAAGCGCCATCATAAACATAAAAAACCACGCTTTTCAGCGTGGTTTTTTCATGTCAATTTTCCCGCCTCGGGCATCATTTCCGCCGAGATGCGCTCGAGCATATCGGAAAAAAGCTTCACCTCGTCGGGCGAGAAATTCTCCTCGATGCGTCCGAGCACGGTCGTGACGTAGCTGCGCATGATGTCGGTGTAGTTATAATACTTCTCCGAGAGCACGAGGTGATACTCGCGCCGGTCGGTGTCGGAATTCTGCTTTTTGAGATAGCCCTTTTTAATAAGACTGTTGACCTTGTAGGTCGCGTTTGACTGCGAAATGTTGAGAAACTCGGCAAAGCGCCCGACAGTCGGCTCGTTGAGCGCGTGGATTATCTCTATCGAAAATGCCTCCATCGCCGTCAGTGAGCCCTCACGCTCGCGCACCTGCTCGAATATCCTGCGAAAAAATTCCAGCTTGAACTTGTCGTAAACCTCCAAAAAGCTGTCCTGAAGCATCAATATCGCCCCTTTCATCTCTCATACCTGCAATTTTAATATATTTTCATTCCCTTGTCAATTTTTTGTCGGCGCTGCGGCAATGAAAACATGAAAAGGCCCGCCGTCCGATTTTACCGGGCAGCGGGTCTGTTTGGTTTAATTTCCGTCTTTTTCCTGCACAGCTTTATCGCTCACGAGGTGGACGTTCAGATGGTCATAGCACATCTCGACGCCGTGCTCATCAAAGCAGGTGCGCAGATTTTCCAGCAGCGCGTAGTACACGTCCCAGTAGTCGGCGGTCCTGCACCAGACACGCACGGTGTATTCGATGGAGCTGCTGCCGTAGTTTACTATGGCGGCAAAGGGCGCGGGATTGGGAAGCACACGGTCGTCCATGGCGGCGGCGGCAAGGGCTGCCTCACGCACGGACTGCGTCGGGCAGTCATACGACGCCGTGACGGACACGACGACTCTGCGTGTGTCCTGCGCGGTGAAGTTGACTATCTGTCCGGTCGTGACGGTGCCGTTGGGGACGTACACGACGCGGTTATCCGCAGTGTTGAGCCCCGTGTAGAAAAGACCGATGCTCGATACCGTGCCGCCGTTGCTGCCTATTTCGACATAGTCTCCGACCTTGAACGGGTGCGTCGTCAGCAGCGTAATGCCCGAAAACAGGTTCGACAAAAGTCCCTGAAGCGAGAGCGAGAGCGCAACGCCGACGACGGAGAGCATCGCAACGAGGCTCGTCACCGGAATGCCGAGCGTGCCCGCTATGATGATGACCGCGACAGACCACAAAAGCGCCTTTATCGCACTGCGGAAAAAGGACTTGAGGCTTGCGTCAAGATGCTTGCTCGCATTGAGGAGCTTGTCAAACGCCTTGCACAGTATTTTGATCGCGACGTAGCAGACGAGATATACAAGCAGCGCCGAAAACACGGAGCCGAGCGACACGTCGCCAAGCTTCAGCTCATGCAGCTTATCCAAAAATTCCATACGTTCACCCGAGCTTCAGCTCGCGGCAGGAGCCGGCGCCGAAGTGCTCCTCCATTTCCGCCTTGTACCTCGGAAAATACTCCGCGGGCATGAGCGCCTGCACGCAGCCGGCAAAGCCGCCGCCGTGGACTCGCCACGCGCCGACGCCCTCAAGCAGCTTGCGGCTGAGAATGAGCCCCGACTCGAGCTTGCGGTCGTTTGAAACGCTCGTGACGATATTCGTCAGAAGCGTCTCGGACGAGCGGCCGGATTCGTTCATGAGGCGCATATACTCCGCCGCGTCGCCGCGCTCGAGCGCATCGCGCATTTTCGGAACTCTCGCGTTTTCCTCGAAGAAGTGCTTCGCCCTTCGCACGGGGCGGTCGGAGATGTCCCAATCCTTGGCGTAAAACTCCGCCGGATCGACCTCGCCCAGCAGCTCCTTGCCGAAGAAGCTCGCAATAAGGCGCATATCCGCGGGAATACGGGCATAGCTCGTGTCAAGACCCGCGTGGCTGCCGCCGGTGTCGGTCAAACACAACGTCAGTCCCATGCGCGAAAAGTCCGCGTTTATGGGGCTCACCTCGCCGGTCAGGAAGTCTATATACACCGCCTTGCCCAGCGCGCAGGCAAGCTGGTCCATCATTCCGCAGGGCTTGCCGAAGTGGAGGTTTTCCGCCTGCTGCGCCATGCGCGCGATGCCCATCGGCTCAAGCTCGCCGTTATTGTACATATCGTTGAATATGCGGCACATGAGCACGGAAAACGCCGCGGACGAGCTCAGGCCGCTGCCCGTGGGCAGCTCGCTTTCAAGCGTCGCGTCAAAGCCGCCGAAGCGCGCGCCGACGTCATACATCGCCGCTGCCGTGCCGCGCACGAGCGCCGAGGACGAGCCGAACTCCTCCGGATGCACGTCAAGGTCGAGCAGGTTTATCTCCATGTCGGGGAAGCCGAGAGATTTTATGCGCACGACGTTGTCGAAATTAGGCTCCGCGAAGGCGTGAATTCCCTTATCGACCGCCGAGGCAAGCACCCGGCCCTTTTGATGGTCGGTGTGGTTGCCGGCAAGCTCCGTTCTGCCCGGAGCAAAATAGCTTTTCATACAGGATCCTCTTTATCTGTCACTCTTGCGCCAATAGGCGCCGTTTTTTTACTTTCTGTCGAGCACGCGCTCAATGCCGGCAATGACGCCGTCCGCGTCCACGCCGTATTTCTTCAGAAGCTCCTTATAGGGCGCGGACTCCGTGAACACGTCACGGATGCCGACGAACTCCGTCGGAGCGCCGCAGCCGTAATACGCAAGCACCTCCGCCACCGCAGCGCCAAGACCGCCGTGGATGTTGTGCTCCTCCGCGCAGACGATCGCACCGGTCTCCTCGGCGCACCTTTTGATAAGCTCCTTGTCGATGGGCTTAATGGAATACATATCGACGACGCGAACGGAAACGCCCTTTGCCTCAAGGGCCTCCGCTGCCTCTATCGCCTTGTGCACCATGATGCCGCAGGCGATAACGGTGACGTCGCTGCCCTCGCGGACGATCTCGCCCTTGCCCATCTCGAACTTGTGGTCGGCAGGGTACAGGTCGGGGTAGGTCTCGCGGCTCAGGCGCAGGTACATCGGGCCGTAGGTCTCGGCAGCGTACCCGGTCGCCCAGCGTGCCGATGCCTCGTCGGCAGGAGCGATGACCTTCATGTTCGGCAGGGCGCGCATGAAGGCGATGTCCTCGGTCGCATGATGACTCGCGCCGTCAAGTGCGTCGGACATTCCGCAGTAAGCGCCGCCGAATTTGACGTTGAGGTTTGCATAGCATATCTGATCGCGCGCCGACAGCAGCCCCAGCGTCGTGAGGAAAACCGTGAAGGTGTTCACGAAGGGGATCTTGCCGCAGGCAGCCATGCCGGCCGCGGTCGCGACCATGTTCTGCTCGGCTATGCCCATGTTGAAAAAGCGCTCGGGATGAGCCTTTTTGAACATCGCGCTCTTGGTCGAGCCGGAAAGGTCCGCGTCGAGCACGACGATGTTTTCGTTGGTATCGCCCAGCTCCGCCAGAGCCGAGCCGTAAACTTCTCTGATCTGCTTAGGCATTGACCGCACCTCCAAGTTCCTCCATCGCCTTTGCGAAGCTGTCATCGTCTATCGCCTTGCCGTGCCACGAGCTCTGGCCCTCCATGAAGGAAACGCCCTTGCCCTTGACGGTGTTTGCGATGATAACGGTGGGCGCGCCGACGGCTCCGTCGGCAACGCTGATGCAGAAGTCGAGCGCCTCAAGGTCGTGGCCGTCGCATTCGAGAACGGTCCAGCCGAACGCCTCCCACTTCGCGGCAAGGTCGCCAAGGGGCATGACCTCGTCGGTCGTGCCGTCAAGCTGCACCTTGTTATAGTCAACTATTGCGATGAGATTATCCAGCTTAAACTTCGGAGCGGACATCGCGGTCTCCCAGATGACGCCCTCGTCCAGCTCGCCGTCGCCCAAAACGGCATAGACCTTCGCGGGAGAGCCGTTGAGCTTGAGCGCCATCGCCATGCCCTGTGCGGCGGGGAAGCCCTGTCCGAGCGGGCCGCCGGGCATCTCAACGCCGGGGACATGCATACTCGGGTGGCCTGCCAGACCGCCCATGCGGCGCAGGGTGTCCATCTCGGAGACGGGGAAGAAGCCCTTCTCGGCAAGGTTGCGGTAGAGCATAGGAGCGGCGTGGCCCTTGGAGAGCACGAGCCTGTCGCGGTCGGGATCGTCGGGGTGCGCGGCGTCGAGCTTCATATGCTCCTGATAGAGATAGGTCAGTATCTCGCAGCACGAAAGCGAGCCGCCGGGGTGACCGGACTGCGCCTTGTGTATCGCGGTCAGAACGTCGATTCTAAAGCGTCTGCAAAGCTCGGTGAGCTCGGCGTAACGCTCGGCAGTTAAAGCCATTGTCTTGTCCTCCAGTTGAATTTTTGATAGTTTTTACGTGAAATTCACATTCTTTATCATTATATAATATAGAACACCGCCCATGCAAAGTCAAATCTTTTTACACTTTCAGCGGGAGTCGGGCTTAAGAAAACGTTAGGATTTTTGAACATTCTGTATATTATTCCCTTATCCGCTTGCGCTCGCGCCGAGGCTGTGTTATCATTTAGCTAACACTGTTAGGTAAATGCCGGGGAGGGCACAATGGACTATTCGCAGCTTGCCGAAAAAATGCTTGATATACGGGCGCAGCTGAGCCATCTGCCGGCAGGCGAGGCGCTTGCCGAAGCGTGCGAGGGCGAGTATTACGCGCTGAGCTTTCTGCTGGCGAAGGGCGAAAAGAGCTGTCCGTCGGAGCTGAAGGAGCACATGGGCGTGACGTCCGCGCGCATTGCGGCGATGCTCAAGCACCTTGAAAAGAAGGGCTGGATCAAGCGCAGCACCGACCGCAGCGACGAGCGCAGGGTCATCGTTTCGCTGACCGAGGAGGGGCGGGCGATGATAAGCGAGCGGCGCAGGGAGGCGCTCGGCCGCATCACCGCGGCGCTCGGCGCTCTGGGCGAGGACGAGGCGCGTGAATATGTCCGCCTCCAGCAAAAGCTCCTTGACGCTATTCGCCATAGGGACGATTCGCCTTGAGATTTTACCAACACATTTATTGCGGTGGCTCGGTTACGAACGTGCTGGCAAAACCGTAAAGCTCTCGCTGCCCGTGAGTGCAAGCTTAGCCGGAAGTCCGTTACCGTGCCTGTGCAGCTTAATTTACCGCCATTGTCCGTAGCGCGATTGGCTTCCCCTTGAGGGGAAGCTGTCACCGAAGGTGACTGATGAGGTGATTTAGGGCCTTTTTGTAAGAAATATAAACACCTCATCCGGCTCTCCGCTGCGCTCCGACCCACCTTCCCCTCAAGGGGAAGGCAGTGCCTTGGCAATTGCGCTGCCTTGTCTTTTCGGCATTTCAAATAACCGGTATTTCCGACTCGCTCGCCGCGAGGGGCAGAGCGCTACCGATAATGGCAGTGGATTAAGCTGCGATGTCACGGTAACAGACTGCCGACTAAGATTGCACCAATGCCTCCCTTGTGCAAAGGGAGGTGGCTTGAGCAAAGCGAAAGCCGGAGGGATTGTCTGCTCCGGTTTGATGCGAAAAAACGATCCCTCAGTCACCTTCGGCGACAGCTCCCTTTACGCAAGGGCAACTGGCGTTGAGCCAATGCGTCACGAACATCGGAGCAAGATTTAACTGCACAGGCACGGTAACGGACTTCCAGCTAAGCTTGCACTCACGGGCAGCGAGAGCTTTACGGTTTTGCCAGCACGTTCGTAACCGTGCCGGCGCAAAAAATGTATTGGTAGAAGTATTAAGGCGAATCGCCCCTCGCGGCGAGCGAGCCGTATCCACGCAATATACGTATATGTACGGCGCTAAAGCGCCTGTGAAAATAAAGGAGTGAAGGGAAATCAAAAAGAAGGAACACAAGGAACAGTTTGAGCAGCATTTCGAGAAGGCGCACACCGCGACGGCGGAAAAGACGCGCGAGGCGGCGATCTCTGTGCTGCCGATCGTTGCGATCGTGCTGGTGCTGTGCCTGTTCGTGATGCCGATGCAGGCGGATCTGCTGCTGTGCTTTCTCATAGGCGCAGTGATGATCATCGTGGGCATGGGTCTGTTTTCGCTGGGTGCGGAGGTCGCAATGATGCCCATCGGCTCGAAGATCGGCACGGCGCTGACCAAGACGAAAAACCTCCCGCTCATCCTCGGCGTGAGCTTCCTGCTCGGCTTTGCGATAACGGTCGCCGAGCCCGATCTCCAGGTGCTCGCGGCGACGGTGCCGCACATCAAAAACAGCGTCCTGCTCATAACCGTCGGCGTGGGCGTGGGTTTTTTCATGACCGTGTGTATGCTGCGAATCATAACCGGCGCGAGCCTGCGCAGGCTGCTCATCGCCTGCTATGCGGTGATCTTTCTCCTCGCCGCATTTACCGAGCGCAGCTTCCTGAGCATCGCGTTTGACTCCGGCGGCGTCACGACGGGCCCGATGACGGTGCCGTTCATCCTCGCGATGGGTCTAGGCGTTTCGATGATCCGAAGCGACAAGTCCGCCGAGGCGGACAGCTTCGGTCTGGTCGCGCTGTGCTCGGTGGGGCCGATAATCTCGGTGCTCATCCTCGGATTTTTCTACAACGACAGCGAGGCGGTCGCGGGACTGTCGGGCGCGTCGTTTGCAAACACGGCGGAGATAGGCTCGGCGTTTTTATCGGCGCTCCCCGCGTACCTTGCGGAGATGGCGATAGCGCTCCTGCCCATCGTTGCGATATTCGTGCTGTTTCAGATATTTCTGCTGCACCTGCACGGCAGACCTCTTGCGAAGATCCTCATCGGCATCGTGTACACCTATGTCGGGCTCGTGCTGTTTCTCACGGGCGTGAACGTCGGATTTTCGACCCTCGGCGCGGAGCTGGGCGCGCAGCTCGCCTCGAGCGGGGCGCGGTTTATTCTCATCCCGCTGTCGATGCTGCTGGGCTGGTTCATCATCTCCGCCGAGCCCGCGGTCGGCGTTCTGGAAAAGCAGATCGAGCAGGTCAGCGCAGGCGCAATCCCGGGCAAGGCGATAAAGCTGAGCCTGTCGATCGCAATAGCGCTTGCGATGGGACTTGCGATGCTGCGCGTGCTCACGGGGATAAGCATTCTGTGGTTCCTCGTCCCCGGCTACACCATCGCGCTCGGCCTGTCGTTTTTCGTGCCGGACATCTACACCGCCATCGCGTTTGACTCCGGCGGCGTCGCGTCCGGACCCATGACCGCGACCTTCATGCTCCAGTTCATGATGGGCGCGAGCACCGCGCTCGGCGGCAACGTGCTGACCGACGCATTCGGCGTCGTGGCGATGGTCGCAATGATGCCGCTGCTGTCCATTCAGGTCGTGGGCGTGCTGTATGAGGGCAAGGCGAAGCGCGAGGCGGAGCCCGAGCCGAGCTACGGCGCTTACGATATAATCGAGCTGTGGGAGGAGAGCCCCGTATGAACTACGTTATCTCAATAGTAAACCCCGAGGCCCACGAGCTGCTCACGCAGATATGTGCGCAGCTTGAGCTGCCGCTCACGCTGTCCGCGCACGGTCACGGCACCGCGGTGCAGAGCATGATGGAGCTGCTGGGCATCGAATCGAACGAAAAACGCATCGTGATGACGGTCGCGGATGCGGATAAGACCGAGCGGCTCATTCAGGCGCAGCGGCGGTATCTGCATCTGGGCGTGCCCGGGCACGGGATAGTCATCGCCGTGCCGCTTAAAAGCATCGGAGGAGGAAAAGCAATGGCGTATTTAGGCGCAGACAATAAATCGGCAAAGCAGCCGCCCGAGCTCAGCTATGAGCACGAGCTCATCGTTGCGGTCACGAATGAGGGCTGCACGGACATGGTCATGAACGCGGCCCGCGCTGCGGGAGCCCGCGGCGGCACGACCATCCACGCCAAGGGCACAGGCGAAAAGGACCCGCGGTTTTACAACATAACCCTCGCCAAGGAAAAAGAGGTGCTGCTCATCGTGTCCGCCGCCGAACAGAAGGCGGAGATAATGGGTGCGATCCTCAAAAAGGCAGGCCCCGACACCGAGGCGGGCACCGTCGTGTTCTCCCTGCCCACCACTGCCGTCGCCGGCTTCGGGTTTTTTTAATGGCGCTTTGAGGCAGTCACGGATACGGTGATTGCAGTGGCACGGCTCGCTCGCCGCGAGGGGCAGTTCGCCTTGGGATATCACCTATACATCTATTGCGGGTACTCGGTATCGAAGCTGCCGACAAAACCGTAAAGCTGTCGCACTATCGGAGTGCGTCATTGGCTCCCTTGCGTAAAGGGAGCTGTCAGCGATAGCTGACTGAGGGATCGTTTTTGCGCAGCAAACCGGAACAGACAATCCCTCCGGCTTTCGCTTTGCTCAAGCCACCTCCCTTTGCACAAGGGAGGCGCTGGTGCAGCCTAAGTCGGAAGCGCAATCAACGCCGTGGGGGCGAGCATTGCCCGCCACGGCGAGAGGCTGGGCTTCCCCTTGAGGGGAAGCTGTCAGGCGCAGCCTGACTGATGAGGTGATTTAAAATCTTTTACTTAGGATAATTAACACCTCATCCGGCTCTCCGCTGCGCTCCGACCCACCTTCCCCTAAAAGGGGAAGGCAATGTCTTGGCAATATCGCTGCCTTGTCTTTTATACATTTCAAATAACCAAAACTACTGACCATGCGGGCGAGCAATGCTCGCCCCTACGGCATAGCTTGCACTTCCGACGAGAATGTAGGGGCGACCATTGGTCGCCCGCTGTTACGCTTTTGTCGGCAGTCCGTCACCGTGTCGGCGCAATATTTTCTATTGCCAATGTCGGAGGCGAACTGCCACTCGCTTGCCGCCACTGCCGTGGAGGCAATGCGCCACGGACATTGGAGCAAAATTTTCTGCGCAAGCACAGTAACGAACTGCCGACGAAGACAGCACTCACGGGTAGCGAGAGTTTTTCGGTTTAATCAGTATTTTCGACACCGGGCTACCAGAGATATATGTATCCGTAGCAGCCTCAATGCGCCACCAAAAAACCCCGGAGAGTCTTGAACTCTCCGGGGTGCGGTGTTTTAAGGGGGCTGTTTACTCGACCTCGACGACGCCGTCGGACTTGACGGTGACCTTCGCGCCGGTTTTGACATACTCCAAAAACTCGTCGCCGAGGCTGTCAACGACGGGCATTTTCGCATCCGTCCAAACGTCGCCGAGGATGGCGCCGGACGCGGCGAGCGGGTCGATGGGCTTGGAAAACAGCATGCACGACGCCTGCTTTCCCATCGCGCACACGGTGAAGAGCACCATGCCGCCCGTGGTCGAGCCGATGGTCATCGGCAGGCACAGCGCCTTGCCGATCATGGGCTTTTTGTAAATATCGGCATTGTTCTGGTCGCCGCATTTCATCTGCTTATCTCCGAACATCATGCCCATCTGGTACGAGGCGAGCGTGTTGAAGCCACCGTGGGACACGAGCGCCTCGGCGGTGCAGGTGCCGGGGACGACTACTCTTCCTTTGAAAGTCTTCATTATTTGCCCTCCCTCTTCGTTGTGATGGTGTGCAGTATCTCCGCCTCGGTGTAGTAGCGCGCGCTCGTGTAGGTGCGCAGCTTATTCGAGGAGGTGATGACCGCCTTCTTCTTGCACAGGGGGTTATTCATGTACATCAGCGGGCAGATGTAGCTGAGAATGATACCCTGACGCTTGAGCTGCTTATAATACGGCGTCTTTTCAAACTCCTTGATGACGGGCGTGGACGCGGTGAACACGGTGGGCACGGTGACCTTTTTAAGACCGTTGCTCTTGAGCTCGGCGCCGACCGCCTGAGTCCAGTCGATGAGCTGTCTGAGCGTCATGTGCGGGCAGCCCACGAAGCACAGCTCCGGCGCTGCGTCGGGGTTTTTCCAAATGACGGGGTAGCTCGCCTTGACGCGCTCAAGCTCCGCGTCGTCTATGACATAGACCTGCGCGCCCTCGGCTATCAGGCTCTCGCCCTGCTCGACCGCTTCGGGAGTGAGATTTTCGATGTGGTACAGTCCGACCGCGCCGTTTGACGCAGTCGCGGCGCCGAAGTCCTTGAGATAGGTGCACGCCTCGTCGTCGAGCGTCGTGCCTATCCACTTATCCAGCCCCTTGACGAACGGCACCTCCTCCATGACCTTCATGCCGATGGCCGAGCCGAGAAGCTGCGCCTCGGGCTTTTTGCTGCATTTGACCTCGACCACCCAGGTCGCCTTGCGGTTCTCGTCGAGCAGCAGCCCGAATTCGGGCACGAAGCCCGCTATCGAGCCCATGAGCTCGATCATGCCGGAGTTGCGGTTGCACCTCGCGCCAAGCACGGAGTTTGCGTACACGACCGCCGACGACTCCGCCCACGAGAGCACCTCGCCCTCGGCGGGCTTGTTGCCGACCTGATCGAGATAGCAGGTGCAGGTGTAGTCATCGTCGCTCGTTATGCCGAGCTCGCGCAGCTGCTCCTCGTACTTATCCTGCTCGGTGTACATGAATTTTTTGAACACAAGATCCTCGATGAGGTTGCTGGGAACGTGCTTATCCAGCGGCTTGGGATCGGCGGTGAACTTCTGACCGGAAACGAGCCCCGCGTCAATTATCTCCTGATACAGATCGTAGACGGGCTTCATGACCTTCAGACCGAAGCTGATAACGGTGTGGCCGTATTTCGAGCTTATCGGCACCATGCGTTCGGCGCCGAATGTGTCGCCGTACATAACGAGGGTCTTGACGACCTTTGCCATGACCTCTCCCTTTTCGCCGTTGAGCATTGCCTGCTGTTCGGGTGTGAGCTTCATGTTCTGATCACTTCCTTTTAGAATATTTCAAATTTTAAAATCATCGTCAGGGTTTTAACAACTCCATTTTATACCTCGGCTTTTGTGATGTCAACAAATTTTACCGTGCCCCGCAAGACGGCGAAAATGCTTGCGCGGCGGGGAATGTGTGATATAATAATCAAAACAAAAAATTATTTCGGAGGTGCGTGCCATGCCGTACAAAGCCAAAAGCGACCTTACCAAAGCGGCGATAAAAAAGAGCTTTCTGAAGCTCCTGAACGAAAAGCCCATAAGCCAGATAAGCGTGCGCGACATCGCCGAGGGCTGCGGCTTCAACCGCAACACGATCTACTATCACTATGACGATATCCCCTGCCTCGTCGAGGAGATAGTCATTGAGGCCGCCGACCATATAATCGCGCAGTATTCCGACTTCAGCTCGCTCGAGGCCTGTCTCGAGAAGGCCGTGGAGTACGCGCTTGCGCACAAGCGGAGCGTGCTGAATATTTATAACTCCTCCAACCGCAGCGTATATGAGCTGTACCTCATGAAGGTCTGCGGCGCCGTTGTGGAAAAATACATCAGCACCGTTTTCGGTGACACCAACGCCGACCCCGACAGCCTCGATACGCTCATTCGCTTTTATAAGTGCGAGAGCTTCGGACAGATAATCGACTGGCTCAACTGCGCAATGAATTATAACCTGTGCGAGCAGTTCAATAAGCTGTGCAAGCTGCGCGAGGGTTTCGCGGAGATCCTCGTCGAACGCTGCCGATCTGCCGGCGGCAGCGGCAATGCGCCTTGAGATAGTGCCGATACGGTCAGTGCGTCAGCTCGGTTACGAAAGTGTCGACGAAACCATATCTGCCGCGCACTATCGGGGTGCGTCATTGGCTCCCTTGCGTAAAGGGAGCTGTCACCGCAGGTGACTGAGGGATCGTTTTTTCATAGGCGCATTGACGCACCTACGGATACGCATTTTGCGGCAGCACGGTATCGAAAGTGCAGAGAAAACAATATCTGCCGCGCACTATCGTAGAGCGAAGCAGCAACGGTTTTGTCGGAACAACAGCTTCGGGCTGACATAATAGATGTATTCGCACCATATTGAGGCGCTATTAAAAGAACAATCCCACCGGCTCGGCTTACGCCGACCCACCTCCCTTTGCACAAGGGCAACTGCCGTTGAGGCAGAGCGCTACCGACAATGGAGATAGATAAACTGCGCCGACACGGTGACGGACTGCGGCGGTTTTGTCGGCAGCTTCGTAACCGAGCTGACGCAAAAACCGTATCGGTAAAATCCCAAGGCGCATCGCCCCTATGGCAATAGTTTGACTTTTGAGAAAAAATTTGATATAATAACAGTGTTGAGTAGCAAAAAAGCGTAAGTCCAAACCGGACTTGCGCTTTTTTTATTTGCGTAAATTTGCAAGAAAAGAGGAACAAAAATGAAACAAGCAAAGCTCAAACCGCTGGCGGCGAGCATACTCTCGCTGTCGCTTCTGACGGTCATGGCGGGCGCGGCGGTCGCGCCGGCGCTGGAGGTCATCCGCGCTCACTTCTCCGACGCAAGCCGCACCTCGGTGCAGCTCATCGTCAGCATGCCCGCCGTTTTCATCGTCATAACGAACCTGTGCTTCAACCGCCTTGCCGAAAAATTCGGCTCGAAAACGCTCGTCATGGCGGGGCTCGTGCTGTACACTGCGGGCGGCTGCTGCGCGGGGCTGTTCGACTCGATAGGCCTCGTTCTGCTCATGCGCGCCCTCGTCGGCGTGGGCGTCGGAATTATAATGCCGCTCTCGACAGGGCTTCTGACCTACTACTTCCCGCCCGAAAAGCGCGAGGGACTGATGGGTCTGGCGTCGGCGGCAAATCAGCTCGGCGGCGTGATCGCAACGCTGCTCGCGGGCTTGCTTGCGGGCATAAGCTGGCGGCTGAGCTTCATGGTGTACCTCATGGGGCTCATCAGCATCGTGCTGTGCATGATATTCATGCCGAACGACCGCATCGGCGGCGCGGCTCAGCCCGACGAGGCACCGCGCGGCGGCGTTTTTCGGCGCAACCTCACGCATATCGCCGCGATGTTTCTGCTCATGAGCGCGTTTTTTATCTACCCTGCGAAT
This sequence comes from uncultured Oscillospiraceae bacterium, assembly GCA_934590355.1. GTDB lineage: Bacteria > Bacillota > Clostridia > Oscillospirales > Oscillospiraceae > F23-B02. Next base: position 24,269 of record CAKTOX010000007.1, read on the forward strand.
TTCGCCATCGTCACCGCCGCCGAGGGCGACATTCCCATGAAGCTGTGCGCACCGGTGATGGCGGGGCTTGACCTCGTCGCGTTTCTGGGCGGGCTGCTGTTTGTATGGGTCAAGCGTGTGAGCGGACGCGGTGCCGCGCTTGTTGCGCCGCTGATGTTTTTGGCGGGCTACTGCCTGCTGGCGTTTGCCGGCGGCATGGCGGGAACGCTCGCGGGCTCGGCGCTCATCGGCTTTGCAAACGGCGTCGGCATACCGTATATCATCTCGACCGCCTCCGCCAACGAGGGCAGGCGAGCAGCAACGACCGTCATGCCGCTGCTCTCGGCATCATTGTATCTCGCGCAGTTCGTGAGCCCGTTTCTGCTGTCGGCAGTCGCGGCGTTTGCCGGAGGCTCCGCACGGCTTCCGTATTACCTCGCCGTCGCTCTCAGCGCCCTGCTGTGTCTGGTCTCTCTCCCCCACTGCCATGGGGGCGATACGCCTTGAGACAGCAGCGCCATCAAAAAACCTCGGGGCTGTTCAGTGAACAGCTCCGAGGTTTTTAATTATCATTTATATTCCTGCATGATCCGCTCGACGTCCTCATTGCTCGGGCGGGTCTTCTTTTTCTGTGGGGGCGCCTGAATGGTGGGCTCGGGCGCAGTTTCCGCGTCTCCCGCCTCGATGACCGTTTCGTCCTCCCGCGGCTCGGGCTGCGCAGCAGGCTCGGGCGGCGCTTCCTCCTTAGACGCGGCGGGCTCCTCGCCCGCAGGCAGTCTGCGGCGGTTGAGTACGATCAGCCAGCCCTCGAGCATCAGCATTCCCGCAGTGCCGAGAATAATGAGCTCCAGCCCCATATAGCGGCTGTCGGACAGGGTCGTTATGCACATGAACGCGCCGAAAAACACGAGAAAACACGCGCGCCTCGGGTCGGCCTTGCCGAAGGCGTAGCCCGCGGAGACGAGCAGCGCGAGAATGACGGCGCTCACGGCGATGACCTCGATGGCGTAGAGCCAGACGTTGGGGTTATTCGAATTTGAGCGGTAGCACACGATGAGCCACAGGCAGTACATGATGACGGGCAGGGACATGAATATGCTCACGAGGCTAGGCGAATATCTCTTGCGCGCCGCGTTGCAGATGAGCGGGAAGCTCAGTCCGCTGAGCACGGCGAGGGCGGAGATGACGACGTAAAAGCCGCGCTGCGCGTCCAAGGCGGAGTCGGCAAGAGTCAGCACGCCGCCGGCCATCATGATGACCGCGATCAGCCACGCGAGGACGATATACGCAAGCGAGGTGAAGCGCATTGCCTCGTAAAGCCCCGTCGGGTACTCGCATTTGCCGAAGGCGGGCGCCTCCTGCTCGTCCTTATGCGCAGCCAGATATGCCGCGCTTTCATCTCTTGAGAGCCTGTACACGTCGAGCGAGCGCACCAGCCAGAGCAGCGCCGCGGCCGCTGTTATGATTATGAGAGGCACGATGTAGTTGAGCACGCTCGGGTCCATGAGTCCCGTGTCGGGGTCACGCGCTATCTGCATTTGCAGCCAGCGGAAGAATGCCCCGAACGCACCGAGTGCGCCGACGCAGCACGCCATGATGAGGCTGTCGCGTATTCCATGATCGTTTTTAAGCATAGCACCAGTCCTGAATGAATAAATTTATTACCATGTAATTTTATACTCATTTGACCCTGCCGTCAAGAAGAAAGGGGGAAACCCGATGAAAAGAATACTCGCCGCGTCACTGCTGCTGACGGCGCTGATGCTTGCGCTGCCTCGGTTTTTTATGCCCTGCGACGATGACGCGCCGCCCGCCCCGGACAAGACCGCCGCACCCCTCGGAAGCGACAAAAGCCGCAGTGTGAGACTGAAATCGGGCGACGGCGTCACGGAGCTGAGCGTTTTTGACTACCTCGTCGGAGTCGTTGCGGCGGAGATGCCCGCGTCGTTTGAGCCGGAGGCGCTCAAGGCGCAGGCGGTCGCGGCGCGCAGCTATCTTCAGCACCTCATCGACCACCCAAAGCACGATGACGCGGACGTTTGCGCGGACTCCGCCTGCTGTCAGGCATACCTTGACGCGGAGCAGCTCAAGTCGGCTTGGGGCGCGGAGCATGACGCGAGGCTTGAAAAAATAAAAGCCGCCGTTTCGGAAACGGACGGCGAGTATCTCAGCTATGACGGACAGGCGGCGCTGTGCGCGTTCCACTCCTCGTCCGAGGGCGCGACGGCAAGCTCCGCCGAAATTTGGTCCGACCTGCCGTATCTGCAAAGCGTTTCCTCGCCCGAGACCGAGAACGACGTGCCGAATTTCATCACGACCGAGCGGCTCCGCGATCTGGATTTCCGCGACACGGTGTTGTATCTGCACCCCGAGGCGGACATGACGGGCGAGCCGTCGGCGTGGATAGGCGGCACGCGGCGCACCGATTCCGGCAGAGTGGCGGCCGTCACGATAGGCGGCGTCGAGTTCACCGGCAGCGAGCTGCGCACACTGTTTTCGCTGCGTTCGACCGATTTTGACCTCTCCCGCGAGGACGGCGGCTTCGTTTTCACCGTGCGCGGCTACGGTCACGGCGTCGGCATGAGCCAGTACGGCGCCAACACCCTCGCCCGCCGCGGCGAAGATTACCGCGCCATCCTCCGCCACTACTACCCCTCCACCGTTTTGGTATCAAATTAGTCGGAAGTCCGTTACCGTGTCTGCGCAGTTTAGTCTTGCTCCATTGTCCGCAGCGAAATTGCCTTCCCCTTGAGGGGAAGGTGGGTCGGAGCGAAGCGGAGAGCCGGATGAGGTGTTTATCTTCAACATTGTAAAGACTTTAAATCACCTCATCAGTCAGCTATCGCTGACCGCTTCCCCTCAAGCCACTGCCGTGGAGGCAGTTCGTTTTAAAACTTTACGAATACATCTATTTCCTCAGCTCGGTAACTATCCTGCCGACGAAACCATCACAAGCGGGCGAGCAATGCTCGCAACTGGCGTTGAGCCAATGCGTCACGAACATCGGAGTAAGATTTTATTGCGGTGTCACGGTGACGGATTGCCAACCAAGACCGCACCCCAATAGTGAGATGCAGCTACGGTTTCCTCCGACCCTCGTAACCGAGCCACCGCAAAAACCGTATCCGTAGGTGTGTCAAAACGCAAGCAAAAAAATGTTGGGGGAGACGAGGGCGGTGACGGGCTCATCGTCGATGCCGAGGCAGGAAAACTCATAGCACAGCTCGCTTTCTCCGCCCTCGAGCATGGCATAGCACTGCCCGACGCTGCGCACGCGAAGGTTACCAGGCAGCGCGGCGCGCGCCTCGTCCTCGGTCATGGCGCAGCTATCGGCAGCGGCGAGGTCATGCCGCGCAAGGTGCCCCGAGGCGTCGTAGGAATACACCTGCCCGTCGTCGGCGGCAAAGGCAATTTTAATGCAGTCGCCCACGCAGTGCGCTCCGTTTTTCATGCACTCCAGCTCCAGCGCAAGGACACTGCCGCGCCGCTCGGACGAAACAAGGTGCATATCCTCAAAGCCGCGCAGCGCGAGAAATTCCCGCGCCCGCTCAAGAAGCTCGGCATCGGACATATCGCCGGCAACGGGCCGCTCGGAGGAAAGCGAAACGACGCGCCCGCCGCCGTCAACGCAGATATCCCCGCCGTCGAAGCTGAAGCAGCGCGTGCCGTTTTTCGCGGTGCAGCGCAGGCTCAATTGCTCGGGGTCGAGCCCGAAAAAATCCGCCGCAATGATGAGTGCCTCCCGCTCGGAAACGGTGTTTTCGCCCTCGCGCACGGCGGCGGCAGCGGAGTATTTCCCCGCGTAGCCGTCTATCACCGTCTCGTCCATGCCCGCCTCAAGCGCAAGCATCGCCTCGCTCACGGTCTTGTCGGGCGCGGAGAATTTATTTTCGGGAAAGTCCAAAAAAACGGCGCCGTCGTTCACGTCGTTTTGCAGCTCGCGCAGACTCTCGGCAAGCTCCGCCGCGGTTTTGTAAAGCTCGGCGAAATTTGCGCGCGCCGCATCGTCGAGCCCGCCCTCGGCAGCGCTTTTCAAAAGCGAGCGCGCATAGTCCCCCGCCTTTGCCGCAAACTCCGCCGTCCGCTCAAGCTCCTGCGTCGAAAACGGCAGCGCCGCCATGGTCATGATCTCGGACAGGCTGCTTGCATAAATATCCGCGCACACCGCCGCCGAGTACGCTCCCCCTGCGGCATAGCAGGCGCGGTGCAGCTCCTGCGCGAGCTTATCGGCCGACAGCCCCGCCTCCTCGAAGGCGAGCTCGTAGCTCTGCTGCACGCTGCGGCGGCAGCCCGACTCAAGCGAAAAATGCACCGCCGTGTACGCGCTCAGGGCGACAAGCGCCGCAAGCAGATAGGTAAGCATGAGAACAAGGGTCTTTTTTCTTATATACATCGTACCACCTCGCGCTTAGTCTGCCACAGACGGCGCGTTATATGTACTTTTACGCGCCCGAACGCGGCGTATCGGCTATAATTTACTGCGAATTCATTGACTGCAATAAACTGCTATGCTATACTGAATTTTAATTTATCGGGCGTAATGCCCACGAATAGGAGCGTGTTTGATCCGAAATGGACGATGCCAGTCGATTGTCGCTGATTGTCGTAATTCTGCTTATTCTCTGCGCCGCGTACTTTGCGGTGGCGGAGACCTCGTTTGCCTCGGTGTCGAAGGTGAAGATAAAGATCCGTGCCGAGCGCGGCGAGCCGAAGGCCGAAAAGGCGCTGAAGGTGCTCGATAACTTTGACCTTGCGATAACGAGTATTCTCATCTGCACGAATATCGTGCATCTCTCCGCGGCGAGCATTGCGACGCTTGCCGTGACGCGAATGTTTCCGGGCGTTTCCGTTGCCGTCACGATAAGCACCTTCGTGATGACCCTCGCCGTTTTCTTCGCCGGCGAAATGCTCCCGAAGAGCATCGCAAAAAAATACAGTGAGCGGCTGTCCCTTGCGGTCGCGGGCTCGCTGTGGTTTTTCATGACCGTTCTGAGACCGATCGCCTCCGTGCTGACCGCGATAGGCAATTTTGCCGCGCGCTTTGTCAAGTCAGACCCGCAAATTTCCGTCACGGAGGACGAAATTTATGACATCATCGAGGACATGACCGAGGAGGGCAGCCTTGATTCCGAGCGCGGAGAGCTTATAAGCTCCGCGCTGCAATTTGCCGAGACCACCGTCGAGAGCATACTCACCTCGCGCGTTGACATCGTCGCGCTCGACGTTGACGACAGCCTTGACGATATTCTCGCAACGATACGCGCCGAGACGCACAGCCGCCTGCCCGTTTACGACGGCAGCATCGACAACATAATCGGCATACTGTCGATAAGGAAATTCATAAAGACTTACCTGCGCGAGGGCGAGAAAACCGACCTGCGCGCCCTGCTTGACGAGCCGTACTTCATCCACGGCAGCACGAACATCGACGCGCTGCTGCCCGTTATGAGCAAAAAGCGCATCAACATGGCGGTCGTCGCGGATAACTACGGCGGCACGCTCGGCATCGTCACGGTCGAGGATATCCTCGAGGAGCTGGTGGGCGAAATCTGGGACGAGGACGACGTTGTCGAGGAGCCCTACACGAGCCTCGGCGACGGCGCGTGGGACTGCACCGCCGAGATGGCGGTCAGCGACGTGTTCGAGCTGCTGGAAAAGGACGAGGAGGACGATGAGTTTACCAACAAGCTCCTCGGCGAATGGGCCTATGAGCAGTTTGACGTTATCCCCCGCGTGGGCGACAGCTTTACATATGACGACATCTGCGTCACCGTGACGGAAATGCGCAGCAACCGCATCCTCCGGCTCAGGGTCGCGCTTACCGGAAAGGACGGTGAGAGCAAATGACGTGGATATATCTTTGCGGCATCGTTGTCTGCATTATCTTCTCCAACATTTTCTCCTCCGCCGAGATGTCCTACTCAAGCTGCAACCGTATGCGTCTTGAGGGCAGGCACGAGGACGGCTCGAAAAAGGCCGGAGTCGCGCTGAAGATAGTCGACAAATTCGACGACTCGCTCTCCGCGATACTCATCGGCAACAATCTTGTCAACATCACAAACTCCACCCTCGGCTCGCTGCTCGTGCTCGAAATATTTAACGGCGACGAGAGCTATGCGTGGGTATCGACGCTCGTTATAACCGTGCTCGTCATAATCTTCGGCGAAACTATCCCGAAGATCGTCGCAAAGGGCAGCGCGAACCGCCTTGCGGAGACCTACGCCTACTTCGTGCGCGCTCTGACCATTCTGCTCATGCCGCTCATCCGCCTCGTCGTGGGGCTGGTGAAGCTGCTGACGCTCGGACTCAAGGGCGAGCAGGAGGACGAGGACGAGGAGGCCGCCGTTGAGGAGCTTTCCTCCATCATCGAGACCGCCGAGGATGAGGACGTGCTCGACGAGGAGCGCTCCGAGCTCGTTCAGGCAGCAATTGATTTTTCCGACATCATGGCAAGCGAGGTCATGACCGCGCGCGTTGACGTCGTTGCGCTCGACATTGACGAGGACACGGCGGAGAAGCTGCGCATCATCGACACCGCGCCCTATTCGCGCATCCCCGTTTACGAGGACAGCGTTGACAACATCATCGGCGTTTTGTATCTCAACCATTTCCTCAAGGCGCTTGCCGGCGAGGAGATGCCCGATATCCGCAGTCTGCTCATGAAGCCCTGCTATGTGTACAAGACCATGAAGCTGCCCGCGGTGCTTGCCGAGCTGAGAAAGGCAAAGCAGCATCTTGCCATCGTCACGGACGAGTACGGCGGCACGCTCGGCATACTGTCGATGGAGGACGTGCTCGAGCAGCTCGTGGGCGAGATCTGGGACGACACGGACGAGGTCAGGGAGGAGATACTTGAGCGCTCGACGGGCGAGCTTGAGCTTGACGGCGACATGAGCATTTCCGATTTTCTCGACCTTGTCGGCATCCGCGAGCGCGATTTCGACGCCGAGAGCGAGACCGTCGGCGGCTGGACCATCGAAATGTTCGGCGCGTTCCCGAAGGTCGGGGACAGCTTTGACTACGAAAACCTGCACATAAGCGTCCTTGAAATGGACGGGCTGCGCGTTGAAAAGGTGCTCGTTGTCCGCGAAGCGGAGCCTGAAAACGGCGACTCGTGATTTAGCTTTAATATAAAAAATGCACTACCGATTTGGTAGTGCATTTTTTCTTTATTGATATTACGCCTCAAGCACGGCCTTGCAGCGCGGGCAAAGTCCGGTCTCGGGATCGGCGGCCTTGGAGTGCATCCAGCAGCGCGGGCACTTAACGCCCTCTGCCTCGCGCACGGAGACGGTAAGGCCGGGGTTATTCGCGCCGGAAGCGACGACTGCGCCCTCGTCATTTGCCTCGTCCTCGGAGATGAGACATTCGGAAACGATGAGCAGATCCTTCAGATCCATGTCGGAAATACTCTCAAGCACGGCCTTGCTCTCGCCCTGAGCGCGCAGGGTGACGGATGCCTCAAGGGGCTTGCCGATGCGCTTATCCGCACGCGCCTTTTCCAGCACGCCGTTGACATCGCTTCTGACGCTGATGAGCTTATCCCATTTTGCCATCTCCGCCTCGTCCAGAGCATACTGCGCAAAGGGCTTGTTCATCTCGTTGAGCACGACGTTTCTCGCATCGTCCTCGGCGCGGTGGGGCATTGCCAGCCAGATCTCATCGCAGGTGAAGGCGAGGATGGGCGCGAACATCTTGGTGAGCGTGTCGAGGATGAGGAACAGCGCAGTCTGGGCGCTGCGGCGCTCAAGGCTGTTTCTGCCGGAGCAGTAGAGTCTGTCCTTGATGATGTCGAGATAGAAGTTGCTCAGCTCAACGACGCAGAAGTCGTTGATGAGGTGGCTGACGACGTGGAACTCATACTCGTCATAGGCGGCGAACGCCTTCTCGATGAGCCTATTGAGCCTCGTGATCGCCCACTTATCGAGTTCGAGCATCTCCTCGGGCTTAACAAGGTTATTTGCGTCAAAGCCGTCGAGGTTGCCGAGGCAGTAGCGCGCGGTGTTGCGGAACTTGAGGTAGTTCTGCGAAAGCTGCTTGAAAATTTCGTCCGAGCAGCGCACGTCAACGTGATAGTCGGAAGAGCCTGCCCACAGACGCAGGAGATCCGCGCCGTATTTCTCGAAGATCTCGGCGGGGTCCATTCCGTTGCCGAGGGATTTGTGCATTGCTCTGCCCTCGCCGTCAACCGTCCAGCCGTGGGTCAGGCACTCCTTAAACGGGGCGCCGCGGCCCAGTGCGCCGACGGCAATGAGCAGGGAGGACTGGAACCAGCCGCGGTACTGGTCAAGGCCCTCGATGTACATCGTGGCAGGCCAGAAGCCCTGATCGCGCTCCATTGCCGCATAGTGGGTGGAGCCGGAGTCGAACCAGCCGTCAAGGGTGTCGGTTTCCTTTGTGAAGTGCTTGCCGCCGCAGTGCGGGCAGGTGAAGCCCTCCGGCAGAAGCTCTGCCGCCTCGCGCTCAAACCATGCGTTCGAGCCTTCCTTTTCATAGATAGCCGCGACGGACTCGATGCTCTCGTCGGTGCAGACGGGCTTGCCGCAGTCTTCGCAATAGAAAACGGGAATGGGCAGACCCCAGCGGCGCTGGCGCGAGATGCACCAGTCGGTGCGCTCGAGGATCATGCTTCTCATTCTGTCCTTGCCCCAGGTCGGAACCCATCTTACGTCATCGCACGCGGCGGTCGCGTCGTCCTTAAACGAATCGACCGAGCAGAACCACTGCGGCGTTGCGCGGAAGATGATCGGGTGCTTGCATCTCCAGCAGTGCGGGTAGCTGTGGACAATATCCTCGGACGCGAAGAGCATTCCGCTTTCCTTCATGTCGTTGAGGATAACGGGGTTTGACTCGTCCGTGCTCATGCCCGCGTACTTGCCGGCATACTCGGTGTGCTTGCCCTGATCGTTTACGGGAACGACCATGTCCATGCCGTAGCGCTTGCAGGTCTGATAGTCGTCCGCGCCGAAGCCAGGTGCGGTGTGGACGCAGCCCGTGCCGGAGTCCATGGTGACGTAGTCTGCCAGAACGAGGCGGCTGGTCTTGGGCAGGAAGGGGTGGTCTGCGAGCATATTCTCAAAGAACGCGCCCTCGTGCAGCTCGACGATCTCATAATCCTCAAAGCCGCCCAGACCCATGACCTTCTTCACGAGCGCCTCGGCCATGATGTACATCTCGCCGTTGGGCGCCTTGACGACGGCGTAGCTCTCCGAAGGGTGCAGCGCGATGGCGAGGTTGCCGGGGAGAGTCCAGATGGTGGTCGTCCAGATGACGAAGAAGAGCTTGCTCTTATCCAGATGGCTCAGCTTGCCCATGTCGTCGTTCATGGGGAACTTGACGTACACGGTCGTGCAGGGGTCGTCCTTATATTCGATCTCGGCCTCTGCAAGCGCGGTCTCGTCGTGAGCGCACCAGTAAACGGGCTTGAGGCCCTTGTAGATGTGGCCGTTTTTATACATCTTGCCGAAAACGCGGGTCTCCATCGCCTCGAAGCCGGGGTCCATGGTCTTGTACGGGTGCTCCCAGTCGCCGATGACGCCCATGCGCTTGAAGCCGCTGCGCTGGACGTCGATGTATTTGTCGGCGTAGTCGTGGCAGGCGGAGCGGAAGTCGGCAACGCTCATCGCCTTGTGGTTCAGCTTCTGCTCCTTGATGATGGCGCTCTCGATGGGCATACCGTGGTTATCCCAGCCGGGGATGTAGGGGGTATAGTAGCCGCGCATTGCATAGCTGCGGGTGATGAAGTCCTTGAGGGATTTGTTCAGAGCGTGACCCATGTGCAGCGCACCGTTGGAGAACGGAGGGCCGTCATGGAGATTGAACAGAGGCTTGCCCTCGTTTTTCTTGAGCATCAGACCGTAAACATCGATCTCCTCCCAGTGCTTGAGCATATCCGGCTCGCGCTTGGGAAGGCCTGCCCTCATGGGGAACTCGGTCTTGGGCAGATTCAGTGTCGCATCATATTTCTGTGCCATAAATTTATCCTCCATTTTTGATTACGAATTTAGTCTGTACCTGTACATTTTTTGCAGTGTCCCGCTCGCTCGCCGCGAGGGGCAATGCGTTTTGAGATTTTACCTATATATCTATTGCGGTATCTCGGTTACTGTTCTTCCGACGAAACCATTGTATGCGGGCGAGCAATGCTCGCCCCTACATTCTCGTCGGGAGTGCATTCAACATCGTAGGGGCGACCATTGGTCGCCCGCTGCTGCATCTTGATCGAAGTCCGTTACCGTGTCGGCGCAGTGAAATTTTACTTAATTGTCCGTAGCGCATTGCCCCCACGGCAGTGGGCGCCAGTGGCTCAACGCCGGTTGCCCTTGTGCAAAGGGAGGTGGGTCGGCGTAAGCCGAGCCGGAGGGATTGTTTTTTTAATAGCGCCTTGAGATAGCGGAATACATCTATTCTGTCAGCCCGAAGCTGTTATTCCGACAAAACCGTTGCTGCTTCGCTCTACGATAGTGCGCGGCAGATATTGTTTTATCCGTATTTTCGTAACCGTGCTCACGCAATAAGCGTATTCACAGTTGCGTCAAAGCGCCTATGAAAATACGATCCCTCAGTCAGCTATCGCTGACAGCCCCCTTTACGCAAGGGAGCCAATGACGCACCCCGATAGTGCGGCAGCCTTACGGTTTTGTCGGCATAATCGTCACCGTGCTACCGCAATCACTGTATCCGTAGGAGCGCTAAAGCGGAATTAAAAAGAAAAAAAGGCGTGCCGTTTCCGCACGCCTTAAAAAACCATGTACCGATAGCCGAAGCGTTTGCTTCGGCGTGAACTCAGATCTCGTCTTTTACAAAATTGAATACCTGAGTGTTGCCGGAATCCATGGAGGACGGTTCGGAAACGGGAGCGGGCTGCTCCTTCGGTATTCGTATCTGCTCGGGCTTTGCAGCGGGGGCAGCGCCGGTCGAGCCGGCGATATTGTCGATGGCCTGAAGCTGGCGCTTGCTCAGCTCGCGCGCGGACTCGATAAATTTCGCGGTTGCGAGCTTGGCCGCCTGAAGGCGCGCCTCCTCCTGCGCGATGCGCTCGTCGATGCTGCCGAGCATGGAGTTTGCCTTTGCCTCGGCCTCGGCGACGATGCTGTTCGCGCGCGCTCTCGCGTCGTTTTCGATCTGAACGCTCAGCTTCTGAGCGGAAAGGATCGCCTGATTAAGTGCGCTCTCGTTGGTCTGATAGTCCTCAAGCAGCTTCTGATCGTCCTCGATCTTGCCGACGAGGACCTTCATCTTGGTCTTGAGCTTGGCATTCTCGTTGAGCAGCTCCTCAAAATCTTTTGCAAGCTCGTCAAGGTACTCGTCGATCGTTGCCATATCATAGCCGCCGAACATACTTCTTGCCTTGTCAAAGCTCTTTTCGCGGATCTCCTGCGGGGTCGTCATATCTTAGGTTCCACCTTTCCTGTTTTAGAAATAGATGCCGGCGCTCTCAAAATCGGCCAGCGCATCGCCGACGAGATCGACGTTTGTCGGGGCGATTATATACGCCTGCGCGGAAACGCGCATTATCTTTCCGTCAAGGGCATACGCCACGCCCGAAAGAAAATCGAGCAGACGGCGGGCATCGCCCGTGTCGGTGTTTTCCAGATTCATAAGAATCGCCTGACGCTGCTTAAGGCTGTCGGCAATTCCGGCCGCCTCGTCATAGCTCGAGGGCTTGGCAAGCTGAAGCTTGGTCTTCTGCTTCTCCGGAGCGGGCGGCGGAGTGGGTGCGGCCCTGTTCTCGCGGCGGGAAAATGCCGGACGGGGCGGCTCGTAGGTCTCCTCCTCGGGAGCGCGCTCCTGCTCGAGCTCATCCTCGGCAGTGCTCTCCTCGTTTTCGATATATTCATCATCGTAGGGGTGAATAGCATTGCGTATGTTATCAAAAAACGCCATGTCACGTCCTCCTTTGCGGTAAATTTGCCGTGGGCACGCTCAGTAATGTCTTGCGCCGAAAATACCCGTGCCGACGCGAACGATATTCGCGCCCTCCTCGATCGCGGTCAGGTAATCCGCACTCATGCCCATAGATAGATAGTCCATAGAGACATTATCGTATTTTTTTGCTCCAATGTCAACAAAAAGCTGCTTCATGTTGCAAAAATATGGCCGAATTTCGTCGGGCTCGCGGCAAATCGGGGGTATCGCCATCAGTCCGCGCACCCTCACGGCGGGAAAATCGCCCATTTTCGGCAGGCTCTGCATCAGGCTCTCGGGCGAAAAGCCGGACTTCGCCGCCTCCGCGCCTATGTTGACCTCAAGCAGGATATCCTGCACGACGCCGAGCTGCGCGGCCTTTTTGTTTATCGCCTCGAGCAGCTCCATGCAGTCTACCGACTCGATGAGGCTGACCCTGCCGACGAGGTACTTGACCTTGTTTTTCTGAAGATGCCCGATAAAATGCAGCGGGCAGCCCTCGTAAGCGCCCTGCCCGAGCTTTTCGGTGAGCTCCTGCACGCGGTTTTCGCCGCAGATGTCAACGCCCGCCTCGATCGCCTCGCGCACGCGGGCGGCATCGTTCATCTTTGTCGCCGCGCAAAGCCGCACGCTGTCCGGCTCAAGTCCGAGCTGCACGCACTTATCCGCGATGCTTTTTTTCACAGCCAGCACATTTTCCGTAATGCTCATTTCAAAATCACTTCCCATGTTTTTTCGGCTATTTTATAATTATCTGCATATTTTGTCGAAGCCTGTCCTCTTTCACGAGATACCAGCCGTCGCCGGTGAAGATGACCTCGACCTCGTATTTGACGCTCTGCCCTGCGCGCAGGACGCGGACGAAGGCGCCGTCTGTGCCCGTGTGCAGCGCCTCGGCGGGAATTTTTATGCCCGCGGCTCGACACAAAACGAGCTCTATCGACATTTTTCGCACGTTTATGACGCTTTCAAGCCCCTCGCGGCAGCGAATGAGCAGCAATTTCTCCGAGTTTTCGACAATTTCCCCCTCGCAGGGCTCGGGCAGACACAGCGTCACTCTCATTCCCCGTCGAAGATTGTCGAGGCTTGTCGAAGCGTTTGTCGAATCTGCGCGAAAGTACCAGCCGCCGCTGACGATCTTGCCCGCCGCGCCCTCGGGAACGGAGGGCGAGTAGCTGTCGAAATTTGTCGGCGTTAAGCCCTCGAAACCATCAACAAGGCTGCTGAAAACTCCGGCGCAGGGAGCGTACAGCCCCGCGGCAAGCCGCTGCCCGCCGAGCACGCGCCGTCCCGTTTTTATATCCGCAGCCTCTCCGCACACGACGCACTCCGAGCGCATGACCGTCCCCGTGAGCGTCACGGTCTCACGAAGCTCCGTAAGCTCCGCCGTCACGGTCGCGGGGGCGTTTTCGCGCAGGTACGCCGATGCGATCCCCCACGCGCACAGTGCGATAAATATCGCGCAGACGGCAGGGCGCAGCGCAGCGCCGCTCCTCATTTTTCGCTCGGCTCAAGCTCAACGGGCTTGGGCGGGATTATCGTAGAGATGGCGTGCTTATAAATAAGCTGCTGCCGCCCGTCCGAGTCGAGAACGACGGTGAAGCCGTCGAAGGCGCGGACGACGCCGTGCATCTGAAATCCGTTCATGAGAAACACCGTGAGGTTTACCCGCTCGCGGCGCACCCGATTGAGAAAAGCGTCCTGAAGGTTTTGTGTCTTTTGCATGATGCGTGCTCCCGTCTATGTATAATTTGTCCCATAGGACGGTTTATATCATAAACCACGCGAGTGCAAAAATTCGGTCGAAAGCCGCCGCGCCTCGGCAAAGTCGGGCGCCGTGCTCCAACGCAGCCAGAAAATATCCTCATCGCGCCGAAGCCACGTGAGCTGGCGCTTTGCGTAGCGGCGGGACGAGAGCTTTATGAGCTCCGTTGCCTCGTCCATGCTCATTTGCCCCGCAAAATACGCGGCGGGCTCTTTATAGCCTATGGCCTGCATCGCGGTGCTCTCGGGCGAAAGCCCCGCGTCGAGAAGGCGCTTTACCTCATCATACAGCCCCATGCGCACCATCTCGTCCACGCGGGCGTTTATCCTGTCGTACAGCTCCTGTCTGTCCTCAAAGCACAGAGCGATCTTCGCCGCGTCGTATCTTTTCTCGCGCAGCTTCGTTTCGCGGTCGTGCTCGGTGATGGTCCTGCCGGTGAGCTCATAGACCTCGATGGCGCGCACGATGCGTCTTTTGTCGGCGGGGTGGAGCTTCTCGGCGCGCTCAGGGTCAAAGCCGCGCAGCCTTTCGAGCATCGCCTCGCCGCCTGTCGTGTCGTACTGTCTGCCGAGGGCTTCGCGCAGGGCGTTATCCTGCTCGTTTTCGGCAAAATCGAGCCCCGCGATGAGCGAGTCGATGTATAGATTCGTGCCGCCCGCGACGATGGGGAGCTTGCCGCGCGCGAGAATATCGTCAATGCACGCGCTCGCCTGCTCGACGTAGCGCGAGACGGAGTACGCCTCAAAGGGCGAGGCAACGTCGAGCATATGGTGGGGCACGCCCTGCATTTCCCGCTGCGTCACCTTCGCCGTGCCGATGTCCATGCCCCTGTATATCTGCATGGAGTCCGCCGACACTATCTCGCCGCCGAGCTCCCTTGCAAGCTCCACGGAAAGGCGGGTCTTGCCGGTCGCGGTCGGGCCGGTTATAACGGCAATTTTGGGTTTATTCATCATACTATCCTGCTGAAAAATTTGTCGAGCTGCTTCTTCGTGAGCGAGGCGGAGACGGGTCTGCCGTGGGGGCAGTATTTGACCTCACCCGCAACGACCGCCGCCGCGATGCGCTCAAGCTCGCGCACGTCGTGCTTCCTGCCCGCCTTTATCGCCGCCTTGCACGCGACGGTGTGGAGAATTTCGTCCCGCGCACCCTCGGGGCTGAGGCTGTTTGCGCGCAGCTTGCCGCATATCTCCTCGATCGTGCTCGCAGCCTCGGGCGGGTCAATGTCGTCCGGCAGAGCGCGCACGGCGTATTCCGACGCGCCGAAGGGCTCTATCTCAAAGCCGAGCCTGTCGAAAAGCGTCGAATTGTGCTCTATCGTTTCCGCGTCCGGCGCGGTCGGCTTTATGATAACGGGCGCAAGGAGGGTCTGGCTCATTATGCTGCGCTCCTGCGCCTTGAGCCTGTCGAATATCATGCGCTCGTGCGCGGCGTGCTTGTCGATAAGAAGCATCTCCTCGCCGAGCTCGGCAATGATATAAGTGTCCAAAACCTCGCCCACGACGCGAAATCCCGCCGTCTGAGCGTGCTCGGAAAGCTGCTCCTGCGCGGGTTCTTCGGCAGATTTTGTCGAAACCTGTGTTGAAAAGGTCGAAAACATCTCCCGATTTTCGCTTTTTGTCGAATTTTCCTCGGTTTTTTCGACATTTTTTGAGTTTTCATCATTCTTCGGCAGCGTTTTTTCGGTTATTGGCGCGGCGCTGTCGTAAGGCGTCGAAATTCGCTCGCGCCGTGTCGGGGGCTGCGAAAAAGCGTCGGGCTTTGTCGAATAAATTGTCGAAGCGTTTGTCGAAAGCTTATCCTGCGCGTGATACTCCGAGCTTGAGCGCAAAACGGGACGCGCCGGGGCTTTTTCCTCACTTTTTTCCCTGTATTCACTCGCGCTCATGCTTTGGAAAAAGTCCGCCTTGGGCGCTGCGACGGCGCGCCGCGTGCCCTCGGAAAGGCTTATCTCGATGGGCTTGGACTCGGCCTCGAGGGCCGCGCGCACGGCCTGATAAACAAGGTCAAAGACCTTTCTTTCGTCGGAGAACTTGACCTCGGTTTTCGCGGGGTGAACGTTCACGTCAACGGCGGCGTTGGACAGCGAAACGTACATGACGCAGGACGGAAAGCGCCCCGTCAGGAGCGTATTTTTATACGCCTGCTCGACCGCAGCCTGCAAAAGCGCGGACTTTATATATCTGCCGTTGCAGTAAAAATGCTGGTTTGCGCGGTTGCCGCGCCCCGCCGCGGGAGATGAGGTGAAGCCCTCGACGCTCATGCTCTCGCGCTCGCCGGAGACTGGCAGCATGGCGCCTGCCGTGTCGCGGCCGAGCAGGGAATACACCGCCGACTCCGCTCTGCCGTCGCCGGGGGTGAAAAAGACCTCCTCGCCGTCTCGTTTGCATCTGACGGAAACGTCGGGTCTGCCGAGCGCCTCGTTGAGCGCCGCCGTGATGCACGCGGTGGCCTCCGAGCGGTCGGACTTGAGGAACTTGAGCCGCGCGGGGGTGTTGTGGAAAATATCGCGCACGGTGATGGTCGTGCCCTCGGGGCAGCCGCACGGGAGCATATCGACGATATCGCCGCCCTCGACCGTGACCTTTGTGCCCTCCGCGGCGCCCTTTTCGCGCGTAATAAGCTCGATTCGGCTGACCGCCGCTATCGCCGCAAGCGCCTCGCCGCGAAAGCCCATCGTGCCGATGGCCTCAAGGCCCTTTTCGTCGCGCAGCTTGCTCGTTGCGTGCCGCGTGAACGCGATGCCCGCGTCCTCGGGGCTCATGCCGCAGCCGTCGTCGCTTATTCTTATGTATGTTGCGCCGCCGCCCTTAAACTCGACCGTCACCTTTCGTGCGCCCGCGTCGAAGGAGTTTTCGATCAGCTCCTTTATTACCGACGCCGGCCTCTCGACGACCTCGCCCGCTGCGATCATGTCCGCAACAAGCGGCGGGAGTATATTTATCCGTGTCATATCCTGACCTCTTTTTTGATCTCGTTTTTTTAATCTCGTTTTTACGCACCTGCCGATACGCATATTGCGGTCGCTCGGTTACGAGAGTGCCGACAAAACCGCAAGTACCGCGCTGCCCGTGGGTGTTGCCTTAGTCGGCAGTCCGTCACCGTACTTGCGATATAAAATTTGCTCCATTGTCCGTGGCGCTATCGGCTTCCCCTTGAGGGGAAGCTGTCAGCGATAGCTGACTGATGAGGTGAATTAGAGTCTTACAATGAGGAAATATAAACACCTCATCCGGCTCTCCGCTTCGCTCCGACCCACCTTCCCCTCAAGGGGAAGGCAATGCCGTGGAAATTACGCTGCCGTGTCTTTTCGGCATTTCAAACAGCCAAAACTACTGACCCTGCGGGCGAGCAATGCTCGCCCCTACGGCATAGTCTGCACCATTGCCTCCCTTGTGCAAAGGGAGGTGGGTCGGCGCAAGCCGAGCCTGAGGGATTGTCTGTTGTGGGCTGCTATGCACCACGATAGTGCGCGGCAGATATGGTTTCCTCCGAACTTTCGACACCGTGTCCACGCAATAACCGCATTCGTAGGAGCGTCAAAGCGGGAACAAAAAACGATCCCTCAGTCAGCTAACGCTGACAGCTCACTTTACGCAAGGGAGCCAATGACGCACCCCGATAGTGCGACAGCTTTACGGTTTAGTCGGAATTTTCGTAACCGTGCAAGCGCAATAACCGTATCGGTAAAATCTAAAGGCGAACCGCCCCTCGCGGCGAGCGAGTGGAATAATAGAGTTATTATACATGATTTATGTTGAAAATTCCACTGATTTTATGTTAATATATAATGT
Organism: uncultured Oscillospiraceae bacterium; assembly: GCA_934590355.1. Lineage (GTDB taxonomy): Bacteria > Bacillota > Clostridia > Oscillospirales > Oscillospiraceae > F23-B02. The sequence continues at coordinate 41,714 of CAKTOX010000007.1, forward strand.
ACTTTTATTATCAGCGAGGGAAGCTAAATGGCATACGAAAGAAAAGAGATAAGCATCGCGGACATTCGCCGTCAGGAGGATATTTGCCGCGAGATTTACGATAGATTCGTCAGCGAAAAGCACTGCCCGCTTGCGATGGTGGACACCTACGGCTGCCAGCAGAACGAGGCCGACAGCGAAAAGATACGCGGCTACCTTGCCGAGATGGGCTACGGCTTCACGCAGGACGAGTTTGAGGCCGACATCATCGTCGTCAACACCTGCGCGGTGCGCGAGCACGCCGAAATGCGCGTTCTCGGCAACGTCGGTCAGCTCAACCACAGCAAGAAGCAGCGCCCGGGTCAGATAATCGCCGTGTGCGGCTGCATGGTGCAGCAGGAGCATATGCTTGAGAAGATAAAGAAGTCCTACCCCGTCGTTGACCTCGCCTTCGGCCCGCACGACCTGTGGCATTTCCCCGAGCTTCTGCTCAAGACCATGAGCGGCCGCAAGCGCGTTTTCGCAACCGAGCGCACCGACGGCTACGTTGCCGAGGGTATGCCGCAAAAGCGCGATTCCGGCGTGAAGGCGTGGCTGTCGATCATGTACGGCTGCAACAATTTCTGCACCTACTGCGTCGTGCCCTACGTGCGCGGCAGGGAGCGCTCACGCCGTCCCGAGGACATCGTCGCCGAGGCACGCGAGCTCGTCGCATCGGGCGTCAAGGACATCACCCTGCTCGGTCAGAACGTCAACTCCTACGGCAGAGACCTCGGCACGGGCGTCGATTTTGCCGACCTCATCGCCATGATAAACGACATTCCCGGCGACTTCCTCATCCGCTTCATGACGAGCCACCCCAAGGACGCCACCGAGAAGCTCTTTAGGACCATGGCGCAGTGCTCCAAGTGCGCTCACCAGCTCCACCTGCCCGTGCAGTCCGGCAACGACCGCGTGCTCAGGGCGATGAACAGAAGCTACACCGCCGAGAAGTATCTCGCTCAGGTCGAGCTTGCGCGCAGCTATATGCCCGACCTCGTGCTCACCACAGACATCATCGTCGGCTTCCCCGGCGAGACGGACGAGGAGTTCGAGGACACGATAAGGCTCTGCGACAAGGTGCGCTATGACGCGATGTTCACCTTCATCTACTCCAAGCGCGTCGGCACCCCTGCCGCGTCGATGCCCGACGCCGCCACCCGCGAGGATAAGCAGCGCCGCTTCGACAGACTTCTGGACGCGGCAAACAGGGTCTCCGCGGAAAAGCACGCCGAGTATATCGGCAAGACCGTGCGCGTGCTCGTTGACGGCGAGACCGGCAAGGCAGAATATAACCTCTCCTCGCGCACAAACGGCGGCCGCCTCGTGCATCTTGCAGGCGACCCCGCGCTCATAGGAACATTCACGGACGTTAAAATAACTTCGGGCAACACCTGGGCCCTATACGGAAAGGTTGAGGAAGAATGAAAAGTGAAAAGCTCAAGAGGTACAAGGTAACGCAGTCGATACGCTTCCCGTCGAACATCATGAAGATATTCTTCTATGCGGGTCTGGCGTTGCTGCCGATAAGCGTCATCGTTATTCTGCTCGGACTGTTCATCGACGCGCTCTCGGCCGTGCGCGGGCTTGCGATCATAATATGCATACTGTCCGTCATCTGGCTGTTTGCCGCGCGGTTTATCTCCGAAACCACCTTCGGACTGGCTAACGTCTCGTTTACCGAGCAGTGCATCATTTTCCGCACAGGCGGCGCCGACAGTGAGGAGCACAGGCTCAATTGGGCAGACGCCGTCGCCTGCGGCATGGAGAAAACGCGCCTGTCGTGGTGGTGCTACGTCTCCGACCACGAGCTCAGCGAGAAGGAAAAGCGCGAATTCCCCGAGTTTGTCGAGAAGGGCGTATTTTACTTCGCCTACGCCGACAACACATGGGAGGAGCTCATGCAGTTTGTCCCCGAAAGGCTCCGCGCCGACCTCGAAGCCGCCAAGTCCGCCTCCGGAGTTATTTGACGGCGCTTTGAGGCAGTCACGGATACGCATTTCGCGGCGAGCAGCGTGTTCACGCAATAAATGTATAAATACAGCGCTGAAGCGCTATTAAAAAGGATGTGTCAATGGATAACAAGATCAGTACGAAAAAGATGATAGTGTGCGCGATGCTTGTCGCGTTCGACGTGATTTTCACGCGCGTTTTGGCGCTGAACCTGCCGCTGACGAAAATTGGGCTCGGCTTTGCGGCCGTGGCGGTGTGCGGCATGGCGTACGGCCCTGTGTGGGCGGCGGTGTGCGCGGGGCTGGGCGACCTGATCGGCTCGCTGCTGTTCCCGACGGGGGCGTATTTCCCCGGCTTCACCCTTACCGCAGCGGTCGGCGGCGCGATCTTCGGCCTCGCTCTGCACAAGCAGCGCCCCGGCGTTCTGCGCTGCTTTCTCACCGCGCTGTGCAACGGCGTCGTTGTGTCGATGGTTTTGAACACTGCGATGATCTCGTTCGTGTTCGGGCCGAAGCTGTGGCCGCTGTTCATGACGCGCCTGCCGCAGTTCGGCGTGATGCTCGCTGTGCAGACGCTCGTGCTCGTGTGCCTGACCCGCTCCGACACCCTGTACGGCAAAATAATGACGCTCAGATAAAAAAAGACACCCTCGTGAGGGTGTCTTTTTTTCAGCGCAACAAAAAAGTCTGTGACTTTTTTGCACGCTGAAAAAAACGCCACATTTTTTGTGAAGCTTACGCTTCACGAAAAATCTCGCTACGCTCGTCAAAAAGCCTGATAGCTCAGGCATTTTTGATGGCTATGATCCAACTTGAGGCGGGCCTTGCCCCCTCAAACTCCCCCGCTGCGCGGTTGTTTTTCCTCAGCAGCACAGGTTTTTGGACAGTCTAAAAAAGACACCCGAGAGGGTGTCTTTTTTATTGCGCTTTTTTAATCGCATTTTAGCGCTGTGCTTATACGTTTATTGCGTCAGTTCGGTTACGAGAGTGCGGAAGAAACCGCCGCAGTCCGTTACCGTGACAGCGCACTTAACATATCTGCCATCGTTCGTGGCGAAACTGCCTTCCCCTTGAGGGGAAGGTGGGTCGGAGCGAAGCGGAGAGCCGGATGAGGTGTTTATATTCCTTACGAAAAAGACTTTAAATCACCTCATCAGTCAGGCTTACGCCTGACAGCTTCCCCTCAAGGGGAAGCCAATGTCTTAGTCATTACGCTGCCGTGTCTTTTATACATTTCAAATAACCAAAACTTCCGACCATGCGGGCGACCACTGCCGCGAGGGGCAATGGCGCTACAAACATCAGCGCAAAATTTCAGTGCGCCGACACGGTAACGAACTTCCGGCTAAGACTGCACCAACGCCTCCCTTGTGCAAAGGGAGGTGGGTTGCCGCTTGCGGCAAGCCGGAGGGATTGTTCTTTTAATAGCGCCTTGAGACAGTGCGAATACATCTATTATGTCAGCCCGAATCTGTTATTCCGACAAAACCGTTGCTGCACCGCACTACAATAGTGCGCGGCAGATACGGTTTTCTCCGTACTTTCGACACCGTGTTCACGCAATAACCGTATCCGTAGCTGCGTCAAAGCGCCTATGAAAAAACAATCCCTCAGTCACCTACGGTGACAGCTCCCTTTACGCAAGGGCAACCGGCGTTGAGCCAATGCGTCACGAACATCGGAGCAAGATTTAACTGCACAGGCACGGTAACGGACTTCCAGCTAAGCTTGCACTCACGGGCAGCGAGAGCTTTACGGTTTTGCCAGCACGTTCGTAACCGAGCCACCGCAATCACCGTATCGGCACAATCTCAAGGCGCTCTGCCCCCACGGCAGTGGTTAGTTTATGGCGGAGGCGGCGAGGACGGCGTAGCCGTTGACACTCATATGGAAGAAGATGCTCGTCCACAGCGAGCCCGAGCGCTCATACACCCAGCACAGCACCACCGCGGCGGGGATATACTGCACCGCCATTATGAGGTAGCTTGGATCCCACAGCGCAACGGCGTACTGCCAGACGTGGTAAAGGCAAAACATCGCCGACGACACGACGTACGCCGCGACGCGGCTTTTCGGATATATCCCGCAGAACAGTCCGCCGCGGAACAGGCACTCCTCCGCAACAGGCGCCAAAAACACGGTCATCGCAATCATCATCCCGCGCTGCGTGCCGAGCATCGCGCCGATGGTCTCCTCATTGAGGTTGTTTTGCAGCTCCACGCCCAGCGCCGTCAGCAGCAGCGACACCGCCATGCTCAGCACGAAATACGCGCCCCAGCCGAGGAAGAACGTCCACAGGCAATGCGCCGGCGCGTCGATGAGTCCGTCAAAGCTGCGGCGCAGGTACCTGCCGAGGAGCACGAACACGAGCAGCGTCGTGAGCGCATAGTACATGAGATTTATCTGCTCCGCGCTCATGATCTCGGGCTTGAACGCCACAAGCACGCTCAGCGCTATCGGGAACACCGCAACGTGCAGCACCAGCAGCACCATCGCGCTCCAAAACTCGGATTTTTTCAGTCTGTCTCTCATCAGCCCCTCGCTTTCTCGCAGAGCGTGCTCAGCAGATTGAGCGCATCGAGCGGCGTGAGGGAATTTACGTCGGTGGCGCGGAGTATCCTGCCGATCTCGCTCTCGCCTGCATCGACGAGGCTTATCTGATCGTCCTTTTCCTTCTTCTCCGCGGCGGGCGCGGCGGCGTCGCGCTCAAGCTGCTTGAGATAGGTCTTGGCCTTGGCTATGACCTTATCGGGCACGCCCGCGAGCTTTGCGACCTCGATGCCGTAGCTGTCGTCGGCGGCGCCCGGTACTATTTTGCGCAAAAACACGAGCGTATCGCCCTGCTTTTTCGCGCTTATCGAGAAGTTATGCACACCGTCCACGCTGCCCTCGAGCGCACTCAGCTCGTGATAATGCGTTGCGAACATCGTCTTTGCGCCGAGCCTTTTCCTGTCCGCGCAGTATTCAAGCACCGCACGGGCTATCGCCATGCCGTCATACGTCGAGGTGCCGCGGCCTATCTCGTCGAGAATGAGCAGGCTGTTTTCGCTCGCGTATTGCAGGATATTTGCGACCTCGCTCATTTCGAGCATGAACGTGGACTGCCCCGAGGCGAGATCGTCCGAGGCGCCGATGCGCGTGAACACGCGGTCAACAACGCCGATGACGGCGCTCTTTGCGGGAACGAAGGAGCCTATCTGCGCCATGAGCACGATGAGCGCGGTCTGACGCATATAGGTGCTCTTACCTGCCATGTTGGGGCCGGTGACTATCGCAACGCGGTTCGAGTCGCAGTTGAGCTGCGTGTCATTGGGCACGAAGGCGACCTCGCTGAGCGTCTGCTCAACGACGGGGTGGCGTCCCTCGCGGATGGTCAGCTCGCCCGAGGCATCGACCTGCGGCATACAGTAATCGTTCCGCACCGCGACCTCGGCAAACGAGCAATAGACGTCCAGCGCCGCTATCGCGTCCGCCGTGGCCTGAACCTGCGCGACCTTGCCTGCAATGGTATTGCACAGGTCAACGAAGAACTCGTACTCAAGCTGCTTTATTTTCTCCGACGCCGTCAGCAGCGAGGTCTCAAGCTCCTTGAGCTCGGGGGTGAAATACCTCTCGCTCGAAACGAGCGTCTGCTTTCTGATATAGCTGTCGGGTATCTTCGCAGACGCGGAATTGGGCACCTCGATATAATATCCGAACACCTTGTTATAGCCGATCTTGAGCTTCTTCGCACCCGTGCGCTGCCGCTCCTCGGCCTCGAGCTGCGCGACCGCCTGCGCGCCGTTATCGCGTATATTGCGCAGCTTATCGACCTGCTCGGAGTAGCCCGCGCGCAGTATCCCGCCCTCGCGGACGGAAAACGGCGGGTCGTCGCAGATCGCCCAGTTTATCCTCATGAGTATCTCGTCAAGCGTGTCCAGCTCCGCGATCTGACGAAGCTGTGCGCTCTTAAAGGGCTTAAGAAGCTCAACTATCCTCGGCAGCGCCGCCGCGCAGTCACGCAGCACAAGCAGGTCCCTGCCGTTTGCGGTGCCGTAGACGACGCGCCCGATGAGCCGCTGCATATCGCCCATGCCGCGCAGGGTCTCGATGATCTCGCCGCGCGCGACGTTATCCTTATAAAGCTCCTCCACCGCGCCGAGCCTGCGCTTTATGGCAACGGGGCTCAATAGCGGCCGCTCTATCCATGCGCGAAGCAGTCTGCCGCCCATGGGGGTCTTGGTCTTATCCAGCACCCACAGCAGCGAGCCGCGCTTTTCGCCCGTGCGCAGCGCCTCGGTGAGCTCGAGCGAGCGGCGTGTCGCCCAGTCAAGCTCCATGTATCGCCCGCCGGTGAACAGGTCTATCCTGCGGATGTGCGCCATGTCGGTCTTTTGCGTCTCGCTTATGTAGCGCAGCAGCGCACCCGCGGCGCTCACGGCGGCGGGGGTGTCGCCCAGCCCCGCGTCGTCAACGCTGCCGAGCTTAAACTGTTCGCATATGCGCGCGGCGCACTCCATATATTCGTAATCGTCCCCGCCCATTTCGAGCAGGCAGCCGAGCTTTTTCTGCGCAAACTCCGGTATCGTGCGCGTTTCCGCCGCGGCCTTGTTCATGATAAGCTCGCGCGGGGCAAAACGCGCAAGCTCGTTGAGCGCGTGGCTGAGATTATCTCCCTCGAACGCCGCAACGCAGAATTCGCCCGTGGAAATGTCGCAGAACGCGGCGGCGCAGCGGCCCGATTCGTAGTACACGGCGCCGAGGTAATTACTGCGCCCCTCGTCGAGCATCGCCGCGTCCGTGACCGTGCCGGGGGTGATGATGCGGATGACGTCGCGCTTGACGAGACCCTTCGCGGTCGCGGGGTCCTCGATCTGCTCGCAGATGGCGACCTTGTAGCCACGCGCGATGAGTCGTGCGATATAGGTCTGGCTGCTGTGGTACGGCACGCCGCACATGGGAGTGCGCTGCTCGGGGTCGGCAACGGAGCGGTCGCGCGTGGTCAGCGCGAGGTCGAGCTCCTTGGACGCGATCTTGGCGTCGTCGTCGAACATCTCGTAAAAATCGCCCAGACGGAAAAACAGCAGACAGTCGCTGTATTTCGACTTTATCTGCTGATATTGCATTTTCATCGGTGTAAGCTCTGCCATTTTTTCAGTGGCGCTTTAGCGCCTCTCCTATACATATTTTGCGGTATCACGGTATCGAAGCTGCGGATAAAACCGCATTTGCCGCGCTCCCCGTGGGATTGGTGAATTTATTTTTGTTGCACTTTCGTAGTGCGTCAATGCCTTCCCCTTGCGGAGCTTGAGGGCAACTGGCGTTGAGTCAGTTCGCCTTGACGCTCCTACCGATACATTTTTTTCGCTTGCTCGGTTACTATTCTACCGACGAAACCATAACATGCGGGCGAGCAATGCTCGCCCCTACATTATTGTCGGAAGTGCGGTCAACGCCGTAGGGGCGACCATTGGTCGCCCGCTGCTGCGTCTTTGTCGGCAGTCCGTTACCGTGTCCGCGCAGTATAATCCACCGCCATTGTCGGTTGCGCCTCTGCCTCAACGGCAGTTGCCCCCATGGCAGTGGGCGACGGCGAGGGCGTCGCAGCGGTTATTATACTCATTCTCCGCGTGGCCCTTGACCCAATGGCAGCGCACCTCGTGCTTCTCGCACAGCTCCAGAAGCTGCGCCCACAGATCCGAATTCAGCGCGGGCTTTTTATCCGCCTTTTTCCATCCGTTTTTTCTCCACGAGACCGCCCAGCCCTTACTTAGCCCGTCCACGACGTATTTCGAGTCCGAGTACAACTCCACGACGCACGGCTCCTTGAGCGCGCCGAGCGCCTTGATGACGCCGGTCAGCTCCATGCGGTTGTTCGTCGTCTGCTTCTCGCCGCCGGACATCTCCTTCTTTGCGCCGTTATAGCACAGTATCGCGCCCCAGCCGCCCGGCCCGGGGTTGCCCGAGCACGCGCCGTCGGTGTAGATCGTGACGGTTTTCTTCATTTCAGACCGTATTTCCCCATCAAAATGTTATATTCCTCTTTCTCGATGATGCCGTTCTTGAGCATCTCGCGCAGCTGTCCGGCGCGCTTTTCGCTCGGCGCGGCGGCGTAGTTCGGCTCCACGTGCTCATGGTCATCGTCGCAGCGCGTGAGGTCGTCGCGCATTTTTTCGGTCAGGCGCTTCGACAGGCTCTCGCCCTGCTTGACGAGCTGCGTCAGGTCGACAGTCGCGCTGCCCTTGCCTCTGCGCGCGGCGGGACGCACGCTCTCGCTCGGCGTGCTCGCGTCGGAGCTCTTGTTCTCGTTTGCCTTCGCGTTCTTCATTGCGGCAACGGCGAAAAACAGGATCACCGCGAATATGATGATCATGAATATCGCACCGCCGGCGCTGTCGCTGTCGATCATGTTCAGCAAGAAAACAATTCCGAAGATCACGCCGAAAACGAGCTTCGTTTTGCTGCTCTCGGGGCTGTTGTTTTTGTTACGATTTTCTCTGTTGTCATTCATAATTTCAGCCTCTTTTTTTAATCACGCTTTAACATTTTACCTATACATCTATTGCGGTATCACGGTATCGAAACTGCTGACAAAGCCGTATTTGCCTCGCTGCTCGCCCCTACATTCTCGTCGGAAGTGCAGGCTATGCCGTAGGGGCGACCATTGGTCGCCCGCTGCTGCGTCTTTGTCGGCAGTCCGTTACCGTGTCGGCGCAGTATAATCCACCGCCATTGTCGGTTGCGCCAGTGGCTCAACGCCAGTTGCCCCCACGGCAGTGGGCGCCGGTTGCCGTCACCGTGACAGTGCAGCTTATTCTTCCTCCGATGTCGGCTGCGCCTCTGCCTCAACGGCAGTTGCCTCAACGCCGGTTCCATCGTCTGTTTCGGAGTCCTCCTTATCGGCGGGGGCGATGGAGATGACCTTCGCGTCCTCGCCGAGGCGCATGACGCGCACGCCCTGAGTGCTGCGCGAGAGCAGGCTGATGCTTCCGACATCCATGCGGATTATCGTGCCGTCGTCGGAAATGACGAGCAGATCCTCCTCGCCCGAAACGACCGCAACGTCCGCGATCGGACCGGTCTTATCGGTGACGTTATAGTTTTTAAGTCCCATGCCGCCGCGATTCTGCACGCTGTATTCGCCCACGTCGGTGCGCTTGCCGTAGCCGTTTTCGGTTATCGACAGGATAGCGGTGCCCTCCGCCGCGATGCCGGCGCCGACGACGAAATCGCCCTCGCGCAGTCTGATGCCGCGCACGCCGACGGCGTCACGACCCATTGCGCGCGCGTCGGTCTCGTTAAAGCAGATCGCCATGCCGTCGTGAGTTGCAAGCAGTATCTTGTCCTCGCCCGAGGTCTGGAGCACCGCCATCAGCTCGTCGCTCTCGTCAAGCGACAGCGCGCGGATGCCGTTGGAGCGGATATTCTTAAACGCCGACTGCGCCGTGCGCTTGACCGTGCCGTTTCGGGTCACGAAAACGAGGTAGCTGTCCTCATTTATGCCGCGGCCGGCTATCATCGCGCTGACCTTCTCGCCGGGGTCTGTCGGGATTATATTGACAATGTTCTGACCGCGCGCCGATCTGCCCGCCTCGGGGATGCGGTAGCCCTTGCGGACGTAGACCTTTCCGAGATTCGTGAAGAACAGTATGCTGTCGTGCGTGGAGGCGGTGAACACGGTCTCGACATAGTCCTCCTCACGCGTCGCCATCGCCTTGACGCCCTTGCCGCCGCGGCCCTGAGCGCGATACTCCGCCGTGGGCAGGCGCTTTATGTAGCCGTTGTGGGTCAGGGTGTAGACGCAGTCCTCCTCGTCGATGAGGTCCTCGATGTCTATCTCGTCCTCAACGTCCTGGATCTCGGTCTTGCGCTCGTCGCCGTACTTGTCGCGGATCTCAAGCAGCTCGGTCTTGAGAACGCCCTTTATCTTCTCGGGGTCTGCAAGCAGCTCCTTGTAATACGCAATGCGCGCCTCGAGCTCGCGGTACTCGTTCTCGAGCTTCTCTCGGTCGAGACCCTGCAGGGATTTAAGACGCATATCCAGTATCGCCTGCGCCTGAACGTCGGAAAGTCCGAAGCGCTCCATGAGGTTCTGCTTTGCGTTGTCGTAGCTGTTGCGGATAATGTGGATGACCTCGTCGATGTTGTCCTGCGCGATGAGCAGACCCTCCAGCAGGTGGGCGCGCTCCTCGGCCTTTTTGAGGTCGAACCTGGTTCTGCGCACGATGAGCTCCTCCTGGAAGGTGAGGTACTCGTCGATGATGTGGCGCAGGTTGAGTATCTTCGGCTGGGACTGGTTGTTGACAAGTGCCAGCATATTTATCGAAAAGCTCGTCTGCATCTGGGTCTGCGAGAGCAGGCGGTTGAGCACGACCTGCGGGTTCGCGTCGCGCTTTAGCTCGATGACTATGCGCATACCGTTGCGGTCGGTCTCGTCGCGCAGGTCGGAGATGCCCTCGATGCGCTTCTCGCGCACGTTTTCCGCAATGGCGGCGATGAGCTGGCGCTTATTGACCTGATACGGAAGCTCGGTCACGATGATCCTCGTTCTGTCCTTGCCGAACTCCTCAAACTCCGTGCGCGCACGCATGATGACCTTGCCGCGGCCGGTCATATACGCCTGACGGATGCCGCTTCTGCCCATGATGATGCCCTTGGTCGGGAAGTCGGGGCCGGTGACGTGCTGCAAAAGCTCGTTCATGGTCGCCTCGGGGTTATCCAGCACGCAGATGCAGGCGTTTATGACCTCGGTGAGGTTGTGCGGCGGGATATTCGTCGCCATGCCGACCGCGATACCCGACGAGCCGTTTACAAGCAGGTTCGGAAATCTCGACGGCAGCACACGCGGCTCCTTGCGCGTCTCGTCGAAGTTTGCGTCCCAATCGACGGTGTCCTTCTCGATATCGCGCAGCATCTCGTCTGCCATGCGTGCCATGCGCGCCTCGGTGTAACGGTATGCCGCGGGGGGGTCGCCGTCAACGGAGCCGAAGTTGCCGTGGCCTTCTATGAGCGGATAGCGCATCGAAAAGTCCTGAGCAAGACGCACCAGCGCATCGTAGACCGATGCGTCGCCGTGCGGGTGGTATCTGCCGAGCACGTCGCCGACTGCGGTCGCGCACTTGCGGAACGCCTTGTCATGCGTGAGGTTGTCCTCGTACATCGCGTAGAGGATCCTGCGGTGGACGGGCTTGAGTCCGTCGCGCACATCAGGCAGAGCGCGCCCGATTATAACGCTCATCGCGTACTCGATATAGCTGTTTTTCATCTCGCTCACAAGCTCGGATTGAACTATGTGCTGCTCGGGAAAAGCTATGTCCTCGGGTTTGTAATCCTTGTTCTTACTTGCCATTTTTTCAGTGGCGCTTCAGCGCCCCTCCTATACATTTTTTGCGTGAACACGGCTATTGCCATAGGGGCAATTCGCCTTGAGATTTTACCTATACATTTATTGCGTCAGCACGGGTACGAGGGTGCCGATAAAACCGTAGCAGTCCGTTACCGTGTCAGCGCAGTGAAATCTTACTTAATTGTCGGTTGCGCCATTGCCTCCACGGCGAGTGGCGCATCGCCCCCATGGCAGTGGTTAGAAATCCAAATTGACGGCGTATTTGGCGTTTTCCTCGATGAACGCCTTGCGCGGCTCGACCTGCTCTCCCATGAGCACGGTGAAAATCTCGTCCGCCTTGACCGCGTCCTCAAGACAAATGCGGCGCAGCGTGCGCGTTTCGGGGTTCATGGTCGTCTCCCACAGCTCGTGCGGGTCCATCTCACCGAGGCCCTTGAAGCGCGAGATATCGACCTTCGCGTTCGGATTATCACCGCGCAGCTCGGCGGAGACGCGGTCGCGCTCCTCGTCGGAGAAGGCAACGCGCGTGGTCTTGCCGCGGGTGAGCTTATACAGCGGCGGCACCGCGGAATACACATAGCCCTGCTCGATAAGCGGGCGCATAAATCTGAAGAAGAAGGTCAGCATCAGGGTGCGGATATGCGCACCGTCAACGTCGGCATCCGCCATGATGACTATCTTGTGATAGCGCAGCTTGTTCACGTCAAACTCATCGCCTATGCCGGCGCCGAGCGCGGTGATGACGGGTGCGAGCTTATCGTTGCCGTAGACCTTGTCCGCACGCGCCTTCTCGACGTTGAGCATCTTGCCCCAAAGCGGCAGGATCGCCTGAAATCTCGAGTCGCGGCCCTGAGTCGCCGAGCCGCCTGCCGAGTCGCCCTCGACGATGTACAGCTCTGTGAGCGATGCGTCGCGCTCGTTGCAGTCGCGCAGCTTATCCGGCATCTGTCCGGACTCAAGCCCCGTCTTTCTGCGCACCGATTCGCGCGCCTTTCGCGCTGCCTCGCGGGCGCGGGAGGCGGTCATCGCCTTGTCGATTATCGCCTTTCCGACTGCGGGGTTTTCCTCAAGGAACTGCTCGAGCTTGTCGGACACGACGTTATCCACGAGCGTGCGCATCTCGCTGTTGCCGAGCTTCGTTTTGGTCTGACCCTCGAACTGCGGCTCGGTGAGCTTGACGGAAATTATCGCGGTCATGCCCTCGCGGCAGTCCTCGCCCGAGAGCTTCTCGTCGCCCTTCAAAAGCCCCGCCTTCGTGCCGTAAGCATTGAGCACTCGCGTGAGCGCCGTACGGAAGCCCGTCTCGTGCATACCGCCGTCGGGAGTGTGAATGTTATTGGCAAACGAGACTATGACCTCGTTGTAGCTGTCGTTATACTGAAGCGCGATCTCGGCCTCGGAGTCCGTGCGCTCGCCTTTCATATAGATGACCTCGTTGTGCAGCGGGGTCTTGTTCTGGTTTATGAACGAAACAAACTCGCGGATGCCGCCGGCGTAGCACATCTCGTCCTTTTTCTCCATACCCTCGCGCCTGTCCTCGGTGGAGATGTACAGGCCGCCGTTGAGAAACGCCTGCTCGCGCATACGGGTGTGCAGGGTGTCGTAGTTATACACGGTCTCGTCGAACATCTCGGGGTCGGGCTTGAAGCGGACGGTCGTGCCGGTGCGGTCGGTCTCGCCGACGACGCGGATCTCCTGCGTGATGTTGCCGCGGGAGAACTTCATCTCGTAGATCTTGCCGTTTTTGTGGACGTGCACGACGAGCCACTCGCTCATTGCGTTGACGACCGAGGCGCCGACACCGTGCAGGCCGCCGGAGACCTTGTAGCCTCCGCCGCCGAATTTGCCGCCCGCGTGCAGAACGGTGAAAACTACCTCGAGCGCGCTCTTGCCGGTCTGCTCCTGAATGTCAACGGGTATGCCGCGGCCGTTATCGCGCACGCAGATGATGTCGCCAGGCTCGATGATGACCTCGATGCGGTTGCAGTAGCCTGCAAGGGCCTCATCGATGGAGTTGTCAACTATCTCGTAAACCAGGTGGTGCAGACCTGACGACGAGGTCGAGCCGATGTACATGCCCGGACGCTTTCTGACCGCCTCCAGTCCCTCCAGCACCTGAATTTTTGATGCGTCATATTCCTGTGTGATCTTGTCGTTAATTTCCGCCATTTTTTCAGTGGCGCTTCAGCGCCCCTCCTATACATTTTTTGCGTGAACACGGTTCGAGGCTGCGGAGAAAACCGCATTTACTACGCCTCCCGTGGGATTTGCTAATTTATTTGTTGCACGAATTTAGTGCGCCACTGCCGTGGAGGCAGTTCGCCTTTGGATTTTACCTATACATCTATTGCGTCAGCACGGTTACTATTATTCGGGCAAAACCGTAAAGCTCTCGCTGACCGTTGTTGCGCCTTAGTCGGCAGTTCGTCACCGTGTCAGCGCAGTTTAATTAACCTCCATTGTCCGTAGCGCCATTGCCCCTACGGCAGTAGCGTAGGTGCGTCAAAACGAAATTGAAAAACGCTTGAGGAGCGTTTGGGTGGACATTTGGCTCAGATATACGCGCATGCCGCTCTCGTCCTTGCACACGACGAAGCTCTTGGGAATATCCTCCGCGACGTTTATGACCTGCCCGCTTTTTTCCGCGGCAGCGAGGTACTTGCGCGTTAAGTGCGACTGGCTGGTATTGTCAAGGTCGAAAACGCCCACGATGCTCTCACTGCGCACGACTGCGCCCGAGCCCAAATGCAGATACATCAGACTATCCTCCCTCCCTTGACGTGCAGCACCTTGCCGCCCGTGCGCTTGGAGATTCCCTCATCCTCGCAGCAGGTTATGAGCGTCTGCCCGCCGCCGATGCGATTTAAAACGAACTCCTGCCGCTTCGTGTCAAGCTCCGAGAGCACGTCGTCGAGAAGAAGTATCGGGTACTCGCCCGTCTCGTCAAGGTAAATTTCACGCTCGGCAAGCTTAATGGACAGCGCCGCCGTGCGGGTCTGACCCTGGCTTGCGAACGAGCGCGCGGTCTTGCCGTTAATGCTTATGACAAGGTCGTCCTTATGCGCGCCGGAAAGACACTGCCCCGACTCGAGCTCCGCACGCTTGTGTGCCTCCATATGGTCGCAAAGGTCGTAGTAAATTTCCTTCGCGGACGCCGTCGGATCCTTGACCGACGACACGGTCGTATATTCTATATCCAGCCTCTCGCCCGCGCCCGAAAACTCGCTGTGTATGGGCGCCGCCTCCTCGGCAAGCCGCGCCGCAAACGATGCGCGGTAGCGGATGAGCTGTGCCGATGCGCGGCACATTCCGTCGGAAAATTCGTCCACCGTATCCAGAAGCGAGGGCTTTTCGCGCCAATCCTTCAATATCCGAGTCTTGCTCTCGTAGAATTTATTGAACTGCGAAAGATACTCGGCATAGCGCGGCCTTATCTGGCTTATCGCGTTGTCCATCAGCCTGCGCCGCGCCGCAGCGCCCTCCTTTATGAGGTTCAGATCGTCCGGACAAAACAGCACCGCCGTCAGCGTTCCCGCAAGCTCTCCCGCCGTCTTTTTCACGGCGTTTACCGTTATCTGCTTGCGCACGCCGTTTCGCATGACGATGCGCACGGTCTGCTCGCGCTCATGGCTGACTATGTCCGCGAGAATCTCCGCGCGGTCGCAGCCGAAGCCGATGAGCTCGCGGTCAAACCTCGTGCGGAAGCTCCTTCCCGCGGCGAGTATATAAACAGCCTCCAAAAGATTGGTCTTGCCCTGCGCGTTCTCGCCGAAAATGACGTTCGTGCCGGGCGAAAACTGCGCGGTCTCGAAGTCGTAGTTGCGAAATCCGTTCAGGGCTATTTTGTCAATTCTCATTGTGTAATTGTGATGGTCTCGCCGTTAAATTCGACCGTGTCGCCTGCGCGAAGCTTTTTGCCGCGCATGGTGCACGTTTCGCCGTTTACCTTGACAAGACCCTCGGCGATGACGAATTTCGCCTCGCCGCCCGTGCCCACCAACGCCGCAAACTTCAGCAGCGCATCGAGCTTTATAAATTCCGTTGTGATCTTTATCTCCATTTTTTTATAGCGCTTTTAAGCGTCTCCTATACATTTTTTGCGGTTGCTCGGCTATTGCCATAGGGGCAATTCGCCTTCGGATTTTACCGATACATTTATTGCGGTATCTCGGTTACTATTATTCCGACGAAACCATCACAAGCGGGCGAGCATTGCTCGCCCCTACGGTGTTGCCGTGAGTGCAGATTAAGGCTGCACCATTGCCTCCCTTGTGCAAAGGGAGGTGGCTTGAGCAAAGCGAAAGCCGGAGGGATTGTCTGTTGAGGTTTGCTGCGCAAAAACGATCCCTCAGTCACCTGCGGTGACAGCTCCCTTTACGCAAGGGAGCCAATGACGCACCACGATAGTGCGCGGCAATATGGTTTTGTCGGCACTCTCGTTACCGAGACACCGCAAAAACCGTATCGGTACTATCTCAAGGCGCATTGGCTCAACGCCGGTTGCCCCCACGGCAGTGGTTAGGAGCGGAGTCTGATGGGCAGGATCATATACTTAAACTTCTCGCTGCCGTCGGTGGGAGTCATGATGCAGGGTGAGGTGTTGCCGTTGAGGCACAGGTCGATCTCATCCGCGGGCGCTGCCTTGAGCGCATCCATGAGATATTTGCCGTTGAAGCCTATCTCCAGCCCCTCGCCGTCGCCCTCGGAGAAGCACACGTCCTCCGCCTTACCGATGGGCGTGTTGCACAGGCAGTCGATGAAATTTTCATTAAACGTCATGCGCACGGGGTTCTTGGTCTTTTCGTCGATTATTAGAGCGACGCGGTCTACAACGCGCAGAAGCTCGGTGCGTCCGACCTTGATATGCAGCTTAAAGGTGTCCGGCATCGCCTTGCGGTAGTTGAGAAAATCTCCCTCAAGGCGGCGGCTTATAACGACGGTGCTGCCGACGATGAACGAAACGTGGTTTGCGCCAACGTAAATTCCGGTGTCCTCCTCGGAATCGGCCTCGCTTATGCGCTCGATATCGGCAAGCGCGGTCGCGGGAACGATAAATTCATTGTGCTCCTCGGGATCCTCGATAGCCTCGCGGCGGATCGCCAGACGGTAGCCGTCGACGGAGACCATTGCAAGCACACCGTTTTCGACTTCGAACATCGAGCCTGTGTAAACGGGGCGGCTGTCGTTATCGCTGACGGCGAAGATGCACTGGTTTATCATGTTCTTCAGAACGCCCTGCTTTATCTTATAGCTCTTTATGCCGTCAACGCTCGGAAGCTCGGGATATTCCTCGGAGTCCACGCCCATGAACGAGAACTCGGTCTTGCCGCATTTGACGGTGGTCTTATTCTCCTCATCCGAGGAAATGTAAATAAGTCCGTCCGGCATCTTGCGAACCATCTCACCGAAGAGCTTTGCATCCAAAACGATGCTGCCCGGCTCGGTGACGTCGGCTTCTATATTGGTGTATATACCCTTTTTCAGGTCATAGCCCGTGACGCGCAGTCTTTCGCCGGCCTCGAGCAGCACGCCCTCGAGCGCGGGAATGGGACTCTTCGCGGCGGCAGCTCTGGAGCACACCGCAACGGCGGACTGGAGAATATGCTTTTCACATGAAAACTTCATAACGTTCCTCCCGTTAAAAACGAAAAAATAGAATGATATATAAATAAATCTTTAAACTTTCAGTAGTAATAGCAGTAGGTGAAATTTTTGTTGAAAACCTCGTGAACGCTTTGGAGCGCCTTGATTTTTTGTGTTGAAAAAAATGTTCATGATTTTGAGAGTTTCAACACGGTTTTTTGAGGGCTGCGGTTTTCGACATAAAGTAACACGCTTTCAACATCAAAATGTCGAAAACTCAGCCGGCATTTATGTTCGAAATATTCGAGGTTATATCCCTGACGGCGGCGGCATACGAGGGGTCGTCCTTGAGAAGCTCCTCGACCTTGCGCAGGGCGGAAATGACCGTCGAGTGGTTTCTGTTGCCGAACTCCGCGCCTATTTCCTTGAGACCCGTGTTCGTGAGGGTGCGGATAAGATACATTGCGATCTGACGCGCCGTGTTCGTGCCCTTCGAGCGGTTCTGGCCGCGCAGGTCCTCCTCGGTGAGCTGGTAGTATCGCGCGGTCTCGCGGATAATAAGCTGCGGCGAGGGTATGAACGTGCCGATGCGCACAACGTCCTTTATGGCGCGCTTTATCGCGGCAATGTCTATCTTGCTGTCGAGTATCTCGCGGTATGCCGTCAGGCGCTTAATGACACCCTCTATCTGCCTTACGTTCGAGGTGAGCGTCTCGGCAATATAGGTAACGGCGTCATCCTCCAGAACAAGACCGAGCTGCGCCGCCTTCGCGCGGGCTATGACCATTCGCGTCTCGATATCGGGCGGCTGAATGTCCGCCATGAGTCCGCCCTGAAAGCGCGTGGAAAGACGGTCGTCAAGCAGCGTCATGTCCATGGGCGGGCGGTCGGAGGTAATGACTATCTGATGCCCCGCCTCATAGATATTATTGAAGGTGTGGAAGAACTCCTCCTGCGTGGCCTGCTTGCCGGAGATGAACTGGATATCGTCAACGAGGAAGAGATCGACGTTGCGGTATTTGAGGCGGAACTCCTCGCCCGTGCCCTCTTTTATCGCCTTGAGAAGCTGATTGGTAAACTCGTCGCCCTTGACGTAGGCGATCTTAGCGCCCGGGTTGTGCTCGCGGATATACTGTCCTATGGCGAGCAGCAGGTGGGTCTTGCCGAGACCCGAGTTACCGTAGATAAACAGCGGATTATACGCCTTGCCGGGCTTCTGCGCAACGCTCACCGCCGCGCTGTGGGCAAATTTGTTGGAGTTGCCGACGATGAAGCGGTCGAAGGTGTAGCCCGCCATTTCCGGCAGTGGGTCATCGTCGTTTTTGTGCTCCTCATAGTCGCGCGCCTCGTCCTTGGTGAGGATCTTGACGTTGAACTCGGTCGAAAAAATGTCGCTCATAGCCTTTTTTATAGCCTCGGAGAAGCGGTTTACGAGAATGTCGCGCTTAAACTCCGTGCTCGTCTGCAAAACGAGCGACGAGCCGTCAAGCTCAATGGGCACGCAGTCGTCGAACCATGTCGAAATCGCGGTGCTCGTGAGGTTTTCGCCCAGTACGCCGAGCACGCTCTGCCAAATATCGTTAAGTGAATTTACGCTCATAAAAAATCCCCTAATGTCCCTATTTTCGTACCCTACATTATAGCAAAATATCGATACATTTGCAATACATATTTATATATAATGTAAAGCCCATTGCCATGGGGGCAATAGCGCCACGAACAATGGAGGTCGGCTTTTTTGCGGTGGCACGGTGACGGACTTCCGACCAAGACGCGACAGCGGGCGACCAATGGTCGCCCCTACATTCTCGTCGGAAGTGCAATCAACGCCGTAGGGGCGAGCATTGCTCGCCCGCATGGTCGGAAATAATGGTTATATGAAATGCCGAAAAGACAAGGCAGCGTAATTGTTTTGCCCTTGGCTTCCCCTCAAGCTATTGCCGCAGGGGCGATTCGCCTTGACGCTTCTACGGATACGGTCTTTGCGGTGGCTCGGTTACTGTTATTCCGACTAAACCATTACAGGCGGGCGAGCATTGCTCGCCCCTACGGTGTTGCCGTGAGTGCAGATTAAGGCTGCACCATTGCCTCCCTTGTGCAAAGGGAGGTGGCTTGAGCAAAGCGAAAGCCGGAGGGATTGTTTTTTTAGTAGCGCCTTGAGATAGTAGAATACATCTATTCTGTCAGCCCGAAGCTGTTATTCCCAAAAAACCGTTGCTGCTTCGCTCTGCAATAGTGCGTGGCAGATACGGTTTCGTCATCACTTTCGTAACCGAGCTGACGCAATAACCGTATCCGCACGATTTCAAAACGAATCGCCCCTATGGCAATGGTTGAAATTTGGAGGGAATGAGAATATAATTATATGGTTATGAAGATATTGAATCAGCAGATATTTAAAAACAAGGAGGCTGCCGCGCTGCCGGGACTGATGGAGAGCGGCGGACTTCCTGCGCTCGTTTCCGGCCTCTCGGCGATACACCGCGCAAATCTCGCGGCGGCGCTGTACGAGCGGCTGGAGCTGCCCATTATAGTGGTGTGCCCCGACGACAGCTCCGCTGACAGCTTTGCGCGCGACCTTGAGGCGATGACGGGCGTGGCGGTCAACACCCTGTACTCGCGCGAATTTACGTTTTATAACTCCCTGGCGGCCTCGCGTGAGACCGAGCAGAAGCGCCTGAGCATTTTTAACGCCCTCAAGCGAGGCCAAAGCCCCCTTACGGTCGCAACGGTGTCCTCGCTCATGCAGCGCACGATACCCCCGCACACGCTCGATGAGGCGGCATTCACGGTCACTGACGGCACGAGCTGCCCGCCCGAGGAGCTTGAGAGCGCACTCATCCGCTGCGGCTACACCCGCTGCGAGCAGGTCGAGGGCGCGGGTCAGTACGCACGGCGCGGCGGCATCATCGACTTCTTTTCTCCGACATATTCCGAGCCTGTGCGTGTCGAATTTTGGGGAGACGACGTCGACAGCATGGGCTTTTTCGACATAAAAACACAGCGCAGGACGGAGGCTGTCGAAAGCTGTCGGATCCTTCCCGCGGCAGAGAGCCTCGTTTCGCTTGCAACGGGCGGAGCTTCGACACTTCTCGACACGATGTGCGCCGCGGCGGACAAATGCGCAAGGCATCGCCGCAGCCCGCAGCTTGCCGAGCTTGAAAATACCCTGCGCGCCGACATTGAGCGCATCGAGCAGGGCGTAAAGCTCGAATACGCGGACAGATACCTGCCGTTTTTGTACGAAAAATCGACGGGATACGACTATATTCCCGAGGAAGCGATCGTGTTTTTCGACCAGCCGCCGCGCTGCGCCGACAGAGCCAAGGGCTACCTGAAGCAGCTCGGCGACGACGTGTCGCAGCTTGTCAAAAAGGGTCTTATCGCGTCGGAGGCGGGCGCATACAGAGCGTCGTGGGATGAGCTCACGCACGCGCTTTCCGAGCACGCGATGTACATGGCCGACGCCTTCACCGTCGGGCGCTATCCCTTGGAGCCCAAGACCCTCGTGAGCATCGCGGCAAAGCAGCTGCCATCGTATGCAGGCTCTGTAAAGACCGCATTCGACGACGTTTCCGCTTATTTAAAGCAGGGCTATCGCGTGGTCGTGCTTGCGGGAGATATGCGCCGTGCCGAGGTTTTGCAGAGCTTTTTTAAGGACGGCGGAATACGCGCTGCGCTTCAGGAAAAATTGGAGAAAATGCCCGAGGAGGGTTACTGCACGATAAGCGTCGGCGGAATGTCGGCGGGCATAGAATACCCCGGGATAAAGCTTGCCGTCATAAGCGATATGCAGCTTCTGCGCGTGCGCGAGCATAAGCACAGGGCGGCAAAAAAGCTCCCCGCGGGCAGGGAAAAGCTAAACTCCTACGCCGACCTTGCGCCGGGCGACCTTGTCGTTCACGAGGTGCACGGCATCGGGCGCTTTGCCGGCGTCAAAAAGATGAAGGTTGACGGCTTCGAGAAGGACTATATCATGATCCGCTACGCAGGAACGGACACGCTTTACGTTCCCGCGACGGCGCTGGACATGGTGACGAAATATCTCGGCGCGCTCGAGGGTCAGACCGTGAAGCTCTCGAAAATGGGCGGCGCGGAGTGGTCGCGTGCGCGCACGAGAGCGAAGGCCGCGACGAAGAAGCTGGCGGGAGAGCTCATAAAGCTCTATGCCGAGCGAATGCGCGTGCCGGGTCATGCGTTTGCCGCCGATACGCCGTGGCAGCGCGAGTTTGAGGATAACTTCGGCTACACGGAAACGGACGATCAGCTTCGCAGCATTAACGAAATTAAAGCCGACATGGAGGCCGCGACGCCCATGGACAGACTGCTTTGCGGCGACGTCGGCTTCGGCAAAACGGAGGTGGCTCTGCGCGCGGCGATGAAGTGCATCCTCGATAACCGTCAGGCGGCGATGCTCGTGCCGACGACCGTGCTCGCCCAGCAGCACTATCAGACCGCCGTGCAGCGCTTTTTCGGCTTTCCCGTGAGCGTCGAGGTGCTCAGCCGCTTCCGCAGCCCCGCGCAGGTGCAAAAGACGCTTGAAAATATAAAATCAGGCAGCTGCGACCTTGTTATCGGCACGCACCGCCTGCTGCAAAAGGATATTCAATTTAAAAATCTCGGACTTTTAATCGTTGACGAGGAGCAGCGCTTCGGAGTCAGCCACAAGGAGCATATAAAGGAGATGAGCCGCGGCGTAGACGTGCTCACGCTCTCCGCGACCCCGATACCGCGCACGCTCAATATGGCGCTTTCGGGCATCAGGGATATGTCCTCGCTCGACGAGCCGCCGCAGGACAGACTGCCCGTGCAGACCTTCGTTATGGAGCACGACTGGGGCATTCTGTGCGACGCCATCAGACGCGAGATACAGCGCGGCGGGCAGGTGTATTACCTGCATAACCGCATCAGCACCATCGACCGCACCGCAACGAAAATACGGCAGATGCTCGATGACGAGGTCACCGTCGGAGTCGCGCACGGGCAGATGGATAAGGAGCTGCTCGCGTCGGTGATGGAGGACGTTGCCGACGGAAAGATACAAATTCTCGTGTGCACGACCATCATCGAAACAGGCATAGATATCCCCAACGTCAACACCCTCATCATCGAGGACGCGGACAAAATGGGGCTTGCGCAGCTCCACCAGATACGCGGCAGAGTCGGGCGCAGCACCCGCCGCGCCTCGGCGTATCTCACCTTCCGTCAGGACAAGGTGCTCACCGAGGACGCGCAGAAGCGCCTCGAGGCGATACGCGAGTTTGCCGAGTTCGGCTCGGGCTTCAAGATCGCCATGCGCGACCTCGAAATTCGCGGCGCGGGCAGTCTGCTCGGCGCGGAGCAGTCGGGGCACATGACGGACGTGGGCTATGATATGTATATGAAGCTGCTCAGCGAGGCGGTGCTTGAGGAGCGCGGCATCAAGGTCGAGCATCGCGCCGAGTGCTCTGCCGACCTCGCGGTCGCGGCGAATATCCCCGCGTCGTATATCCCCGCCGAGGGGCAGCGCATGGATATCTACCGCCGCATCGCGCTGCTGCGCACGGAGGATGAGGCCGACGATCTCATTGACGAGCTCATTGACCGCTTCGGTGACCTGCCCTCGGGCGTGAGCGCGCTTATAAACGTGGCGCTGCTGCGCGGCGAGGCAGGGCGCGCGGGCGTTACCGATATCCAGCAGCGCGCCGGCAAGCTCATCTTCTCGCTCGGCGATTTTGACATGGAGCGCATCTCGGCGCTGTACGCCAAGCCCGAGTATAAGGGCTTTCTCAAGGTCGAGGCGGGCTCGACCCCGCGCGTCAGCCTGCGCCTGAAATCCAACACCCGCATCGTCGATCAGGCCCGCAAATTCATCAAAGCTTTTTCAATGGCGCTACTGCCGTAGGGGCAATGCGCCTTGACGCTCCTACCGATACATCTATTGCCTCGGCTCGGTAACGAGAGGGCGGAGGAAACCGCCGCAGTCCGTTACCGTGACAGCGCAGTTTTGAGCGAGAAATTTTTTGTTCAGGCAAAATAACAAAATCTCGGTAATACTTTGCGTATTACCGAGATTTTTTATGAAGCATGGGCGGAAAAGAGCCGCTCAAAACCGTATGTTTTCTTCTCTCAACCGGCCTAACCCGTGGTTTTTCGTTTAGTTTTTGAGGCTTTGCAGAGGTGCGGGGATGCGCCCGCCGCGGGCTATAAACGCCGCCGACGACTCGGAGTGCACCGGCATCACCGGCGCCGAGCCGAGCAGTCCGCCGAGCTCGATGCGGTCGCCCACGCTCTTGCCCTCGACGGGGATGATGCGCACGGCGGTGGTCTTGGAGTTGACCATGCCTATGGCGGCCTCGTCGGCGATGATGGCGGATATCGTCTCCGCGCTCGTATCGCCCGGCACGGCGATCATGTCAAGCCCGACCGAGCACACGCAGGTCATCGCCTCGAGCTTGTCTGTCGTGAGCGTTCCGCGCTCGGCCGCGGCTATCATGCCCTCGTCCTCGGACACGGGTATGAACGCGCCCGACAGCCCGCCGACGTGACCCGACGCCATGACGCCGCCCTTTTTGACCGCGTCGTTCAAAAGCGCAAGCGCCGCGGTGGTGCCGTGGGTGCCGCAGACCTCGAGACCCATCTCCTCAAGTATCCGCGCAACGCTGTCGCCCACCGCCGGAGTCGGCGCGAGCGAGAGGTCAACGATGCCGAACGGCGCGTTGAGCCGCCTCGACGCCTCCGCCGCGACCATCTGACCCATGCGCGTTATCTGAAACGCGGTCTTTTTTATCGTCTCCGCCACAACGTCGAAGCTCGCGCCATTGCATTTTTGCAGCGCGTGATGCACCACGCCCGGACCCGACACGCCGACGTTTATCACGCAGTCAGCCTCGCCCACGCCGTGAAACGCGCCCGCCATAAACGGATTATCCTCCACGGCGTTGCAGAACACGACGAGCTTTGCGCAGCCGAGCCCGTCGTCGTCGCGTGTCAGGTGCGCGGTGTCCTTTATAATGCGGCCGAGCCGCGCAACGGCGTCCATGTTGATGCCCGCCTTGGTCGAGCCGACGTTCACGCTCGAGCAGACGATGTCCGTCTCCGCGAGCGCCTGCGGTATCGCGCGCAGCAGCAGCTCGTCGCCCTTGTTAAAGCCCTTCTGCACCAGCGCGGAGTAGCCGCCGATGAAGTTCACGCCGCACTGCTTGGCGGCGCGGTCGAGGGTGCGCGCAAAGGGAATGTAGTCGCTCGTATCGCAGCTTCCCGCTACGAGCGCGATGGGCGTGACCGAGATGCGCTTGTTGACGATGGGGATGCCGAACTCGCTCTCAATGTCCTCGCCGGTGCGCACGAGCCTTTCCGCGCGGCGGCAGATCTTGTCGTATATCTTGTCGCAGCAGCGCTCGGCGTCCTCGCTCGCGCAGTCGAGCAGCGAGATGCCCATTGTGATGGTGCGGATGTCGAGGTGCTGCTTGTCGATCATGTCGATGGTGTCGAAGATGTTGCTCAGACTCAGCATGGCGCCACCTCACAGCTTGTGCATCGCGTCGAAGATGTCCTCGCGCTGGATGCGGATAGACAGGCCGCGGCCCTCGCCGTAGCCCTTGAGCGTGTCGCGCAGGGCGGAAAACGGCTCCGTGCACGCGGCAAGATCGACGACCATCATCATCGTGAAGTAGCCCTCCATGATGGTCTGGCTGATGTCGAGGACGTTGACGTTGTGATCGGCAAGGCGGTTGCACACGCCGGCGATTATGCCGACCTGATCCTTGCCCACGACCGTTACTATTGCTTTCATAATTCCTTCTCCTTTTTTAATCTCGCCTTGACGCACCTACGGATACGCATATTGCGTCAGCACGGTGTCGAAAATGCCGACGAAACCGTAGCTGCCGCGCCACCCGTGAGTGCGGTTATAGTCGGCACTTCCGACAACATCGTAGGGGCGAGCATTGCTCGCCCGCTGTCGCGCCCTTGTCGGCAGTCCGTTACCGTGATACCGCACTTAAAGCCACCGCCATTGTCGGTGGCGCATTGCCTCAACGGCAGTTGCCGCCCTTTGGCGGCGGATGAGGTGTTTATGTTTCTTAATTAACAGGCTTAAAATCACCTCATCAGTCAGGCTTGCGCCTGACAGCTTCCCCTCAAGGGGAAGCCAATAAGGGTGCAGGCTTCCGCCGTAGTCCGTTACCGTGATACCGCACTTAACAACTCCGCCATTGTCGGTAGCGCCATCGCCCCCCACGGCAGTGGTTAGCGGTTTTTGAGCTCCTCGAGAATGTCGGCGAGCAGCTCCTCGGTGGTGGGCTTGGGCTCCTCCTCGGGCTTTTCCTCGGGCGCGGCCTTTTTCTCGGTCAGGCTGCGTGCCTTGTTAAACAGCTTGAGGATGATGAACACCACCAGCGCCATCAGCAGGAAATCGATGACGACCGCGACAAAGTTGCCGAAGCCGATGACTATCGCCTCCTGCACGACCTCACCGTTTTCCACGACCTCGGGCCGTGCGATGAGGTTGAGCGCGCTCATGTCGCGGGTGCCGAACAGCCAGCTGATAAACGGCATGAACAGGTCGTTGACGAGCGACGTCGTTATCTTGCCGAACGCGGTCGCGACGATAACGCCGACGGCCATGTCCATGACGTTGCCGCGCATGATAAATTCCT
Source organism: uncultured Oscillospiraceae bacterium (assembly GCA_934590355.1). GTDB lineage: Bacteria > Bacillota > Clostridia > Oscillospirales > Oscillospiraceae > F23-B02. Next base: position 67,231 of record CAKTOX010000007.1, read on the forward strand.
TAAATTCTGCTGCAAATTTTTTCATAATCATTCTTCCTTTTTTTATCTCGCTTTAAAGCTCCTACGGATACGGTTATTGCGGTTGCACGGTGTCGAGGGTGCAGGCGAAACCGTGAAACTGTCGCCTCCCGTGAGTTCGGTTTTCGTCGGCAGTCCGTCACCGTGATACCGCAGTTAATCTATTTTCATTGTCGGCAGCGCCATTGCCTCAACGGCAGTTGGGGAGCAGGACGGATTTGCCGCCCATATAGGGACGCAGCACCTCGGGAATGGTGACGCTGCCGTCGGCCTGGAGGTGATTTTCGAGGAACGCGATGAGCATACGCGGCGGAGCAACGACGGTGTTGTTGAGTGTGTGGGGCAGGTACATCTTGCCGTCCTCGCCCTTGACGCGGATCTTCAGTCTGCGCGCCTGAGCATCGCCGAGGTTCGAGCAGGAGCAGACCTCGAAATACTTCTTCTGGCGCGGCGACCACGCCTCGATATCGCAGGACTTGACCTTGAGGTCGGCAAGGTCGCCCGAGCAGCACTCGAGCTGGCGCACGGGTATCTCAAGGCTGCGGAAGAGCTCGACGCTGTAGCGCCACATCTTCTCGTACCAGTCCTTGCTCTCCTCGGGCTTGCAGACGACTATCATCTCCTGCTTCTCAAACTGATGGATGCGGTAAACGCCGCGCTCCTCGATGCCGTGCGCGCCCTTCTCCTTGCGGAAGCAGGGGCTGTAGCTCGTGAGGGTCTGCGGCAGTGAGCCCTCGGGCAGTATCTGATCTATGAATTTGCCAATCATCGAGTGCTCGCTCGTGCCGATAAGATACAGATCCTCGCCCTCTATCTTGTACATCATCGCGTCCATATCCGTCTGGCTCATGACGCCCTCGACGACGTTGCCGTGGATCATGAACGGCGGCACGCAGTAGGTGAAGCCCTTGTCGATCATGAAGTCGCGTCCGTAGGCGGTCACCGCGGAGTGCAGGCGCGCAATGTCGCCCATGAGATAGTAAAATCCGCTGCCGGACACGCGGGCGGCGGCGTCCATGTCAACGCCGTTAAAGCTTTCCATTATCTCGGTGTGGTAGGGAATGTCGTAATCGGGCACGACCGGCTCGCCGAAGCGCTCGACCTCGACGTTTGCCGAGTCGTCGGGACCGATGGGCACGGAGGGGTCAATGATGTTCGGGATGGTGAGCATGATCCTTCTTATCTGCTCTGCCAGCTCGTCGTGCTCCTTCTCAAGCGCCGCGAGACGCTCTGCGTTTGCCTTGACCTGCGCCTTCGCTTCCTCCGCCTCGACAAGCTTCGACGGATCCTTCTTCGCCTGACCCATGAGCTGTCCTACCTTTTTCGACAGCGCGTTGCGGCTCGCACGAAGCTCGTTTGCCTCGGTCATCGCCGCGCGGTACTTGACGTCAAGCTCTATCACCTCGTCAACCAGTGGCAGCTTTGCGTCCTGAAACTTCTTCCTAATATTTTCCTTTACGATTTCGGGGTTCTCACGAACAAATTTTATATCAAGCATGATTTTTTACTCCTTTTCAGCTTATTATCTCTTCCCAGGTCTTGCCCATGCGGGCGAGGTTTGCGATCAGCGCTTCGCGGTCGTCACTGTCATAAAATTCCAAGACTATCTTGCCGCCCTTGCGCTTTTGCTCGATGCCGACCTTGCGCGAGAGCGAGCGGCTGAGGTAATTTTCGGTCTCGGCGATGTAATCGACCATGAGCTCGTCCGTTTTTGTCGGCTCCTCGGGCTCCTCGGCGAGCTTTTTGAGGGTTTTCGCAACGAGCTGCTCGGTCTTTCGCACGGAAAGACAGCCGTCGATGACGGTCTGCGCCGCCTTTAGCTGCTCGGCCTCGACGCCGATGGGCAGCAGCGCCCTTGCGTGACCGGCGGAGAGCTTGCCCTCCTCCACGAGCGGCAGCACGCTCCTGCTCAGGCTCAGCAGGCGCATCGCGTTGGCTATCGCGGGGCGCGACTTTCCGACACTTTTCGACGCCTCCTCCTGGGTCAGACCGTATTCCTCGATGAGGCTCTTGTAGCCGAGCGCTTCTTCTATTGGATTGAGATCCTCGCGCTGGAGGTTTTCAACGAGCGCAAGCTCCGCGACCCGCCTGTCGTCAGCCTCGATAACGCGCACGGGCACCTCGATGAGCCCCGCCATGCGGCTTGCGCGCCAGCGGCGCTCGCCGGCGATGATCTGATAATAGCCGCTGTCCTGACGGCGGACGGTTATGGGCTGGATGAGCCCGTACTGGGCGATGGAGTCCGACAGCTCCTGCAAGGCGTCCTCGTCGAAGCGATTGCGCGGCTGCTCGGTGCGGGGCTCGACCTTAGCGATGGGAACGTATATCAGCTCGCCCTCGCCCTCATTTTCGAGAATATCCTCACCGAAAAGCTCACTCAGACCGCGTCCGAGCCCTTTTTTTATGTCTTTTGCCATTTTCAGCTCCTTTTCCGGTACTTTTCGCGCAGCAGAAACTCCTCGGCGAGCTTCATGTATGCGCGGCTTCCCTTGCCGATGCGGTCATACGACACTCCGGGCTTGCCGTGGCTGGGCGCCTCGGAAAGACGCACGCTGCGCGGTATCACCGTCTCGTAGACCTTCGCACCGAAGTATTCCTTGAGCTCAAACGCGACCTGCTGCGTCAGGTTGGTGCGGCCGTCGTACATGGTCAACACGATGCCCTGGATGCGCAGCGAGGGGTTGAGCCGCTTATTGCACATTTTGATGGTCATCATCAGATCCGCGATGCCCTCGAGCGCGTAGTATTCGCACTGCATGGGAATGATGACGCTGTCGGCGGCGACAAGCGCGTTGAGGGTCAGCAGCTCCAACGACGGGGGACAGTCGATAAATATGTAGTCGTAGTCGTTGTAGACGAGCTGGAGCGCGTTTTTGAGCACAAACTCGCGCTTTTCCTGCCGCACGAGCTCGACCGACGCTCCCGACAGCTCCTTATTTGACGGGATTACGTCGCCGTAGTCTGTTTTCTTTATACAGTCCAGCGGGTCGGCGTTTTTAATCAGCAGCTCGTATGTACCGGGCGCGGCGTACTTGTCAACGCCCATGCCCGAGGTCGAGTTGCCCTGCGGGTCACAGTCTATGAGAAGCACCTTTTTGCCCTTCATTTTCAGTGCGCAGGCAAGGTTAACGCAGGTCGTGGTCTTGCCGACGCCGCCCTTCTGGTTGGCTATTGCGATTATTCGTGACATATTCTCACCTCTTAATGCAAGTATAGCAAACCTTATGCGCAATTTCAATGTTCCACGTGAAACATTTGAAAATTTTTCGCGGTGTTTCACGTGAAACAATGCCGCTTAGCACAGGCGTGCGCTATTCTATCAGCGCATCGACATCAGCAATGTCGAGCCCGCGGTGCAGCGCGAGGTTTATCCCATAGGCGATGAGCTTTGACGAGGCGTGCACGAGCTCGTCGATATTTCGCGGCGTGACGAACAGACGCTCTGCCGAGGCATCGTCCGTGAGCGCGGAGGCGTCCGTCACCGTCGGTACTCCGACCGCGATGACAGGGCAGCCGAGAAATTCATCGTTCACCGCGGCGCGATCGTTTCCGACTCCGCTGCCGGGCGAGATGCCCGTGTCGCATATCTGCACGCTGCGGCACAGCCGCGCCGCCTCGGCGCTTGCAAGAGCGTCGATCACGATGACGCAGTCGGGCTCAACGACCGAGCACGTGCTTTTGATCGCCTGCGCGCTTTCGATGCCCGTTGTGCCGAGAACGCCTGTGCGCAGCACTGAGACCGAGGCGAATGCAGCAAATTCCTCCGGCAGCGAGGATTTGAGGTGGCGCGTTACCAGTATGCTGTCCGCAGCGCATGGGCCGACGGCGTCGGGCGTGACCACGCGGTTGCCGAGACAGGCGATGAGAAAGCTTCGACCTTTTTCGACAGCGGGAAAGCTCAGCAGAATTTCGCGCAGCGCCTGTGCGCATGATGAAAAATCCGGCTCACGCCGCGAAACATAATTTACCATTTCGAGGGTGAGATATTTCCCCATAGGCTTGCCGAGCGCTTTGGCAGCGTCGGGAGAGGTGATGTGAACGCGGCTCACGGAGCAGCCGCAGAGCGTGAGAGTGTCTGAAATAACGCCGTCGGGCAGCGTGTCGAGTCTTGCGCCGGCCTCCGAGGCGAGGTCTGTGCGCGCCGTGCTTTTGAGCATTTTTTCGTCCTCCGTGGCTAAAAATATTACTAAATATAGTGTAGCTTGCCCGCTTGAGGCACAAGTGATACGCCGAGCAGAAAAAATGTGCAAAAAACTGAGAAAATGCTTGCAATTTCAAGAGTTTGATGATAAACTGATTATCCGCGAGCGTCTGTTCGCGTTCCGTTACGTTATTCAGTCCCAACGGCAGTAACCGCCAGATGAGCGTTTAAGTCTGGCAGCCGGCGTAAACCGGCGGTTTTCGCCGGAAAATCCCGTAAGGATTTTTGTTACTAAGTTACAAGGAGGTGCACACAAGATGCCCAACATTAAGTCTTCCGCAAAAAGAGATGAAAAGAGCAAGGAGCTGCGCGCAAAGAACCGCGCCGACAAGACCGCGCTCAAGACCGTCCTGAAGAAGTTTGACGCAGCAGTTGTCGGCGGCGACAAGACCGCAGCGGCAGAGAGCTTCAAGGTCGCAGTCAAGGCAGTTGACAAGGCAGCCTGCAAGGGTCTTATCCACAAGAACAACGCAGCGCACAAGAAGTCTGCCATGGCAGTCGCGCTGAATAAGATGGACTAAGTTGATATAAAAACTCCTCTGAATTTTCAGAGGAGTTTTTTAATGCGGAAAAAGCTGTGCAAAGCACAGCTTTTTCTACAGCGTGCAAAAAAGTCATGGACTTTTTTGCACGCTAAAAACGCCACATTTTTTGTAAAGCTTACGCTTCACGAAAAATCTCGCTTCGCTCGTCAAAAAGCCTGATAGCTCAGGCATTTTTGATGGCTATAATCCAAATTGAGGCGGGCCTTGCCCCCTCAAGCTCCCCCGCTGCGCGGGTATCTTTCCTCAGCAGCATGGGTTCTTTGATGATCTGAGAAAAAGCTGTGCAAAGCACAGCTTTTTCTACAGCGTGCAAAAAAGTCATGGACATTTTTGCTTATCGGATCAAAGATTTTCGAAGTATTTGTTCTTGCTCAGAGCGAGGTAGAGCAGTGCGCCCGCGACCGCGCCGAATGCACCCTGGATGCAGTTCATCGGAACGCCGCCGATCGCCGCCGCGCCGTAGCCGAGCAGGAACGCCTCGTAAGCGAGGTAGCCGAGAACCATGACGATCTCGCCGATGATGCCCGCCGCGAATGCGCGCACGGTCTTGTTCTTGATGAATGCGCTGCGCAGGAGGCTGCCGCCGATGAGCGCAACGACGAATTTGATGATGAAAGTGCCGGGGACGTACAGGCCGTAGCCGGCTATGAGATCGGCAAGACCGGAGCCGAGACCCGCCGCCGCCGCGCCCCACCAGGGGCCGAGCAGGAATCCGGCAAGCAGCACCACCGCGTCGCCGACGTGGATGTAGCCGCCGATGGGGGTCGGGATCTTGATTACCATCGTCGCCACGCAGCTAAGCGCCGCGAAAAGCGCCGCGAACACGAGCTTTCTTACAGTTTTGTCCTTCATATCTGTTTCTCCTTTTTTGGCGGCGATTTATCGCCGTGCTTATACATATTTTACAGGTGCTCGGTAACGAAAGTGCGGATAAAACCGCAAGGCTATCGCTTCCCATGAGTGCAGTCTTAGTCGGCAGTCCGTTACCGCGCTTGCGTAGGAAAATCTTGCGCCACGGACAATGGCGGTCGGTTTTTCTGCGCTGTCACAGTAACGGACTGCCGACTAAGACTGCACCCACGGGCAGCGCGGCAAATACGGTTTTGCCCGCACCCTCGTAACCGAGCTGACGCAATCACCGTAACGGCACTATCTTAAAACGAATCGCCCCTGCGGCGAGCAGAAATCCGACTAAAACCATCGGTTAGGCGGAGAGCGTGACAGGGATATGATAAAGAATTACGCACACAATGTCAAGTGAAATTACAGACTGCAATGCATGAAAGTTTTTGCTTACCGCAACAGTGGTCACGGTATACGTTGCGGAGCCGAAATTTGTGCGAATTTTTGTGGCTTTTCCACTTGCCGAAGGGCGGAGGGTACTATATTATGTATAATAGCATATTATACGAGTAATTTCGCCGGAGAAATACCATGACAGAACAAGTTTATGACAACATTTATTCGATACACGTCGTCCTGCCCGAAAGCCCGCTCAAGTGGCTCAATTCGTATTACATTCCCGCCGACGGCTTTGGCCGCGCGCTCGTGGTCGATACGGGCTTCAACCGCCCCGAGTGCTACGATGCGCTGCTCCAGGGCTTTGCCGAGCTCAAGGTAGAGCCGGAGAACACCGACGTATTCATCACTCACCTGCACTCCGACCACGCCGGCAACGCGCACAAGCTCGAGCAGCTCGGCTGCCGCGTGATAATGGGCGCGCGCGACTACTCGCTCATGGGCGGCGACAACTGGAGCCGTATGCGTGAGCGCGCGCTGCATGAGGGCATGAGCGGCGAGATGGCGGAGCTCGTTTTTTCGCATAACCCCGCGACGAAGTACAAGCCCGAGCGCTTTTCCGCCGTGACCGTCGATGACGGCGAAATTCTGCGGCGCGGCGGGTTCAGCTTCGAGTGCGTCTGCACGCCGGGCCATACGCCGGGGCATATGTGCCTGTACGACCGCGAAAAGCGCGTGTTTCTCTCCGGCGACCACATTCTTTTTGACATCAGTCCCAACATAACCTGCTGGCCTGCCATGAGTGACTCCCTCGGCAGCTATCTTGAAAGTCTGCGCAGGGTGGAGAAGCTGGAGGTCGAGACGGCGCTGCCGAGCCACCGAAACTGCGGCAGCGTGACGCTTTCGCAGCGCGCGGGAGATCTGATAGAGCACCACGCACGCAGGCTCGCCGAGCTTGAGGGGCTTATCAGAAGCAGACCGGGGCTCACGGCGTATGAGCTCACGGGGCTTCTCAAATGGCGCATCCGTGCGCGAAATTGGGACGAGTTCCCGCCCGCGCAGAAGTGGTTTGCGATGGGCGAGGCGATGGCGCATCTGGACCACCTGCGTCTGCGCGGCCGCATCCACGCGGAGGAGTCTGCGGGCCAAATCGTGTATTTTTGCTAGCGGTTTGACGCTCCTACTGATACATCTTTTGCGGTGGCTCGGTTACTATTCTGCCGACGAAACCGCCGTACTCCGTCACCGTGACAGCGCAGAAAAATCCACCGCCAATGTTCGTGGCGCATCGCCTCCACGGCAGTGGGGCAAGATATTGAAAAAAGAGAGGCCGTGTGGCCTCTCTTTCAGTCTGTCGAAAAACCTGTGCTGCTGAGGAAAGACAACCGAGCAGCGGGGGAGCTTGAGGGGGCAAAGGCCCCGCTCGAAATCAGATTATAGCCATCAAAAATGCCTGAGCTATCAGGCTTTTTGACGAGCGAAGCGAGATTTTTCGCGAAGCGCAAGCTTCACAAAAAATGTGGCGTTTTTTCAGCGTGCAAAAAAGTCACAGACTTTTTTGACACGCTGAAAGAGAGGTCGTGTGACCTCTCTTTTTGCGTGCGGTTAGCGGTTATGCGCATTTTTGTGCCATTTCGAGCATATCCTGAATAGCGATGCCGTAGCCCGAGGTCGGGTCGTTGACAAGAACGTGCGTCACCGCGCCGACAAGCAGGCCGTTTTGAATGATGGGGCTGCCGGACATACCCTGCACGATGCCGCCGGTGAGCTCAAGAAGCTCGGGATCGGTCACCGTCAGCATCACGGTCGTGCCGTCCGCGCCGGAGTACACCTTTCGGATCTCGATGCCGTATTCGTGCACCTCGCTGCCGGAGAGCGTGCAGAGAATGGCGGCGCTGCCGACGGAAACCTCGCCTGTCTCGATCGCGTCGCCGTCAAAGCCCGCCGCGCCGAAAATGCCGCGGCCGCAGTTGAGCCTGATGTCGCCGAGAAAGCGTGTGCAGTCGGTGCTGCCGTCAAGCCGCCCGGGCTCGCCCGCCTGACCGCGCACGATATCGACTATCTGCGCGTCGTACACCCCGCCGTCGCCAAGCGGGAGCGCGCCGCCGCCGTTATCGTCGCTGATGCTGTGGCCGAGCGCACCGTAAACGCCGGTCGCGGGGTCGAAAAAGGTCAGCGTGCCGACTCCGGAAATGCCGTCGCGCAGCCAAAGTCCGAGCCTCCACACGCCGTCGGAGTCCTGCGCGGGCGTGATGCCGAGCTGCTTTACGCTGCCGCCGCGCTCGACCGTGACTGTGGTTTTGCTGCCGTCGAGAGCGCCGAGGGCCGCCTTGAAATCGTCGGCGGTGCTGATTTTTGCGGCGCCGATCCGGGTTATCACGTCGCCCTTTTTGAGCCCCGCATCTGCCGCCGGAGTTTGCTTGCCCGCCGCGGTCTCGACCTCGGATATGCCCGCGACCACGACCCCGTCCGTCGTCATTCTGATGCCGAGCGCCCGACCGCCCGGGACGAGCGGCTGGGCAAGCGCCGTCGCGCCGAGCATGATGCAAAGCGCGATCGAAATGAGCGCCGCTGCTGTTTTTTTGATCGTCATATCTCACCTCCACACATAAAGTATGCTGCCTTTGGCGTAAAATATATTAGCCAATTTTTAATTGCGGTTTGACGCTGTTCGCCGCAGAGGCAATTCGCCTTAAGATTGTACAAATACATTTTTTGCGGTGGCACGGTAACTATTATTCTGGCGAAACCGTAAAACTCTCGCAACCCGTGAGTGCCGACCATAACCGCACCAATGCCTCCCTTGTGCAAAGGGAGGTGGGTTGCCGCTTGCGGCAAGCCGGAGGGATTGTTTTTTTAGTAGCGCCTTGAGATAGCGGAATACATCTATTCTGTCAGCCCGAAGCTGTTATTCAGGCAAAACCGCTGCTGCTTCGCACTACATTAGTGCGTGGCAGGTGTGGTTTTATCCGTATTTTCGATACCGTGTCCACGCAAAATGCGTATCCGTAGGTGCGCCAAAGCGTGACCAAAAAAGGAGGGGGATATGAAGAATTTGATAGTCGGGGCGGTGGGGCCGCAGGTGCAGCTTTTGCAGCTTGCGCTGAATCGAGCCGAGGGTGCGCAGCTTGCGACGGACGGCATTTTCGGCGCAAAGACCCGCGCTGCGCTGCTGCGGTTTCAGGCGAATAACGGCCTCGGTGCGGACGGCGCTGCGCTCGGAGCGACCCACCGCGCACTCATGCCGTACTACACCGGCTTTGCCGAGCACAGGGTCAGGCGCGGCGACACGCTGTTTAACGTCGCACAAGTCTACGGCACGAGCGTCGGCGCCGTCGTCACCGCAAACCCGGGCGTTGCCGCCCAAAGCCTGCGCATCGGCAGCAGCATCGTCGTGCCGCTGCCCTTCGAGGTCGTGCCCACGACGATCTCGTTCACGGCCGAGCTTGTCGGCTATTGCGTGCGCGGCATCGCGGCGCGCTACCCGTTTGTGCGCACGGGCAGGCTCGGCCGCAGCGTCATGGGCAAGCCGCTGTGGTATCTTGCGCTCGGCAGCGGTGAGCATCGGGTGTTTTACAGTGCGAGCCACCATGCGAATGAGTGGATAACGACTCCGCTGCTGCTGCGCTTTGCCGAGCGTCTTGCGTGCGAATACGCCCGCGGCGGCGAGGTTTTCGGGCACACGGCGGCGGAGATCTTCGAGCGCGCGAGCATTTACATAGCGCCCTGCGTCGATCCCGACGGCGTTGACCTCGTGACGGGCGCGCTCACGGACGGGGAATACTACCTCGGTGCGCGGCGTATCGCGCAGGGCTATCCCGCCGTGCCGTTTCCGTCGGGCTGGAAGGCGAATATCCTCGGCACCGACCTCAATTTGCAGTACCCCGCGGGCTGGGAGCAGGCGCGAAAAAACAAGCTCTCGCAGGGCGTTGCGGGCCCCGCACCGGCGGATTTTGTCGGCACCGCGCCGCTCAGTGCGCCGGAAAGCCGCGCGATGTATGACTTCACGCTCGCGCTCTCGCCGCGGCTCGTTCTGGCTTACCATACGCAGGGGCGCGTGATCTACTGGCGTTATCTTGACCGCGAGCCGACGGGGTCGCGCGAGATCGTGCAGGCGCTGGCGGCGGTTTCGGGCTATGCGCCGGACGATGCGCCCCTCGCGTCGGGCTTTGCCGGGTATAAGGACTGGTTCATTCAGGCTTTTGACCGCCCGGGCTACACCGTCGAGGCGGGGCTCGGGCAAAACCCGCTGCCCATCTCGCAGTTTGATACGATATGGAACAATAATCTCGGCATCCTCACCCTCTCCGCCCTGTTGCCATAGGGGCCACTCGGCGTTGAGCCAATGCGCCTTGGGATTTTACCGATACATTTATTGCGTCAGCTCGGTAACGAGAGTGCCGACAAAACCGTTGCTGCCTCGCACTATCGGAGCGCAGCCTTTGTCGGAAGTCCGTTACCGTGCCCGCGCAGTGAACCCCACCGCCGCTGTCGGTGGCGCAATTGGCTTCCCCTTGAGGGGAAGCTGTCAGCGATAGCTGACTGATGAGGTGATTTAAAGTCTTTTTGTAAGGAATATAAATACCTCAGCCACTCGCCGTGGCGGGCGATGCGCCACCTACAATGGCAGCGAATTTAAGTGCGCGGACACGGTGACGGACTGCCGACTAAGGCGCAGCAGCGGGCGAGCAATGCTCGCCCCTACATTCTCGTCGGAAGTGCAGGCTAAGCCTGCACCATCGCCTCCCTTGTGCAAAGGGAGGTGGGTTGCCGCTTGCGGCAAGCCGGAGGGATTGTTTGTTGTGGTTTACACCGTACTCATGGGCGGCGCGGCAAATGCGGTTTTGTCAGTAGCTTCGTAACCGTGCTGACGCACTCACCGTATCCGTACTGTCTCAAGGCGAATCGCCTCCATGGCAATGGAGTTTACAGAATGATAATCAAAATTTAACATTTCGCATATTGACTCCGGCGGGAGCGTGCGTTAAAATATTAACGCTCCAAAAAAGAGGGAGTTACTACATTGCAGATCAGATAAAAATTCCGAAAGGAGAATATTATTATGGCTAACAGAATCATGCTCAATCAGACTTCATATCACGGCGCGGGTGCGATACGCGAGATACCCGCCGAGGTCAAGGCGCGCGGCTTCAAAAAGGCCCTCATCTGCTGCGGCCCGACGCTGTTAAAGCACGGCGTCATCGCAAACGTCACCGACATTCTTGACGAGGCCGGCCTCAGCTATGAGATATACTCCGACATAAAGCCCAACCCCACCATTGAAAATGTTGTGGACGGCGTTGCGGCGTTCAAGGCCGCAGGCGCGGACTACCTCATCGCCATCGGCGGCGGCTCGCCCATGGACACCTCCAAGGCCATCGGCATCATCATCAACAACCCCGAATTCGCCGACGTGCGCTCACTCGAGGGCGTCGCCGACACCAAGAAGCCCTGCGTCCCCATCATCGCCATTCCTACGACCGCAGGCACCGCGGCCGAGGTCACGATAAACTACGTCATCACCGACGTCGAGCGCAAGCGTAAGTTCGTCTGCGTTGACCCGCACGATATGCCCATCATCGCCGTTGTCGATCCCGAAATGATGAGCTCGATGCCCAAGGGTCTGACGGCCTCGACCGGCATGGACGCGCTGACCCACGCCATCGAGGGCTACACCACCAAGGGCGCGTGGGAGATGACGGACATGTTCCATCTTGAGGCGATCAAGCTCATCTCCAAGCACCTGCGCTCGTCCGTTGCGGGCGAGAAGGAGGGCCGCGAGGGCATGGCTCTGGGCCAGTACATCGCCGGCATGGGCTTCTCGAACGTAGGCTTGGGCATTGCGCACTCCATGGCGCACACGCTCGGCGCGGTTTACGACACGCCGCACGGCGTCGCCTGCGCTATGATGCTGCCTATCGTGATGGAATATAACGCTCCCTGCACCGGCGAGAAGTACCGCGAGATCGCGCGCGCAATGGGCGTAAAGGGCGTGGACGAGATGACTCAGGACGAGTACCGCCGCGCAGCGGTTGACGCCGTCAAGAGGCTGTCCGCGGATGTCGGCATCCCCGAGAAGCTCGACGCGCTCAAGCAGGAGGATCTGCCCTTCCTCGCCGAGAGCGCCTATGCCGACGCCTGCCGCCCCGGCAACCCGCGCGACACCTCCCCGGCGGAGCTCACCGAGCTGTTCAAAAAGCTCATGTGATTTTTTAACTGCGCCTTGACGCACTTACCGATACGGTGAGTGCGTCATTGGCTCGCTCGCCGCGAGGGGCAGTTCGCCTTGGCGCACCTACCGATACGGTGAGTACGTCAGCTCGGTTACGATTATTCCGGTGAAACCGCCACAGTCCGTCACCGTGACACCGCAGTTAATCAATTGCCGATGTTCGTGGCGCATTGGCTTCCCCTTGAGGGGAAGCTGTCAGCGATAGCTGACTGATGAGGTGAATTAAGGTCTTTTAGTAAGGATTATAAACACCTCATCCGGCTCTCCGCTTCGCTCCGACCCACCTTCCCCTCAAGGGGAAGGCAAGTGCCTTGGCAATTGCGCTGCCTTGTCTTTTCGGCATTTCATATAACCAATATTTCCGACCATGCGGGCGAGCAATGCTCGCCCCTACGGCACAGCTTGCACTTCCGACAACAATGTAGGGGCGACCATTGGTCGCCCGCATGTGATGGTTTAGTCAAAATTTTCGTAACCGTGCCACCGCAATAAATGTATCGGTAAAATCCAAAGGCGCATCGCTCCCACGGCAGTGGCGAAAACAGGTTGACAAAAGGGCGCAAATTGTATAATATTCTTCCGGAGACACAAGCAACGGCAACCAAAAACCACGGAACATATCGGAGGATAAGCCATGAGAGGTATGGAGACCGGCAAGACCCGAATAAGGCATGAGGTGTTCACCGAGATCGCGCGTTTGGCATACGAGGGCAGCGACAACTACGAGCGCACGCTCGAGGAGCTGCCGTACAAGATCTGCCCCGGCGACCCCGACGAGATCGGCCCGTTCAGGAACAATCTGCTCATAGAGCGCGCCGTCGTGGGCGAAAGACTTCGCCTTGCGATGGGCCTGAACACGCGCAAGCTCGGCGTTTACAACAACATCTCCGACAGCGTTATGGAGACGGTCATCGCGGAAAAATACTACGAGCCGCCGCTCATAAACGTCATCAAATTCGCCTGCAACCGCTGTCCGGACAACATCATCAAGGTCACAAACGGCTGTCAGGGCTGCATCGAGCACCCCTGTATTGAAATTTGCCCCAAAAAGGCCATCAGCAAGGTAAACGGCCACGCCTATGTCGATCCCGACAAGTGCATCCGCTGCGGCAGATGCATGGACGCCTGCTCGTTCTCGGCGATAATCCGCCAGGAGCGCCCCTGCAAAAAGGCCTGCGGCGTTGCGGCGATCGGCAGCGATGAGCTGGGCAGAGCGAAGATAAACTACGCGCGCTGCACCTCCTGCGGACAGTGCCTCGTCAACTGCCCCTTCGGCGCGATCTCCGACAAGAGTCAGATATTCCAGACCATCATGGCGATAAAAAGCGGCGTGCCGGTCTACGTCGTGCTCGCGCCGGCATTCGTCGGACAGTTCGGGCCGGACGCAACGCCGGAGAAGATAAAGCCCGCGTTCAAGCGCCTCGGCTTCGAGGACGTTTACGAGGCGGCGATAGGCGCGGACCTGTGCGTTATCGAGGAGGCCGCCGACTTCCTTGAGGAGGTGCCGAAGAAGCACCGCTTCATGGTCACCTCCTGCTGCCCGTCGTGGAGCGACATGGTCAAGAAAATGTTCCCCGACATGGCGGAAAACATCTCCGTGGCGATGACCCCGATGGTGCTCACGGCGAGATTCGTCAAAAAGACCCACCCCGGCTGCAAGGTCGTGTTCGTCGGCCCGTGCGATGCGAAAAAGCTCGAGGCGAGCCGCCGCACCGTGCGCAGCGACGTCGATTTCGTGCTCACCTTTGAGGAGGTGCTCGGAATGTTCGCGGCAAAGGGCGTGGACAAGGAGGTCATTCCCGCCGAGGAGGCTCAGCCGCTTTCCCAGGCCGGCTCCGACGCGCGCAAATTCGCCGTTTCCGGCGGCGTTGCGCAGGCGGTCGTGAACGCTATAAAGTCCATCGACCCCACGCGCGACGTGAAGATAGCCAAGGCAACGGGACTGCACGAATGCCGCAAGCTGCTCATGATGGCGCGCGACGGCAAATACGACGGCTACCTGCTCGAGGGTATGGCTTGCCCCGGCGGCTGCGTTGCCGGCGCAGGCACGCTCCAGCCCATCGGCGCCTCGACCCGCGCGGTCGCAAAATTCGCCGACTGCGCCGAGTACAGCTGCGCATACGACACGCAGTATAAGGACTTCCTCCCGCTCATCGAGGAAAAGCAATGATATAAAGCACAGCGCCGCAGGGTCACATGACCCTGCGGCGTTTTTGCGTACGGTGAATTATACTATCAAGTGCAACAGCAAAAAAGAAAAGAAGTTCATATGAATCTCTGGTAGAATGTAAATACCA
>CAKTOX010000008.1 GCA_934590355.1 uncultured Oscillospiraceae bacterium
AGCCCCTTTGGGGCTGCCAGTATCATGCCCTTATAGGGCTTATGCAAACCTCCGGCTTAGCCGGAGGTTTTGATTTCGAGAACGGCGCACACTCCGTCAAAGGCCTTTTGCGCGGCAAACTCAACATTTTTCTCAAAGCTGCCGAGTCCTGCCTCGTCCTCGGTATCGGATATTGCGCGCACGCAGTTAAACGGCGCACCCAGCAAAAAGCAGGCGTGGGCGGCAGCGGCACTCTCCATGTCGCAGCACAGTGGGTCAAAGCGCTCAATAATGCTCTCGCGCCCGTCGTCGGCAATGAACACGTCGCCCGTGACCGCCCTGCCGCACTTCATTCCGGAGCTGCGTCCGAGCTCGACGACATCGGGCGAGCATTTGAAATCGGGGTCTATGTCATTCGGATGATATTGCGTGATAAGCTCGGGGAGCAGGTCGTGGTAAACGCAGTCGGTTACCATGATGCACTGACCTATGTGCAGTCCCTTTGCGATAGCGCCCGCAGCGCCGGACATGATGACGCGAGCGCAGCCGAGCTCACGCACGAGCGCTGCCGCTCCCATGGCGGCGTTGACCTTGCCCAGCCCGCAGAACAGCGCGCATATTTCCTTGCCGCGGAGCCTGCCCTCAACGTATTTCGCACCGCAAACGGATCTAATTTCACCGCCCAGCGCCGCTTTATACGGCTCAAACTCCGGTGCGCAGGCGCATAAAATTCCGATTTTCATCACTCCACCTCCCACGGAAGCTCAACGACAGAATATTCGTGCCCGACCTCGGGGAGGAACTTTTCGAGAATATCCGAGGTTTTTATTTTGAGCGTGGAGGTGTTTATGCACGGATGGCAGCCTATGAACTCGTCCTTCAAAAGGTCGGAGTCAATGACAAGGTGCACTTTGCCGCCGTCGTTCATAAGCCCGAGCACGCTCACGGAGCCGGGGGTTATGTCCAGAAGCTCCTGCATATGCTCGCTCGATGCAAACGAAAGACGCGCCGTGCCGATCTGCTTTGACAGCAGCTTGGTCTTAAACGGCTTGTCACCCGGCATGAGCAGCAGGTAAAACTCGGTCTGCTGGCGGTTTGTCAGGAAAAGATTTTTGCATATCTTCGCGCCGAGCGTGGATTCGATCTCGTGGCAGACCTCGATCGTGTCCGCGTGCTCGTGGTCTGCTCCGGCGTATTCAACGCCGAGCCTGTCAAGCATATCATAGCATTTTTGCTCCTTGGGGAGTCTTTTGCCTGCGTCGGAGGGCCTGCCGACGCGCAGTGATCCGATGTTCATAGCATTTTACCTCTTGTTTGACGGCAGCCAGATTCTGCTTTTCTCGGCCGCTTTAATTAAATCATCCCGAAAATCGGGGTGAGCGATGCTTATCAGTGCGTCTGCGCGCTCCCAGGTTGTGAGACCGGCGAGGCACACAACGCCGTATTCCGTGGCGACGTAGTGGGCGAGCGAGCGCGGCGTGGTGATGATGTCGCCGCCCGTGAACGAGGGAACGATGCGGCTGTGCATAACGCCGTTTTTGTCCGTGTGGGTGCTGCTCATGCATATAAAAGACTTGCCGCCCTTGGACATCATTGCACCGCTTACGAAATCAAGCTGACCGCCCGTGCCGCTTATCTGCCTTGTGCCTGAGCTCTCTGAGCTTATCTGACCGTAGAGGTCTGCGGATATGCAGGCGTTAATGGAGATCATGTTGTCGTTCTGCGCAATAACGTATGGGTCGTTAACGTATGAAATCGGGCAGCCGATATAATCCGGATTGTCGTCGAGCCAGTCGTAGAACTCCCTTGTGCCTATCGCTACGCCAAGCACACCCTTGCCGGGGTGAAGCGTTTTTTTCGCATTAGTGAGCTTTCCGGCCTTGAACATGGCAAGATATCCATTAGAGCACAGCTCCGTGTGCATACCAAGGTCCTTGAGGTCGCTGTCGGCGATGAGCTTTCCGAGCGCGTTCGGCATACCGCCTATGCCGAGCTGAATACACGAGCCGTCTTTGATATACGGCAGCAGAAGCTGAGCCATCTTCGTGTCCGCCTCGCTCGGAGGAGCACTTGCCATTTCCGGCAGAGGAGGGTCGCCGCTTTGAACGATGAAGTCCACCTCGGAAATGTGTATCTTGTTCCCAAAGCCTCCGCCTATGCGCGGAACATTGCGGTTTACCTCGACTATGACGATGCGCGAGTTGTCTGCAATGCTTTTTGACACGCCGAGCGAGGAGCCAAAGAAAAAATATCCCTCATCGTCCATGTCCGAGACTGTCACCATGCATACGTCGGAGGTGAGATAATTTTCATAATACCACGCGAGATTTCTGAAAGCCATGGGCTCATAAAATGCCCGACCCGCGTCGCATAATGTGCGCTCGTATTTTGAGCAGTGCCATGAATTGTACACGAAGTGCTCCATGTCGGGGTCACATTCGATAATCTGCATCGGCCCGGAAATAAGATTGCCGCGCACCTTGACGCAATTAAGCTCATCGCGTCTGGCTGCAAGCGCCGCGTCGCAGCGGACAGGGAAGCCGCAATTTGTCGTATATTCGATCCAGTCGCCGCTTTCGACACATTTAACGGCGTCCTCGGCGCTTCTGAGCTTGGAGTTATATTCGTTCAAAAAGCCCATCACAAACCTCCGGTTTTGAATTTTGTCTTAACTTTTATATTATCGCATATTTTGCGCCTCCGCGCAACTTGTAAAAATTCTTGCGCGGGTATATAATTATTTCCGATTTTCGTGTTTTTTTGAGGTATGTAATGAAGCTTTGCAGTGAAAAAGAACTCAATATTGTCAAAACATTTGAATGCGGACAGTGCTTCCGCTGGAATGAGGGAGCGGACGGCGTATACCGCGGTGTAGCGGAGGGCTATTATGCCGAGGTCTCGGTAAGGGACGGCGAAGTTTATATAACGTCGTCGGCACCCGATGAGCTTTGGTATCACTATTTTGATTTGGACACGGATTATGCTGCCGTAAGCCGCGCGTTTCATGGGGATTACCTTGAAAAATGCACAGAATACGGCTATGGGATACGCATTTTGCGGCAGGACGGATGGGAAGCGCTGTGCTCTTTTATAATCTCGCAGTGCAATAACATAAGCCGCATAAAGGGCATCGTTGAGCGTCTTTGCGAAGCCTTCGGAGATGAAATTCAGACTCCCTCTGGCGTGTGCTACGCCTTTCCGAGCGCAAGCCGCCTTGCCGAGCTTGAGCCGGAGGACTTGTCCTGTATTCGTGCAGGCTACAGGGCAGAATACATCATCGCCGCCGCGCGCGCCGTGGTGAGCGGGGAAATCAACCTTGACGAGCTTCGCCGCTGCGATTACAAAAGCGCGATAAAAGCTCTGCGCAGTATTCGCGGAGTAGGGGAAAAGGTCGCAAATTGCGTTGTGCTCTTCGGCTTGTGGCACATGGAGGCGTTTCCCGTTGACGTTTGGATGAAGCGGGCCTTAAAGGATAACTTTCCGCCCGATTTTAAGCCGGAGAGCCTCGGAGAATACGCGGGGCTTGCCCAGCAGTACATATTCTACTACGCACGAAGCACAGGGAGAGAAAAATGAAATATAAGCTTCTTGCCGCCGATATGGATTCGACGGCGCTCAATTCGAAAAAAGAACTCACGCCCCGCACGGCCGCCGCGATGGAAAAGGCGATAGAGCAGGGGAAGACCGTAGTATTTTCAACAGGTCGCAGCATAAGCCTCGTGAAGCCCTATATTGATCAGGTGCGCGGTATGCGCTATGCCGTCACGGGCTCCGGCGCGTCCGTTATCGACACTCTCACCGGTGAAAAGCTTCTGTATGAAACCATGGACCCCGAAACGGTCAAGTACATTGCCGCGCGCGCCGCGGGCTACGTCATGCCAATCATCTTCATTGAGGACAAGACCTACAGCAGCTCATGGTGCGTCGATAACTGCGCAGATTTCGGTCTGAGCGCCTATGAGCCGATCTACCGCAAGGGGATGACCCTCGTAGACGATGCCTTCGGATTTTTCATGGACGATCCCAAGCGCGTGGAAAAGCTCAATCTCTTTTTCGCCGCCGACGGCGAGGCCGACGCCGTGTATGAGCAGATAAAAGCTCTGCCCGTGCGCTTTACGAGCAAAACGGAGCGCTCGCTTGAAATTAACGCAACAGGCGTTAGCAAGGCAAGGGGGCTCAAGGCTCTGTGCGCAAGGCTCGGCATAGATATGTCCGAGTGCATTGCGATAGGTGATGCGCAAAACGACGAGGAAATGCTTGCCGCCGCAGGCTTAAAGGCGGCAATGGCAAACGGCAGCGCGCGGGTAAAGGCCATGGCGGACGTTATCGCGCCCGATTGCGACAGTGACGGAGTCGCGGCTATAATTGAACAATATTTGCTTGATTAGCTAAAAACATTATAGTATAATAAATCAATTAGGAGTGATCGCTATGGATGAGAAAATATTAAAGCTCAAGCAGTGGATAGACAGCAGCGGCAACGTCGTGTTTTTCGGCGGAGCGGGCGTCTCCACGGAGAGCGGTATACCCGATTTTCGCAGCGTTGACGGCCTGTACAACCAGAAATGGAAGTACCCGCCCGAGACGATACTCAGCCACTCCTTTTTTGTGCGCTATCCCGAGGAGTACTACCGCTTCCACAGGGAAAAGCTCGTCATCGACGGAGCAAAGCCCAATGCCGCGCATTTAAAGCTTGCAGAGCTTGAGGCGCAGGGCAAGCTGCGTGCCGTCATCACGCAGAATATCGACGGACTGCATCAGGCGGCGGGAAGCAAAAAGGTTTTGGAGCTGCACGGCAGCATACTGCGCAGCTATTGCAGCGTCTGCGGAAGGCCATATCCCGCGGATAAGATGAACCACGGCGTCGGTGTTCCGCACTGCACCTGCGGCGGAATTATAAGACCCGACATCGTCCTGTACGAGGAGCCTCTTGACGAGGCCGTGCTTGAGGAGTCCGTGCGCCTTATCTCCGAGGCCGAGGTCCTCATTATCGGAGGTACGAGCCTCAACGTCTACCCCGCGGCTGGACTTATAAATTATTACCGCGGAAATAAGCTCGCTCTCGTTAATCTGAGCAGCACGCCTTACGACAGCGAGGCGGATCTTGTTATCAATGAAAAAATCGGAAAGGTGTTTAGTCAGCTTTGAGCAGAATAGATGTAATGGGCGTCGGCTTTGACGACCTAACGCGCGACGGCGCCGTAGCGCTGTGCAAAAATCTCATCGAGGAGCACCGCAGCGCATATATGGTGACCCCGAATCCAGAGATAGTCATGGCGTCGTGGGACGATCCCGCGCTTCGTAAGGCCATTTCCAATGCCGACCTCGTCATACCCGACGGCATAGGCGTCGTCAAGGCAGCCAAAATTCTCGGCACTCCGCTCAAGGAGCGCCTGCCGGGTATAGAGATAGGCGAGGCAATACTCCAATACGCTGCCCAAAGCGGCAAAAAAGTGTTCCTTCTCGGCGCAAAGCCCGGAGTCGCAGAGCTTGCCGCCGAAAAAATGCGCGAAATGTTCCCCGGCATTGATATATGCGGCGTCAATGACGGATATTTTAAGGATGATGCCGCCGTTATCGAAAAGATAAATGCCGCAAAGCCCGATTTTCTCATGGTCTGCCTCGGTTTCCCGAAGCAGGAGCTGTGGATGGCACAGAATGCATCGAAGCTCGACGTCGGCCTCATGGCAGGTCTCGGCGGCTCGCTTGACGTGTTCGCGGGAACGGTACTGCGTGCACCCGAAAAGTGGCAGAGGATGAATGCCGAATGGCTGTACCGCTGCATAAAGGAGCCGTGGCGCTTCAAGCGCATCGCGCGTCTGCCGCTGTTCATTTTGAAGGCGATAGCAAAAAGAATAAGGAAGTTTTTCAATGGAAAAGGGTAAGCTCATCGTGTTCGAGGGCATCGACGGAAGCGGCAAATCCGCGCAGTATAGGCGCGTTTGCTCCCGCCTTGAGTCCGAGGGCATTGATTATAATCACATAGTTTTTCCGCGCTACGATAATGACAGCAGCGCGCTCATAAGAATGTATCTCGGCGGCGAGTTCGGTTCAAGCCCGTCCGACGTTAACGCATACGCGGCCTCGACATTTTACGCGGTCGACCGTTTCGCGGCATACCGCACCGATTGGGGCAGGATATATAATTCCGGCGGCTTCATTCTTTCCGACCGATACACGACCTCAAACGCCGTGCATCAGGGAGCCAAGCTCCCCGACAGCGAGCTCGGCGGATTTTTCGATTGGCTCTATGATTTTGAGTACGTAAAGCTCGGACTGCCGCGTCCCGACCTCGTTATTTACCTTGACGTCGATGTGGAAACGTCCTTAAAGCGCATGAAGCACCGCCAGGAAAAGACGAATACCACCGCCGACATCCACGAAAAGGACGTCGCATATCTTGAAAACTGTCTGCGCGTAGCCGATAAGGCCGCCGATTTCTACGGTTGGACGAGAATTCCGTTTAAAAAGGACGGCGTTGAGCGTGAGCTCGTCGAAAAGCACGAGCAGATATATTCAATAATTAAAAATGCTCTGTGATAAGGCGTCTTTACGCGATAGAAAGCGCCGCGAGCTTGCCGATTTGACGGAGGAATATATTAAGCTGAGCGATGCGACCATATTCGCTAAGCTCACTGCTCTGCCGCAAGTTAAAAGCGCGCGAACCGTATTTTTATATTACGGCGTCGGGCGCGAGGTGAGTACCGTGAGGCTCATTGAAGCGCTTTTGCGTGAGCGCCGCCGCGTCGCTCTGCCAAAATGCTCTGTCGGCGGGAAAATGAGCTTTCATCTGATGGAAAGCCTCTCCGAGCTGCACCCCGGACGCTTCGGCATACCCGAGCCGAACGGGGAAGAGGTATGCCCAAGCGCGGACGATGTTATGATCGTTCCGGCGCTGTGCTGTGATGCGCACGGCAGCCGACTCGGCCACGGCGGCGGGTATTATGACCGTTATCTTGCCGAAACGAACGTATTCACGGTCTGCCCCTGCCGCACGGCGCTGCTTGAAAGCGCTCTCCCTACGGAGGCGACCGACGTTCCCGTTGATTTAGTCATCACGGACTGAAAAAAGGAGCTCCCGCAGGAGCCCCTATGCCGCCTCAGCAGCCGCAGCCGCAATCGTTTCCGCTGCCGCAGCCGCAATTGCCGCCACAGCCGCAGTTGTTGCCGCAGCCGCAGAAGATGATAATGAGAATGAGAATTATCCAGATGCAGCTGTTATTGTTGTTGCAGAACATATATATGACCTTTCCCCGCGCTTGAGATTACGCAGTACGGTCCTGCGCGGCGGACACACGACACGCAATTATCTTTTGACGGCGCAGCGCCGCTGCGTCTGTGATATACTATGCCGCTAAGGCAAATCAGGTTACAACGGCAAAGGAGTTATCTATGGCTGATAAAAACAAAGATTTTGAAGCGCTCTTCGGCAAGCCCGAGGACGAAAAAACGAAGAAGATGAAGACTGCGCCCACGTCAAAGCCGCCGCGCGCGGAGAAAGTGCCTGCGCAGAAGGCTCCCAAGGCTCCGAAGCAGGAGAAAAAGGGCGGCTTTGCCGGCGGTATGCTGTATTTTCTGTTCGTCATAAGCGTCAGCGTTATCCTCGCCTGCCTTGCGTGGGCGGCGGCAACGGATGTTTTGGGCTTTAAATCGTCCGACACAGTCGCGCAGATAACCCTTGAAAAGGACAGCTTCACCTATAAAGAGGTCGAGGTCACCGACGATGAGGGCAACACCAAGACCAAAAAGGTGCATTATGCCGATATGGGCTATGTCGCCGATCAGCTCAAGGAAAACGGTATTATCAAATACAAATTCCTTTTCAGGATATTCGGCGCCGTTTATAATGCCGACGAGAAGATAGACCCCGGCACGTATGAGCTCAAGGCCATTTATGACTACAAGGCGCTTGTCAAGAAAATGACCTCCGGCTCAGGCGCCATGATAACGAAGAAGATAACCTTCCCCGAAGGCTACACCATGAATCAGATATTCAAAAAGCTTGAAGCAGAGGGCGTTTGCGACTATTCCGAGCTCGTGGATGCGGCAGCCAACGCAACGTTTAACTATTCCTTCCTTGAGGGCACCGAAAAGGGCGATGCGACGCGTCTGGAGGGCTTCCTCTTCCCGGATACCTATGAATTTTACGAGGGTATGCCCGCGGCGACTGCCATAAATAAGCTGCTTGAGGGCTTCCATTACAAGATGACGGCCGAGATGCTCCAGTGGCAGGAGGAGAGCGGCTACACCATGCGCCAGATCATAACGATCGCGTCCATGATAGAAAAAGAGGCGGCAAACGACAACGATCGCTATAAGATAGCCTCCGTTATCTATAACCGACTCAATAAGGACTGGGCACTTCAGATAGACTCCACCACGCTTTACGAGTACCCCGATCACGAGGGAGCGCCCACGGCGGAGATGCTTGCCAAGGACAGCCCCTATAACACGCGTATAAGCAAGGGTCTGCCCCCGTCCCCGATATGCAGTCCGGGCATTGCATCTATCAGGGCGGCGCTTCAGCCGGAAAGCACGAATTATATGTTCTATGCCCTGAACACTGCCACCGGCACGCACGAATACTTCACCTCCGCCGATGCGTTCAACGCCTTTGTAGCAACTCAGAACTATGGCTGACAGAAAACCGGAACTTCTTGCACCGGCCGGAGATATGGAGCGCCTGACAATGGCGCTCCGCTACGGCGCGGATGCCGTATATCTTGCGGGAAAGCGCTTCGGAATGAGAGCCTCGGCGGGGAATTTTTCGCCCGAGGAGCTCAGCGAAGCTTGCCGCATGGCTCATGAAAAGGGCGCGGCGGTGCACATGACGTGCAACACTCTGCCGCGTGAGGATGAGCTCAAGGCGCTGCCTGATTTCTTGCGCGAGGCGGCTGCCGCCGGAATTGACGCATTTATAATTGCCGACCTCGGAGTTATGAAGGCTGCGGAAAAATATGCGCCCGACGTGCAGCGCCATGTCAGCACGCAGCTCGGCGTTATTAACAGCGCCACGGCCAATGTGCTGTACGACATGGGCGCGAGCCGCGTTGTGCTTGCGCGCGAGACACCCATGAAGGATATTTTCGAAATTCGCGCAAATACGCCGAAGGAGCTTGAGCTCGAGGCGTTTGTGCACGGCGCGATGTGCGTTTCGTTTTCGGGACGCTGCCTGCTGTCAAATTATTTAACAGGACGCGACGCTAATCGCGGTGAGTGCGCACAGCCCTGCCGATGGAAGTATAAGCTCGTCGAGGAAAAGCGTCCCGGCGAATATTTCGATATTACCGAGGATAACGGCACCTTCATCATGAATTCGCGCGATATGTGCATGATAGAGCACATTCCCGAGCTCATTTCCGCAGGTGTTTCGAGCTTTAAAATAGAGGGCAGAATGAAGTCGTTTTATTACGCCGCTGCCGTCACAAATGCTTACCGTCATGCGATAGACTGCGCCGTCGCGGGCGAAAAGCTGCCGCAGGTCTGGATAGACGAGGTCAATAAGCTCAGTCACAGACCGTACTGCACCGGCTTTTACTACGGCGACCCCGGTCAGCATTACGCCGAAACGAGCTATTATTCCGATGCCGAGGTATGCGCCGTCGTTGAGGAATGCGACGAATACGGCAACGCCGTTTTGACGCAGCGCAACAGATTTTGCGTCGGAGATACGGTCGAACTGATGACGCCCGAGCGCGAGCCGATAGCGTTTGAGGTCGAATACCTCGAAAATTCCGAGGGCGAGCCGATAAGCTCGACCCCGCACGCAACGATGAGATTTAAAATGAAGCTGCCTGTCCCGTGCGGCAGGCTGTCGATATTAAGACGACTGAAACAGGGTAAAGGAGAAGAAAAATGAAAGCATACGGAGTAAACGAACTCAGAGAAATGTTCCTGAGCTTTTTTGAGAGCAAGGGTCATCTGCGTCTGCCCAGCTTTTCGCTGGTGCCGCAGAACGATAAGTCGATCCTGCTCATAAACGCGGGCATGACCCCGATGAAGCCTTGGTTCAAGGGCGAGCAGGTGCCGCCGAAAAGACGCGTTTGCACCTGCCAGAAGTGCATCCGTACCGGCGATATCGACAATGTCGGTCACACCGCGCGCCACGGCACTTATTTTGAGATGCTCGGCAACTTTTCCTTCGGCGATTACTTCAAGCACGAAGCCATCGCATGGAGCTGGGAGTTCCTCACGAGCGAGCAGTGGGTCGGTCTTGACCCCAGTCGACTCTACCCCTCGGTTTACCTTGAGGACGACGAGGCGTGGAACATTTGGCATGACGAGATAGGCATCCCCGCTGAGCGTATCTTCCGCTTCGGCAAGGAGGACAACTTCTGGGAGCACGGCTCCGGCCCCTGCGGTCCCTGCTCCGAGATCTACTACGACCGCGGCGAGGAGTACGGCTGCGGCAAGCCCGACTGCACCGTCGGCTGCGACTGCGACCGCTACATGGAGGTCTGGAACAACGTCTTCTCGCAGTTTGACAATGACGGTCACGGCAATTACACCGAGCTTATACAGAAAAATATCGACACCGGTATGGGACTTGAGCGCCTTGCCGTAGTCTGTCAGGGCGTCGATTCGCTCTTTGACGTCGATACCGTCATGAACATCACACGCAAGGTCTCCGATATTACAGGAGCGCACTACGGCGAGAGCGATAAGCGCGACGTATCCCTGCGCGTTATCACCGACCATATCCGCAGCGCGACGTTTATGATCTGCGACGGCATCCTGCCGTCTAACGAGGGCAGAGGCTACGTGCTCCGCCGCCTGCTCAGAAGAGCTGCCCGCCACGGCAAGCTCCTCGGCGTGAACGAGCCCTTCCTTTATGAGGTCATCGACACCGTCATCCATGAAAACGAGTGCCAGTACCCCGAGCTGCGCGAGAAGCAGGATTATATAACCCGCGTTGTCAAGAGCGAGGAGTCGAGCTTTGCCAAGACCATTGATGCCGGTATGCAGATATTCTCCGGCCTTCTTGAGGAGCACAAGGCAAAGGGCGAGAGCGTGTTCTCCGGCGCCGACGCATTCAAGCTCTATGACACCTACGGCTTCCCCGTGGATATGACCGCGGAAATGCTCTCCGACGAGGGCATGAGCGTCAATATGGATGAATTTAAGGCTCTCATGGAGGAGCAGCGCGTGCGCGCCCGCGAAGCCAGAAAAGCTCTCGGCGACCTCGGCTGGGAGGGCATCGACTTCGGTCTTGACGCTACTCCGACCGAGTTTACGGGCTATGATAAGCTCAGCGACACCGCAACGGTTCTTGCCATCGTAAACGGCGAGGAGCTTGCAGGTGAAATTAACGAGGGCAGCGAGGGCATAATCGTTCTCGACAAGACCCCGTTTTATGCCGAAATGGGCGGTCAGCTCGCCGATAAGGGCAGCCTCGGCTTCAGCCTTGAGGATATTGAGAACGGTCAGCTGACCAAG
Source organism: uncultured Oscillospiraceae bacterium (assembly GCA_934590355.1). Classification (GTDB taxonomy): domain Bacteria; phylum Bacillota; class Clostridia; order Oscillospirales; family Oscillospiraceae; genus F23-B02. Next base: position 11,416 of record CAKTOX010000008.1, read on the forward strand.
TTTAACGTAACCAACGTCAAAAAGGACAAGGGCAACAAATACCTGCACTACGGCGTTGTGGAGTCCGGCTCTCTGTCCGTGGGTGAATGTGTTGTCGCATCTGTTGACCCTGAGCGCCGCAGAGCGATATCCCGCGCACACTCGGCAACTCATCTTCTGCACGCTGCTCTGAGAAACGTCCTCGGCGACCATGTCCATCAGGCGGGTTCGCTCGTAGATGAGGACAGCCTTCGATTTGACTTTACCCATTTCAGCGCACTCACGGTCAAGGAAATTTCCGCCGTTGAGGATGCCGTAAATGAAGTAATTCTTGCTGGCATGGACATAAGCGTTAACGAAATGCCGCTTGAGGAAGCAAAAAAGACCGGCGCTGCGGCACTTTTCGGCGAAAAGTACGGCGACATCGTCCGCGTGGTCACGATGGGCGATTTCAGCACCGAGCTTTGCGGCGGCACGCACCTTGACAACACCGCCAAGGTCGGTATGTTCCACATAACGAGCGAATACTCCGTGGCAAGCGGCGTGCGCCGTATCGAAGCCGTCACGGGCAGAAAATATCTTGAAATGGCAAAGCATTCTTACATGACCGTTGCCCGCGCGGCCGAGAGCCTGAAGGCAAAGCCGAGCGAGCTGCTGACTAAGGCGGAGAGCTTTGTAAGCGAGGTCAGAAATCTGCGCCAGAAGGTCGATAAGATGAAGGACAAGCTCCTTGCCAGCGACGTTGAGCGCTTCCTGTTTGCCTCCAAGAAGATAGGCGGCTATAACGTCCTCACCGCGACCCGCACCGATCTTGACGCAAACGATCTGAGAAAGATAGGCGACTTCCTGCGCGACCGCGATCCCAAGATTGTTGCCGTGCTTGCAACTGCGACCGAATCCAAGGTCACGTTTGCTGCCTGCTGCGGCAAGGAAGCCGTTGCGGCGGGAATCAAGGCGGGCGACATCGTCCGCGCCGTTTCCGCAGTTGCCGGAGGCAAGGGCGGCGGCAAGCCCGACTCGGCAATGGGCGGCGGCACGGAGGTTCTCAAGATGGATAACGCGCTTGCCATAGTTGACGATCTCGTAGCCGAAAAGCTCGGACTTTAATAGGAGGAAATAACCATGAACGACTGCCTGTTTTGCAAGATCATAGCCGGCGAGATACCCTCGACCAAGGTCTATGAGGACGAAAACGTATTTGCCTTCCGCGACATTAACCCGCAGGCTCCGGTGCACATTCTCGTGCTGCCGAAGGAACATATTTCCTGCGCGGACGAGATAAACGAGACCAATTCCGACAAGGTCGCAAAGTGCTTTGAGGCGATAGCCAAGATAGCAAAAAGCGAGGGCCTTTCAAACGGCTACCGTGTCGTGAATAACTGCGGAGAGGACGGCGGACAGACCGTCAAGCATCTGCATTTCCATCTTCTCGGCGGCAAAAAGCTCCCCGAGGGTATGGCATAATTATAAGCAATAGCGTAAAAAAGCAGCGTCCTGCTGCTTTTTTGCGCATCCGGAGGTGTGATGATGAGAGGAGTAAGAAAGCTCGCCGCAGCAAGCACAGGCTACTGCGCGGCGGTGTTCGCGTCTCATTATCTGCTGCCGGAGGGACAGCTCGGCGGTGCGCTCGTCTTGTGCATTATCGTGCTATTATCGGCATTTCTCATGCACGGAAATATGCGCCTTCGCATCGTCATTTTCGCAGTCGCGGCGGCGCTCGGATTTTCGCACTACGCCGTTAATGCCGGCCTGACGATAGAGCGCTGCGAGCCGTTTGAAGGCAGTAAAATGCAGCTGAGCGCACGGGTGACGGACTATCCGGACGAGAGAAGCGGCTTTACGCTTTTATACGTCAAAATAACCGATGAGAGCGTCCCGAATGTCAATGCAACGATGTTTTGTTATTCCGATGAGCTGCCGAACCTGCGCCCCGGTGATGAAATAACTTTCACTGCAAAACTCAGAAGCGCGTCAGAGCGCTACGGTGAGGAGACCGACACAAATATATCTAAGGGCGTGTATCTGTGCGGCAGCGTTGAAGGGAATGTAGAAAAAACCGGACTCTGGAGAGCTTCGTTTGTCTACTTCCCGAAGTATATCGGCCATGCTCTGCATACGGAGATAGGCAAGGTCTTTCCCGATGATACTTCGCACTTTATGAAGGCTCTGCTTGCGGGTTATAAGGGCGATTATTATAATGACGACAGGCTATACTGCGCGATGAATATCGCGGGTCTTGCCCACGTCGTGGCGGTTTCGGGCATGCACGTTGCGTTTCTCGTCGGCGTTTTGCAGATCGTAATGGGTAAGACCCGCCGCGCGGGCATAATATGCATACTGCTCGTGTGGATATTCGTGGTGATGGTCGGTATGCCGCTGTCTGCCGTGAGAGCGGGAGTCATGATGAGCATGATACTTCTCGCACCGGTGCTCGGCAGGATAAACGACCGTCCGACCACGCTGTCGTTTGCTCTTGCGCTCATTCTTCTTGCAAACCCCTTCGCGGCGGGCAGCGTTGCGCTTCAGCTCTCGTTCGGAGCCGTCGCGGGAATGTTCCTGTTTGCAAGCCCCATATACGCCGCTATTGACGGTAAGCTCAACTTGCCGAGGCTTCTTGCGCCCATCGGGAACTACATAAGCGCAACTCTTGCAAGCTCGCTTTCCGTGACCGTGTTCACCGTGCCGCTGCTTGCCGTCCATTTCGGTTATGTTACGCTGCTTGCGCCCGTTATGAACATACTCTGCCTGTGGGCAATATCCGTGCTTTTTACGGGCGGCTTTATTATCTGTGCTCTCGGACTCATTTCAGCCCCTGCCGCGTCATTTTTTGCAAACATACTCTCATACCTCGTGCGCTATATTGCGCTCGTGGTTGAGGACGCTGTTAAGCTGCCGTACGCAGCGGTGTACACCGAAAACCGCTATGTTCCTGTTTGGATAGCCGCGTCGTATGCAGCGTTTGCGCTCTATGCCGTAATTAAGCGCAAAAAGCCGAAGCTCACTGTGCTTGCTCCGACTGCCGTATGCGTTATCCTGCTCATCGGCGTATTTTCGCTCACGGCCCGCGATGCGCGCAATGATGACGGCACCATTGGCATAATGAACGTCGGAAACGGGCAGTGCATCGCCGTTACTCAGGGAGGCAGCGCCGTAGTCATAGACTGCGGCAGTCACGGCGTTATCGGAAACGCCGGGAATATGCTCTCGTCCTATCTTCACGCGCACGGACACGATACGGTCGACTGCCTCGTGCTCACGCATCTGCACAAGGACCATGCCTCAGGCGTCGTTAGACTGTTAAACCTCATGAGCGTCAAAACGCTCGTTTTGCCCGATAACGCACAGGACACAAGCTCCGACGGTATGCTCGAGGGCATACTCGCGGCTGCCTCCACAAACGGAACGCGGATAGTTTACATAACACAGGACACAAATATCACAGCGGGCGAGATAAGCCTTGCGGTGTATGAAAGCTCAGAGCTCGGTCAACGCAGTGAAAGCGGCATTATGTTAACCGCGAGCGTAGGAGAATACGATATGCTCGTCACGGGTGACGTTGAAAAAACAGTTGAGCGCGAGCTTGTGAAAAAGCATGAGCTTGAAGGGACGGAGCTTCTCATTGTTCCGCATCACGGCTCTAAATACTCAACGAGCACCGCGCTGCTCTCCGAAACGCAGCCGCAAACTGCGGTTATATCTACAGGGTATAATACTTACGGTCACCCCACGCAGGAAACGCTCGAGCTGCTGCGAAAGTACGGTGCGGAGATAATGCGCACGGATGAGCAGGGAAGAATAGTGATACATATTTCGGCAGGTGGATAAATGGCAAAGAAGACAAAATCTAAGGAAGAAAAATTTAATTATAACGAAAGCGTGAGGGCTCTGCGGGCGCAGGGGCCGGAGCGGCTGTATCTCATTTGGGGTCCCGAGGATTATCTTGCCGACCGCTACTTTGAAGAGATAAAGAAGCTGTGCATTCCCGACGGCGGCGATGATTTCAGCTACCGCAGGCTGGATGACCGCGACTTCACGGCGCTTGCACTGCGCGAGGCGGTTGACAGCGTGCCGTTTTTGTCCGAGCGCAGCCTTGTTGAGGTGCGCGGTGTGGATATAAATAAGCTGCGCGAAACGGATGATATCATTTCCATTCTTGCCGACATTCCCGATTACTGCACGGTCGTTTTCATGGCGCCGATAGGCTTTGAGCCGGATAAGCGCCTGAAAATATTCAAGACCTTCCAGAAATATGGCGTTGAGCAGTGCGTCACGGCGCAGAGCGGGGATATGCTCATAAAGTGGATAATAAAGCGCTTTGCCGCGGCGGGGAAGGGCATCGAGCTCAACGCCGTACAGCGTCTTATAAACGTCAGCGGCGGGCTTATGAACGGACTCATACCCGAGATAAACAAAATCGCCGCCTATGCCAAAAGCGACAGAGTCACGGAGGCGGACGTAAACGCTGTTGCCCACCATATTCCCGAGGCGGTCGTTTTCGACATGACCGAGGCGCTTGCAAACGGCGAGAATAACGCCGCGATGCGCCTTCTCGGCGAGCTTTTGGCGGATAAGAATAACGAGCCGTTTATGATACTTGCCTTCGTCGGAAACCAAATGCGCCGTATGTATGCCGCGCGCGTTGCCATAGATAATGATCTTGGCAAGGACTATGTCATGAAGACACTTGCTATCAAATACGATTTCATTGCAAACCGTCTGCTTGCCTCCTCAAGGCGATTTTCGACAAAGCAGATCCGCCGCGCCGTTGAGCTTTGCTGCGAGACTGATTACGCCATGAAAAGCTCACGCACGGATCCCACAGAGCTTTTAAAGGACTGCGTGATGCGCATAGCGTCGGGTGAAGCCGGTGCATAGAATATCCGAGGTCATCGTCGTCGAGGGGCGATACGATAAAAATACGCTCTCGCAGATCGTGGACGCGGTCATCATCGAAACCTCCGGCTTCGGAGTGTTTAACGACCGCGAAAAGCAGCAGCTTCTGCGTGCTCTTGCCGAAAAGCGCGGACTTATAGTGCTTACGGATTCCGACGGGGCAGGTCTCGTGATACGAAATTTCATCAAGGGCAGCGTTGACCCGAAACTCGTAAAGCACGCCTACATACCGGAGATATACGGCAAGGAGCGGCGCAAGGCGAAGGCCTCGAAGGAGGGAAAGCTCGGCGTCGAGGGAATGAGCCCCGAGGTGCTTTTGAATGCGCTAAGGCGCGCCGGAGCAACCATCGACGGAGAGCCGACGCGGGAAACCGAGCCCATCAGCATGGCGGATATGTACCGTGCGGGGCTCACCGGAAAGCCCGACAGCGCCATGCGCCGCGAAAGGCTTCTTTCAGGTATGGAGCTTCCTAAAAAAATGACGGCGAGCGCACTTTTACCGGTTTTGAATGCCCTGATGAGCCGCGAGGAGTTTCTGCGGCACAATTATTAAAAACTGTGGCAATATACGACATATTGTGTTATAATATCATGTCAGAGCATATTTATACTTGGAGGATAAATTTATGAAATGTCCGTTTTGCGGATTTCTTGAGAGCAAGGTCATCGACTCCCGCCCCGCCGAGGAGGGTACGACCATTCGCCGCCGCAGAGAATGCCTTGCATGCCAGAAGCGGTTTACGACATATGAAACAATCGAGCATCTGCCCCTGGTCGTTGTAAAGCGTGACGGCTCGCGCCAGCAGTTTGACAGAGTCAAGCTCATAAACGGCATGGTTCGCGCCTGCGAAAAGCGTCCCGTGACCCTCTCGCAGCTTGAAAAGATAGCGGACGAGATCGAGCAGGAGCTTCAGAGCGCACTTGAGCGCGAAGTCAGCACCGTTGAGATCGGTGAAATGGTCATGAAGCGCATCAAGGCGGTCGATGAAGTCGCGTATGTCCGCTTTGCCTCTGTTTACCGCAGCTTTAAGGACATAAATACCTTTATGGAGGAGCTCACGAAGCTTTTGAGCGACAGATGATCAAAAAATGCTCCCTATGCTTATTTGCTCCATGGTCATGAGTGAGCGCAGAGTCTCCTTCAAAAGACCGTAGGAGCCTGCGGCGGCGTCCGTGTCGCCGGAGAATACATCGGTCTTGAACTGAAAAAACGCCTCCGTCGTGGAGTTTATCTCGCTGTGGCGGATGAAAATATGCGTGTACCAGTCGAGCTCGAGCCAATGCTCTATGGCAGCGTTTGTTTGACTGCGCGAAAGCTCGGCTTCTCCGAGAAGAAGGCTCTCGTAAGCGAGGCTTATTTCATCCGTCAGCTCGAGAGCGAGCTTTTCCGAAATGCGGATGTTCATGATAACCCCCGCAAACAGTACTGCCAGCAGTGACGCTGCGACTATCTCTTTTTTCATCTATGCCTCCTTTCTTTGACAGAAAACGCTTCCCGTTTCGGTCAGGGTCAGGATATAGACCTCGTCGCAGCTGCCTATTTTCCGCCGCTTGAGCTCATTATCGAGCCAGCGCCTGTCGCGTCCGAGCAGCGCAAGGTTTTTATCGAGAACGCGCCCGTCGTTTATGATGATGTGAGCATAGCCCTCGTCAGCCTCGGAGACGCCGAGCTGCCCCGCGGTAGCCGGCTGCTCAGAGCTTTTGAGGATTATGCTGAGCTGCCCGTTTGTTTCGAGCACGCCGTAGGCCACCTGCTGCGCACCGCCGAGCCCCTGCGCACGCAGCTCCTGCATAAGCTCGTCCACCGTGAAGCGGTTGCGCCGCATTTTTTCGCGGTCTATTCTACCGTTTTTAATGATGATCTCGGGCCTGCCGTAGGTGTGTTTTCTAAGCCTTACGCATTTGAGATTAAGCCCCGCGATGATCGTTTCGAGACAGAACATTATCATTATCGGCAAAAGCCCGTTGAGCAGCGGAATGCCGATATCCTGAAGCGGCGTTGCGGCAAGATCCGCTATGAGCGCCGCGACTATAAACTCGGAGATCTCAAGCTCTCCGAGCTGCCTTTTGCCCATCAGCCGCATTGAAACGAGTATTGCAAAATAAAGTATTACGGTGCGGATAAATATAACAGCCAATTATTTTCGCCTCCAAAGCTATTTTGCCTGCTTCGGAGCGAATTATCATGAAAGGATGCGATACAATGAAGATCATTGTGGACAGTAGGAAGAAGATAAGCTCTCTTGCGGCGTCTATGATCGCCGAGAGAGTCGAGGCTAAGCCCGGCTGCGCGGTTGCGTTTGCCGCAGGCAGGACGACCGCGAGCGTTTACGATGCGCTCGTGTCGCTCGACTGCAAGGCGCTTTCCGAGTGCAGCGCGTTCACCGTCTGCGACTATGTAGGTCTCGCGGAGAATGACGGGCGCTCTTGCGCGGCGCGCCTTTATAACGAATTGTATTCCAAAGCGGGCATCACGGATATCCATAACCCCACCGAGGAAAACGCCGAGGGCTATGACGAGGAGATCGCCAAGTGCGGCGGACTTGAGCTGGCCGTGCTCGGCATAGGCACGAATGGTCACATCGGCTTTAACGAGCCTGCCACGCCCTATGATTCCTACACCCGCGTCGTTCAGCTCACCGATAAGACCAAGACGATGAACGCCGAGCTTTTCGGCGGCGAGGAGAACGTTCCAGATAACGGCGTCACGATGGGACTCAAGACCATCTGCGAGGCTAAAAACGTCATTCTTGTTGCCTTCGGCAGTGAAAAGGCGGAGATAATCCACCAGCTCGTCTACGGCAAGACCTCGACATATGTTCCCGCCGCAATGCTCCAGATGCATATGAACATGACGCTTCTGCTTGACGAGGAAGCCGCGGCAAAAATTTAATTTCATAAGGAGACAATCATGGGTAAATATTTCGGCACCGACGGTTTCCGCGGTGAAGCCAACGTCGGCCTGACCGTTATGCACGCATTTGAGATAGGCCGCTACCTCGGCTGGTACTACGGCAACGGCAAAAAAGCCAGAGTAGTCATCGGCAAGGATACACGCCGCTCGAGCTATATGCTCGAATCGGCACTGTGCGCGGGTCTGACCGCGTCCGGCGCGGATGCGTATCTGCTTCACGTCACGACAACGCCCAGCGTGTCATACGTCACACGCGCGGATGATTTTGACTGCGGCATTATGATCTCGGCAAGCCACAATCCGTATTACGACAACGGAATAAAGCTCATTAACGGCAGAGGCGAAAAGATGGGCGATGAGCTTCTTGACGCGATAGAAGCGTATATTGACAGCACCTCGGCCGGCGAAAAGGACAGCCTGCCCTACGCCGTGGGAGAGAAGATCGGCCGCACGGTCGATTATTCTGCGGGACGCAACCGCTATATCGGCTTCCTCATTTCGCTCGCAACGCGCTCCTATAAGGGCAAGAAGGTCGGTCTTGACTGTGCAAACGGCTCGACATGGATGATGGCTAAGAGCGTTTTCGACGCTCTGGGCGCAGACACGTATGTTATCCATAATAACCCCGACGGCATAAACATCAACGTAAACTGCGGCTCCACCCATATCGAGCAGATGCAGAAATTCGTCATCGAGAATAAGCTCGACGTGGGCTTTGCGTTTGACGGCGACGCTGACCGCTGCCTTGCCGTTGACGAAAAGGGCAACGTCATAACGGGCGACCATATCCTGTACGTCTGCGGAAAATATATGCACGACAGCGGAATAATGGGCGAGAAGAAGATAGTCACGACCGTCATGAGCAACATGGGGCTTTACAAGGCCCTTGACGCCATCGGCATTGGCTATGAAAAGACCGCAGTGGGCGATAAATACGTTGCGGAGAATATGCGCGCAAACGGCTATATCCTCGGAGGCGAGCAGTCCGGCCATATCATTTTCGGCCGCCTTGCGAACTCCGGCGACGGACTTCTGACGGCAATAAAGGTCATGGAGGCAATGTGCGAGAGCAAGCAGCCCCTGTCCGTTCTGGCGGCACCCGTCGTTATGTATCCGCAGCTTCTCAAAAACGTCGTTGTGACCGATAAGGACGAAACTCTTGAGTGCGCGGAGGTTAAAAAGGCCGTTGCCGACATGGAGGAAAAGCTCGGCGACGAGGGCAGGATACTCCTTCGCAAGAGCGGCACGGAGCCGGTGCTGCGCGTTATGGCAGAGGCCAAAACCGACGAGCTTTGCGAGCAGTGCGTTGACTATATCATCAATGCCATGCGCGAAAGCGGCAGACTCATAAAGGAAAAATAACTCGAACGCAGGGAGAAAAATATGTACACGATAAACGACCTGCTCGACTTGAGCAAGACCATAGCCGCGCCTTTATTTGAGGGCAAGACCTACCCATGGGAGGTGCTTTCGGATATAAGTGATTTTATAATCAAGCTCGGCAGCACTCTGCCCGAGGATGAGTATGAAAAGCGCGATGAGAATATCTGGGTGGCGCGGGACGCGAAGGTTTTTCCCTCGGCGTATATCGGCTCGCCGTGCATTATCGACCACGGTGCGGAGATCCGTCACTGCGCCTTTATCCGCTCGTCTGCGATAATCGGCAAAAACGCTGTCGTGGGAAACTCCACGGAGCTTAAAAACGTCGTGCTGTTCGACAATGTCCAGACACCGCATTATAATTACGTCGGCGACTCGATACTCGGCTACAAGGCACATATGGGAGCGGGCTCGATAACCTCGAACGTCAAGAGTGACAAGACCCTTGTCGTGATCAAAAACGGCGCCGAGAAGATAGAGACCGGGCGCAAAAAGGTCGGCGCGATTCTCGGTGACAACGTCGAGATCGGCTGCAACAGCGTCCTCAATCCCGGCACGGTGCTCGGCAGACGCGCAAGCGTTTATCCGACCTCCTGTGTCCGCGGAGTCATTCCCGAGGACGGCATATACAAATCCAAGGATGATATCGTCATAAGAAAAACCCGCTGAGGCGGGTTTTTTCTTAAATTAAACAAGATCTCGGTACTCTCCGCAGTCACCCGGGTTATCGGACGGGAAGAACTCATCGACGGGGAAGCGTATCCTGCCGAACATGGTGCACGGATCGTCCTCGGAGGAGCCTGCGCATTCCTTGTCGGGCAGACAGTAGTCATAGGCGGGGATGAGAAGCTGCGTTGAGCGCTCAAGCCTGACTATCGAAAACTGCCCGAGCGTCACGTAGACATGGCGGCTGCCGCCCGTGACGGCTAAGGGCTCTCCGAACGAGTCGAGTATCTGCTGCGGGATTTCGCGCTGGTCTATACCCGGATCGGGCAAAGCGTTTTCCGCAAGCGTCATGTGCAGCGCGATGGGGTCAACGGCGTCCACAACGGCAAAGGGCATACTGCTGCCGCCGCCTGCGATGCAGCAGTCATCGGACGAGAACGCCTTGACTCTGCCCTCAGAGCCGAAGAGCATGACGCGCTTGTCGAAAACGGCAAGACCCGTGAAGCACTGATTTGCAGGGAATGTTTCGCCGCTTATCTTGTAAAAATAAGTGACGTCCACGGTGTAGTATCCGCGGTTGAGGCTTATTTCGCTGACACTGACCTTGCAGTGCAATAGCTTTGCCTCCTTGGGACGGACGCTGAATGCGCTCTCTATGTAGGGTAGAGAGCTCTCCGTGGGGTAGACCCGCAGATCCTCGATGCAGTCCTTGTCGCGGCAGGAATCCATTATCTTTCTCGTGTTTACGCAAACGGCCTCTTTGATGCAGTCATTATCATCGACCGGACCGGGCACGACCCTGTCTGCCATAAAAATACCTCCCAGAACGAGATTGAAGAAAAACTTCAGTACAGTCTATGCTCTGCGGGTGAAAATGTGAAGATTATGTGATTTACAAAAATTAAAGTATGTATTATTATAGATAGAGCAGGGAGGCGGTAAAATGAAAAAAGAGATATTTCTGATACTCATTGCATTTGAAGTGCTCATACTCATTGCAATGCTGCTTGGCGACTTCGGCGTTATCGCGGCGAAAACACCCCCCTTGTCCCCGAAAGGGATTATAATGCATATAACCACGATTGTTGTCATACTCATTTGCATCGACGCGTATAGGAGGAGTGAGTGAGCTTATGGAAAGATTGGGCTTTATCCACGAAAAGCTTGATATTAAAATTCTTATACTGTTTATCCTTCGTCGGCTTCCCGGCATAGTTGCGCCTATCGACCTGCAGGACTTTACCCAGCAGTGCGATGACGGCTTCGGCTATTTTGATTACACCGACTGCCTTGCCGAGCTTATCGAAAGCGGGCTCGTCATCGAAGAGGAAACGGGGCTGAGCATCAGCAAACGCGGTGCTGCTGCGGTCGATGAGGTGCAGAGCAGCCTGCCGTATTCCGTTCGAAAAAAAGCGGAGAAGATAATAGGCCCCGAGGCTGAGCGCCGCAGAAGGCTTGAAATGATAACCGCGCGGCACAAGGTACGTGACGGAGGCTGCTTTGTGACGCTTGCCATGTCTGACGGCAAGGGTGAGATAATAAGACTCGATATTCTTGCCTCCGGAGAGAGTCAGGCAGAGCGTATGGAAGAGAATTTCCGCGAAAAAGCGGAGGAGATCTATTGCAAAATGATCGAAATGCTTGACAAGCAGGATTAAAATAGTTAAGGGTAATAAGACGAAAGGCCCATCATTGATGGGCTTTTATATATTCTTACAGTCAAACCACAGGAGGAACACCATGGAAATCAGGATTCCGGACGGATACAAAAGTATCCTCAGCGTTTATGACACGCAGAAAGCAATAAGCCTTTTAAAGCGCCTGTTTGAGGACAGACTCGCGGCACTTTTGAATCTCTACCGCGTTTCGGCGCCCCTTTTTGTTGACTCAAACTCGGGTCTTAACGATAACCTTAACGGCTACGAGCGTCCGGTATCGTTCGATATTCTCCGCTCGGATACCACCGCGCAGGTCGTGCAGTCGCTTGCAAAGTGGAAGCGTCTTGCGCTCAAGCGCTATAATTTCTTCCCCGGCAAGGGACTTTACACCGATATGGACGCAATCCGCCGCGACGAGGACGAGCTTGATAACCTCCACTCCGTCTATGTTGACCAGTGGGACTGGGAGAAGGTCATTCTCTCGGAAAACCGCAATCTCGATTATCTCAAGCTCACCGTTATGGACATCGTCAAGGCTCTGTGCGACACGCAGGACACCATGCAGGCCATCTATCCGCAGCTTCAGTGCCTGCCCAAGCTTGAGCGCAACGTCACCTTCGTGACCTCGCAGGAGCTTGAGGATATGTATCCCGACATGACCTCCAAGCAGCGCGAGAATGCCTTCACGCGCGAGCATAAGACCGTGTTCATCATCGGTATCGGCGGCGCTCTCAAGTCCGGCAAGCCCCACGACGGCCGCGCTCCCGACTATGATGACTGGACGCTCAACGGCGATATCCTGTTCTGGTGCGACTGGCTCGATTGCGCGATCGAGCTATCCTCCATGGGCATCCGCGTCGACCCCGAAGCGCTCGACAGACAGCTCAGACTCTCCGGTTGCGATGACAGACGCTCGCTGCCGTATCATCAGATGCTTCTTAACGGCGAGTTGCCTCTGACCATCGGCGGCGGCATCGGCCAGTCGCGCGTTTCCATGCTCCTGCTCGGTAAGGCTCACATCGGCGAGGTGCAGGTATCCATTTGGGATAAGCACACCGAGGAGGTCTGCGCCGAAAAGGGAGTCATGCTGCTGTAAACGGCGGCATAGACTGTGAAAGGTGAATTTATGGATCTTATAGAGCTGATTAAAGTTATCGTCCTCGGCATCGTTGAAGGCGTGACCGAGTGGCTGCCCATTTCGAGCACGGGACATATGCTGCTGGTGGATGAATTTATCCACCTGAACGTGACGCCCGAGTTTAAGGAGCTGTTTCTGTACGTTATCCAGCTCGGCGCCATTCTTGCGGTCATAATCCTGTTTTGGGACAAAATGTGGCCGTTCCAAAGCAAAAAGAAAAACGGCACGGCGATAAAAAAGAACACGTTCATAATGTGGTTCAAGGTCGTCATCGCCTGTATCCCCGGCTTTGCCGCGTATCTCGTTTTGGATTTCGTCGATAACTGCTACGTTGTCGCGGGCGCGCTTATCGCGTACGGTATCGCGTTCATCGTCATCGAAAATTGGAACAAGGGGCGCACCCCGCGTGTTAATACGCTTGAGGAAATTTCGTATAAGGACGCATTCGTTATAGGACTTTTTCAGGCGCTTTCTATCATACCAGGCACCTCCCGCAGCGGCTCGACCATAATCGGCGGTCTTATCATCGGCGTATCGCGTGTTGCAGCGGCGGAGTTTACCTTCTTCCTCGCAGTGCCCGTAATGATAGGCGTGTCGCTTCTGAAGCTTCTTGCATTCGGCTTTAGCTTCACGAGTGCTGAGCTTGTAACGCTCGCGGTCGGCTGTGTGGTCGCGTTTGCCGTGTCCGTTGCGGTAATTAAGTTCCTTATGAGCTATATTAAGAAAAAAGACTTCAAAGTCTTCGGCTGGTATCGCATCGTCCTCGGCGTCGTGGTCATCGCATACTTTTTGCTTAAATAAAAAAATCTCGGCAGCACGCGAAGTGTTGCCGAGATTTTTTATGAAGTTTCGTCGGAAATAACCGCTGAAGCGCTTTACGCCTGAATTAGCTTAGTGACAGCCGTGATGACCGCAGCCGTGGTCGCCGCAGGTATGACCGCCCTCGCCGTGTTCGTGGTCGTGGTGGTCGCAGTGAACGTTGGGGTTATACGCCAGAACGCCGCCGATGAGCGCGCTTACCGCTGCGTCAGCTTCGCCGCTTACGCCGCCGTAGAGCTTGATGCCTGCCTCGGCAAGCGCCTTCTGAGCGCCGCCGCCGATGCCGCCGCAGATGAGCGTGTCAACGCCGCTCTGCATCAGGAAGCCTGCAAGTGCCCCGTGGCCGCTGCCGTTTGTGTTAACGACCTCCTCGCGGACTATCTTGCCGTCTGCGATCTCGTAGATCTTAAACTGCTCGGTGTGACCGAAGTGCTGAAAGATTTTGCCGTTGTCGTAGGAAACTGCGATTTTCATAATTTGTTCTCCTTTGTTTGGATATAGGTTTTGTGAATTTTCGTTGTTGTCGTGCGCCTTGGCGCAGCGTCCGCACTGCGAATGCTCCTGCCCGCCGCAAATGCGATAGTTGCCGCCCGTAATGTGCAGCGGCTTTCCGTAAACAAGACACGCGGCGATCTTGCGTCTGGCGTTTTCGTATATCTCCTGCACGGTCGAGCGGGAGATATCCATCTGCGCCGCGCATTGCTCATGGGTGAGTTGCTCAAGATCCACAAGCCGTATCGTCTCGTATTCGTCAAGCGTCAGCAGCACCGGTACGGTGTCCGCAGAGCCTGCGGGGGAGAAGATATCGACCTGCGGCTCGCCGCAAATTCGCCGGCAGCGTGGCGGTCTCGGCATAGAAACTCCTCCTTTATTTTCGGCATATACCGATTATACACCGCCAAAACCGAAAAGTCAATCAGTTTCTGCCGGCAAGAAAATCCCGCAGTCATACGACTACGGGATTTTTGAAGCTGTGGCGGAGAGTGTGGGATTCGAACCCACGTGGGCGTGAGCCCAAACGGTTTTCAAGACCGCCTCGTTATGACCACTTCGATAACTCTCCGAATATTAAATTAGTGAAAAGAGCACACTTAATGTGTGCTCTTTTCATGGCGCAGAAGGAGGGATTTGAACCCTCGCGCGCTTTTTACACGCCTACTCCCTTAGCAGGGGAGCCCCTTCGGCCTCTTGGGTACTTCTGCACATTGCCGCTAAAGTATAATAGCATAGCCGCGCGGCGATGTCAAGAAGTTTATTTGCTCAAAAGACGGCAGCTCTGAGTGCGTTGACTTTTTCGGCGATGCGGGAAAACTCGTCGGGGGTGAGCGCCTGAGCAGCGTCACACTTTGACTGCGCCGGATCGTCGTGCACCTCGATCATGAGGCCGTCCGCGCCGGCCGCTGCCGCCGCAAGCGACATTGCCTCTATATATTTCGCGTGCCCCGTTGCATGACTGGGATCGACGATTATGGGCAGATGGCTGAGATCCTTCACGACCGCGACGGCGGAAAGATCGAGAGTGTTTCGCGTGTACGGCTCAAAGGTGCGTATGCCGCGCTCGCAGAGGATGATGCGCTCGTTGCCGCCCTTCATGATATATTCCGCCGAGGTCAGCAGCTCCTTGACGGTATTTGCCCAGCCGCGCTTGAGAAGAATGGGCTTATCTATCCGCCCGAGTTCTTTGAGAAGCTCAAAATTTTGCATATTACGCGCCCCGACCTGAATAAGATCGACGCACTCGAACATTTCAAGCTGCTCTTTTTCCGTTATCTCACTCACTATGGGCATACCGTTATTTTTGCCCGCCTGAGCAAGCAGCGGCAGCGCACTTTCTCCGAGCCCCTGGAACGAATACGGCGAGGTGCGCGGCTTGAACGCTCCGCCGCGCAGTATGGAAGCGCCCGCGTCCTTGACGGCTGCCGCGATGCCCTGCATTTGACGGCTGCTCTCAACGGAGCACGGCCCCGCGATCATGGCGAAATTACCGCCGCCTATTTTAACGCCGCCTACGTTCACGACCGTGTCCTCCGTATGCAGCGCTCGGCCGGCAAGCTTATACGGCTGCGAAACGGATTTAACATATTCGACCGTGTCGAGACCCTCAATATATGCGCCGTCAAGTCTGCCGGCATCGCCGATGACGACGAGAACATTCTGATATTCGCCCATTATGGTCTGCACGTCAAGATCGTGGCAGCGTATCCAACAGCGCAGATCCTCGGTCTGCTCGGGGGTCGCGCTTCGCTTTAAAACTATTATCATGGCTCAGCCTCCGATGAAATTCGATGGTTTAATAATAATCATATCAGTATTATACAACATATCCGCGATTTTGTCATTATTTAAAAAATATACTTGACAATGCCGTACTATCTGCTATAATGCTATGGAAAACTGAACACCTTATCAAGAGTGGCGGAGGGAACGGCCCTGTGAAGCCCGGCAACCTGCGAAGGCAAGGTGCCAAATCCGGCGGTGATGATCGAAAGATGAGGCTTATGACCAAATTTGTGCTCCGTCGGTCCGACGGAGTTTTTTTATTTCGTTAGCCGTATTGTGTGTTCGGAAAAAATATTTTTTCGGAGGAAAAGAAAATGAGCAAAAGACTGTTTACATCGGAATCCGTGACCGAGGGGCATCCCGACAAGATCTGCGACCAGATCTCCGACGCTATTCTGGACGCGATCCTTGAAAACGACCCCAACGGCCGTGTTGCCTGCGAGACGACCGTTTCCACCGGCCTTGTGCATATCATGGGCGAGATCAGCACCGAGTGCTACATCGACATCGCAAAGATAGCACGCGGCGTTATCCGCGACATCGGCTATGACAGAGCAAAATACGGCTTTGACTGCGAGACCTGTGGCATCATCACCAACATTGACGAGCAGTCCGAGGACATCGCACTCGGCGTTGACAAATCCCTCGAGGCAAAAGAGAGCGGCGACGCGCAGCTCGATAACGGCGCCGGCGACCAGGGCATGATGTTCGGCTACGCCTGCCGCGAGACTCCCGAGCTGATGCCTCTGGCGATCAGCCTCTCTCACAAGATGGCAAAGCGCCTGACCGAAGTGAGAAAGAGCGGTCTTGTCGACTATCTGCGTCCCGACGGCAAGACTCAGGTCACCGTTGAGTATGACGAGAAGGGCAAGCCCGTTCGCGTTGACACCGTCGTTCTCTCGACTCAGCATGCTCCCGAGGCTACCCTTGAGCAGATCCGCAAGGATATGATCGAGCTCGTCATTAAGCCCAGCATCCCCGCCGAGTTCATCGACGAGGACACCAAGTATTATGTAAACCCGACCGGCCGCTTCGTCATCGGCGGACCTCAGGGCGACTCCGGTCTGACCGGCAGAAAGATCATCGTCGATACCTACGGCGGCAGCGCACCTCACGGAGGCGGCGCATTCTCCGGTAAGGACCCCACCAAGGTCGACCGCAGCGCAGCATACGCAGCACGCTATGTTGCAAAGAACATCGTCGCGGCAGGTCTTGCCGACAAGTGCCTTGTTCAGCTCGCCTATGCCATCGGCATTGCCCGCCCCGTGTCCGTTATGGTCGATACCTACAGTACAGGAAAGGTCTCCGACGAGAAGCTTGCCGACGCGGTAAACGAGGTCTTTGATCTTCGTCCGACTGCGATCATCCGCGACCTTGAGCTGAAAAAGCCCATTTACAGACAGCTCGCAGCCTACGGTCACATGGGCCGCACCGATCTCGGCGTCCGCTGGGAGGATACCGACAGAGTCGAGGCCATCCTCGAGGCTGTAAAGTAATGCATATTCCGAGCTGCGAGAGCAGTCAGCTCAGCATCGTTGCCTTTGACGAGGCTCTTGCCGAGTCAGGTCACAGGGGCGATTACGATGCCCAAAGGTGGCTGTACGTTCCGGATCATTACACGGATTACCGTTATATCCTCGGAACGCGCGGGAGCGATCCGCTCATCTGCATCGGCATTAACCCCTCGACCGCCGCACCGGACGATCTTGACAACACGCTCAAAAGCGTTTCCCGCATCGCGCAGGGCAACGGCTATGACAGCTGGATAATGTTTAACGTCTATGCACAGCGCGCAACGAATCCGGACGACATGGATGCCGAGCTCAACGAAAAGCTCCACCGCGAGAATATGCGTGCGTTCGAATACATATTAAAAAACGTGGGTGAGGGCATATCCCCCGCGATTTGGGCGGCATGGGGCACCATAATCGAAAAGCGTCCCTATCTCAAGGACTGTGTGCTCGACATGGTGCACCTCGGAGAAAAATACGGCGCAAAGTGGTACAGTGCCGGCAAGCGCTCGGTTAAGGGTCATCCGCACCACCCGCTGTATTTGCGAAAGGACGCTCCGACCGAGGAGTTTGACATAGGATCGTATCTTCAAAACTGTCTGTGAGGTGAACGATATGGAGCAGAAGCTCAAGCTTGCACTTATTCAAATTCGCACCGAGACCGACAAGGCGCTCACTATGGATAAGGCAGAGCGCATGATAAGGCAGGCCGCGCAAAACGGCGCAAATATAATCGTTTTGCCGGAGATGTGGAACTGCCCATACTCCAAGAAGTATTTCCACGCCTTTGCCGACAACGAAAAGGGCGAGAGCAGGGAAGCAATGTCGCGTTGGGCGCGCGAAAACGATGTAATTCTCGTCGGCGGCTCCGTGCCGGAAAAGTGCGGAAATAAGCTTTATAACACCTGCTTTGTGTATAATGAGCAGGGAGAGGAGATAGCCCGCCATCGAAAAGTACATCTGTTTGACGTTGATATTAAGGGCGGAGTGCGCTTTAAAGAGTCAAACAGCTTTGCTCCCGGAAATGAAATAAGCGTGTTTGACACCAAATACGGAAAAATGGGTGTTGAGGTGTGCTTTGATATCCGTTTCCCGGAGCTGTCAAGAGCGATGGCAAACAGGGGAGCGCAGATAATATTCTGCCCCGCGCAGTTCAATATGACGACAGGCCCGCGCCATTGGGAGCTGAGCGTGCGGGCGAGGGCGATGGATAACGAGCTTTTCTTCGTGGGCGTGTCTGCCGCACGATACGAGGGCTTTGACTATGAATGCTGGGGTCACTCGACCGTGGCAAGTCCATTCGGAATGGTACTCGCCTCGTGCGACGAAAAGGAGCAGATACTCTATTGCGACGTTGACCTTTCGGAGGTAGCATCCGTGCGCGAGCAGCTCCCGACCTTCCTTCATCTGCGCGAGGATGTGTATGATGTAGCCAAATGATTAAAAACCCGGGGCAAAATGCCTCGGGTTTTGTCATATCCTCCGAAATGGAAAAAAGGTATTGCAAAACTGTGAATTAGCAAGTATAATGCACTGCGAAAAGATTTTTAAGACGGTTCAGAGAAGCCGGCAAAATCGCAGATATTGTGTACCTCTCTGTGGGGAGAGGTATGTTCATGTGCGTCTTGCCGGCTTCGGTAAGGCGATTTTTTTATGCGGGAGTGAAGCACATGAAGCTCAAGGCAAGACTTATGGATGAGGCGGCGATGAACCGCGCGCTCATGAGAATATCCCATGAGATCACCGAAAAGAACAAGGGCGTAGATAACATAGTGCTTGTCGGGATACGCAGAAGGGGAGTGCCCATCTCAGAGCGCATCCGAGATAACATAAAGAAGATCGAAGATGTGACCGTCCCCTGCGGCAGTGTGGATATCCGCTTCTACCGTGACGATCTGAGCCACGAGAGCGAGCAGCCCGTCATAAACAAGGCGGACATCGGCGCGGACGTGAACGACAAAAGCGTCGTGCTCGTTGACGATGTGCTGTATACGGGACGCACCGCGCGCGCCGCAATAGAGGCCGTTTTCACGGCAGGGCGCCCGCGCAGCATCCAGTTTGCGGTGCTCGTAGACCGCGGCCACAGAGAGCTGCCCATAAGAGCCGATTATGTCGGCAAGAACGTTCCGACCTCAAGAGCCGAGCTCGTCGAGGTGCGCCTGCCGGAGTATGACGGCGAAACGGGCGTTTATCTTATGGACATTGATAACTGAGTCAGCAAATACCCTTAATATAAATCAAAAACTACACAAAGAGAGGTACAATCACTAATGAAAGAAAAAACCGTGATTAATGGACCCGTGTACGACGCACGCACCCTTGGCACTCCCAGAATGCTGGTTCTCGGACTTCAGCATATGTTCGCAATGTTCGGCGCGACCGTTCTTGTCCCCATCCTGACCGGACTTGACATCGCAACGACCCTGCTGTTCGCAGGTCTCGGCACTCTGCTGTTCCACTTCCTCACCCAGCGCAAGGTTCCTGCATTCCTCGGCTCCTCCTTCGCCTTCATCGGCGGCTACAACGCGATCCGTACGATCGGCATGGACGCAGCCGGCAAGCCCATATACAATAACGACCTGCTCGTTTACGCCTGCTTCGGCGTGGCCTGTGCGGGACTTATGTATGTTGTTCTGTCCATCCTCTTCAAGTCCTTCGGCGTAAAGAAGGTCATGAAATTCTTCCCCCCGATAGTCACCGGCCCCATCATCATCTCCATCGGCCTGATCCTGTCCTCCTCGGCTATCACCAACTGCAGCGAAAACTGGATCGTAGCTATATTTGCTATACTCATCGTCATTTACTTCAACATCTGGGGCAAGGGTATGACCAAGATCATTCCTATCCTCCTCGGTGTTATCGGCTCATACGTCATCTCGATGATCATTGACCCCGCCTCCCGCATGGCAGTCGTCGAGAAGGTCGCGTCGGCAAAATGGTTCGGTCTGCCCATCGTATGGGAAAACAGCGTGTTCCACCTGTTCAACATGGATGTCGACACCGGCATGCTTCTGAGCGCATTCTTCACCATCGTACCCCTGTCTCTCGCAACCATGGTCGAGCACATCGGCGACGTGTGCGCAATATCCTCCACCGTCGGCAAGAACTACGTTGCCGACCCCGGTCTGCACCGCACCCTGCTCGGTGACGGTCTTGCAACCACCCTCGCATCCCTCTTCGGCGCACCCGCAAACACCACCTACGGCGAAAACACCGGCGTCCTCGCACTCAGCAAGGTATATGACCCCCGCGTGATCCGCATCGCAGCATGCTTCGCGATAGTATTTTCCTTCAGCCCGAAGTTCGCGGCACTCATCACCGCAATGCCCGTAGCGACCATCGGAGGCATTTCCCTGATCCTCTACGGTATGATCTCCGCAGTCGGCGTGCGCAACGTCGTTGAGAACAAGGTCGACTTCACCAACAGCCGCAACGTCATCGTCGCAGCCCTCATCCTCGTCCTCGCGATCGGTATCAACTACTCCGTCGGCAGCATCCAGATCGGCATAGTATCTCTCTCCGGCCTCGCAGTCGCATCTCTCGTAGGCATCGCAGTAAACGCGATCCTGCCCGGCAAGGACTACGAGTTCGGTATCGATGAGCAGGGTGACACCTCCGTCAACTTCATCGTTCGCTAAAAGAAAGCATGAAATATACAAAGCAGCTCGTCATACGGCGAGCTGCTTTTTCATAACAAAAAATATGATAGAAACAAAAAAGGCTCACCCGAAAGGTGAGCCTTTTGGCAGCGGATGAAGGATTCGAACCCTCACAAACGGAGTCAGAGTCCGGTGTGCTACCATTACACAAATCCGCTAAGCGCAAAAGTTATTATACAGTAAAATCGGAATTTGTCAATACCTAATCGCCACTTTTTTCGAAAATGATTTTTTCGCTTACGGCTTACACCGACCGCAGGGTGTATAACCTGCTGCGAGAGCCTCCTCGGCCGAGGAAAACCAGACGCGATTTTCTTCGAGGATCTTGTTTGCGGAGGTGCAGCCGGCTCTGTGGAACTTATCCGAATTACAGCTTGCGACATATTCGCCCTCGGCGGAGTCTATGCTTTGCGCACTTGGTGTCGAGGTTACGATCGGGTCCGTTGCGGACGGCTTCAAATCGTCCGCAGCGCCGCTTGAGACCGGAGCGCGGGTGATGTGCACCTCTGCGGCCTGAGCTGTCAAATCGTCGTTGTACGCTCCGGGGAGAGCGAGGGCGGCAGCAATGAGCATGGCAAGGCATATGAGCGCTTTGATGCCGAAGCCGCTGCCGTGCTGCTTAAAGGCTTTAACGCCATAGACCGCAGCTGCTATTGCGGACAGCGCACCTATTATGCAAAACAGCGTTTTCATATACCGTCACCTCCAATGCGAGCATTAGTATAATAATAGCCGCGCCAGTGAATAAAGTCAATAATAACGGCTTCCCGGGAAATATCGGGAAGCCGCTTTTGTGTGTTCAGTTTTCCGCTGCCTGAGCCTTAATGTTGCGATTCATTATGCGTATTTCGCCGATTATGAGCACCGCCACGGTTATTGCGGCAAGCGTGTCGCCGATGGGGCCGGAGTACAGCAGACCGTCAATGCCCATGATACTCGAGAGAATATAGGCACACGGGAGGGCGTAAACAAGCTGGCGCGTGAGCGTGCAGATAATGGCCTTGTTGGGCTTTCCGATGGACTGGAAGAAGATGCCCGAGGGAATGAGAAAGCCCGTGAGGAATATGGCACCGAGGAAGATGTGGAAGCACTTTATCGCAAACTCGTTATACAGCGCATTTTCCTGCCCGAAGATGTTTATGATTTCCTGCGTGAAAAGCTGGAAGCACGCCCAGCCGATTATTCCCGCTGCAAGACCTATGATTATAGTGCGCAGATATGTAGCCTTCACGCGGTCAAAGCGCCTTGCACCGTAGTTGTAGCCGACGATGGGCTGGCTGCCGATGCCGAGGCCGACCATGATGCTCATGATGATGGAGTTGACCTTCATGACGATGCCGAATGCGGCAAGGGGGATGTCGGGACCGTAGACGCTTTGCAGACCGTATTTGACGGTGAGATTGTTCATGCAGATAACGACGATGGTCGAGCCGAACTGCGTGAAGAAGCTCGAAATGCCGAGCGGCAGGAAGGCAAACAGGGTCTTGGAGCGCAAAATGGTGTATTCGCGCTTAAAGACGATGCCCTTGAGACGGGGGATATACGCAATGGCGAGGACAAAATTGAGAGCCTGTCCGATTATTGTTGCCCATGCAGCGCCCTCAACTCCCCAGTTAAGACCGAGCACGAACCATGCGTCGAGGATGACGTTGAGAACGCAGCCGGCGATGTTCGAGAACATGGCGTATTTGGGGTTGCCCTGCGCTCGTATAATGCTGTTCACCGTCATACTTATGCATACAAACGGAACGCCTATGAGGGTTATGCGGGCATATTCCGTTGCGTAGCCGAAGGTCTCGGCGGCGACATCGCGGCCTCCGCAGAGGTTCAGCACCGGGGTGAGCAGCAGCTCCATTGACAGCGTTATAAAAAGTCCCGCCAGCAGCGCTATCGAGATGCCGTTGCCCATCGTGCGCGCGGCCTCTTCGTAGTTTTTCTGTCCGAGCTTAATGCTGAAATACGAAACGCAGCCGTCGGCGATCATCGTGCCTATTGCCATGGCGATGGTGACCAGCGGAAAGGTGAGATTAGTTGCCGCGTTGCCGAGCATACCGACGCCCTGACCAATGAATATCTGATCGACGATGTTATAGATAGAGTTAACGACCATGGAGGCGATGGCGGGAAGCGAAAACTTGACCATAAGCTTCCCAATGGAGGTCGTCTCAAATATCGTAAGGGAATTGTTCTGACTCATTTATAACCACCTATACAATATAATAAAATACATATAATTAATAAGCGGGAGCAATTATAACATCATTGCCCCCGTTTGTAAATATCAATAAATTTAACAATTAAAATTTGGCGAAACTGCTGTAAAATCATTGCTGTTTTCTCTCTCGAATGAACTCATTCACGGAAGCTCCGAGTAGGATGATGTACATGCACCAGTACATCCAAAGCAGTGAGATAATTATCGCCGCGAGGCTTCCGTAGGTCGAGAAGCCGCCGCCGAAGCGGATAAACAGCGAGAACAGCCATGTGAACAGCAGCCACACTGCCGCGGCTCCCGCGGCACCGGGAAGCAGGGTCAGCAGTTTTATCTTCACACCGGGAACGCCCTTGTATATCGCAAGAAAAACGACGGTCAGGATAATAAACGTCAGCACGAAGCGCAGCCTGAGCAGAAGCCCCAGAGTAGATGACACGGAGGGGAAGTGCTTGCTGACAAGCTCGTAAATATCCTTGCCGAAAACCATCAGCGCAAGCGTCACTATCGCAACGACTATCATGCCCAAGGTGTAGACGCAGGCGATGAGGCTGCGGCGCAGGAACGAGCTGTATTTCGGGGAGCGGAAAATTACCTCGATACCGCGAATCAGTGCGGAAAATGCGCGGCTTGACATCCAGACAGTGAGCAGTATCGACAGCGGCAAAACGGCGCCCGGAGCAAAGTAAATGTCGACGACGACGGACTCAATTATCGATTGCAGCGCCGTGGGTATATATCTCTCGACTGCATTAAAGAGTGTATCCTGCGAAAGGCCGGTAAACGGTATTATCGAGGACAGGAGAGCAACAAACGGCACGAGCGACAGGAACATATAAAATGCACTTGCCGCCGCATGAGCATTTATGTTGTTCTCACTGATCTCGGTCAAAAAAGTGTTCAGCGTTTTAAAAGCTTTCTTCATAGGCCCTCATTTAAATCACCGCCCGATGGGCGGTGATGATTAACATATTAAAGTCAGTCGATCGACAAGATCAACGATCTCGTGCCGATCAGCCCCCGGACCGCGCTCGCCGTCGAGCGACCAGTCAAGCTCAGGGGGAGCGGTAATGCTCAGCTTATCCGCCTGGAAGAAATCCAGGAACGGGGAAGAGTAGTCCTGGGTGAAAACGCCCATCAAAATACTTTGAAAATCAATTAACGTGCGCGGCTCGTGAACGAGAAGCACCTCGAACTTGCCGTCGCCGGTGTCAACAACGGTCTTGGGCAGGGAGATCGTGCCCGCGACCGAGGTGGAGTTGCACACCGCACCGAATATATAGTCGCCCTCGCAGCAGAATTCGCCGAGGTCGAGCTTCAGATGATGCGCCTTAATTTTCGGCAGATCCTTCACCGCGTCAAGCAAATACGCCGTGTGGCCGAGCGCGTTTTTTAGGTTCTGAGGCGTAGTGTACGACAGCCATGAGAACGCACCGAATGCGGCAACATAGCAAAAATAACGGTCGCCGAACCGGCCGATGTCTATCTTCTTAGGTTTGCCGTTTACTATATTATGTGCAGCCTCGACAGCGTCCGAGGAAATGCCGTGGCAGGCGGCAAAATCGTTCGTGCTGCCCGAGGGGATATATCCGAGCGGAATGTCGTGTCCGCCGCGGATAATGCCGGTTATGACCTCGTTGAGCGTGCCGTCGCCGCCTATGCAGACGATGATGTCAAATTCGCTCGCGTAGCCCTGCGCAAACTCCGTTGCGTCGCCGCGCTGCGCCGTGGGAAACACCGTGACCGCATAGCCGTTTTGCGAAAATATGCTTATTATGTCCGGCAGGAAGCGAAGTGAGGCGCGCCGTCCGGAAACGGGGTTAAAGATGAGCATCATCCGTTTGAGCTGGGAAAATGTTTTCATTTTATAACCTAACTCCGAAAATTTCAGATCATACCCGCAATAAGCAGGCAGAAGTAAGCCGAAGGGATGGAGAACAGCAGGCTGTCAACTCTGTCCATGACGCCGCCGTGACCGGGAATGAGATTGCTGTAATCCTTCAGTCCCGCCATGCGCTTAATAAGTGAGGCGGCAAGGTCGCCGACCTGACCGAAGCTCGAGCAGATAAGCGCGGTGAGCATGCACACGAAGATATTGACAGTG
This sequence comes from uncultured Oscillospiraceae bacterium, assembly GCA_934590355.1. Classification (GTDB taxonomy): domain Bacteria; phylum Bacillota; class Clostridia; order Oscillospirales; family Oscillospiraceae; genus F23-B02. The sequence goes on from CAKTOX010000008.1 coordinate 36,629, forward strand.
TACCACTGCTTGAGCACGAAGAAAAGAATAATGCCTGCAACGACGGCGCTTATGGCGCCGCAGATGCTTCCCTCAACTGTTTTGTTGGGGCTGACCTCGGGTGCAAGCTTATTCTTGCCGAATCTCTTGCCGCCGAAGAGTGCGAAGCTGTCGCACACCCATGTTGAAATGCATGCGATGGAGAAAACGGGTATCCAAATGTTGCTGTCCATAAGTGCGAGCTTCAGGACGATCATAAATGGCACGACGGGATAGGCGATAACGCCGAGCGTTGCAAGAGCGCCGGGGCCGCGCACTTTTTTGGAAACGACGCCCGCGGTCATTGCCGCAAATACGGCGACGAAAAAAATTGCTTCATATACGATGGAGCCTGCCTTAAACCAGATGGCCGCAGCGGTGCCCACGGCGTAGAGGTACAGAACCCACGGTGCGCAGTGCACATCCTTGTATCCGATGGCGCGGCAGGTCTCCCATATAGCCATAACGGTGGCTGCAAGCAGGAACAGTGCCCTCGTGACGGGGCCGAGTGCGAAGCAGGCAACGACGAGAATTATAAGCACCATTGCCGAAATTACTCTTGTTTTCAAAAGTTTTTCCTTCTTTCACATAGAAATTCCATTTTAATATGTCATCTAATATAACATATAGCTCCCGCGGGAACAACAACAAAATGTTTAAAACCCCCGCGTTTTCCCGAATTGAGCCGAAATTGCAAAAAAATTCTTGTCTTTTTGTTAAAAAAATGTGATACTTAATAATAAATTACGTCTTTATTGTCAGGAAGATGGGAGAATGTTTTGGACGATCGCCGCATTGTTGAGCTTTTTCTGGAACGCTCGGAAGAAGCCTTGTTACAAACAGATATAAAATACGGCCGCTATTGTCATCGCATCGCGTTCAATGTTCTCGGAAATGCCGAGGACAGTGAGGAGTGCGTCAACGATGCGTATATGCGCGTCTGGGGCAGTATCCCGCCTAACGAGCCGTCGTCACTGTCGTCGTATGTCGGGAGGATAACGCGAAATCTCGCGCTCGATAAGCTGCGGCAGAAAAACAGCGATAAGCGCGGCGGCGGTGAAGTGCCCGTTGTGCTTGATGAGCTCGCCGAATGTATTTCGGGACGCGATGAGCTTTCTCGACGGCAGGATTCCGCCGAAATAACCGAGGCGATAAATGCCTTCCTCGAGACGCTCAACAGCGTTGAGCGCGGAGTTTTTATGCGGCGCTATTGGATGATGGAGCCCATTGCGGACATCGCCGCAAGATATGATATTACGGTTTCTAAAACGACTACGATGCTTTTCAGATTGCGCACCAAGCTGAAAAAGCACTTTATGAAAGAAGGAATACCTCTTTGAAAAGCGAAGATCTGCTCAGACATATCGGGTCGGTCGACGAGAAGTATATTGAAGAAATGATGAGCGAGCTCCCGCGCAGCGCACGCCGCCGCTCGGGCTCTCGTGGAGTGTTTGCGTCCATCGCCGCCTCGCTTGCAGTGGTGATACTCGGCGCATCGGTCATGGCAGCAAACGGTTCGCAGGTGCCGACCGGTGAAATGACTCTCACGAACGTAACCCGAAGCATGGAAATGGCGCAAAACAGCGTCATCATGCTTGATGTTAATCCGAGCATCCGCCTTGAAGTGAATGATCGCGGCGCCGTTGTTAAGACCGAGGGACTCAATGATGAGTCGAAGGAAGTCCTCGAGGGACTTGAGCTTGACGGCAAAAGCTATACCGACGCCGTCAAGGATGTTGTCGTCTCGCTTGAGGAGCATGATTATATAACGGATCTCAAGAACTCCGTTCTCGTCAGCGTTGCGGCGCAAAATGACGAGCTTGCCGGTGAAATACTCGAAGCCTCGGTCGATGCCATCGCAAAGCTCAACGACACCGTGGATTACGGAATGTCGATACTGAGTCAGATCGTTACGCTCAGCGCAGACGCTGCACAGACGGGTGAAAAGTACGGCGTTTCCGAGGGGCGCGTTGACCTCGTGAATAAATTCATTTCCGGCCACAGTGATTACAGCTTCGATAAGCTCATTGAAAATAACGTCCAGCTTCTCAACCAGCTTTTCGAGTATGTCGGACTGCCTGATGGCGTTGAGCGCTTGGGTGACGTTGCGGGCGTTGTGCCCAAAGATTGCGAAACGAAGCTCAACCTTGAAGAGCTCAGCTGCGACGAAATAGTCAGCTTTGCAAGCGCCATCAGCGATTTTTACGATAAGCTCAGCGAGTATTACACGGCCGACGCCGTTGCCAAACGCATTGGATACGTTTTCAGCATTGCCGAGAGCAGCAACGCCGACGGACAGAAGCTGTGGACGGTGTTTGCCGAGAGCCTTACGAAAAACATAGGCGACCACGGTGCGATAATAAACATAGGCCAGAGCAAGATAAGCGACTGGTTCAATCAAAGTGAGATAGGAAAAGCCGTAACCCACATAGCCGGCCAATTGGCTGCTGCGGCTTGACTCAACATAGCCCACATATGACACGAAGCGGCAGGAGCATCGGCTCCTGCCGTTTTGCGCTTGTGCGGCATTCGACACAATAGTGTTGAAAAAGTCGGGAAAATATGATATAAAAGCTATGTATATAATTTTAAACTCGCCTTGAGGCGGATAAAAGGAACTTGAAAATGTCAAAGCTGAAGTATAAGATCGCCATTGCGTTGGCGGCTGTACTCGTGCTCGGCAGTGTGCTGTACATATATTTTGCGCACTACGCCCCCTATAAGCCGGACACGGAGCAGACCGTCGGAGTGTGGTATACTAACGATGACGCCATGTGGAGCGGATTTGAGGCGCTGTGCGAGGAGTATAATAACTCCGACGGCGCTAAATACGGCATAAAGGTCAGCCCCCGCGCCTTTGAAAGTGACGAGGAGCTTTACAGGGCTGTCTGCGATACCGCCGATAGCGGTGGAGAGCTTCCCGCGCTCACTGCATGCGACTCGGACTTTGCCGCGTATCTCGACGAAAAAGGGCTCGTTGCCGATATGGACAAGTATTTCGGCAAATGGGAGAGCTCGGAATATAACAGCACCATGAAGGCCGCCTGCACGGACAAAAACGGACTTATCGCCATTCCGCTTGCAGCCGAAACGGAGCTGTTTATCGTGAATACGGATTTGTTCTCCGATTCCGCCGCCGTGTCAAATTTCGAAAAGCTTTGCTCCGTTGCGAATGAGTATTATAAGCGCAATTCCGAGAGCTTCTTCACAATATCGAACTATTCGATGTTCTTCCGCGACGCCATCGGGCAGCTCGGTGAGAAATTCGACGGCTTGAGCCCTCATGATACGAATAGCGAAAACTGTAAGTATGTGTATAAGCTGCTTGCCGAGACCGCATATGACCGCGGTTTTACATCCGTCGGAACGGAAGCTGCGGAGTATCTTGCCGATGGCAAAATCGCCGCTGCCGTTATTTCGTCGGCGGACATTATGAAATGTGCATCCTCGCTTGACAGCGAAAACTTCGTGTTCAGCGACTTTCCTTATATGAAGGACGGCAAGGCGGTCTATACCGAAAAGGTCACCGGCATGACCATTCTCGCAGCCGACAGACAGACCGAGAAATGCGCCCAAATGTTCCTGCGCTGGTTTGCCTCAAGCGAGGTCAACAGCCGCTTTGTGGGCGACAGCGGGTATCTTGCCGCGATAGGCAGCCAGAGCAGCTCGTCCGAGTATGAAATCTACTCTCGCCTTATGGAAGCGGTTGGGGAGATGCAGAAAAAAGGCGGGCGCATTGACTATACGCCCGACGCCGAATATTCGGAAAACAGCAGGAATTTTGACATTGTCCTGCGCACTATAATGAGTTCACTAAACTAATAATATATAGAGGTGTATAAATCATGGAAGGCTTCAGAGTACTTGAAATCAAGAAAAGCGTATTTGAAAACAACGACAGGGAAGCGGATAAGCTGCGCGAGGAGCTTAAGAAGGAAAAGACTTTCCTCTTGAATCTTATGTCCTCTCCCGGCTCGGGCAAGACCACCACGCTCAAGGCTACCATCGCCGCACTCAAGGACGAGATGCGCATAGGCGTCATGGAAGCGGATATTGACTCCGACGTTGACGCTCACACCATCGCGGAGACCGGCGCAAAGGTCATCCAGCTCCACACGGGCGGCATGTGCCACCTTGACGCGGGCATGACCAAGCAGGGACTCGAGGGCCTCGGCACGGAGAACATCGACTTTGCCATTCTCGAAAACGTCGGAAATCTTGTTTGCCCCGCAGAGTTCGACACGGGCGCAGTCAAAAACGCAATGATCCTCTCCGTTCCCGAGGGTCATGACAAGCCCCTCAAGTACCCCCTCATGTTCTCGATCTGCGACGTACTGCTTGTGAACAAGATCGATGTCATGCCGTACTTCGACTTTGACCTTGACAAGTGCCGTGAGTATGTAAAAAAGCTCAATCCCAACATCACCATCATCCCCATCTCCGCAAGAACCGGCGAGGGCATCGGCGAGTGGACCGATTGGCTGCGCACTCAGGTCGCCGAGTGGAATAAGTAAACTGACAATCTTAATAAGCATAAAAACGACAGCTTCATAGAAGCTGTCGTTTTTTTTAGACAATCGAAAACCTATGCTGTCGAGAAAAAATAACCGCGCCGCGGGGGAGCTTGAGGGGGCAAGGCCCGCCTCAAATTAGATTATAGCCATCAAAAACGCCTGAGCTATCAGGCTTTTTGACGAGCGAAGCGAGATTTTTTGTGAAGATTGAGCTTCACAAAAAATGTGGCGTTTTTTCGGCGTGCAAAAAAGACACAGACTTTTTTGACACGCTGAAAAAAGACAGCTTCACTGAAGCTGTCTTTTTTCATCATGTCGGCTCGTATGCTTTGCCGGTGGGGTTGCCGTCCGCGTCAAAGTCGATGCACTCCATAAGCTGCGGGTCAACGTGGCTCTGGCGCTTTATCGTCATACCGACACCATGGTTGTTGAATACCCAGATGTAGTTATTCCAGACGGTCGGGTCTTTCTTTTTAAATACAGTGGTCTCGTTAAGGCGGCAGAACTTAGCTCTGCCCTCGGCGGTGTCGAGAAGGTCGCCCTCGCCGGTGTAAAAAAGCTCGTCGCTGTACTGATAACCGTCCTCGGTTTCGATCTCGGTTTTGATTTCAATCCGTTCTTCGTTGGTCATTGCGTTTCCTCCGTGTGGGTTTTTGCCAATTGTATCACGATATTGCCCTGCTTGCAAGCGCGATATTTAATAACTTTTTGTCCTTTTTCGGTTGACCTAAATAAAAAAACTTGGTAAAATAATTAAAAACAACGGTTTTACGCGCCGCGCGGCGGCGAGCACATATAATTGAGGTGGTATAATTGTATAAAACTATTATTGTCGAAGATGACCTGATGGTATGCGCCATTCTTGAAAAACAGCTCGGTAAATTTACGCAACTGAAGCTGGAGGGTAATTTCAGAAGATGCAGCGACGCCCTGGAGTTTTTTAAGGAAAACCCGAACGGCGCGGATCTTATCGTGTTAGATTATTTCATGCCCGGCATGAACGGCATTGATTTTCTTGCGCAGCTTCGCAAGATAAACATCGACGTGCAGGTCATAATGATAACCTCGGCCGATGATTATTCGGTCGTGAGGGCGGCAATGTGCTACGGTATATGCGATTATATTCTCAAGCCCTTCAATTCCGCGCGTCTTGAGAAGGCGATCGCGAGATTTGACACCGTAATGAAGCTCGTGCGCAGCACCCATGTCTGGACGCAGGAGAAGATCGACACGCTTCTCTACCCGCACCGCAATTATAACACCGAGCACCCCGCAGGCGATGCGCCCGGAGCGGGAAAGATAAATAAGATGACGCTCGAGAGCGTGCGTGACTTCATGCGCGCAAACGAGGGCAAGAAGATGCCGCTCACGCAGATAAGCGAGGGGCTCAAGCTGTCCACGGTCACGTCGCGCAGATACCTTAAATATATGCACAGCCTCGGCGAGGTCGCCGTCACGCTCAACAGTAAGACAGGCGGCCGCCCGTCCGAGATATTCGAGTACAAGGAGCCGAAAAATGACAAGGATTGAGGCCCTTTACGGCAAATACGGCATGGACTATCCCGCGACGATAGAGCGCTGTGCGGGAGATGAGGGGATGCTCACTGAGATACTTTCGATCTTCATTGACGACGGCGGCTTCGGCAGCCTGTGCGCTGCGCTTGACAGCGGCGATACCGAGGCGGCGTTTCGCGCAGCCCATGCGCTCAAGGGCAGCACGGGTATGCTCGGAATGACGCGGCTTTATATCGTCCTTTGCGACATGACCGAGTGCCTGCGCCGCGGCGATATCGACTCCGCCCGCGCACACCGCGACTCGGCACAGCGCGAGTACGGGCTCGTGTCGGAAATGATCAAATGCATATAGCGCCTTTTATTCCGCAAGCACGGACGTAAAGCTAAGGCAGGGAGAGGACAGAGTGAACGTATCACACATATACATAAATTTAGCGGCGTTTTTATGCTTCACGCTGATGTTCATAGCGTTCTTCGCGGCTGAGCGCAGCCGCGAGATGCGCGCATGGCTGTTTCTGCTCGGCGACATGGTGTTGTGGTCGGGCGGCTCTGTGTTCATGCGCCTTAACGTATTTCCCGGCTATGTAGTGTGGTACTATGTTTCGCTGCTTGCCCTGTTTTCGATAGCATTTTTGGTGTATAACTACGTCTATCAGTTTGCCAACGTAAAAAATGAGCGCGAGAGGATTATATGGTTTGTCGGGACGATAATCATGCTCATAGTGTCCGCAACTGGCTTTTTCATCGCCCCGCCCGAGGCATCTATGGGTCATGGCGGTAAGATAGTTTTTCACTATACCGTGCAGTGGCGCGTTGTGATCCCGCTGGTGTTTCTGATGCTTATAATCGGCTCCATCGTGAAGCTCTTTCGCGGAATTATTAACTCTCGGGGCAAAAAAGCTCCGGGAGTCAGGGAACTCATCATTGGCTGCTATCTGCTCGTTATCGGCAATATCCTTCATGTTATGCCGGGCAGCATTTTCCCGTGGGACGCGCTTTTCGGCGTAGTGTGTGCGGTCATGTTTATCCTCTCGCTTTATAAGCGAAGAATGTTCAACACAAAGCCCGTTATATCCACGAGCATACTCGTTTTCGTGTCGGCAGTACTGTGCGTAAGTGCGGCTGCGCTGTCGTTTGAAAATACGGTCGCCTTTATGAAGAGATACGGCGGTCATTTCGGAAGCCCCGATATAGAAGCGTTTATGCTGCTTACCGTTATAATATCCGCCTCCATTGCGGTGTTCAGGAAGCTGCTTGCGGCGATATTCTCCGATGACGAGCGGCAGGGCGGGCGCATAAAGAGATATAGTGACAGCGTTTCCCTGTCCTTGGATATTGACAGTATTGTGAGCCAAACCGTCGATGTCATAAGAGACACGGTTCGAGTTGACAAGATGTATATCTGCCTGCTCGAAAACGGCAAATACGTTCCCGTGTACAGCACAACTCCGATGGACACCGTGCCGTTTACTATCGACGCAAACCACCCCAGCGTACAATATTTTGAAGAAAACGACTCCGAGAGCAGCCATATCGTCCTGCACGAGTTTGAAACCGATCCTTTGTATAAGTCCGTGCTGGGCGCGGAGCGTGAGCTGCTTTCAAAGCAGGGCATATCCTGTATAAGTGCGCTCAAGGACGGCAGCAGCGTCGTCGGACTTCTGCTTTTGGGCGAGAAGGAAAAGGGCATGGGATATACGTATGCCGATTTCTCTTTTTTGAGTACAGTCCTGTCCATTGCGTCTATTGCGATAAAAAACGCGGCGCTCTACAAGCAGGTCGCAGAGCGCGAGCACCTGTTCTCAAGCATGACGGCGTATATCCCAAACGTCATTTTGATCAAGCCCAAGGGCGAGTACCGCTTTTGCTTTGTCAGCGCAAACACCGAAAGGGTGCTCGGTCTCGATGCAAGCTATTTTACCTCCCGCACCGCACACGAGGTGCTTTCGGAATGTGTGGGCAGCGAGGATGTCGGGCGTGTGCTTGACGCGATGAGAAACGCCGACAGCGCGGATAGCTGCTATATGACCGATATTCCGTTCAAAACCGGCGACGGCAGGAATATCATCCTGCGCTGCGCTTTTTCTCCGATAATATATAACGGCGTCATGTCGCATTATGTGTGCGTCGCAACCGACATATCGCACGACATTGCGACTCAGCAGCTTCTCATGACCTCCGTTGAGCTTGCGCAGGAATCCAACCGCGCAAAGGGCGAATTCCTTTCGCATATGTCGCATGAGATACGCACGCCCATGAACTCCATTGCGGGGCTTACCTATCTTGCGCGCGAAATGGTCGCCCAGGGGCGCGACGATGAGCTGCGCGACTATCTTGCGCAGATAGATCAGGCCTCACAATATCTTCTGAGCCTGCTCAATAACATCATGGACATGAGCAAGATCGAAAGCAGTCGATATGAAATAAGCTCGGCTCCGTTTTGCATAACCGATGTTCTCGACGAGATGTATTCCGTATTCAGTGCGGGCATGAGCTCAAGGGGCGTGGAATTCACTGTAAATACGCAGTCTCTTAAATACACAAACCTCATGGGCGACGAAATATCGCTTCGCAAGATACTCAGCAACCTTCTTTCAAATGCAAGCAAATTCACAGGCTCCGGTGGAAGCGTCACGCTCACGGTGTCGGAAAAAACGCTCTCGGACAAAACTGTCGTTGTGCACTTTGAGGTCACCGACACCGGCGTCGGCATAGGCAAGGATTTCATAAGCCACCTGTTCGAGCCGTATACGCAGGAAATGAGCAGCGGCGGCGCCCGCGCTGCGGGAAGCGGACTCGGCATGGCGATATGTAAAAACATGATCGATCTTCTCGGCGGATCTATCAGAGTTAAAAGCCGAGTGGGTGAGGGCACTACTTTCTTCGTCGATATTCCGTACGCGCTCACGTCCGCCACCGAAAAAGCTCCGGCGACCCTTGACCTGACGGTGCTCAACGGACTTCACATCATGGTCGTTGACGACGTTGCCGTTAACACCGTGATAACCTGCCGCCTGCTTGAGCGCCACGGCGCGATAGTTGACTGCGCCGAAAACGGCAGGGAAGCGGCAGAGCTGTTTTATTCAAATGACGACGGGTATTATGACTGCATTCTGATGGATATTCAAATGCCCGTTATGGACGGCGTTCGGGCAGCTGCCGTAATTCGCTCCTGTTCTAAGAGCTACGGTCAAACCGTTCCCATCGTTGCTATGACTGCCGATGCGTTCATTAACGTTCACGGCGGCAATTTGAGCGATTTTAACGACTATATAATTAAGCCCGTAAAACCCGACGAGCTGTACGCAAAGCTCATAAACAATTTGAAATAGAGGTAATTTCTATTGGAAAGCGCATTCCGCAAGACACAGAACATAGCAACAGGGATATTTAACAGCAGGTATTATCTGCCCGCAATGCTCGCGATAGCCCTATTCGGCATCGCGTTTGATGCAGCCTTTTTGTGCCTGTGCATATATCTTCTGCTGTGCGAATTCATGCTCATTTTCTGCGATGACCTTATGAGCATATTTGCCCCCGTCATATTTACGCTTGAGACCGCCGTGCAGTATTATAAGGATCTCACGGTGCTCACGCAGTATATGTGGTATGCGATCGTTCCGTTTTCGCTGGCGCTCATATTTAATATCATCTATTACCGCCGCCCGTTTACGAGGGGCAGGTACACGTATTCTTACCTCGCCGTCAGTTTTGCGCTTATTCTGGGCGGCGTCGGAGTCATATCCTCGCGTGAATACTTTGAGCCCATGGGGCTTTACTATACTCTCGCCCTCGGTATCGGTCAGTTCATTCTGTATATGCTTTTCCGCTCGCGCATCACCAACAGCCGCGACTATGACAGGATAGAGCGCGTGGCCGAGACCCTCTACGCCGCGGGACTTGTTTTCGTCATCGTTATTTTCGGAATTTATATCGAAAACTTTGCCAAGTTCATCGAAAAGGGCGGCGTTTTGTTCATAAAATCCCGAAATTACATGACGAGCGTGCTTTTAATGAGCCTGCCGATGACCTGCATCCTCGTAAAGCGCAGCGATCTGTATCTCATTGGCGGGGCGCTCATGTATGCGGCAATGCTGCTGTCGGGCTCACGAAGCGGACTGCTGTTCGGCACCGTGCTTCTCGTTTTGTGCGCCGTATGCATTTATATAACAAACAAAAAAAGCCGCAGATTATATAATTGGCTGTTCGGCATCGCCGCTGTTGCCGGCTGCGTGCTTGCGGCGGTCTGCCTGCCCAAGCTCTACGGCGCGCGCTTTGACGGCGGCAAGGTGGGGGATAAGACCCGCGTTGAATTCATAAAGCGCGGCATAGCAAACTTCCTTGCCCACCCCGTGTTCGGCATAGGCGTTGCAAACACCAAGGATCTGAGCATTTTCAAGGCGTTCATACCGGGCTGCATAACCTTTTATCACAATATCGTTATCCAGATAATGAGCTCGACGGGGCTTGTCGGCATTGCGGCATTTGCGTGGCAGTTTATACTGCGCGCAGGCGATCTGCTCAAAAACCGCAAAAACCGCGCGTTCGTATTTGCCCTGAGCTACCTCGGCATCCTTATGATGAGTTTCACAAACCCCGGCATATTCTGCCCCTTTCCGGAGGCGGGACTTCTTACTCTGATTTTTACGGTCGTTGAAAATAATACCCTCGATGAGGGGAATAATATGGAGGAAGAAAAATGAAAAAAGCTCTCAGCATCGTGCTGGTGCTCATGATGCTCGTTTCGCTCGTACCGATCTCGGCGCTTGCGGAAAACGGCGGCTATGAGACCATCACGGGAACCGTTATGTTCAATGCCGGACATGACGATTCCGAAACGGACCACCCGTGCCCGTTTACCTACAGCGACGGATACTTCACGGACACCGCCTATAAATACAGGCAGGACCTCGCATCCGTGACCATGGCAATGTGCCTTGCGGCCGGAAACGTCGCAGACCCCGCACGCTTCAGAGAAGGCCCGGCAAACCTTGCCAACTTCTTTGAGCAGATCGGCTTCAAGGACTTTGAGGCAAATCCCGATTACACGAACCGCCCCGGCAGAAACACCTTCGGCGTCGGCATCGCAAACAAGCAGATAACGGTCGGCGGCGAAAAGTACACCGTCATAGGCATCGGCCTGCGCGGCTGCGGCTACTATGCGGAGTGGGCGGGCGACCTCAACGTCGGTCTGAGCGGAGACCACACCGGCTTTGCCATCTGCCGCGACACCGCGCTTGCCTTCCTGCGTGAGTACCTCGATGCTCACCCCGAGATAAGCGGCAAGATAAAGATCTGGTGCACCGGCTACAGCCGCGGCGCCGCGGGCGCGAATATGCTCGGCGGCAAGCTTGACGACATGATAATGTCCGGCGAAAGGCTCGGCAAAAACGTCACCGTTTCCGTAGAGGATCTGTATATCTACACCTACGAGGCTCCCATGGGGGCGGACGCCTCGAACGTGGGCGGCAGAGTGTACAACAATATCCACAACGTCGTCAACTACAATGACCTTGTCGTTCGCGCCGCACCCGCCTGTATGGGCTTTGCCAGATACGGCGTTGACCACGTCATGCCCTCGGCTAAGCTCGACGATAATTACGAAGCGCTCAAGGCCGATATGCTCAAGGTCTTTGAGACCTTTGAAAACGCGGGCGAGTACCGCATCGACAGCTTTAAATACGTCACCGTAACGCCCGGCGCGACCGCGGATAAGATCATCCGCAGCATCAAGGGCGACGTGATGACGCAGGGCGAGTACCTCGACATTTTCGTGCAGAAGCTCTTCACCAAGGTCTTTACCACCCGCGCCGAGGTCTACGCCGCGCAGGACGATATTCAGGAGCTCGTGCTGCCGCTCATAGGCACCTATCCCGAGCAGTGGGACACCGTTAAGCAGAGCCTCGCGGAAAACGCGCGCGATAATCTTGCGAAGATAATGGCGGCGCTGTTCAAGGGCGAGGACACGGCTGTCAACGTCATTGCCGGCATCGTGCTTGACGCGATGCGCGATGCGGGCATCACGGAGTATAACGCCCAGCAGGTCAGGGAAATGATCCGCCCCTTGGTCAAGATGCTCATTAAGCTCGCCTCGGCGTGCCCCGACGAGCTTGCGACGCTTCTGTATAACGTCGTCGGCATCATGAGCGCGCATTACGGCGAGCTCGGTATGTCGTGGATGCTCAGCATTCCCGCGGACTACATGACCGCAAAGCAGCAGTCTCAGCTTCCCGAGGGCGAGCTGCCCTTCGTTGACGTGCCCGACGACGCATGGTACCGCGACGAGCTCTCCTACGCTTATAATAACGGCCTTATCGTCGGCACGAGCGCAAATATGTTCAGCCCCGACGGGCTTGTTACGCGCGGTCAGGTCGTCACCGTTCTCTACCGCATAGCAGGCGAACCCTCCGTCAAGGGCAAGACCTGTCCGTTCACGGATCTTGAAGCAGGCTGGTGCCGCGACGCTATCATCTGGGCGTATAACGCTGGCATCGCAAACGGCTTTAGCGAAAGCTCCTTCGGCGAGAACGAAAACGTCACGCGCGAGCAGCTTGCGGCATTCATGTACCGCTACGCCGATAAGCTCGTTTACTTCGGCAATATCGAGGTTCCCGAGGCATTTAACGCTTCGTTCTCCGATGCCGATTCCGTCAGCTCCTACGCGCTGAGCGCCATGCTTTGGGCTAACGGCGCGGGCATAATCAAGGGCAACACCGACGGCACACTCAACCCCGGCGGCACCGCAACGCGGGCAGAATTTGCCTGCATGACGGCGCGCTTTCATAAGCTCGTCGGCTGCTGAGAATTAAATATATCCGGCTTTGGCCGCTCTGCTTTTGCAGGGCGGCTTTTTTAACAGGATATAACAATTATACGCACTCGGCAATATGTCAGAATACTGTGGCTTTCTTTGTGCAGCTTGCTATACATTGCGTATATCTTGTGGGTCGTGTAGGCGGAATTCACAAATTGTTGCTGTCAAGATTACTGAATTGACTTGATTTTAATGTTTTTTATGGTAAAATGAAATCACACAGCATATACGCTCGTGATTTTTACAATCATGGGCAAGGTGGAGTTTAAAAACTAAAAGGAGGAAACGAAATGAATGTACGAAAACGTGGACTTGCTCTCGTGATGTGCATTTGCATGCTGCTGACACTGATGCCGATGTCCGTGCTTGCCGACGAAGCGCCGGCGCCCGACGTCGTCTACGGTGAGTATAATGCAAATGGCGAATGGGAGCAGTCCGACAATGGCGGCTCGCTAACGTATGATACCGATGGCGGGAATACTCTTAAGCTGAGCAAGACCGCCGAAAAAGCCGATGGGGACAATACCTATAAGATAACTCTTAAGGTGGAGTCCTCTCAGTCTACCACGACGACGCCTCCCGGCGCGGCGGCGACCGTTCTGGTTATCGACGTTTCCGGCTCTATGGGCTATTGTGCCGAGTGCGGAGCCGAAAAGTCTCACTTAAATAATTGTAAGTACTATAAAAACAAAGACAATTCCGTAAAATCCGACCAGACCCGCCTCAAGGCAGCTCAGGATGCAGCAATCAGCTTTCTTGACAGCTACAAGGGCGATACGAGCGGCACAGGGCGCTATGTTTCTCTTGTGAAGTTTGAGTCAAAAAGCAGCGTTGTAAAAGAGTGGGTCGATGTATCCACAGCGGCGGGATATGATCAGATCAAGACTGCTGTAAACGGACTTAAAGCTGACGGCGGCACCAATTTGGATGCGGCTCTGAGCACGGCAAATAGTCAGTTCACGTCTGCTGCCGTGAGTGCCGTTGCCTCAAAGAACGTGGTCGCTCTGACTGATGGCATTCCTACATTCTATGGTGGGGGAACAAGTCGGCACGGCAATTACGGCTGCCCTGACACCAATGCAGCTACCGCTGCCTCTGCAAGCACACTCAGAAATACCGCAAGCGTTTACACCGTGTGCTTCGGCGCGGCGAACCAAAAGTGCTGGACTAAGGACTCAGTACACGGCTATTTTGGCCTTATTCCAGATGAGTGGCACGCAGAAGATGGTCCGTTGGTAGGCGATTTCCTCAGAAATTCCATCGCAACTCCCGCCACCGCGGACAAGATCTATGCCTACAATGCAAACAACACGGCAGAGCTCATGAGCGCATTTGCAGCCATCACGACTTCCATAACGACCGGTATTGCCGCCGGTGTCGTGAACGACCCCATGGGTGCGAACATAAGCGTAACTCATCAGAAGCCGGATAACTTCATTGAAGGCGAAAACGGCTACACCTGGACGCTCTCCGGCGCGCCCGGAGTGCCTCAGGGCGATAAGGTCGTTTACACTTATGAGCTTTCCTACTATGTGAAGCTCGATACGACGGGTGTGGGATTTGACGAAAATAAATACTATCCCACCAACGGTGTAACCACCTTTACGAGCGGCGGGCGTGAGTATTATTTCCCCGTTCCCGGCGTTAAGGGCACTATCCCCAGCTTTAACGTAAGCTATGCATACACCGGAACAGTTCCCGCGGGCGCTCCCGCAGCTCCCGCCGCAGCAACAGCAAAACAGAACTCCACCGTGACTGTCGCTGCTGCACCAACGCTTGACGGCTATGTATTCAGCGGCTGGGCGACCACCGACGCCGCGGTCAATAACGGCACATTCACCATGCCCGGCAAGGACGTTGAGTTCACAGGCTCATGGCAGCCGCGCGGCGACCTGAGCTACACGGTCAATTACTACCGGAACGGAACAACAACGCCTGTTGCTCCTTCCAAGACCGTAAATAATGTCACATTCGGCACTAACATTACCGCCGAGGCACCCATCGCGGTAGAAGGCTATACCGCAGTTCCCGATCAGACCTGCAACCTTAAGGTCGGCACCGATTTGAGTACGAATGTGATCAACTTCTACTACTATGAGAATGTTCACCTGGTTGCAAACAGCGATACCGTCCCCTATGACGGTGAGGAGCACAGCGTTTCCGGCTTTACCGGAGCGCCCGCGGATGCCAACTTCAGCAACATAAGCGTCGGCGCTAAGGGCACGGAGGTCGGCGAATATAATGCAGCCTTCACCAAGAGCACCACGGGTACGGTTGACACGACCAAAAAGTACATAGTCGCTTCCGCAGCTGACGGCAAGCTTATAATCACTCCGATAGACGCAGTTGTCGTTACGATTACGGGTAAAACCGACACCAAGCCGTATAACGGCGAGAAGCAGTCCGTTGCAGGCTATGAGTTTGAGTCCAACAATCCGCTCTACACCAAAAATTGCTTCAGCTTTGACGGCAGCGCGGTTGCCGAGGGAACCGACGCAGATACATATATGATGGGTCTCAAGGCAGAGCAGTTTAAGAACACGAGCAAGAACTTCACAAGCGTTGAGTTCATAGTCACCGACGGCAAGCTCGAGATAAGCAAGCGCAGCGTCATCATGACCAGCGCAAGCGACGAGAAGTTCTTTGACGGCGAACCGCTTACGAATGATACTGTTACCGTAACCGGAGACGGCTTCGTTGAAGGCGAGGGTGCAAGCTACGATGTGACCGGCACTCAGACCAAGACCGGCGAGAGCGACAACACCTTCACCTACAAGCTCAACGAGAACACCAAGGCCGATAACTACAAGATCGAGATCGCCTTTGGTAAGCTTGTCGTAAAACAGCTTCTTGAGAAGGAAGATCACTTCAACTACGTTATCGGTTATCCCGACAAGACCATTCGCCCTGAGGGTCAGATCACCCGTGCAGAGGTCGCAACGATCTTCTTCAGACTTCTCACCGACGATGCACGACAGGAATTTGACAGCGTCGATAACAAGTTCAGCGATGTTAACGCCGGCGTGTGGTACAACAGAGCAATATCCACCCTCGCGAAGGCCGGGATACTTACCGGCTACACGGACGGAACGTTTAGGCCCGATGCACCTATCACCCGCGCCGAGATGGCAACTATAATCGCAAGATTTGATAAGCTCACCGAAACCGGCAAGACCTTCAAGGATATTGAAGGCCACTGGGCACAGGAGTACATTGAGCTTGCAGCGACCAATGGTTGGATCAATGGTGACGGCGACGGAAACTTCAGACCCGACGATGCGATCAAGCGCGATGAGACCTTTGCTATGATAAATCGCGTGCTCGAGCGTCAGGTAGATACCGTTAAGGATCTGCTCCCGCAGTCCGAGATGAACATGTGGGTAGACAACATGGACGAGGGTGCATGGTACTACAAGGATGTTCAGGAAGCGACCAACTACCACAAGTGCAATCGCATAGATTACAGCGAGTACGAAATCTGGACGGAGAAGCTTCCCGACATAGATTGGGCAACTTACCAGATCTGATTTCAAACACCTAAAACCTATCACAAGGCAGAACTATCTGCCTTGTGATTTTTTTATTATCGTGGTATAATATAATGTAAAAAATTGCGGAGGTGCCGGAAATGGACAAGTTTAAGCTCGTATCGTCATATGCCCCTATGGGTGACCAGCCCGAGGCAATAAATGCGCTTGTATCCGGCATAGAAAACGGCATTGACGAGCAGGTGCTCCTCGGCGTGACGGGATCGGGCAAGACGTTTACGATGGCGAGCGTCATTGAGAAGATAAACCGTCCAACGCTCGTGCTTGCGCATAATAAGACCCTTGCGGCGCAGCTTTGCTCGGAATTCCGAGAGTTTTTTCCGGAAAACGCCGTTGAGTATTTCGTGTCGTACTATGACTATTACCAGCCCGAGGCGTATATTCCGCACACAGATACTTTTATCGAAAAGGACAGCTCCATAAACGACGAGATAGAGCGCCTGCGCCACAGTGCGACCTCAAGCCTCTTTGAGCGGCGCGACGTAATAGTGGTCGCGTCCGTGTCGTGCATATATGGCCTGGGCGACCCCATCGACTATAAGAGCATGGTCATATCGCTCCGCCCGGGTCAGATGCGAGACTTGGACGAGCTGCTTCATAAGCTCATCGAGATCCGCTATGAGCGCAACGACATTGCCTTTGAACGAAATATGTTTCGAGTCAGGGGCGACACGATAGAAATTTTTCCCGCCTATTCAAATGACAAGGCGATAAGAGTAGAGTTTTTCGGCGATGAGGTAGACAGAATAAGCGAGGTGAACGTCGTGACGGGAGCGACGCTGCGCTATCTTAACCATGCTGCCATATATCCTGCCAGCCATTATGTCGTCGGCAAGGAGAAAATGGCGCGCGCTATTGGTGACATACGCAGCGAATGTGCAGAGCGCGTTAAGTATTTCGAGGATAACGGCAAGCTGCTTGAAGCACAGCGCATTGCGCAGAGAACGAATTACGATATTGAGATGATGCAGGAGCTCGGCTACTGCTCGG
Organism: uncultured Oscillospiraceae bacterium; assembly: GCA_934590355.1. GTDB lineage: Bacteria > Bacillota > Clostridia > Oscillospirales > Oscillospiraceae > F23-B02. The sequence continues at coordinate 54,028 of CAKTOX010000008.1, forward strand.
GCATAGAAAACTACTCTCGCGTTATATCAAACCGTCCGGCGGGCTCTGCGCCAATGACCCTGCTTGATTATTTTCCGAAGGACTTCCTGCTGTTTGTTGACGAGAGCCATGTGACGCTCCCGCAGGTCAGAGCGATGTACCGCGGCGACCGTGCGCGCAAGGAAGCTCTTGTCGAGTACGGCTTTCGGCTTCCCTCGGCGTATGATAATCGCCCGCTTAAATTCGAAGAGTTTAAGGAGCGCATAAATCAGGCGGTCTATGTTTCGGCAACGCCCGGAGACTATGAGCGCTCTCGTGCTGGACAGATAGCGGAGCAGATAATCCGACCGACGGGACTGCTTGATCCCGAAATATCCGTCCGCCCGATCGAGGGGCAGATCGACGATCTTATAAGCGAGATAAATATTCGCATAGAAAAAGGGCAGAGGACACTGGTCACGACGCTCACAAAGAAAATGGCGGAGGATTTGACGGAATACCTCAGCGCCGCCGGAATAAAGTGCCGCTATATGCACCATGATATCGGCGCAATTGAGCGTATGGAGATAATACGAAGTCTGCGCTTGGGCGATTTCGACGTGCTTGTCGGCATAAACCTGCTGCGTGAGGGACTTGACTTGCCGGAGGTGAGCCTTGTTGCGATACTCGATGCGGACAAGGAGGGCTTCCTTCGCAGCGAAACGAGCCTTATCCAAACGATAGGCCGAGCCGCCAGAAACTCAGACGGCACGGTCATCATGTATGCCGATACGGTAACGCGCTCAATGCGCCTTGCCATTGACGAAACGGAGCGCCGCCGCGCAAAGCAGTCGGCGTATAACGCAGAGCACGGCATCGTCCCCAAGACCATAGTCAAGAGCGTGCGCGAGCTCATAGAAATATCAAGCGAGAGCGAAAAGGTGCTAAAACGTGCCGACGGCGTGAAGCTCACGCGCTCGGAGCGTATGCAGCTTATCGACAAGCTCGAAAAGGAAATGAAGGCTGCTGCAAAGATGCTTGAATTTGAGCTTGCCGCACAGCTTCGTGATGAGATAGTCCGCCTGAGAGGTGAGGAGAAGAAATGAAATTACTGATACTTGATGGCAACAGCATAGTAAACCGCGCCTTTTACGGCGTTCGACAGCTCAATGCCCCCGACGGCACGCCCACAAACGGCGTGTACGGTTTCCTTGCCATACTAAAAAAACTGCTCGACGAGGAAAGACCCGACAGTGTGTGCGTTGCCTTTGACCTTAAAGCCCCGACCTTCAGACACCTGCGCTATGAAGGCTATAAGGCACAGCGCAAGCCCATGCCGGAGGAGCTTGCTGTGCAGATGCCGATGCTCAAGCGCGTGCTCGACGCGATGGGTATAATGCGTCTTGAGCTTGAGGGCTATGAGGCGGACGACCTGCTCGGTACGGTGGCAAAAAAATGTGAGAGCGCAGCTTGGGACTGCCGCATCGTAACGGGCGATAAGGACAGCTTCCAGCTCATTACGGAGCGCACTCACATATGCCACGTTAAAAGCCGCATGGGTCAGACGAGCACGACCGAGTATACTCCCGAGGTGTTTTCGCAGGAGTACGGCTTTGCACCGAAGCACATAGTTGACCTGAAGGCGCTCATGGGCGATGCGTCGGATAATATCCCCGGCGTGCCCGGAGTCGGCGAAAAAACGGCAATGACCCTCATTCAGAAATACACCGATCTTGACAGCATTTACCGTGAGCTCGATACGCTTGACATTAAAGAGGGCGTTCGCAAAAAGCTGCGCGAGGGCGAGGAGAGTGCACGCCTTTCCTTTGAGCTTGCGACGATCTGCACGTCCGCGCCCATTGAGTTTAAGCCCGAGGATGCTGTTTGGCACGAGGATTACCGCCCGGAGCTGCACGGCGTTTTCAAGCAGCTCGGCTTTAACAAATTCATCGAGAAGTGGAACATTCCCGAAACTGCGGACGATGCTGCGCAAAGTGCCGCACAGCATATGCCCGTTATCGAAAATGCATCGTTTAGCGAGCTTGAGGCGGCGATAGCCGATGCCGAGTGCATCGCGGTCACGACTTCCGATGATTTTGACAGCGTTGAGTTTTGTGACGGCAAGGCGGTGTATCCGGTTCATTGGAGCAGCCTCGGCGATGATTATAACGCGCTATTAAGGCTCGTTTTCTCGGATAAAACCAAGAAAATATCACACGGCGTCAAAAATCTCATGACAAAGCTCATAGCCGAGTCGCTGCCGCTTGACGGCTTTGTGTACGACACGGAGATAGCCTGCTATCTTCTTGACGCCACGGCGAATGATTACAGTCTCGGCAGAGTGACGATGCGCTACTGTGCCTCGGAGCTTGACGGATCGCAGGCAATATGGCGGCTTCGTGAAGCGACGGCTCCCAAGCTCAATGAGCTTAATATGACAAAGCTCTTTTACGATGTCGAGATGCCGCTGTGCCGTGTGCTTGCCGATATGCAGCACGAGGGCTTTCTCATTGACCGAGCGGCTCTGGTGAGCTTCGGCGAGAGCCTCACCGGCACGATTGAGGAGCTGCGGCAGCGGATATGCTCCCTTGCAGGAGGAGAGTTTAACATCAATTCTCCCAAGCAGCTCGGCGAGGTGCTTTTTGACAGGCTCATGCTGCCTGCGGGGAAAAAGACCAAAACCGGCTGGAGCACTAATGCGGACGTTCTCGAAAAGCTGCGCGGTAAGCACCCTATAATCGAAATGATACTTGATTACAGGATGCTTACAAAGCTGAAATCCACCTACGCCGACGGCCTTTTGAAGCTTATAGACCCCGACGGACGGATAAGAACGAATTTTCAAATGACCGTTACCGCGACGGGACGCCTTTCGAGCACCGACCCCAATCTTCAGAATATCCCGATCCGCAAGGAGCTCGGCAGCCATATCCGCGAGATGTTCATCGCATCTAAGGGACACGTGCTTGTCGATGCCGACTACAGCCAGATCGAGCTCAGGCTTCTTGCGCATATTTCGGGCGACGGGCATATGCGTCAGGCGTTCCTGTCAGGCGAGGATATCCACACGGTCACGGCGTCGCAGGTTTTTAATACTCCGCTTGACGAAGTGACTCCGCTCCAGCGCAGCCGCGCAAAAGCGGTCAATTTCGGCATCGTCTACGGCATATCATCGTGGTCTCTCGCACAGGATATAGGCGTTTTTCCGAACGAAGCGAAGGCGTATATGGATGCGTATCTTGAGAAGTACGACGGCGTGCGCGAGTATATGAAAAGGATAGTCGAGCAGGCGAAAAAGGACGGCTATGTTACGACAATATACAATCGCCGCCGCGAGCTGCCGGAGCTTAAATCGTCTAACTTCAACACCCGCTCCTTCGGAGAGCGTGTCGCGCTCAATATGCCCATTCAAGGCACGGCGGCGGATATTATAAAAATCGCCATGGTGAACGTGTATAACAGACTCAAATCGGAGGGACTTAAATCAAAGCTCATTTTGCAGGTGCATGACGAGCTTATATGCGAGTGCCCGGTGGACGAGGCGGAAAAGGTTGCGCAGATACTGCGCGAGGAGATGAGCGGAGCGGCGAAGCTGAGCGTACCGCTCACGGTAGACGCGAAAACGGGCCATAGCTGGGCGGAGGCGCACTGATGCTGACATATGAACAGGCAGGGGATGTTCTCGACGAGCTTACCGACGAGCTCCCCGAGGAAATATTCAAAAACTTAAACGGCGGGATCAGCTTCATCGAAGATTCGCAGTGCGACGAGGACGGCCGCTTCACGCTGGGAATGTATTTTGCCGACGGCATGGGCAGGCATATTGAGCTTTATTACGGCTCATTTGTCGAGCTCTACGGTGAGATGGACGATGAAAAGTTCAGACAGCGGCTCAAAAGCACGCTCCATCATGAGCTCACGCACCACATTGAAAATCAGGCAGGCGACCGCAGTCTCGAAAGATGGGACGAGCGTCAGTCCGAGCTGTGCGGCTTTAACGGCATTGATGTCAAGAGCATTCTTTTCGTGTGCGATGACAACAGCCTTTCACTTGCCGCGGAGGCGGTCTTTAACTCGTCAAAGGGCGATTACTGCCCCGAGGTCAGCGCGTATTCCGCCGGCATAGTCCAAAAGGACGATATAAATCCGAGGGTGCGCAAATGCTGCGAAAGTCTTGATATCCAGCTGCCGCAGCGCGGTCCTCAGATCGTGACGAGGCAGCTGCTCGAGGGCTGCTCCGTGGCGCTGTGTATGACGGCTCTCCAGGCGCAGAAGCTCTCGGACGACTATCAGGATCTCGACGAGCGTATAATGTGCCTTGCCGAGGATGACATATGCCCGCCCATGTTCCCGACGGGGTGGAAAAAATGCATTCTGCGCGTCGAGGACGAGGTGCTGGCGGTCATTGACGAGCTTCGTGAGGAGCTGATGTGATGATTGAGATAGTAGACACCCGCATTGAGCATATTGACGATATTTCGGAGCTTGAAAAGCTGTGCTTTTCAATGCCGTGGACGCGTGAGCAGCTTGAAGCGCAGATGACAAACCATATGCATGTTTTCCTTGCCGCGCAGGACGGTGACGGTAGGGCAGTGGGCTATGTAGGGCTTATGCACGTCCTTGACGAGGGATATATATCCAACGTAGCCGTATCTCCCGCGCATCGCCGCGAGGGCATAGGCGATATGCTGCTTGATGCGCTTCGTGAGCGGGCCGAGGAAAAAAAGCTCGCTTTTTTGACGCTTGAGGTGCGCCAAAGCAACGAGCCCGCAAAGAGCTTATATAAAAAACACGGCTACGTCGAGGTCGGACTCCGAAGAAACTATTATGCCAAGCCGACCGAGGACGCCGTTTTGATGACTTTGTTTCTAAGTGAGGAAGAGAAATGAAAATTCTTGCATTTGAATCGTCCTGCGACGAGACCGCAGTAGCGGTTGTTGAGGACGGCAGAAACGTGCTGACCGACCAGATATTCTCTCAGGCGGATCTGCACGCGATATACGGCGGCGTAGTGCCCGAAATAGCCTCGCGCAGCCATGTTGAGGTAATATCCCGCCTTGCCGAGCGGGCGATACAGACTGCCGGCATCGAGAAAAGCGACATTGATGCGGTAGCTGTTACCTATGCCCCCGGACTTATCGGCACCGTGCTCGTCGGACTCAATTTTGCAAAGGCGGCAGCCATGAGCCTCGGTGTGCCGCTTATCCCCGTGCACCACATTAAGGGTCACGTCGCGGCAAACTACATTGCCTATCCCGAGCTTGAGCCCCCGTTTCTCTGCCTTGCCATATCCGGCGGCAACACCATGATTATCGACGTGCGCAGCTACACGGACCTCAAGGTCGTCGGCGCAACACGAGACGACGCGGCAGGCGAGTGCTTTGACAAAACCGCGCGTGTGCTCGGTCTGCCGTACCCCGGCGGAAGGCCCATTGACCTGCTGTCTCAGGGCGGAGACGATAAGAAGTATCATCTGCCCCGCACGCATATTGACGGTCAGCCGTATGAGATGAGCTTTTCCGGTCTTAAAACGGCGGTCATAAACATCGTCCATAACGCAGAGCAAAAGGGCGAGGAGCTTGACAGAGCCTCCCTTGCGGCATCCTTTACCGCAGCCGTGAGTGATGCACTTGTGCCGCGTACCATGATGGCGGCAAAGGAACTCGGCTATAAAAAAATCGCCATAGCCGGCGGCGTCGCGGCAAATTCACGCATCCGCGCCGACTTTAAGGCGGCCGCTGAGAAAGCGGGTTGTGAGCTTTTTGTACCGCCCCTCAAGCTGTGCGGCGATAATGCAGCGATGATAGGCTGCCAGGGTTATTACGAGTATCTTGCCGGCAACACCGCAGGCTGGGATCTTAACGCATTTGCTAATATGGAGCTGTAAAATGGGTGTACACGACGGACACAGAGAACGCATGAAAAGCCGCTTCGTCGAGGCGGGGCTTGAGGGCTTCAACGACCATAACGCGCTTGAAATGCTGCTGTTTTATGCGGTACCGAGGAAGGATACAAACGAACTTGCCCACAAGCTTTTGAAGCACTTCGACTCGCTTGCGGGGGTGTTCGAGGCAAGCTATGAGGAGCTTCTTCGCGTTGACGGCATCGGCGAAAACACAGCGACGCTCTTAAAGCTTGTGCCTGCCGTCAGCCAGAGATATCTCATGACGAAATACCTCCCGGAAAAGACGGTTAGATCCAGCTCCGACGCGGGCAAATACTTTGTCGCGCGCTTCATGTACGAGGTAAACGAGATGGCGTATGCGCTGCTTTTAAACTCCTCAAACGGCGTTATCGCCTGCAAGCAGATAAGTACAGGCATAGTCAACGCCACCGAGATAAGCATAAGAATGCTGGTCGAGACCGCGCTGAAAAATAATGCCGCCGGAGTTATAATCGCGCATAATCACCCCGGTGCGCAGCCGTTTCCGTCCAAAGAGGACGAGTGCAGCACCGAGCTTATTCGCAAGGCACTCAACCTTGTCGATATTAAGCTGCTCGACCATATCATCGTCGGCGGGAAAGAGTATCGTTCACTTACGAAAATGGGAGTTATGTAAACTATTTTCTGTTTTCAATTTGTAACAAGATTTCACTTCAGAATTTAGAAATAACTTACATATTTTCGGGAAATGTTGAAAATTAAGCGTTTTTCGATGTTGAAAACTGTGTTGAAACTGTTGATAACTATCTGCATAATAATATTCTGAAATAATTATGTAAACAAATTGAGACGAAAACGACGCAACAAAAAAGCCTTGAAAACAGCGGATTTTTTAAAAACGGCACTTTTTCGTGCGAACCGCCGCGGAATTATTCGTATACGCAATGTTATATGGCTTAATATTGTGCAATAGTGATTTTTTGTTTGACTTTATCTCCGCTATGTGCTAAAATGCGAAATGTCCTTTGCTGGTGTGGCTCAATGGTAGAGCATCTCACTCGTAATGAGAAGGTTGTGAGTTCGATTCTCACCACCAGCTCCAAAGCGGCATTAAAAATACCTGTGCTTATTTGAGCACAGGTATTTTTGTTATTTTATCTCGAACTCGGTTTTAATATCATTTACCATGAGAGTTTCGACTCCGAGCTTGCCGCACGTTTTGACGTATGTGCCGCCGGCGCCGCCCTTGAGCGATATGACGTGCGGGCCGACTATCTCAAGTCCGTCGCTGCACTGCAAAACGATCGGCTCCTGCCAATAGACGGCGGTGTTTCCGTAATCGTCGACTGCGCGTATGCGCACGGCCGCCGCGTCATAGGTATCGCCCTCGTGGAGCGTGGCGCTGCTGACCGTCAGCTCAAGATGCGCCCTTTGACCGGGTGAGCGCGTGACGGAGCTTATTACCTTTCCGTCCTTAACGGCGTCAAAGCGCCATTTCGTGGCTTCGCCGCCCCAGTTGCCGACGTATTTGCCGTAAAGCTCGACACCGTCGGAGAATTTAAAGCCCTTGAGCAGCATGAGCTTTGCGTATTTTGCGAGGATCTTCGGGGGCAGCGAACTCGGACCGTGCTTTGCGACCGCCATCAGACATTCCTTTATATCCGCTGCCGTCTTTGCTTCAAAGCCCTCCTGCGACTCGAGCAGCTCGCCGATGAAGTCGTCGATTGCGACCGGCGGGTGGGGCATTGCAGGATACTCCTCGCGGCTCGGGAAAAATTCGCGCACGAATATGCCATCCTTATACAGCCTCACGCTGTCGGCATTCGTGAAAACATAGACCCTGCCGATGTCGCCCGCGGGGTGCTCGCCGATGTCCATGGAGGAGGATACCTCGCAGCAGGGCACGGTGTCACTCTGGCTTGCGTAAACCGCCGCCGCGAGCTTGGGATTGCGGAATATATCCAAAACGCCGTGGTAGCATATGCCGTCGCCGCTGCCGAAATCCTGATGGGTATTATAGTCGAACATACACCACGGGAATATGCCGCAAACGTCGTCGGCAGCGTAGGCTGCGTCGAGCACCTTGCAGTGCCGTAGTGCGTGCGCAAGTCTGTGCCGCTCGTCGTCAAAGGGCTTCGTCGGAAACATATGACCGTTGCATTCCGAAACGAGATAGGGCTTGTGCTTCTTTGCGGTAACGGAGCTCTTCGGCTTCAAGCCGGCGTTGTCGCCGCAATGCGAAAAGTCGTTGTATGCGTAAACGTCCTCAAGCAGATGGCTTTTTTCGATGTATCTCACGCCGCTGGTCTGCCTGCCCGAATCGAGCAGATGAGCCACGGCGTTGGTTTTCTTATAAAGCTCGTCGCAGTCCTGCGATTCGTTTATTCTGACGCCCCAAAGCATTACGGAGGGGTGGTGCATATACTGCCGCACCATTTCGCCGGTGTTTATGACGGCCTGCTGCTTCCACTTCTCGTCGCCGATGTGCTGCCAGCCGGGGATCTCGGTGAAAACGAGAAGTCCCAGCTCATCGCAGCGCGAAACGAAATGCTGCGACTGCGGATAGTGCGAGGTGCGCACGGCGTTGACTCCGAGCTCGTTTTTGAGTATATCCGCGTCAAGCTCCTGCATGGCTTTGGGCATCGCGTAGCCGACGTAGGGGTAAGCCTGATGGCGGTTGAGCCCGCGCAGCTTGAGCTTAACGCCGTTGAGATAAAAGCCGTCGGACTTGAATTCGACCGTTCGGAAGCCGAAGCGGACGGATTTTTCGTCAACGGTTTTGCCGCCGCGCACGGCGCGCACGTTTGCGGTGTACAGGGCAGGGGAGTCGACCGACCACAGCCTTGCCTCCGGCACGGTGAGCTCGAACGCGCCGCCGCCTGCCGATGCAACGACCTTGCCGTCGCCGTCTACTATATCGCACTCAAGCTCGCGGCAAGCGGAATCGATCCGCACTCTTATGCTGCGCAGTCCTGTGTTTTCGATGAGCACTTCATTTATATATTCACTGTCGCGCACCTCGAGCGTGACCTCGCGGTACAGCCCGCCGTAGCACAGATAGTCGATCACAAAGCCGAACGGGGGAATGTTGAGGCTTTCGCGCGTGTCAAGTCTCACCTCGACGGTGTTTTCCGCTCCGAAGCGAACGCTGCCGGTTATATCTGCCGTGAACGCCGTGTAGCCGCACGAGTGCTTCCCGACCTCTTGACCGTTGCAGTAGACCGTCGCTTCGTGCGCTGCTCCGTCAAAGCGCAGCAGCAGCCTTTTGCCCTCCCATTGCGAGGGAGCTTCAAAGCTCTTTTTGTAGCCGCAGACCATCTGATAATCCCGGCAATCAATGTAGTTATACGGTATCTCCTTTGCCGTGTGCGGAAGCCTGACCTCGACGGCAGTGTCAAAGCCCGAGTTGTAATCCTCCGTAAACAGCCAGCCGTTATTGAAAGAAATGTCCATAACAAGCTCCTTGCGGTTTTGATATTATTATTGATTGTATACCATATTGCGCCCGGTTTGCAAGATGTTGTTGATTTTACGCTGCGGAAACTATATAATATGTCTGATATTTTCAGATTGGAGTGTAATAGAACAATAATGGATAAGCTTCTGGGAACGAAACTGTTTCTGCTCGACATGGACGGTACGCTTTACCTCGGCGATGAGGTGTTTGACGGCGCCGTTGACTTTATTAACACGATTAGCGCAAGCGGCAGGGAATATATATACCTCACGAATAACTCCTCGCGCGCCGGCGTTGACTATATTACGCGCCTGCGCAAGCTGGGCTTCCCTTGCGAGGCGAAGAACGTTTTCACCTCCGGCATGGCAACGGCAATGTATCTCAACAGCCGCCACCCCGGTGCAACCGTATATCCCGTCGGCACTCCCGCATTCCTGAGCGAGCTCGAGAGCTACGGTGTGAAGCTCGGCGACGGCGAGGATGTCAGCGTTGTCTGCGTCGGCTTTGACACTACGCTGACCTATGAAAAGCTCGACAAGGCCGTGCACTATCTGCGCCGCGGCGCTGCGTTCATCGCGGCAAACCCCGATTGGGTGTGCCCGATGCCGGCAGACGAGGTACTGCCCGACTGCGGAAGCATCTGCGCGCTTTTAACCGCGGCAAGCGGAGTTGAGCCGGTGTTTATCGGCAAGCCCAACCGCAATATGGTTGACATAATATCTGAGCAGACCGGCGTACCCAATGAGAATATCTGCTGCGTCGGCGACAGACTTTACACCGATATAGCCGTTGCGCAGAATGCCGGTGCCGTGTCCGTGTGCGTGTTGTCTGGTGAGAGCAGCATGGAGGACGTTGAGAATAACGACCGCCGCCCCGATTACGTTCTTGACAGCGTTGTTGATATCGCAAATATCCTCAAGGCTAATATGTGATCGGATTTACAGAAAATTATTTAATTTTTTCGCAAGGTGTGATATAATATAACATCGGTCGGGAGGTGAGCATATGCCGAAGCAGACCGGTACAAAGCAAATAGCGTCAAACCGCAAGGCTTTTCACGATTATTTTGTGCTTGACAGGTTCGAGGCCGGCATTGAGCTTGCCGGTACCGAGGTCAAATCGCTCAGAGCGGGAACGGTCAATATGAAGGACTGCTACTGCACAATAAAAAACGGCGAGCTGTTTGTGCGCTCGCTGCATATAAGCCCGTATGAAAAGGGCAATATTTTCAATAAAGACCCTGTGCGTCCGAGGAGACTTCTTATGCATAAGCGCGAGATAGTAAAGCTCAATGCCCGCGTTATGCAGGAGGGCGTTGCGCTCATTCCGCTGTCGCTGTATTTTAAGGACAGCCGCGTGAAGGTCGAGCTCGGCCTGTGCAAGGGCAAAAAGCTCTATGATAAACGAAATGACGACGCGAAGCGCGAGGCTGCGCGCGACATTGAAAGAACATTAAAGGAGAGACACTGATGAGCAATCCTATTGTGACCATCGAAATGGAAAACGGCGATATCATAAAGGCGGAGCTGTACCCCGAGATCGCCCCGAATACGGTTAATAACTTCATCTCGCTGGTAAAGAACAAATTCTACGACGGCATCATTTTCCACCGCGTCATCCGCGGCTTCATGATCCAGGGCGGCGACCCCCAGGGCATAGGCATCGGCGGCCCCGGCTACTCGATCAAGGGCGAGTTCAAGATGAACGGTGTTGCAAACGATCTCAAGCACACCCGCGGCGTGCTTTCCATGGCGCGCAGCATGGCTCCCAACTCCGCAGGCAGCCAGTTCTTCATCATGCATGAGGACGCTCCGCATCTCGACGGCCAGTATGCCGCCTTCGGTAAGGTCATCGAGGGCATCGAGAATGTCGATAAGATCGCAAAGTGCATGACCGGCAGAAACGATAAGCCCATTCATCGTCAGGCAATGAAGAAGGTCACCGTCGATACCTTCGGCGTTGACTATCCCGAACCCGAAAAGATGTAATGCAATGTGCGGGGTGCGGCAAGCCCGCACCCCCGCATAAGAGCCTCGAATGGTTTCTCATGACGGGCTTATGTAAAATCTGCGTAGCCTATCGGGCGCCTGAAGTATAGATTAGATCAAGCCTCAAATCGCTATTAAAAAACGGGGATGTACCGGTTTCGACGGGGGTATGGAGGCAGGAATAGCGAGCGGATGCGCCTACCATCCTTAAAATGGGCAGCTTATAAATTAAAGAACAACAACGATTCTGTTCTTCTCGCTGCTTAATTAGCGAGCGTTCCCTCCGGGAGGACCACGGCCCGGAACGGAGCGTCGATCAGTGGTGCCCGTGAGTGCGCAAAGCTTTGAGCGCACCACGCATAATGAAGCTACCGACTCCGCAAGCCTGACGGCCGGCGTGCGGGGAAGGGAATAAAAACGACCGTATGCGCTCGGAGAAGTTTCTGTTAAAGTGCTTTCGGACGGGGGTTCAACTCCCCCCATCTCCACCATATAAAGACACCATTGAAATCTGAACCCTCAAGTTCAGACTCAATGGTGTTTTTATTATAAAACCCAGTATTTATGCGGCTTTTCGAAGTCGCATTTTCTTTTTGCCAGCCGGACTAAAAACAGAAAAACTGAAATTCGGCAATTAGAAGATTAAAAAGCAAACCTTTTCAAACCTATCAGTCTATCTGCACGTGTCTCATAAATCCCCTAATTTCAAGGCGTATTCCTCTTCCTTTTGTTCGGGAGTCTTGTATTGCAGTTTCCTGTGCGGACGTTTCGTATTGTAGAAAATTATGTACTTGTCCACCGCACTTCGGAAGTCTGCTTCTGAACGGTACTTCGTGCGATACAATTCCTCGCGCTTCAAGGAAGCAAAGAACGATTCCATTACAGAATTGTCGTACGGCACGTGCGCACGCGAAAAAGAGTGCGTGATGTGCAGTGACCGCATATAGTCGTTCATCGCTTTGGAACGGTAGTTACCGCCACGATCGGTGTGGAAGATCAAACTTGAATCCGGTTGGCGTGCTTTATAAGCGATCTGAAAAGTCGATTTTACAAGCTGCGTGCTGTTGGTCTTTCCAATTTTATAACCCACGACCATACGGGAGAACAGGTCGATAATCACGCAAATATAATAAGCGTTTTCGCCGTACTTAAAATAGGTAAC
>CAKTOX010000009.1 GCA_934590355.1 uncultured Oscillospiraceae bacterium
AGCCCGTGCCCTTTGTAATGGAGCTTCCGAATTACCGTATGCCGTCACTCAAGAGCGTACTGCTTCTCATGTGGGAAAAGGCGTGGGATTTCATTCGCCGCGCGTTCACGATAATTTTTGCCGCGACCATCGTTATCTGGTTCCTGCAAACCTTTGATACCCGCCTTAACGTCGTCGGCAGCGGCAGCACCGACAGCCTTCTTGCCATCATCGGTACCTGGATAGCGCCCGTGTTCGCTCCGCTCGGCTTCGGAGATTGGCGCGTTGCGACTGCGCTTCTGACGGGACTTATGGCAAAGGAAGCGGTCATAAGCACGCTCGGCGTGCTCATGAACGTCGGCGCGAACCTCGGCAGTGCGGCTCTGGGAGTGCTCTTCACGACCCGTTCGGCGCTGAGCTTCCTCGTGTTCTGCCTGCTCTATACGCCCTGTGTCGCGGCTCTGGCCGCCTTCCGGCGCGAAATGGGCAGCGGGGTCAAAACCGCGCTCGTCGTGCTGTCGCAGTGCTGCGTGGCGTGGCTCGCGGCGTTTGTGGTCTATACTCTTATCGGGGTGATATTCTGATATGGAGATCATAATTCTCGCTCTGCTTGCGTTGTGGCTCTTTTTAGCCATACGCAGCATCAAAAAGGGACGCGGCTGCTGCGGCAAATGCTCCGGCTGCAAGGGAAACGGCGATTCCTGCAAAAACTGCAAAAAATAAGTGCAAACGCTCGGGCCGTGCGGCTCGGGCGTTTGTATATTTGTGCCCGCCGCGGTCAACAATATAGATAAATTCCGATAGGAGGTTTATCTATGCAAAACGAAAAAAGCGGCAGACTTGACAGGTTTTTTGCCGGCAAGGGCTTTTACATAGTCCTTGCGCTATGTGTTATCGTGATTGGAATATCGGCCTACAGCCTCGCCGCGAGGCAGACTGCGCTCCCCGATGTGAACGGTGAGCTTAGCCTGAGTAACCCCACACGACCGCCGCAGCCGAGCGAACTGCCCGAGGTGAGCAGCGAGCCGCCGCAGCCGGTCGATGCCGAAACGGGGGAGGATATAGTCGCAGCGGGCACGTGGGAGCAGGATGATGTTTGGGTCGCACCCGATTCATGGTTTTGGCCCGTGTCGGGCGAAATTGAGCGCGGCTACACCGTCGATGCTCTTGCATATGACGTGACCATGGCGGACTGGCGCACGCATGACGGCGTGGACATTCTCGCGCAGCAGGGCGAGGTGGTCATAGCCGCGGCCGACGGCACGGTCGAGAGCGTGCATCAGGATGATCTTTACGGCACGACCGTCGTCATAGACCACGGCGCCGGCATGAAAACGAGCTATTGCAATCTTGCCGATACCCCGACCGTCTCTCCGGGCGACACCGTCAAGGGCGGAGACGTCATAGGCTCGGTCGGAAAAACAGCGATATGCGAGATAGGGCAGGGCAGCCATATGCACTTTGCAATGAGCCGCGACGGCAAGAGCGTTGACCCCTTAAATTACCTGCCGATATGAATTAACGGATTTTTTGAAGAAAATCAAAAAAAGATGTTGACAATCTGAGCTGTGTCTTGTATAATTCCAATTGCTCATTTGAGAAATGGCGGCATAGCTCAGTTGGCTAGAGCATGCGGTTCATACCCGCAGTGTCCCCGGTTCGAATCCAGGTGCCGCTACCAAACAAGGCGCAGATATCACTACCTGCGCCTTTATTTCGGCCCGTTGGTCAAGCGGTTAAGACACCGCCCTTTCACGGCGGTAACATGGGTTCGATTCCCGTACGGGTCACCACAATCCGAATGCGAAAGCGTTCGGATTTTTTTGTTTATCCCGCGTTATTTTTTTCATAACGGCCTCCGCGCTGAATTATACATCTTGTTAAATTGCCTTTTTTCTGCTAAAATGAAGGAAGTCTTTGACGGGAGGTAAGCCTATGGCTGCACGGCGAAGAATTGATAAAAAGCAAAAACAAGTTTACATAATATGCGCGATCGTCACGCTCGTTATTCTCAGTGTGATGTTCGGCATGTATAAACACAGACTCAGCCGAGTTGCGCCCGTGCTTGAAATACGGGTGGAGAACCTCGAGGCTCAGACCCCTGCCGAGGCGCAGGCGGCCTGTCGCGGCGATTATGCGCGCTTTGCCGAGGCGATGGAGGGTCACGAGGGCTGCGCGTGGGTCTGGACGGGGAAGCATAAGCTCTATCTTGTGCGGCCCGAGGCTCTTGAGATAGCGGCGTCGGCCGAGGAAACGGGCTTCACCGCGGTAAAATTCAAGACCGCAAACGGAAAAACGAAAAGCGGTTATATCATCGACCCCGCAACGGAGCCCGTGGAGCTTGGCAGGATCAAGGTCACCGACGCGCAGGAAATTAACTACGAAAGCGTCAGCATGACCGTGAGAGTCGCTCTGCGCAGCGGTGAGATAAGCTACGAAAACGCGGTCTATCTATGGGAAAAGGATACAGACCTCGTCCTCGCGGTAAGACCCGACACATACAAGACCGTCGAGGGCAGCATAGTCAGCTTCACCGATGACGGCGGAGTGACCCACACCTGCTATATTCTCGATACTGAAATTTGAAGGTTGGAAACAGATGGCAAATGCGGCAATGGAAACGGGCGCTGATGCAAAGCGCCTGTTTGAGATAGTAAAGGTAATAAAAAAATATAAGATCACGCAGGGCATGAGCCCCGACGAGCTGTGCGCGATGTTTAAGGAGCTCGGCCCGACCTTCGTTAAGCTCGGTCAGCTGCTTTCGATGCACCCGGAGATAATCCCGATGGAGCACTGCAAAAAGCTCGAGGCGCTGCGCACGGATGCCTCCCGACTCGTCACAGCGCAGATACGCGAGATAGTCTCTGAGGAGTACGGAGTGCCTTGGAACAAGGTCTTTAAGCAGATAATGCCCTATCCCCTTGGTGCGGCGTCAATAGCGCAGGTGCACGAGGCGGAGCTTCTTGACGGTACGCGCGTTGCGATAAAGATCCAGCGCCCCGACATATATTCCGTCATGGAGCGCGACGTGCGCCTTATAAAGGCGGCTCTGAGCGTCGTGAAGCTCAAGAAGATAAACAACGTCATGGACATCGGCGACACGATAGACGAGGTCTGGGCGGTCGCGCAGGAGGAAATGGACTTCGAGCGCGAGGCGGATAATATCCGCCGTGTGCGTGAAAACATCGAGGGCATAAAATACGTCTATTGCCCGCGTGTGTTCGATGAGCTGTCTACCAAGCACATTCTCGTTATGGAGTATATCGGCGGCGTTGAGCTCACCGATAAGGCGGCGCTTGAGGAGTGCGGCTACGACCTTCAGGAGGTCTGCACGAAGTTCATAAATAACTACATTAAGCAGTTTGCCGAGGATAGATTTTTCCACGCCGACCCGCACCCCGGCAACGTCCGCGTCTGGGACGGGCGCATAGTCTGGCTCGACCTCGGCATGATGGGCAGACTCACGGCAGACGATGCCGAGCTCATAAAGGTCTGCATGAAGGCAATCTTCAGCAATGACTATCTCAGCTTTGCCGACACCGTGCTCAAGATCTGCGAGCATGACCCCGGCCTCGACCGCGAGGCGTACTACGAGCGGATGAGGGCGTATCTTGATAAATACCGCGTCCTGTCCATGGCTCAAATGAGCAGCACGCTCGATATTTTCGCTGACCTTTACCGTATCGCGCGCGACTTCGGAATAAAGGTGCCCAAATCTCTGACCATGTTTTGGCGCAGTCTGTCGATAATGGAGGGCACGGTCTCCGACCTTTCACCCAAAACAGACCTTGCCGCCATCATCGGCAAGCACCTTGCCGCGCAGGCGCTCGTAAAGGGTGTCGCGGGCAGCATCTCGAAGAAAATTTCGCACAAAAAGCTCATATCCGGCGGCCCGCTGAGCTATAGCGGCCATGAGCAGGAGCCCGATGAAGAGCTTTATGAAGCCGAAGAATTCGAAGAGCCCGAAGCCGAGCTCGAAGGAGATATAGAGGAATAACGAAAAACTCCCTGATTAAGGGAGTTTTTTCGTTATATATTCAGATTATCGACGCCGTCCTTCATCTCAAAGAGAAATTCGATGAAGCTCTTCATGAAGGGAATAAACTCGCCCGAGTCTATCATGGCGCGGACCTCGTCGAGGGTGGCCCAGCGCGCGTCCATGACCTCCTCGGGTTGAAATCTCAGCATGGAGAGGTCGATGTCCCTTTTGACAATGTAATAGTCGTCGAAGCCGTCCTCGAAGTTCACCGTGAGACGCTGGCGGGTCTCGGAAAAATCCATGTCGATGCCCAGCTCCTCAAACAGCTCGCGGTGCATCGCCTCGCGGCTCGTCTCGCCGCACAGTGCGCTGCCGCCGACGGTCACGTCCCATTTTCCGGGGAAGGTCGGCTTTTCGAGGCAGCGGCGCTGGATGAGCAGTTTGCCGTCAGAGTTGAAAATCGCAATATGAACGACCATGTGGTAAAACCCCTCGGGGTGCTTCTGCCCCCTGACGACGCTTTTTCCGGTCGGTATTCTGTCAACGCTGTATGCGTCCCATGATTCCATTTCGAGCCTCCGTATGCTTGAACCGTGCGGCGGCGTTGCCGCCTTTTTCGTTAACGTCTGCGCAGCCTTGTGCGCTTATCACTCGCAACACATTAGCATTTTTCGCGCTCCGCGTCAAGTGCCGCCAGCCCGTGAGGGGAGCTTTGGCGAAAATATTTGCTTTACAATGCTTTGGCGATTTGTTATAATACTTGGGCATTATAAATGCGCCCGTAGCTCAGCTGGATAGAGTGTCAGACTCCGACTCTGAAGGTCGTGGGTTCGAATCCCGTCGGGCGTACCATTTTAAAACCCTGTGTTTTCAATGCTTTGCGGCATTTTGACACAGGGTTTTTGCCATTTGTTTTCAAACTTTCTGCAAAATAATTCGGCTCCTGCGCAGATCATCGCAATAAGCTGTTGAGAATAGACAGAATATACGCTATAATTTAAAATGTATAAGTGTATCTAAGTGCGCAAAATAACGAAGGCGAAACGGAGTTAGCTTATGACCGCAGTGAAAAAGAAAACCGTCATAACAAGCGCCATGGCTGTGCTTGCCGTGATGATCGCATACTGCTTGCGATTTGCCGGCAAGGGCAGCTTCCATCCGATGCTGTTTTCATACTTACGCAGCTTCATCTATATTGCACTGTTTGCTGCATGGGGCTTCTCCGTCCGCCAGCGGACCGTGCAAAAGCAGGTGCGCGGGTATATGACGGGCACGGCGGCGCTGCTCGTGTTCTGGATGGTGGCGCGTTCGGCGAAGTATTATATCTTTTGGCAGCCCGACGCCGTCCGCTATCTGTGGTATCTTTTCTATCTGCCCATGCTGTTCGTGCCGATGCTTGCGCTGCTTATCGCCATGTCGCTGGGAAAGCCCGACGAATATAAATTCCCCAAGGAAGTGCTCGTGCTGTGGGCGATCTCCGGCGTACTGCTTGTGCTCGTGCTCACAAACGACCTGCACCGGTTCGTGTTTACATTCCCAAAGGACGCCGCCGTGTGGACGGACAAAAATAACGGCTACTCCGTAGGCTACTTCGCCGCTGTGGGCTGGCAGGTGGCTTGCGGACTTGCGGCACTCAATACCATGTTCTTAAAATGCCGCGTGCAAAGGGGCAAGCTTCGCCTTCTGCCTGTTGCTCCGATGCTGCTTGCGATCGTTTACAGCGCGCTTTACTATGCCGGCGTTGATTGGCTTCTGTCCCTGTTCGGAGACATTGCGGCGTTTCAAAGCGTGATGTATATCCTGACGTTTGAGCTTTGCATCGCCTGCGGGTATATACATTCAAACAGCCGCTATGCAGACCTTTTTGCGTCCTCCGTGGGCACCTCGGCGGTGATAACCGACAAGGACTTTAACGTGCGCTTTGCGGCAGTGAACGCCGAGCCCATCTCAAAGGAAGCAATGAAAGAAGCCGCGCAGAGCCCCGTCACGACGGACGGCGGCATGACCGTTCACACCATGCCCATTGACGGCGGCTATGCCGTGTGGACGGAGGATCTGTCGGCTCTGCATGACATGAGGGAGGATTCCGAGTTTCTTGCCGACGAGCTTGCCGAAAGAAATGAAATGCTCCGCTATGAATATAAGCGCGGGGCAAAGCGCCATAAGGTGGAGGAGCAAAACCGCCTGTACGACCTGTTGCGCTCTGCCACGCAGTCGCAGCTTGACAGCATCGCCGAGCTCACGGGGGAATACCGAGCGCTTTCCGACACCGATCCCGACAAGTCCAAGACGCTGCTTGCCGAAATTGCCGTGCTGTGCAGCTACGTTAAGCGCCGCAAGCATTTGGCGCTTCTTACCGACCGCGATATAAAAATAACCGCGACCGAGCTTCAAAGAGCCTTCAACGAGTCGCTCCAAACGCTGGAGCTTTTGGGAGTGCGCAGCTCGCTTTATGTAGACGATGCCCTTGCCATGCTCTCGGGCAAAACGGTCACGGCAGTGTTTGACTTTTACGAATCGGTTATTGAAGCCGATATTTTGAATTTAACAGGCATACAGGTAAGCCTCATAAAGGCGGACGGCTTGCGCCTGACGCTGAACGTGTGCTGCAAGGCAGACCTTTCGTACCTTGCCGACGGTGCAAATATTCTCTATGAAAAAGAGGACGGCGAGGAGTATCAGCGCATCGTGTTTTTTGCGAAAGAAGGTGAGGGGAAATGAGCGCATTTTCTTCCCTGCCCGAATTCTGGCAGACAACGCTTGCGTTTGTGATGCTCGTTGAGATCGTCCTCGAGATCGGACTGTCTGTGTATCAGCTTCTGTGCAGCAATAAGCCCGCACGCAGCTTGCCGAGCATTGCGATCACGGCAGTGATGATACCGCTGCTTTTCTCGGTTTCGCAGGCAGACCCCGATAATATCGGCGACGCATTCATGCTCGATGCGCCGTGGCTCATATTCGCCTCTGCCATTTTCCTCACGGCGGCTCATTTTGCCGCAGCTCTGCCGAGAGAATACCGCCGCAAAAAGAACGAGCTGTCGCCGTTCTCGGTCAAGGAGGCCACCGACAGGCTGCCCATGGGCGTCTGCTTTGCCGATCCGAGCGGCAGAATCATACTTTGCAACGATCTCATGCGCCGCCTGTCCTTTGCTCTTTGCGGTCACGAGCTGCAAATAAAAAGCGACATGGAAAACGCCCTGAGCGCGCCGGATAAGTCCGTTACCGTCAAGGACGACTGCTACGTTCTGCCCGACGGTACGGTTTGGCAGTTCCGCACGCAGAGCGTCACCGTGGACGGCGACGACCGCTGGCGGCAGATAACGGCGCACAACGTGACCGAGCTGTATAACGGTCTGCGGCGGCAGGAGGAGATAAACGCGGAGCTGCGGGAGGTCAACCGCAGGCTCAGGATAATGTACGAGCGCATGGAGGACGATGTAAAGGAAAAGGAGAGCCTCGATCTGAAGGTCTATATTCACGACACCATCGGGCGAAGCCTCCTGACCATTCGAGACATTATCGGCAGCGGCGAGGACACCGAGAGAAAGCTCGAAGCCCTGCAAAACGCCGTCGGTATGCTGGCAAGCAACCGCGTCACCTCCGTCGGCACGATGCACGAGGTGCAGCAGACCGCAAAGCAGCTCGGCGTAGCCGTTGAGGTCGAGGGCTATCTTCCGCGCGATACCGCCGCCGAGGAGCTGACCGTTGCCGCCGCCAAGGAGTGCGTGACAAACTGCATTAAGCACGCAGACGGGAATGAGGTATATATCCGCATTGCCCAGCGCAATAATTGCCACGACATTACCATAACCAACAACGGCAGGGTGCCCACGGGCGCGATAAGAGAGGGCAGCGGACTTTCGGCGCTTCGCAGCAGCATTGAAAGCTGCGGCGGCGAGATGCATATTTCCCATGAGCCGCGCTTTGCGCTTCTCATCACGATTCCCGCAAAGGAGAACGAGCTATGATAAGCACCATACTTGTAGAGGACGATCTGTACATCCAAAAGCACTTTGTAGATCACCTTGCCGCAGACGGCGGGTTTAACCTCGTCGGCGTTTTCCGCGATGCCTTTGAAGCGGAAAAGCACTGCGACGCCACGGTGAGGCTCATCCTCATGGACGTGCAGACTCAGCATAAGCACTCGGGGCTTGCCGCCGCGGAGCGCATCAAAAAGGCGTTTCCGAAAATCAAGATAGTAGCCGCGACCTCGCTTGTCGATCCGCAGGTGCTGCAAAGAGCGAAAGCGGGCGCAGCCGACAGCCTGTGGTATAAAGACCACGGCACGGAGGAGCTTATGAGCGTGGTAAAGCGCACCCTTGCGGGGGAGAGCGTCTTTCCCGACTCCTCACCCGCCATCGAGATGGAGGGCACGATGTCCGATAAATTTTCGCCGCGGCAATTGGACATACTGCGCCTTTACATAAAGGGCTTCACCTATCAGGAGATAGCCGATAAATTGGGCATCTCCAAAAACGGTGTTCGCTGGAATTTGGACGATATGGTGGGAAAAGGCGGGTTTGAAAACCGAGAGGCGCTCGTTGCGACCGCGATTGAAAATAAGCTCATGGTAACGACTTTAAAGGACGAATAAATGTAAAGACCCCTTGACCGCGCAGGTCAAGGGGTCTTTTGCGCAAAAAAGGCAGAATTATTTTGAAAAAAACATTTTTTTCGCTTCGTTACTGGCACTTGTGCCAGTGACAAGCCTCAGAAAATCCGTAGAATAATATATGTATAAATATCGTTGTGTATAGACAAGGCGGTGGTGAAGGATGAAAAAGATCGTGCTGGATATTCAGAGCGATATCCATGCGCAAACCATGGAGCGGATGCTGATGCAGAAGCTGGACGATTGTCAGGTCGTGATCTCCGAATCGCCTGATACGACCGCCGAGTGGTGCAAAACGCATCGGCCGGATGTGCTCTTAATGGAGGTCAAGGCGTATTCACCGTGGATGTTCGGACAGCGAATGACGATCCGCGACAAGGTCGGGCGCAGCGTGGAAACCTGCCGTATCATTCTTTTCGTCGATGACGACACGGACGGGGAGCTGACCGAGCAGGTGCGGCAGGCAAAGCGCGAGGGACTTATTGACGCTTTTCTGTTCGGCTCCGTGTCGGAAAACTACTTTGCCTCGGTCATCGACAGCGTTTAAAAAAACGGCATAACTAAATAGAAAAACCTTCAAAAATATTTTGAGAGAGGAAATGATAATATGACAAAGACGAACACACGAAGGCGCGTCGTCAGCGTCCTGCTGGTGCTTATGATGCTGCTGTCGCTCGTGCCCGGCTCGGCGACTCCCGCCGACGCCTTTTGGGACGACTACGACACCGGCGGAGACTGCCCCAACTGCGACCACTATCACTGGGCTGAGAATGTGTGCGACTGCCAGTTCTGCACCATTGACTGCAACTACGATTGCTGGGTTGAGTTCCACTGTAACGACTGCGGTCTGTGTTTGGGCGACACGCCCTTTTGGTGCGAGGAGTGCCACAAGTGCGCGGACTGCATGGAGGAAACGCACTGCTCGACCTGCGCCAAGTGCTACATCGGCGAGGATGACCAGCTGTGCGGCACCTGCCATAAGGGCCCCTGCTGCTCCATAACCATCTGCGACTCCTGCGGCTTCTGTGATGACTGCGCAAACGATGACAGCGACCCGATGCACTGCTCGCTGTGCAACAACTGCTTCGGCGCTGTGGACGAGTGCGTGGACGACGATGATACCGGCGTTATCCACTGCATCGATTGCCACACGGCCTGCGAGCA
This sequence comes from uncultured Oscillospiraceae bacterium, assembly GCA_934590355.1. GTDB lineage: Bacteria > Bacillota > Clostridia > Oscillospirales > Oscillospiraceae > F23-B02. The sequence continues at coordinate 9,735 of CAKTOX010000009.1, forward strand.
GTGCGAGGAATGCCTGCTGAACCTGGAGTCCTGCGAGGAGTGCGGTCTGTGCCTTGAGTGCTGCAGAGATAACTCCGAGGACGGCGGCTGCCCTGACGGCGAGACCTGCATTGAAAGCGCCGAGTGGGATGAGCACATCTGCCAGGGCTGCGACGGCTGGGTAGCCGATAAGGAGGACGAGGACGAGTTCTGCGAAATCTGCGAGCTGTGCAGGGAGTGCTGCGAGGGCAACTCCGACTGCTCCACGGGTATGTGCGCAATGGATACTGACTATGCGGATCATTTCTGCGAGGACTGCGGTCTTTGCTTCTGCGACAGCGATCCGTGCGAGAACGGCTGCGATCAGCGCTGCGAGGACTGCTGCCGCGATGCCGTGAGCGCCATGGGCTGCGATTGCGACGAATGGTGCTACAGCGATCCCGACTTTGACGATCATCTTAAAGCGGAGCACGGCGGCGCTTCGCATCAGTGCAAGCCCTCCGTCTCGTGGGGCGCCGATACCGATCAGCACTGGCATCCCTGCCGCTACAACGACAGCGAACAGCTTGAGATCGCAAACCATGATTTTAATTCCATGGGCGTGTGCAAGATCTGCGGCTATATAGGCGGCAGCTCCATCGTCATAACCCGCCAGCCGAGAAACGTCAAGTGCAAGACCTCTATCTACGGCAGCGGCGATTATAATGAAGAGCCTGAAAACGGTCTGCTGTACAGCGAACATAACTGGGTAAGCTTCTCCGTCTCGGCAAAGAGCATGAAGGGCGATGAGCTGACCTATCAGTGGTATCAGAAGAATAATGCGAAACCGACGGCGGCGCCCTTCAAGCTGCAGGAGAGAGTATACTGTGTGGGCGTGAATACTCCCACTCTGAAGATGATGGTTTCCGGCGAGGCCTGCCAGGATGACTACTCCTACTTCTGCGTCATCGGCGTAAAGGGCGGCACCGACACCCTGAAAACGGTGGAGGCAAAGCTCACTGCCACCCATGCCTACAGCTATAAGCAGGCAGGTGTGCGTGTGCCCACGGACGACAGCGAGAGAACGCCGCGATACAATATTTGGCATGTAAAGCCGGACGGGAGCCGGACAGAGGCTGTCGTGGGCGGTGACCCGAAATGCGACGGTCACAAGCTCCCGTGCCTGTTCGAAGCAGGCTATTACGAAGAGCATTATATGACCACCGGCTCCAAGGAGCGCATCTTCCCGCATACCTTTGTGCTTGACAGAAGCCTTGACGCGGTAGGCGGCGGCAGAGTCGATGTGCTCAGATGCTCCGTCTGCGACTATACCGTTCCCGTGAAGAGCCATGTCCATGATTACGGCTGGAACTGGGACTACACCGGCTTTGGCAGTATCTATGAATATACCTTCAACATCGGCGGCTCGACCAAGACGGTGGAGCAGCTCATCCTTGAGTCCGACTATGCCCACCCCGAAAAGTGCAAGGTTCCCGGCTGCGAGGAGTTTATAATGGTTCCCCATAGCTGGGGTCGCTGGAACGTGGTTTTGTGCCCTGATACCGCAGGCGCCAAAGGCGGCATGGAGGCTGAATGCAGCATCTGCGAGTACACAAAGACGAAAGTCGATAAGGACGATAACAGCGGAGGAGTCACGCATTGGGATAAGGACAGCGCCCTCGTTACCGTAACGAACGGCCGCGCTACCCGTATGATCGTCGAGCCCGGCGATAAGATGAAGCTTTTCCCCGATGATAAAGCCGGTCAGAAGGCCATCGGCTGGAAGGTGGAGTATCTGCGCGAATACAATGACGGAACTTCGGTTAAGAAAAACTGGAGCATCACCGAGGTCGCGAGCCTGTTTAAGCTCGTCAATAACGGCTCCGCTCTCGAGTGGGGCTGCGAGATCCCCGCGTTCAGTGCCCTCGGAGTGCCCGGCGGCGGCAGATTCTTCTTTGAGCCTGTCTACGCTGCCTGCTCCCACAACGGCGGCACCACGGTGCTCAATGCGAAGGCGCAGGTCTGCGACCGCAAGGGCTACACCGGCGACACCGCCTGCGCGGACTGCGGCTATGTCATTGAGGCAGGCAGGGACATCTACCCGCCCGAAAACGCAGGTCATACCGGCACGATGCAGCCGCTTTACTACTACGGCACGCTTAACTCGGCCACCACGGACCCGAGCATGGGCGGCAAACGCTATAACGCCAGATCGGGCGATTGCAGACACCGCGCCTATGAGGGCGACTACCGCTGCTCGGATTGCGGCGGCACCGTGAAGGGCGAATCGGGCGACTTTAAGCATAGCGGCCAGCTGGAGCTGCGCGATGTGAGAGCAGCTACCTGCACCGAGAAGGGCTATTCAGGCAATCAGTACTGCAAAGACTGCGACAAGATCGTGATAAAGGGCTCCTCGACTCCGTCCCTGCACGAGCTTGCGAGTAACTACAAGCTCGTAAATGAGGTCAAGCCGAGCTGCACCGCCGCAGGCTACAGCGGCGACTATCAGTGCACCGGCGACTGCGGACTGATTTTCCGCTACGGTCATGTCATCAATAAGCTCGGCCACGACTGGGATAGCGGCAAACCCGCAACGCAGGGCAAGAGCGATGGAACGGTCTACAATTGCAAGCGTTTTGGCTGCGGCGAGACGAAGTTCGTGAAGGACCCCGCAGCGACCGATTACGCAGTTACCGTCACGGGCGGTACGGCGTCTGCATCGGGGACTGCCGTCACTCGCGCCACAGCGGGCGTTGAGATCACCGTTACGGCGAAGACCCCCGAGGGCAAGGTCTTTGACAAGTGGGTCGTAAAGTCCGGCGGCGTGACCCTTGCCGATGCTGCAAGCGCCGTCACTACCTTCACAATGCCAGCAAACGACGTGGAGCTTGCGGCGAGCTATAAGGACGCGCCTGTTACGACCTATAGCCTCACAACACAGGTAAACGGCGGTCACGGAACGATTTCCGCAAGCAAGACAGGACTTGCGGCAGGCTCGACCGAAACGATCATCTTTACTCCCGATGCAGGCTATGAGATCGACGCTGTCACCGTAAACGGCGCTGCAACGCCCGTGCTTGCCAATGTTCTGGATGTTACAATGGATGCGGATAAGACCGTCATTGTGACTTACAAGGAGATCGGCAGCGCTCACACCCACAGCTACGGTACCGATTGGAGGTATGACGGTGACAATCACTGGCATGAGTGCTCCTGCGGCGACAAGACCGACACGGCGGCTCATGACTTCAAGTGGGTGATAGATAAGGCAGCTACCAAGGAAGCCGCCGGAATTAAGCACGAGGAATGCACCGTTTGCGGCGCCAAGCGCAGCGAGAATACGGTCATTGACAAGCTTCCCGATGACGGCGGCACCGACCCCGGCGATCCCGGCGACCCCGGCAGCGGAAATCCCGGCAGCGGCGATAACAACACCGCGGATAAGCCCGGCAAGGATGACCCCGCCAAGCCTCCCAAGACCGGCGATACAAGCGCGATAGGTCTTTGGATAACCCTCCTGATCGCCAGCGGCGGAGCTCTGAGCGTTCTGCTCGTTACCGGCAAAAAGAAAAGAAAGAACGACGCCGAATAAGCGCCGAACTTCGGAATAAAAGATCGTAAACGGGCGGCGGCATAGCGTTGTCGCTCGTTTTCCTTGCGAAAAAGCTGTATGCAACAGCGGCCCACCTGCCTATGCTATTGAAAGCTCAAGTTTTTTTGCAAGTGTATAAGTGCCTTTGCAAAAGCGACGGAAAATCTGTCTCATAGTCATCGCACAATCAAAACCCCTGTGTTTTTAATGCTTTGCAGCATTGGACACAGGGGTTTGTCTTTTGAGGAGTGATTCAACAACAATTCATCCGACTACGAGAGTTCAGGCATTTTTCAATCGACCGCTCCAATAGCATGGGCATATATCGCTTGTTGACAATGGCAGAGCGTATGAGAGGTTTATGGGCGACAACTCGCGGTATCCGAAATCTGCTATTTCCTTTTTTGGGGGAGTGTGAGCATGAAAACGTGCTCGTTATTCAGGTACATGCTTGCAATGCCGATAATGCATGCGGCAATACCCACAATGTAGACGACAGGCAAAATGCGTTTTTCTATGAATGAGCATATGACCTCAGAATATGGCACACCTACAATGAACGCTGCGATATACGCCGCCGCGATGAGCAGTGCAACTATCATGAGTACGCCCATAGTATAGGCAAACACATTTCTACATGCCTGTGTAATTCTCATTTTCATTTGTTTCTCCTTATGCAAGTGTTCCGAACATCGGGACTAGACCGAACAGACACATGATAACTAATATATAATGACTGATTGCCCATATGATCGACTTCGCTGAGGTCTTTTTGAAATCTGATTCGGCAATACCCATACACACGAATTGAGATAGGGCAAAGGGAGGCGTCATTGGCGCAAGGCCGCAGGTCATGGCGTCGAACATCATTCCGGCAAGAAGGGGATGCACACCCGCACCGGCAGCGAGTGTGATGAATATCTCACCGAACATAACAATGAGTGAGAATGGCTCGATAAACATGCCCATTATTGCGAAAATCAGAGGTACTACGATCGCAACAAACCAAAGGGGGAAATTGCTTGAGACGAGAGAATCGCTTATGCCCTGAGCAATGCCAATGTCACCGAAAAGCTCGGTAATGGCGAAGCCTGCGTAGGCCATAACGATAATCGGAACGACACTGCTGACGTTGTCACGAATGAGGTCAAAATAATTGCGGAATCTAAATTTGCCGCCGGCACATCGAAAGATTACGATTGCGGCGAAAGCGGCAACGCTGGGGATGACTGTGAGAAGAATATTTGTAAAGCTTGATGCGGCCGAGCCGATACGAGCGGCAATAAAGCCATCCTTAAAAAGAGCATCCATAAGGAAAGGAACAAATATTATAAGCGGTACTATAAGCGAACGCCAGCCGCTGCACAGTGCTTGGCGGATTGTAAGCCTGTCCTCTCGGGGGATGGGCTTGACCTTTTCACGGCGAATTAGGAAAAAGAGGACGACAAAGCGCTGGAAGATGAACCAGAAGCCGACAACCCAAGCCAGAAGCCAGAACTGCGAGAAGCTGTATTTACCGGGGTAGAGCATCTCAATTGATGCATAAAGTGCGGTTATTGCACCGGCAGGTGGAATAATGGGCCCGAGGCAGCTTGTCGAAGATTCGACTGATGCTGCCAGTTCCGGGGAAAAACCGGTTTTTTTCATCGCCGGGATTGCCGTCACACCGACGGCGGCGGCAGTGCCGGGGGCACTGCCGCAGAGCGTGCCCATGACCGCAGAAGCGATGAGTGCAACATAGCCTGCGCCTCCCGTAAAGCGACCGACAAGTGCAACTATTATGTTGATAAGATCTTTTATGACGCCGGTCTTTTCAAAGATGAGAGAAAAAATGATAAAGGCAGCGATAGTAAAAAGCAGGTAGGTGTTTGCCGCGTTTAAAAGGTATGTGCCGACACTTCCTAGCTTACCGCTCAGCACACACAGCAAAATGAATGCGGTGCAGACCGCTTCATACATGGGACGCCTGAAGACGGCGAACATTATAGCAACATATGCAATTAGAAGCCCCACATAAAGCCATGCCATAATTAGCTGATCTCCTGTCTGTATAATTTACAAAGCCTACTGAAAATTATGTAATGTAATCTTGAAGTGAATCACAGTATATACGGAGTATGTCCTCACGCGGGAGTCGCTCGGGATTGCTTTCAAGGCGAAAATTAAGCTTCATGAAATCGTCCGTCCATTTATCTATCTCCGCCATGGTTACCGTTATATGCATATTCCGGTGTACGATCTCAGTAACATAAGCTGCGAAGTCCTCAGCCCGTTCAAAACCGCAGGCACGCACTATGGGCATCACGATTTCCCTATTCTTAAAGCTGAGAATGTACTCCCCGAGGAAGGCTGCACAGGCGATGCCGTGATTGACGTGTTTAGCGTGCGAAAGAGGATATCCCATGCCGTGCGGGATAGTCGTGCTGGACTGCATAAAGGCCATACCCATTACGAAGGAACATATCTGCATTTTCTCGAGATATTCATCTGAAAGAGTGCCGCTCATGAGAGCGTCCTTATATTGCGCAAATAGACCGAAGCCCAGATTTGCCATCGAACGGTTCAAGAGATTACTATTGACATTCAGATATGTCTCAACTCCGTGAGCAAGTGTATCCATTGCACCTGAATGCAGCAAAAAAAGCGGAGAGGAGCGGATATATGAGGGGTCAAGGAAAGCGGCAACACAGAATACCACAGGATACATGGCGAGCTTTGTGTTGGTGTCACTGCGTGTGAGTACGGCAAAGCCCGTGACCTCGGCGCCGGTACCGGCGGTAGTAGGAATGGCAAACACGGGGACATCCGACTCGCTGCGTATGGCTATGGAAGGGCTTCCGCTGCCGTAGAATATCTCATAGGGATCGGCGTCAGGATATTTCATAATGAGAGAAATTGCCTTGGCGCTGTCTATGGACGAGCCGCCGCCTATTGCGATGAGAAGATCCGCCTGAAATGCAATACATTTTGCGGCAAGCTCAGTCACGTTTTCCACGGGCGGATTTTCTTTCACATTGTCTATAATCAAATATTCTATGCCTTCGTTGCATAGGGCAGTCTCTATATCCTCTAAAGCGTAATTTCTGCACCCATCGGCAAAGCGCGAGGTTATCACAGCTGCTCTTTTTCCGTAAGAGGAGAAAAGTCGTGCGTTTTTGCGCACGCAGCCGATACCGCAGAAGCACGCGGTCTGTGTGTTATATCTGAATATATCCATAAATGCAAACGACCTCCTTAAAAATGTTAAGTCCGCATCTTTCTTGTTAATAATAAAACAATAGCGGCTCTGTGTAAAATAAAAAATTCTGAACAAATCAATCTAAGCTGAATATTTTACAAAAGCACTGCTTGTGAGCTAAGATTTATTCAGTTAGTGAAATTGTTGTCAGTTGAGCGGCTACGACCGTTTCACTGTCTCGATTTATTTTTTTATGCTTGAAAGGAGTTAATCAAAATGAAAAGCTTCCGCTACAATACCCAAACCGCGCTGTTTTTTGGACGCGGCACGCTCAAGGAGAACGCAGAGTTTTTCAAAGCATACGGCAAGAGAGCCGTAGTTTTTACCAGTGAGTTTTATGAAGGCTGTACCAATAGAGGTCTTGCTGACATCAAGGCGGTGTTCGAGCAAATCGGTACGGAGTACGTTGTTCTCGACTGGGTGCATGTTGATCCGCCGATTGATGTTGTTGTCAAGCTCGCAGAGGCGGCGGCCGAATTCAAGCCGGACTTCTATGTTGCAGTGGGCGGTGGCTCAGTCATCGATTCCTGCAAGGCGGCTGCTTTGCTCAACGAGCATCCCGGTGAAGACCCGTATGATGTGTTCTACAGCCTCGGCCACCAGTCAAAGAGCATTACGACTGAGATCAAAGCTCCCGTATTTGCGGTCCCGACCACAGCTGGCACGGGTGCCGAGGTCACCGGCTTTGCTGTTTTGACAAGAGCGGATACGCACACAAAGCTTGCGATGTATCCGATGGCATTTTGCACCGCCGCCTTTGTAGATCCCAGTTATGTTGAGGGCTCTCCCGATTTCCTCATCCACACCGGCGTTATAGATGCGCTGGCACACGGTGTTGAGGGGCAGCTCAACATCCAGCACACTCCGTTCAATGCTGTTTTGTCAGATTTCGCGTTTAGCCTTTTCAAGGGATTTAAGGATCATATGGTTTCCGGAGAGCTGACCGAAGAGGATTACGACAATATGGCGCTGTGTTCATTTGTTCAGGGAATGGCTTTCATGCAGTCGTGCACGACAATCCCGCACGGCATGGGATATCCTCTTTCGCACATAAAGGGCGTTAACCACGGCCTTTCCAACGGTATATTTCTGGGAGAGTACGTCCGCCGCTTCAAGAATCAGTCTCTTGTCCAGCCGATAGTTGAAAAGTGCGGATTTAAAAACAGCGACGAATTTGCAGAATGGTGCAAGGCAATCACAGAAGAAGACGTACATATTGAGGTCACGGAGGATGAGATTCAGCAGTGGACAGATGACTTTATGAAGCTTGACTTTCGTCTTGCGTGGAATCCCGAGCCCCTCACACGAGAAGACATTTACAACCTCTATAAGATTTCGCTCAAGCGCTACATAAAGTAAAGAGAGGAAACCACATGAATACAAAGCAAAAAAATATAATGTTGGCCATCAATATTTATGTCTTCGCATTTCTGATGACCTTCATCACTCGAGTGACCAAGGCATACATCGGCATGGCTTATCCCGAGCAAACCGACATAGCAATACAGAATTTAATAACCTTCCCCAGCTTTTACGGCATGGCAGCGGCATTGCTTATAGGGCCGATTGCAATGAAAATCAAGAAATCGAAGTTGGCTGTTGCAGCTATCGCTTTCATGGTTATTCATAATGTTATTACTTATGTCACCGGCCTTGTTCACGGCCCCTTTGTGCTCCTGCATGTCGCCGCAGCGTTTGGCGGAGTTGCCATAGGCATCTATATCACGCTGCTAAACAGCATTATCAGCGACCACTTCCCGCCTGAAAAGCGTGCAGCCTGCATCGCAAAGTATAATGTCTGGATCAATATCGGCGGCGTCATCATTCTGTATGCCGCGGGCTGGCTTGCAGAGGGCAATAATGGTGCCAACTGGTACAATGCTTACCTGCTCGGCATCCTTCCGCTAATAACGATGATAATCTTTGCTGTGATGTGCAAGAAAAACGATGTTGACACTCCGTCTGTCGTTCTTGATGACAAGACCGAGGTCACGCGAAAGCTCAGCCTGAAGGACATGCCCAAGGATGCACTGGTGTGGATAATCCTCATGGGACTGCTGCATTGCTTCTTCTATGTTACGCAAAGCGCCTTTAACGTCAATGTTTCGTCCTATATTATCACTGAATACAGCCTCGGAACATCTGTTGAAGCCGGTACGGCGACTTCTCTCGTTCGCTTTGCACTGATCCCGTTCACAGCCCTCTATCCCTTCTTTAAAAAGTATCTCAAGGATTGGATGATCCCGGTGGGCTATTTCGTGATGGCGATCGGACTTGTAATAATGATGACCTCCAAGTCCCTGTTCGGTGCATATGCGTGCGCAATTTTCTGCGGTATGTCTACGGCACTCGTGCATTCTGAATTCTACGCCAGAGCCTCTCGTTATGTCTCGCTTCCATTAGTACCTGTTGCTTTGGCGATAGTCAATTGCCTTGTCAACGTTGGTACGGGCTTCTCGTCTTACATTCTGAGATTCTTTGGCAATCTTTTTGGCGGCGGCATGGGCAATGCTTTGCTTGCGGGGGCCGTGATTTCCGTTGCTATCGCAGTTCTCGCCTCTGTCATGTACGTCTTCAAGCGCAAGGCGTACGTTGACTGACGGCACCGCAAAAAATACAGTAAAGCAAATAGGATAAGCCTCACGACCGTGAGGCTTATCCTAAAAGCAAAGCAGATTTCAATCTTTTCACACGAGATCCAAGCCGTTGTTCTCAGTCATTTCTATGATGTAGTCTCTTACAAATTCAGTGGCCTTTGTCAGCTTGCGGTTTTTCGGCCAAATGAGGTAAAGATCACGCCAAACCATGTCGTTTTCAAGCTCGACCTCAACGGTGTAGTCTCCATAAAGCGGCATACTAGGTGTAATGGCAATGCCGTAGTTCATAGCCACATATCCGAACTGAGTCATCCAATCGGGACAATAACTTATATCTGGCTTTATCCCTTCGCGACTGAACATTTTTCTTATCCATATATCGAGATTGGAATTGGGATTTATGTTTAGTATCGGTTCTCCGTCAAGTTCCTTGAGCGTGATGCTCTGTCTGGAAGCAAGATGGTGATTGTCAGCCATGAGCACATAAAGCTTTTGCACACCGATTTTCGCGGCCTCGCAGCCGCTGATCTCGGATGTGGTGGAGAGGATAAGGTCATATGTGCCCAGAAGAAGCTGATCGTCAATAAGTCCGGAACCTTGGTTGACGTTAAAATCGAGAAAGATATTGCAGTTAGGATTATCCGCATAGAACTGACGGAATATCTTTGGTATTTCCGAATTTGATACACAGTAGAAAAAACCGAGCTTAACCGTGCCGGAAAGCGGATCCTTCATGCTCTTGAGCGCGGCATCGCCTTCGTCGAGCACCTTGAATATCTGCTCGGCATAAGGAAGATATTTCTCGCCGTACTCCGTAAGCATAACTTTTTTATTTGCATTTCTCACAAAGAGAGGCACTCCTAGCTCATGCTCCAGCTCATGAATTGCATAGCTCAGACCTGACTGGGCAACGAACATATTCTTCGCAGCAAGGGTGAACTTCTGCGTTTTTGCAACTTCAAGAAAGTACTTTATCTGCTGCAGCGTCATATTCTCCACACTCCTTCTGAGTTTTCTCTTTTTAGAATATAGCAGCGGCAAATACTTGTCAAACTATTATTCGCCATTGAGTAATAATTTTCAGTTAAGACGGTAAAAAGCTCATCGTTTCACAAAAATAACGGTGATTAACATTGCTTTTAATACATAATAATTTGGAGGCAGAAAATGAACAAACAATATCCCAACTTATTCAAACCTTTCACGGTCAATAAGCTCGTTATAAAAAACAGACTGTCAGTGTCGCCGATGGGATCATTCTTCCTTATGTACAACGAAAAGGGAGACTATTCGTTCAACATGATGGACTATCTCTGCGAAAAGGCCAGAGGAGGCTTCGGCCTGATTGTTCTTGGCGGTGTGCCGACGGATATGCTTGTTGACCGGAAGAATCCGCTTGACGAAATGGTTTCGCCGCTCTATGCGCCCAAGCATTTCAGAAACGGCGCAGGTAACCTGCTTGATCGAGTGCATGCTTACGGAACGAAGGTCTTTATCCAACTTTCTACGGGGCACGGCAGAATGAGAATGGAAAAATGTCCTTCTCCGCTTCCGTATCTCTATGATCCGACGCATATCAATGAGGCTCTTACTAAAGAAGAGATTGAAGCAAAAATAGAACAGGAAATTCACTGCGCAAAGTTCGCAAAAGATCTGGGCTTTGATGGAGTCGAGGTACATGCAATGCACTGGGGCTATCTTCTTGATCAGTTTGCACAGCCGCTTACTAACAAGCGCACCGATGAATACGGCGGAGATCTTGACGGGAGACTGCTTATCTGCAAGAAAATGATAGACGGCATACGCGCTGAATGCGGGCCGGACTTTCCTGTATCCATCCGCATGGGACTTAAATGGTGGATGAAGGACTTCAACAAGGCTTCTCTTTGGGGCGAAGAGGAGATTGGGCGTACAATTGAGGATGCGGTTGAGATTGCGAAGAAGCTTGAAGAGTACGGCTATGATATGTTAGACTGCAACTCCGGTACATACGACTCATTCTATTATAGCTGCCCTCCGTATTACCAGCCGTACGGCTATAATGTGGAGCTTGCGAGAATAGTACGTGCGGCGATAAGTATTCCTCTCATTATTGCTGGGAAAATGGATGATCCCGATGTTGCGGAGGAGGCAGTGGCCACCGGTGCGTGCGATGCGGTTGCGATAGGACGCGGCTCCCTTGCGGATCCGCATTTTGCCAAGAAGCTTGAAATGGGCTGCCCTGAGAGTATCCGCCCGTGTATTTCCTGCCAGAACTGCATCAAAACACTGTTTGATATTGGTTCTGTCCAGTGCTCTGTCAACCCAAATGTTACACAGGAGTTCAGCTATGCTCTGCATCCGGCAGACGAAAGGAAAAAGGTTATGGTTGTCGGCGGAGGCGTGGCCGGTATGGAGGCTGCACGCACAGCTAAGTTGTGTGGGCATGAAGTTGAACTTTTTGAGGCATCAGATCACCTCGGCGGCCATTTGAACGAGGCGGGCAGCCATCCCTTCAAGACGGGAATTTTCAAACTCAATCTCTGGTATCAAAAAGAACTGCGTGACAAGGGCATACCTGTGCACCTCAATACGACCGTCACGGCAGATGAGGTGAAAAATGCAGGCTTTGATACGGTTATTCTTGCGGTCGGATCATATCATTTTATCCCCAAGTTTGTGGAGGGATATGACCACTCCAAGGCTGTGGTTTCCTATGATGTGCTGATGGGTGAGCGCGAGGTGGGTGAGAATATTGTTGTTGTCGGCGGCGGACTGACAGGCTCTGAGCTCGCTTACGATTTGGCGCGTTATCAAGGGAAAAAGGTGACACTCGTTGAGGCCCTTGACGATATTCTGTCTTCCGGTCCTGCCGTGCCGCAGCCTGTAAATCTTATGCTGCGCGATTTGCTGGATTACTACAATGTGAACATTAAGACAGGCCACCGCATCAAGGCAGTGAACGACACGGGGGCGGTCATAGAAGGCGAGGACGGAATATCCGTAATTCCTGCAGATGACGTTGTGTTCTGCATTGGCCTCCGCTCCAGTCAGTCCCTTAAGGATAAACTGATGTATTCCGGCGTTGAGGTGTTTGAGGTTGGAGACGGCGTGTCTGTCGGCAACATACGCACCGCTATTGCAGGAGCATATGAGATTGCAAGAAAACTCTGATCCGCTCATAAATTAACAATATCGGGCTCTAAAAAACCACACAGTTTCTGTGAACTGTGTGGTTTTTCTTATGTGCTTAATACATTGTTTGGCGCAATAGTTGGTTCCGCTCTCGACAATTCTTCTACTGCAAAGAAGGCAAAGCCTTTGGCTTTGAGCAGCACCAAGGACACCGACAGCAGCAGCCGAAAATGCTCCGCGGCATCCTCAAGCGGTATCTCAAAATCGTCCCTTATTTTGTTTATCCTGTAAAGCACGGTGTTGCGATGGGTAAACATAGCCTCGCAGGTGCGCTTGAGCGAGTGCGCGCTGCACAGATAATAATACAGCGTTTCGCAAAACTCGGTGTCGTTTTCGGCATCGTGTGCGGCAAGGACGGATATGCGCTCGTCGATTATGCAGCTTTCGCGCTCAAGCAGTCCGAGCATCATCATGTGCCCCAGCTCCTCCACGCTGTGCACGCTGCCGCGAAGCGTGCCGCCGGCGACGATGTCGAGAGCCGCCCGCGCCTCGGAATACAGCTTCGGAAGCGAATACAGCCCGCTCAGCCCGCGCGAGATGACGGCCTTTATGTGAAACTCCGCCGCCAGCTCCTCAAACTGCCCGACGTCGTGGTCGGGAACGAGAAAGAGTATAATGTCGCCGTTATATAAAAACGGGTGCGAGTCGTAAAAACGATGCATCAGCTCGTCCTTTAGGCGGTTTCGACCGAGATACGAGCTGTGGTACGCGGCAAGGTCAATAAGCGCAAAGCTTGATGGCTCGAAATTCGCAAGATAGGTCGAGGCCGCTTGGAGCTCAAAGCGCGAGCGGGAGTCAAACTTGCCGTCGAGCAGGCTGATGAGTATCTCCTCCGCGGTCGCGCAGGGGAGCTCCGACCTGCCGGCTTCAATGTAAAGCTGCTTTGCGAATACGGTTTCGAGCTGCCTGAAGTTTTCCTCGGAAATGCCGTCAAGCTCACCGTTTATATCAACACAAATGAGGTAGCCCAAGCGTATGCCGGAGCTTTGAAGCGCCGAGCAGCGGCGGCGATACGGGCTGTCGTCAAGCGAGATGAACGCGGCGCTTCCGCCTGCAAGCTCCTTGCTTTCCGAGAGGACGACCCCCGCCTCGTAGCTTATTTCGCCGTGCTCGACCGACTGCGTGAATACGCTGTCGGAAAAGCCGTCGGCGCCGTGATGGGCAACGACGTGAAGCGTGTCGTCAATGAGCAGTATCGGGCAGCCGAGCGCCATTCCCGCGTCTGCGCACAGCCGCGTGGTATCATCGCCCGAGAAAAAGTCGTCGAGAAGCTTTTTGAGATAAATTTCGTTCATGCTTATCACTCCGATTCATTGTGCCGAGAGCACAAAGGGTATAAAACGATTATATTCGCGGCTTATTTAAAAATCAAGCACGGCGGGGCTTTTTCACCTAAGCGGCACCGCGTTTTTGAGCACGGAAATGAACTGCGCAAGGACGGGATTGGTGTTGGAGGTCTGCCAAACGGCTATCATGTCCTCCTGCTCGTCGTCACCCACGAGCGGCACGAAAACGAGGTTGTCGGCGTCATACAGCTTGTCGGTGAAGTAATCGGGCAAAATTGATATGCCCTCCTCGGCGGCGACCATCATGAGTATGCACTCGGCATCGCATGAGCGAAACAGAATGTTCGGCTTGTAGCCCGCCTGCTTATAAAGCTGCATGAAAAATGCATCGCCGTATGAGTCGTTGGAAGCGTCCGGAGACATATATAATATCGGTTCGCCCTTGAGCTCGGCTCGGCTCAGGCGGCGGCGCCCCGCGAGAGGGTGTTCTGCGTAAAGCGCAACGACGAGCTGCGCGCTTTCGACGTTCAGGTATTCGATGCCCTCCTGAGCCTTGAGGTTCGTGCTGTCCCATGTGAATATGATGTCGTATTCATGCTGCGAAAGCCCCGCGGCAAGGACGTCCGTCGAGCAGCGGTAAAAGGTGATGAGCGCATTTTGATTGCTCAGATGAAACGAGCGCATGAGTATCGACAGGTCGCTGCGCTCGTATCCGCGCGCAAAGCCCACGCGCAGCGAGCCCTCAAGTCCGGTCGAGGCCTCGTGCACGCGCTCTGTCGCCTGACTCATTCTCTCGAGTATAGCCTTTGCCTCGCCGAGGAATATCTTTCCCGCCGGCGTGAGCGACACCGGCCGCGTCGAGCGGTCAAACAGCGTGCAGCCCAGAGACTCCTCAAGAAGCTGCATCTGCTGCGTGATCGCCGTCTGCGAGATGTAAAACTGCTCCGCGGCTTTGGTGAAGCTGCGGCTCTCCGCGGCGGCGACGAAGTATTTTAACTGGTTTCTGTTCATGTGAAATTCTCCAAGATAAGTTTTTCTTATTTTATCATACAAAATATACCCTTGTAAAGTCGAGAAATAACCGCTAAAATAAGCAACAGTTTTCCTAAAGAGAGAGGTATATTCAATGAAGAGAGAATCCTTCGGCTCCAGACTCGGATTTCTACTGGTCAGCGCAGGCTGCGCGATCGGCATAGGCAACGTCTGGCGCTTCCCATATATCGTCGGTCAAAACGGCGGCGGTTACTTCGTTCTGTTTTATCTTATCTGTCTGCTCGTGATGGGCGTTCCGGTCATGACCATGGAGCTTGCCGTCGGCAGAGCGAGCCGTCAGAGCGCGATCAACGGCTACAAGGCGCTTGAAAAGCCCGGCAGTAAGTGGCATATCCACGGCTGGTTTTGCCTTATCGGCTGCTACCTGCTTATGATGTACTACACTACCGTCACCGGTTGGATAGCAAGCTACTTCGGAAAGTTCCTGACAGGCGTTTTCGCTGCCGGAATGTCCGCAGAGGAAACGGGCGCTGTTTTCACAAATCTTCTGGCCTCACCGGGCGAGATAGTCATTTGGACGGAGCTCGTCGTCGTGGTCGGCTTTATCGTTTGCAGCTTCGGACTGAAAAAGGGTCTGGAGCGTATGTCCAAGTTCATGATGCTTGCGCTGCTCGCGCTCATTATCGTTCTCGCCGTTCACAGCCTCACGCTCTCCGGCGCTGCCGAGGGCATGAAGTTCTACCTGCTGCCCTCCGTTGAGACCATCCGCAAAAACGGTCTGGGAAGCCTTGTGATGGACGCGATGAATCAGGCGTTCTTCACCCTCAGCCTCGGTATTGCCGCAATGGAGATCTGCGGCAGCTACATGAGCGACAAGCACACTCTTACGGGCGAAGCCGTGCGCGTTTGCGGTCTTGACACCTTCGTTGCGCTCATGGCCGGCATGATCATTTTCCCCGCCTGCTTTTCCTTCGGCGTATCGCCCAATCAGGGCCCATCGCTCATTTTCGTCACCCTCCCGCAGGTATTCGTAAATATGGCCGGCGGCAGACTGTGGGGCACGTTGTTCTTCCTGTTCATGGTTTTTGCAAGCTTCTCGACGGTGCTTGCCGTGTTTGAGAATATCATCGCCGTGTGCATGGACACCTTCGGCATCAGCCGCAAGAAGGCAGTTATGATAAACTGCGTACTGCTCGCACTGCTGAGCCTGCCCTGCGTATTCGGCTACAACCTTTGGAGTGATCTCCATCTCATCGGCGGACGCGACGTGCTCGACACGGAGGACTTCCTCGTGTCCAACCTCCTGCTTCCCATCGGCTCTCTTGTTTACCTGCTCTTCTGCGTCAGCAAGTGGGGCTGGGGCTTTGACAAGTACATTGCCGAGGTCAACAAGGGAGAGGGTATCCGCCTTTCGCCCAAGCTCAAGCCCTATTTCCGGTGGGTCCTGCCCATCCTTATCGTCATCATCCTCGTGCAGGGACTCATCTGATCTAAGCATTCAAAAAGGCACCCTCGCGGGTGCCTTTTTGTGATAATGTTCGGATAAAACGACCGCTTTGCTTGACATTGTCTATGCGCGTCAATATAATAAAAACAGCAACGCTTCGCGTTATTTTGACAAAAAGAGAGGAGACAACATGAAGAAAGTCAGGATAATAGCTATAATGCTGGTGTTTGTTATGTGCGCGGCACTTTTGACGGGCTGCGGCAGCAAGGTTCCGGCAAAGGAGCTCGTTCAGGGCAACCTTGACGCCGTGTATCTCGGAAAATTCAGCAGCGATTATCTCAAGCTCGTAGGCAGCAATGAGGAGAAGGCAAAGGATGATTACGAGACCGGCATCGACAACGAGGTAGAGTATTTTGCCGCGTATTTCAATATTGATCTTGATATGTGCGACGACGATATCAGAGATGAGATCGCCGATCTGTATCACGAGATCTACGCAAAGAGCAAGTATGAGGTCGGCAGCGAGACCGGCAGCGATGACAAATATCTTGTTGAGCTGACCGTCTATCCCATCGACATATTCCAAAAAGTGAACGATGACGACGCCGGCAATTTCAACGCCATGTGGCAGGCTCGCATCGACGACGGCGATTTTAATGATATGAGCGACGAGGAGTACGAGGAAGCGTGGGCGAATGCCGTTATCGACCTTGTAAAGAGCAGAATATCCACTATCGGTTACCTTGAACCGCAGACTATCTCCGTTCAGGTTACTAAGGACGACGAGGATGTGTACAGCATAGACGAAGGCGATTTCCAGCGCATCGATATGCTCATGATACAGTACCCCTAAAAGAAGATATAACACCAAAAGCCGGCCTCGGGTCGGCTTTTTCATTTACAGAAACGAAAAAGTATGGTATCATACTCTAATATAAAGTTATCAGGAGAAAACGATGCTGGAAAAACTCAGACAGCTTGAAAACAGATATTCCGAGCTTGCGCAGCGCATGGAGCTGGGCGACATTTATGCCGATCCCGCGGCATACACCAAATGCGTGCGCGAGATGAAGGAGCTTGAGCCCATCGTGAACGCCTATCGGGAATACACAGGCTGCGAAAAGGCGATGCAGGAGGCGGAGGAGCTCATGTCCGACCCCGAGTTCAAGGAGCTCGCTCAGGAGGAGTATAACGAGGCGAAGGCGCGCATCGAGAAGCTCGGCGAGGAGATAAAGATACTTCTTCTGCCGCGCGACCCCAACGATGAGCGCAACGTCATCATGGAGATCCGCTCCGGCGTGGGCGGCGAGGAGAGCGCTCTGTTTGCGCACGATCTTTTCAGAATGTATTCCATGTATGCCGAGAGCAAGGGCTGGAAAACGGACATTGTCAACGTGAACGAAACGGAGCTTGGCGGCATAAAGGAAATGAGCTTCGTCATTGAAGGTCAGGGCGCATATTCGCGACTCAAGTTCGAGGCGGGCGGCCACAGAGTCCAGCGTGTGCCGGAAACGGAATCCGGCGGCAGGATACACACCTCGGCTGCCACGGTGGCGGTGCTGCCCGAGGCGGAGGAGGTCGAGTTTGAAATTAACCCCGCTGACCTTCAGATAGACACCTATCGCTCGTCCGGAGCGGGCGGTCAGCACGTTAACAAGACCGAAAGCGCCATCCGCATAACGCATCTGCCTACGGGCGTCGTCGTTGAGTGTCAGGACGAGCGCAGCCAGTATAAAAACAAAGATCGCGCGATGAAGATACTGCGCTCGAAGCTGTATGAGGCCGAGCAGCAGAAGCAGGCCGCGGCGATAGCTGCCGAGCGCAAGAGTCAGGTGGGCTCGGGTGACCGTTCGGACAGGGTGAGAACTTATAACTTCCCCCAGAACCGTGTGACCGATCACAGGCTCACGGGCGAGGTGCGAAATTTCAATATCCAGAGCGTGCTCAACGGCGGGCTTGACCCCATCATTGATGCGCTCGTGACCGCGGAGCAGGCGGAAAAGCTCAGGAAGCAGGCGGAGAGCTGATGGAAACCAAGATAATAACGGAAAAAAACCTTAACGAAGCGGCAAAAATGATAGCCGCGGGCGAGCTTGTCGCGGTGCCGACGGAAACGGTGTACGGTCTTGCGTGCAGCGGTCTTGACGCGCAGGCGGTCGAGCAGGTCTATGAGGTCAAGGGACGCCCCGAGGTAAAGCCCCTTGCGCTTATGCTCCATAAGGGCGCGGCGGTGACGAAATATTGCAGTGCGGTGCCGAAGCAGGCGCGGGTGCTGATGGATAAATTCTGGCCTGGGCCTCTGACCGTTGTTTTAAACTCCAAGGACATCGTGCCCGACATAGTCAGGGCGGGAGGCAAAACCGTTGCACTGCGCTGCCCCGATCACCCGCTTACGCAGGCGCTTTTAAAGAAGGCGAAGCTGCCGTTTGCCGCTCCCTCGGCAAATCCCTCCGGCGAAAAGAGCCCCGTCACCGCGCAGGAGGTGCTCGGCTATTTTGACGGAAAAATTTCCGCCGTCGTTGACGGCGGCGAGTGCGGCTTGGGCACGGAATCGACCATAATCGACATGAGCGGCGTGCCGTATAAGATCCTGCGCCGCGGCGCTCTGCCGGAGGAGGAAATAAGCTCCGCCCTTGCCGAAAGCATCACGCTCATCGGAATAACCGGCGGCACCGGCTGCGGCAAAACGACTGCGCTGCGCGAGCTTGAGGCTCTCGGCGCGCTTATTATCGACTGCGACGCGCTTTATCACGAGCTGCTCGAAACTAACGGGCAGATGCTTGCGGATATTGAGCGCTCATTTCCCGGGACCGTCACGGACGGTAAGCTCGACCGCAAGGCTCTCGGCGCAACGGTGTTTTCAAACGAAGCGGCGCTTGAAGACTTGAACGCGATAACGCATCATTATATCAGCGCCGAGGTTGACAAAAGACTGCGTGATTGGGCCATGCAGGGCGGCACACTTGCAGCCGTGGACGCCATTGCGCTCATAGAGAGCGGGCTCGGCGCGAGATGCAAGGCCGTCATCGGCGTCGTGGCAGAAAAAACGACGCGCATCGAGCGTATCATGAAGCGCGACGGCATAAGCTATGAATACGCGCTCATGAGGGTCGCGGCGCAGTATCCCAATGAATATTTCGAGGAAAAATGCGGCTATGTCCTGCATAATGACGGCAGCGAAGCCGATTTTAGAAAACAATGCAAAAAACTGTTTAAGGAAGTGCTTAAAAAATGAGTGACATCAGAGACGAACTGTTCTACACGCAGAAAAACGGTTATGATACCATGACCACGCAGCAGCGCATCGACATGGAGGACTACTGCGCGGGCTATATGTATTTTCTCAATAACGCCCGCACCGAGCGCGAGGCGGTAAAGCTCGCCATCGAGATGGCGGAGGATAAGGGCTTTGTCGAGTACAAAAAGGGCATGGCTCTTTCCGCAGGCGATAAGGTCTACTGCAACAACCGCGGCAAGGCGCTCATGCTCGCCGTCATCGGCAAAAAGAGTCTTGAGGACGGCAGCGTTATTGCCGGAGCTCACGTTGACTCCCCGCGCATAGACCTCAAGCAGAACCCCCTGTTTGAGAGCGACGAGCTTGCGTTCTTCAAGACCCATTACTACGGCGGCATCAAGAAATATCAGTGGGTCACCATACCTCTTGAGCTGCACGGCGTCGTTGCGCTCAAAAACGGCGAGGTCATCGACGTGACCATAGGCCGCGACGCAGCCGACCCCCAGTTTGTCATAACCGACCTTCTTCCGCATCTGGGCAAGGACCAGATGAAAAAGACCATGGAGGAGGGTATCACCGGCGAGGGACTCAACATTCTCATCGGCAGTGTACCCTACGCCGACGACGGCAGCGACAGAGTGAAGCTTGCGGTCATGAGCATCCTCAACGACCGCTACGGCATCATCGAGGAGGATTTCCTCTCCGCAGAGCTCACCGCCGTTCCCGCATTCGAGGTGCGCGAGATCGGACTTGACCGCTCGCTCATAGGCGGCTACGGCCACGATGACCGTGTGTGCGCGTATGCCGAGCTCAAGGCCATCCTCGACCTTGACGGCGCACCGGAAAAGACCTGCGTCTGCATCCTTGCCGACAAGGAGGAGACGGGCTCTGACGGCGTGAGCGGTATGCAGAGCAGCGCGTTTGAATGCTTCATGGAGGAGCTTTGCTGCACTCAGAGCGTGCCCCTGCGCCGCTGCTTTGAAAACAGCTTCTGTCTGTCTGCGGACGTGACCGCGGCATTCGACCCGAACTACCCCGAGGTCAGCGAGAAACGCAATGATGCCCGCCTCAACTACGGCATGGGTATCTGCAAGTTCACCGGCGCACGCGGCAAGAGCGGCACCTCCGACGCATCTGCCGAGGTCGTGGCTTACCTGCGCAAGCTCTTTGCCGACAACGGTGTTGTGTGGCAGATGAGTGAGCTCGGCAAGGTCGATCAGGGCGGCGGCGGCACCATCGCAAAGTTCATGGCAAACCGCAATATCGACACTATCGACGCGGGCGTTCCCGTCATGAGTATGCACTCTCCCTTCGAGGTCGTAGCAAAGTATGACTGCTTCATGACCTACCTCGGCGTACTTGCGGCATACAAGGCATAAAGCAATTTAATAAATCGCCTCGTACCTGCCAAAATAGGTATGAGGTGATTTTTTTGGACGAAATAAAAGAGCTCGGCAGCAGCCGCCCGCAGGGCAGGGAGGGGAGCATACACTGCCTTACGATAGTCGGACAGATAGAGGGGCATCAGGTGCTTCCCGAGGACACAAAAACGACCAAGTACGAGCATATAATGCCGCTTCTTGCCGCGGTGGAGGAGTCGGAGGATATAAAGGGACTTCTCATTCTGCTCAATACAGTCGGCGGCGACGTTGAGGCGGGGCTCGGCATAGCGGAGCTCATTGCGGGGATGAAAAAGCCCACTGTGTCGCTCGTGCTCGGCGGCGGTCATTCCATAGGCGTCCCGCTCGCGGTTGCGGCAAAGCGCAGCTACATTGCGCCCTCGGCGGGCATGACGATACACCCCGTGCGCTTAAACGGCGTCGTTATAGGTGCCGCGCAGACCTATAACTATTTTGCCCGCATTCAGGAGCGCATCGTGAGCTTCGTGACCTTGCACTCCGCCGTGAGCCGCGACAGATATAACGAGCTGATGATGGCAACGGACGTGCTTGCAAACGACGTCGGGAGCGTCATCTACGGCGAGGAGGCGGTGCAGTGCGGTCTCATTGACTGCGTCGGCACGCTCTCGGACGCCTTGGCGTGGCTGCACGGCGAAATTTCCGACGGCTGAGTCAAAGCTTTTTCTAATCTCGGTAATGCGCACGGCGTTGCCGAGATAGTTATTTGGACTTGTTATTTAATGTATTGTATGATAAAATAACAAAGTTAAGTATACATAACACCCGAAGGAGAGCGGTCAATGAGCATACTCGATGCCATAATCCTCGGGCTCGTGCAGGGCGTTGCGGAGTTTCTGCCCATTTCGAGCTCGGGTCACCTTGCGATACTGCACAATCTTTTCAATATGTCCGACCTCGGAACAAATCATATGTTTTTCGACGTTCTGCTGCATCTGGGAACGCTCATCGCCATTTGCTTCATGTATTGGAGCGACATAAAGGCGATGTTCACGCAGACGATCGATATGCTCACGGGACGCACGTTCACTGCCGACGGACGCCGCAGGAGGCTGCCCGAGGCGCGGCTTTTCATGCTCATAATCGTGGCGACGCTGCCGCTGGTGCTTATAGTTCCGGTGCATAAATACATAGAGGCTCTTTCAAATCACACGGTCTACGTCGGAATTGCGCTAATTCTCACGGGCTGCATCCTGCTCGTTGCCGATAAGATGCCCAAGGGCAGCAAGACTGAGAAGAATATGCTCTTCACCGATGCGCTCATAGTCGGACTGTGCCAGTGCGTTGCGACCCTGCCGGGTCTCTCGCGCTCGGGAACTACCATAACGGCGGGTATCGCCACGGGACACGACCGCAGCTTCGCGGTGAAGTTCTCGCTTCTTATGAGCATACCGGCCGTGCTCGGCGCAACGCTGCTCGAGCTTATAGACTCCATCAAGACCGGCATCGACCTTGCCCTCATTCCGGCGTATCTTTTCGGCATGGTGGCGGCAATGGTGTCCGGCGTCGTTGCGATAGGACTTCTCAAAATAATCGCTCGCAAAACTCGCTTCGGCGGATTTTCTTACTACTGCTGGATAGTGGGCGTCGTTACCATTATCCTCTCACTTATATTCTGATAAAGGCGGGGAACCCGAAAAATGGCTCAAACGGCAACAAAGAAAAAAACGAATAACAGCGGCAAAAAAAGCTCCGACACACGGAGCAAGAGCCCGAAAAGCGCTCCCGAGCGGGAGGGCAGCTCCATGGGCGGACGCATTGCGGCGGCGGTTTGCTTCGCTTTTGCGGCGCTCCTTGTCGTCATCGGCGTTTTTGCGCGTGACGGCGTTGTGGTGAGTTGGCTGTGCGCTCTGCTCAAGGGACTTTTCGGCTACGGTTTCTGGGTCTGTGCGCCGGTGTTTCTCATGGCGGCGTATATTCTGGCGTTCGTGCGCAAAGGCGTCAAATGGCGCACCACGGCGACGCTGCTCGTGCCGCTTATTGCGGCTGCGCTGGTGCATATTCTGATAAGAAGCATCAACGTCGCAAACTTCCAGAGCGTCATCGAGCTTTTCAAGGCGCTCTATCTGGGCGGCATCGAGATGCATTGCGGCGGCGTGCTCGGCGGTCTGCTCGGCTACGGGCTTGACACTGCCTTCAGCATTTACGGCGCTGCGATAATCCTCTTCTTCGCGCTGGCATTCTTCGTGCTGTCGTCCTTCGGCGTAACTCCGAAAAAGCTCGTCGAGCTCGTGCGCACGGATGATATCGAAAAGCCCGAAAAGCCCGTGCGCGAGAAGCCCAAGGCTCAGGAGCCGCAGCGAGAGGCGCTGCCTGCCGAGCCCACCGAGGAGGAGATACAGGCGGCAAAGCGCGCAAAACGCAGCAGAATTGACATTCCGCTCGACGATGAACCCGCGTTTAAAAAGAAAAGCGACGATACGACCGTAAAGGACGAGTCCGCCGCAAAGAAGCAGGGCATATTCTCCAAGAATAAAACCAAGCAGGCCGAGACCACGACCGACGGCGTTGAGCCGATGACCATAGAGGAAGCGGAGGAGCTCAGCGGCATAAAGTCCGCGCAGCCTGCCGCGGGAGCTGCCAAGGCGACTGCGGCGCAGTCCAAGAAAGCTACCGCCGCCGAGGTAGACGCGGAGAGCGAGGCTATCCGCGAGGCTATCGAATCGGCAGGCAGTGACGGCGAGTACGAAAAGCCGCCCATCTTCCTGCTTAATAAGGGTCACACCGTCGCGGACGACGCTGAGGACGAGCTTGCGACCAACCGCGAGCGCCTTGAGAGCACCATTAACAGCTTCGGCGTGAACGCTGCGATAGTTGACACCACCCACGGCCCCACCGTGACGCGCTATGACCTTGAGCTTGAGCAGGGCGTTAAGCTCAGCCGCCTGACCAATCTTGCAAACGACATCGCGCTCGCGCTCGGCGTTGTGAGCGTGCGTATTGCGCCCATCCCTGATAAGATTTCCACAGTCGGTATCGAGGTGCCCAACAAGATCGTCAGCAAGGTGTATCTGCGCGACATCATCGACTCTCCGAGCTTTGCCCAGGCAAAATCCAAGCTCAGCTTCGGCATAGGCAAGGACATTTCCGGTCAGGCGGTCGTCGGCAATATTTCAAAGCTCCCGCATCTGCTCATTGCGGGTACGACCGGCTCCGGCAAATCCGTTTGCATGAATTCGCTCATAATAAGCCTTCTTTATAAAGCCGACCCTGACGAGGTCAAGCTCATCATGATCGACCCCAAAATGGTCGAGCTCGGCATTTATAACGGCATTCCGCACCTGTATATCCCCGTCGTGACAGACCCCAAAAAGGCGGCGGGCGCGCTGCAATGGGCGGTGACGGAGATGCTCAAGCGCTATAGGCTCTTCTCCGAGCTCGGAGTGCGCACCCTTGAGGCATATAACGAGCACCTCGTTGAAAACGGTCAGCCCAAGATGCCCAACATCGTCGTTGTCATCGACGAGCTTGCCGACCTCATGCTCGTTGCGTCAAAGGAGGTCGAGGAGAGCATCTGCCGCGTCGCTCAGATGGGACGTGCAGCGGGTATGCACCTTGTCATTGCGACCCAGCGCCCCTCTGCGGACGTCATTACGGGTCTTATGAAGGCAAATATCCCGAGCCGCATCGCGTTTGCGGTTTCGTCCTCGCTCGAAAGCCGCATTATCCTCGATAATGCCGGCGCCGAAAAGCTCATCGGCATGGGCGATATGCTCTATGCGCCGCTCGGCTGCGGCAAGCCCAAGCGCGTTCAGGGCGCGTTTGTCAGCGATGACGAGCGCGACAAGATAGTCGAATTCATAAAGCGCCAGTCCACCGCGCAGTACAGCGAGGAGGTCATCGCGCAGATCGAAAAGGCCGCCGAGGAGAAAACCTCCGGCAAGGGCAGGAGTGATGATGACGACGACTTTGACGGCAAGCCCGATTATGACGAACTGCTTCTGCAGGCCGTTGACGTCATATTCGAAACCAAGCAGGCGTCCGTGTCCATGCTCCAGCGCCGCCTGAAGATCGGCTACTCCCGCGCAGCCCGCATCGTAGACCAGATGGAGGAGATGGGCGTCGTCGGTCCCTTCGAGGGCTCGAAGCCGCGTCAGATACTCATAACGCGCGACCAGTGGCTTGAAATGCAGACCATTCACGGCACCGCGCCCACCGAGGAGCTGAGTCTCAGGACCGAGTTCTCCGACCTCGGCGATGACGAGGAAGAAGTATAATAACTACGAAAGGGCGGTTTACATAACACACCGCCCTTTTTGATATTACGGAGAAAAGAAAATGGACTATTTTTGCCCACAGATGGATAAAGACGACTTGAACGCAATAAGCATGCTCGGCCTTGCGCATATAGGCGACGCGGTGTACGAGCTTTTAACGCGCACGATGCTGTGTGCCGACGGCAATAAAAAGGTCACGGATCTTCACAAAAAAACCGTTGCGATAGTGAACGCGCCTGCTCAGGCCGCCGCCGCTGCGCGTATGCTTCCCGTGCTCACCGAGGACGAGGCGTATATCTACAAGCGCGGCCGCAACGCGAAGGTCAACTCCGTTCCGCAGAAGGCGGACATAGCGCAGTATCATGCCGCGACGGGGCTTGAGGCACTGTTCGGATGGCTGTATCTTCAGGGAAAAACGGAGCGGATAAACGAGCTGTACGCGATATGCACGGAGGATGGTCATGGCGCTTGATGCAATTGTTTTGTCCGGCATTATCGCCGAGCTTTCGCCCAAGATGTGCCGGGCGCGCATCGACAAGCTCCAGCAGCCCGAGCGCGATAAGATAATCTTATCCGTGCGCGGCGGCAGCGAAAATATGCGCATTTTAATTGACGCGGGTGCGGGCAGCGGCAGATTGCAGCAGACAAGGCTCAGCTTTGAAAACCCGCCCGAGCCCCCGATGTTCTGTATGCTGCTGCGAAAATATCTCGTCGGCGGCAGGATCGAGCGCATCGAGCAGCCCGATTGGGAGCGCCTTGCGATGGTTTACATAACATCGAGAAACGAGCTCGGCGACAACGTCGAGCTGCGTCTTGCGATAGAGCTTATGGGCCGCAGCTCAAACCTCGTGCTCATTGGCTCGGACGGCAGAATTATCGACTGCCTTCGCCGCATGGACTACGGCGGCGATGCGGAGCGAAGGATGCTGCCGGGCATGATATACCGCCTCCCGCCCAAGCAGAAAAAGCCGCTCATTTTCGACATGAGCGAGGACGAGACCCGCGCCGCTCTTGCCTCGGGCGACTGCGGCAAAAGCGCCGATAAGCGCATTATGGACGCGTTTTCGGGACTTTCGCCGCTTGTGTGCCGCGAGCTTGCCTGCCGCGCGGGAGATGATCCGACGCTGCTTCCCGAGGTCATAGCCGCATTTTTGGATAGCGTGCGGGCAGGTGAGCTGACCCCGACGCTGTTGAGCGAAAACGGAAAGCCGAAGGAGTATTCGTTTATGCCGCTGCGGCAGTATTCCGGTGTCTACGAAAGCCGCAGCTTCGAGAGCTTTTCCGAGCTTCTTGACGCATATTATTCCAAGCGTGACGCACTTGAGAGCCGCCGCAGGAGATCGAGAGAGCTCAGCCACAGCATAAAAACCGCGCGCGACCGCCTTGCCCGCAAGCTCGGTCTGCAAAAGCAGGAGCTGCAAAAAAGCGAGGGGCGCGACGAAATACGCCGCGATGCGGAGCTTATAACTGCCAATCTCTACCGCATCAAAAAGGGCGACGGCTCCGTTACGGTCGAGGACTATTACGAGCTCGACTGCCCGCCGCGCACGATAAAGCTCGACCCGCTCAAAACGCCGCAGAATAACGCCGCGGCGATGTTCAAAGAATATACCAAGCTCAAGACCGCCGAGCAGCACCTGACTGCACTCATAGCCGAGGGCGAGCGGCAGCTTGAGTATTTAAACAGCGTCTTGGACGAGATAGAGCGCGCCGAGACCGAGGACGACCTTGCGGAAATAAAAGCCGAGCTCGTGCAGACGGGGTATATAAAAAAGCCGCGCGGCACGAAGGAGCGCAAGCACAAAAAGCAGGGCCCCATGCGCTTTGTATCATCCGACGGCTTTGAGATCCTTGTCGGGCGCAGCAACGCGCAAAACGACGAGCTCACCACCAAAACCGCGCGCAGGACGGATATCTGGCTTCACACCAAGCTCGTGCACGGCAGCCACGTCATCATATCCTGCGAGGGGATCACCCCACCCGAGAGCACGATAGAGCAGGCGGCAAAGCTTGCCGTTTACTATTCCCAGGCGCGCGAGGGCGGCAAAACAGACGTTGACTTCACCATGGTGCGCAACGTCCGCAAGCCCTCCGGCTCGCTGCCCGGCAAGGTCATCTATACCGATTACAGCACCGTCTCCGTCACCGCCGACGAGACCCTGACTGAAAAGTTGAGGGCGAAATGATAAGGAGCTCCGAAAGATTCGGAGCTCCTGTTTTTTGCCAAGTGCATACTATTAAAAAACTACGCTTTCCTAACGGTGATGCTTGTACTGCCCAAAGATGCATTACCATTACTGTTAACGGTAACAACGCACTCAAATGTATAGTGACCGCATAGATTTCCATATTCGTCGTTAGCAAAAAAATTGCCTTTTACAAGTATCTCGTAGCTGCCATCATCGTTTTGTTCGATACATGAAGCGCTGCCTGCATCAATATTAGACATGCTTTTTGCTCCGCTTGGCATAGCCAGATTAACAAAAAGCTGCTTGCCAATACCCGATTCAATATAATTGCGCGCCGTTGACAAAGCTTCACTCTCTGAAATGGCTTCGTTGGAGCTATCACCGCCACTCTGTCCATCCTCTCCGCATGCCGCAAGCGCGAGCAGCATGATGATCGCCAGCACTGCGGCGACTATTCTTTTCAGCTTCATACCTTTTCTTTCTCCTTTAACACTTGTTCTTTTCTTTTTTCGCAGTTTTTGCACCAGGTCAGGTTATCTCCTGCATAGCGGCGGGCTTCATCTTCGGTCTCAAACTCCATGCCGTTGAATGGCTTTTGCTTTGCGTGACAGCAAAAGCCCTCGATATGAAGCTTTCCGGTGCCTGTATTCAGGAAATATTTCATTCTCTCCCTCCTTAAAAAAGAAATTTCGGAAAAACCTGAAAACAGTATAGCCCGTATACGGGCTATTGTCAATATCTAAGCAATAAAATACGATTGTGGCATAAACTAAAAGAGGGTGGATGCCATGATAGTATTTGACCGCTTATGGACGACGATGAAGGAAAAGGGCGTGTCGCAATATAAGCTCATAAAGGAGTACAAAATAAGCACAGGCCAGCTCGACAGGCTAAGAAAAAATGAGAATGTAAACACTTACACTCTCGATCAATTATGTCGAATATTAAATTGCAGTCTGGATGACATTGCGGAATATAAAGAAAGCTGAAAAACGGAAGGCTTAGCCTTCCGTTTTTGTTTAGTCTATATGAATCTCCGCTTCGCTGAACAGGGCTGCCTTGCCCGCGAGAACGACACGGTCGCCGTCGAGCCTTGTGTACAAAACGCCGCCGCGCTTAGACGCCTGATATGCAATGAGATCGTTTTTTCCCAGCGCCTTGACCCAATAGGGAATGATATGGCAGTGACCCGAGCCGCACACGGGATCCTCGGCAACACCGCACTTCGGCGCGAACGAGCGCGATACGCAGTCATAGTCCTTGCCCTTGGCAGTAACGTGCAGCAGCAGCCCGTTAAGCTGCATGACCTTCGCCATGTCCGGCGCGCAGCTTCTGACTTCGGACTCATCGTCCATTACGCACAGCAGATCGCGCCCCATGAATGCGGCAACAGGCTTTGCACCGATGCCCTCCGCCATCTGCTCCGTCACCTCGACGGGCTTGAGCTCGTAAGCGGGGAAGTCCATTTCAAGCAGCTCGCCGTTTTTCGTGACAGTCAGCTCACCGCTTAGCGTGTCAAAGCGCACGAGCGTGGCCGTCGGCTCGACAAAGCGGAAAATGACATATGCCGTTGCGAGCGTTGCGTGTCCGCACAGGTCGATCTCACCGCCGGGCGTAAACCAGCGCAGATGATAATTTCTGCCATCCTTGACACAAAACGCCGTCTCGGAGAGGTTATTCTCAACGGTTATCTTCATCATCAGGTCATCGTTCGGCCACTTATCCATGACGCACACCGCCGCCGGATTTCCTGCAAAGACCCTGTCCGTAAATGCATCAACTACATATTGTTTCATTTTATCAGGTCTCCTTCTTCGTTTGAGACCATTATAATACCGCACCATAAAGCGCACAATATAAAAATTTCCCGCAGCAAAAAGCAACGGGTTGCCCCGTTGCTTATCGTTTTTCGATGACGCTCATTGCCGCTGCGAGCATATCGGCGGCCTCCGCGCGCGTGAGCGGTGCGCCGTCCATGGCCGACGGTATGCTGCACGCGCCGAGGTTTGCCGCGGCCTGCGCAGCCCATGCGGGAACGCCCTCGCCCGCGTTGAGCCAGCCCACGTCCGTGAGCCTGAGCAGCCTGTCGAGCATAACTCCCGCCTCGGCGCGCGTGACCGTGCTGCCTGCGTCAAAATAAACTCCGTCCGCGCCGCGCCGTCCCTTAATTACGCCGTCGCTGACCGCGCTCGCAACGCAGCCTTTGAGCCACGCGGGGATCAGCGCATCGTCGGCAAAGCCCGTGCTCACCACGCCGCCGAGCGTGTCCGCGCCCGTAACGCTCATGCACAGCGCGAGAAATTCGCCGCGCGTGAGGCTGCTCTCGGGCTCAAAATAGTAATCTCCGCCGAGCCGCTTGCCGACGAAGGCGCCGCACTCTGCCAGCTTCACCGCGCTGCAATGGCTTGCGCTGCCGTCCATGTCAACGTAGCAAACGGGGCTTTTTTTCGAAATTTTTATCACCACCGTGCCCTCCTGCGAGCGATTGCCCTCGGAGTCGACGGCGCGGTAGCCGAAATAGTCCCTGCCTTTTTTGCCCTCGGCGGGGGAGTAGACAAAATGTCCGTCCTCGTCGAGGTCGAGCTTGCCCTTTTTGGGCGGGGTCGTGATCTCGAAGCTCACGGTGTCGCCCTCGGGATCGACCGCAGCGAGCTGCGCCCCGAACGAGATCTCGCGGTAGGTCTCAAACTCGAAATTTTCCGCCACCGGCGCGGAGTTTTCGGCAATGACGGGCAGCACTCCGACGCACAGCGCAAGCGCCGCGGACATAGCCGCAATGTATTTTCGCATGAAGCAGCCTCCTTTTGGTTTTGGAGATATTTTGCGCCGCGGCAGCGGTAATATACATAAAAAAGACCGGTCGGAAAACCGACCGGTCAAATGCTGTGTTAAATTATGCTTCGGGAGTTACTTCGGGTGCGGGATCGGGAACGATCGTGAAGGTAAAGGTCTTGGGCAGTGCGTAGAAGTCGCCGCCGCGGACGGAAACGGTAACGATGTACTTTCCGGGAGCGGTGGGCATTTCACTCTTTGCGTAGAGCTTGCCAACACCGGTGAACCAGTAGTGGATCGCGCCCGCAGAAGAACTGTTGAGAGGTTCGCCGTTCTGGGTGAGCATGCAAAGCTGCTTCTCTCCGTTGCGAATTGCTTCTGCATCGGAAACTGTGATTTTGCCATTATCAATCACATCAGTTTTTTCCAGCTTTACATTCTTCCAGTTTTTGAGAATGATGAGCGTGCCGGTGCCGGTGCCGGTTTCGTAGTTCTTACCCACTGCGATTGCTGTTGCAGAATAGATGCCGGCATGAGCAGGAATGCCTATTGAAATTATGGTGTTGTCGTTGATGACGGAGATATCGGTGAGCTTATCAATAGCGGTTATAATGCTCTTGATAGTTTCTACATCGTAACCAGCTAACTTCAGCAACCCCATCATAAAGTCATTATTAACCACGTCATTTATGACCTGTCTCAGTTCGCTAAGGGTCATTCCCTTTTGAAGCTTTGCCTTCAGCGTAACGCCATCTATCTTGAATGTATCAAAAAATTTCTGCTGGACATCGCTGATTGCATCAATCAGCTTTTCCTGCTTTTCGCTAAGCTTAAGGCTTACGCAAGTTTCCTTATTGACATTAAAGCCGACAAAGAAGATATAAACATCAAGCTCAGGATCATTAGGATTAAGCGTGTAGAAGGTGTCGCGGTCGATATCTTGACCGGCATAAATCTTGCTGATGGGAGTTACGCTGACCTTAACATTGGCCTTCTCAACGTTTATGGTGCATTCTGCATCCTCGCTGGGCTTGTAATCTACGTTACCGTTGTAGCTTATGTAAATAGTCTGATTTTCACCGGCATCCAGCTTGGCGTCGGGAATTTCTTTACCATTGATTTTGACGGTGAAATCATTAACACCGGTTTCTGCGGGAAGCTTGGACTGTTCATAGTCGATAGCATTTTTTATGATAGCCTCTTTCTGAGCAGCGGCGTCCATATTGTAGGTAATGGTAGCGTTTTCTTTGAAAACGATGGTACTCTGAATGCGGTTGTCAACGAAGTTGATGCTTTTCGTCTGATTATATGCTTTGTATTCATTGTTGCCGGTCCAACTCAGACGAATGGTGAACTGACCAAGACCAAAAGGTTTGAATAGATTGGTTTTGTCATCAAGGGAAACGAAATTAGGGGTAGTATCGGTAAAATTATTGTACTCGACCGCAATGTTATCGATGGAGATGTCGCCGGTCGCAGTAACGAGTGCTTCGCGGATGCGCTGGGCAGTTGCTTCGTAGTTAATGGAAGAGTCTTTGACGTATACAATACCAAGCTCGGTAATCTCAGAGTTAAACTTAAACGGAGCCTCATCACGTCCGATAAAGGTGATATCGCAGGTTGCATTAACATACTTAATAGCGCTAACTTTGTATTGAAACCTGACTTTGCAAGTTTCACCATCGGTAATACTGCTGAGACTATGAAATATTAAATCATCAGAACCTTTTTTCTCAATAGACAGATTTTTGTTGTCGTAAGTGAGATCACTGGGGTTAGAGTCCGAAACATTGACGCAAGTTTCAAAAACTAACTTCTTAAGAGCGTCAGTATCTATGCTTCCGTCTTTGTAAGGAATTTTGATCTCAAATCTTTCGCCATTGAGAACGATCTTTTCGCCGGACTTTGCAGCCAATGTGCCGATTCCCGCCCTTGCAGAGTCGCCCCAGTCTGCAAACACGGCAGGGGACATGCCCGTGGCCGATGCAAGCATCAGAACAGCCAAAAGGGAAGCGAGAAAACGCTTCAGATTGTTTTTCTTCATGCTATACCTCCATATAATATAAAGATAGTATAAATTTTCGCCGCCAAATCATGAACAAATTATGACCGTGCGCAGCTTATCGCGTATAATAATAGCAAATTGTTAACAAAAAAGCAATTGAATTATTGGGATTTTTTAAGATTTGTACATGATGAACTGACATGACATGTGAAAATGAGCAATATGCCGAAAAAATTACGAAATTTCTTCTAAACGACAAAAAAGAGCTTGATTTATACGCAAATCGGATATATAATGCAACACAAAATTTTGGAAGGCATGGATTAGGTGTATAGCGTTAAACACCAAGTTCAAGGCTGAACACCGTGTCAGGCTCGGCAGACGCGCCTTGACAAGCGCCGTGTCTCGTGATAAAATGCTTCGTCGTTAAAAGGGAGTAATTATAAAGCGTGGTCAACACACCCCCGGTGCGAAAGCCGGTGGCCACGCGCCTGTTTTTGTAGGTAATGAGACTTTTAGCACGACTGTCGGCCGTGCGGAGGTCTCTTTTTTGTTATTACTTTAATGAAGATAAGGGGTCGGCTTTTATGGGTCTTGATTTCACCGGAAACACGCTTTTTCTCGTCATAGTTTTATTCGCTGTCGGACTTATATGCATTATCAAGGGCGGCGACCTTTTTGTTGATGCCGCGACATGGATAGCGGAAGCCTCGGGTATTCCCAAGTTCATCATCGGCGCTACCGTCGTGAGCTTCGCTACGACCATGCCGGAGATGCTCGTCTCCGTCTTTTCCGCGTTCGAGGGCAATGCCGACATCGCGGTGGGCAATGCGGTAGGCTCTGTCACGGCGAACACGGGACTCATAATGTGCCTTTCGCTCGTGTGTATGTCGTGCGCCATGACCAGACGGCAGTTCGCGGTCAAGGCCTGCCTGCTCGTAGGAGCTATTGCGATGCTGTTTGCGTTCACGCGCGACAGCTCACTTTCCGTCGTTGAGAGCATCGTCATCATGCTCATTTTTGTCGGCTTCATGACTGAGAGCATCATTGCCGCAAAGCATGAGCAGGGAAGCGAGGGCGATGTGTCCGAGCGCCCCGAGGTCAGCGGCAGAACGGTCGTCACTAACGTCGGCAAGTTCGTTTTCGGCGCGGCTGCGATAGTCATCGGCGCGCAGCTTCTCATTGATAACGGCTCCGAGCTTGCAGAGCTCATCGGCGTTCCCGACTCCGTAATCGCGGCGACCATGATCGCGATCGGCACCTCGCTGCCCGAGCTCGTCACGACGATAACCGCCATAAGAAAAAAGCAGTCCTCGCTGTCGGTCGGCAATATCATCGGCGCGAACATCATGGATCTGACGCTCATCATGCCGCTTTGCGCCCTGCTTCAGGGCAAGCCCATGGCGGTCGAGGCGCAGGGGATGGTGCTCGATATCCCCGCCTGCCTCGTCATAACCTGCGCCGCCATGATACCGGCGCTCGCCTGCGGCAGATTTAAAAAGTGGATAGGCCGGCTCATAGGCGCGCTGTACATTGCGTATCTTGCCGTCATGTTCATTTACTTCGGCGCATAAAATAATGACCCGACTCATCAAAGCACGATGAGCCGGGTTTCTCTATGCCTGATATAAAAACTAAAAAAACGACCCATCTTTTCGGATGAGTCGTTTTCAGTGGTGCGAGAGAGGAGACTTGAACTCCCACGTCGGTTGACACACGCCCCTCAAACGTGCCTGTCTACCTGTTCCAGCACTCTCGCATTTCCTTTTGTCAAAGGCAAGAGTTATTATAGCAGAGAAAACGAGAATGTCAAGAAGTAATTTTAAAAAATCTGTTTTTGCGAATATTGACAGCCGTGTAGATTATGCAAAGCACCAGCGCGAAGAGCATAAATTCGCCTCCGATGCGAGGGTGAACGAGATAGCGCCGCGCAAAATATGCATAGTAGCAGTGCAGCGACGCAAGCTCTGCAAGCACAGCCGCCGCCGTAAATCTCAGGTCGGAGCACGCGAGCACGACCATGAGCATCCCCGCGGCGTAAAAATACCTGTCATGCATATGCGGCAGCAGATAGGGGATACCGACGGCGAGAATGAGCGTCAGGCCGAATATCGCGCGATCGTTGAGCCTGTCGCGGTAAAATATCGCCGCTGCATATACGATGACGACGAGGATAAACGCCGCAATTACGAGAAGCCTTGCGCTCAGCGCCGTGTCGCCGCTCCATGTGAACATGGAAGTCAGCGACGGGGCGTTATAATTCATCGCATCGCCCACTGTGCCCGCCTGCGAGACGTAAAGCGTCAGAGTATCCCACAGCGGCTTTCCCGCAAGCACCGCCGGCAGCATGAAAACTATATACGCGGCGGGGAAGACGAGCACGTCGCGCCATCTGATCCTTTTTTCGACGAGCAGCACGAAAAACGCGGGCATCACAAACACAGCCTGTAACTTAAATGCCAGAGATGCCGCGAGCGATACCATCGACAGCGCACCGCGACCGCGCAGCCCAAGATATAAAGCGAGGACCGCGAAGAAGGTGTATATGCTGTCGCACTGTGCCCAGTATGCTCCGTTTGCGGTGACGGTCGGCAGATACATGACCGCAAGAAACACCGCCAGCAGTCGGGGCTTGGACTGCGTAAACACGGACAGCAGCTTCACGCAGCTCCACGCCAAAAGCACGTCAAACAGCACCGACAGCGTCTTTATGAGATAAAGCTCCGAAATATCGAAGTATGAAAACAGGGCGAGGAAATACATATAAGGAGGATTATAATTCCCCGGAAAAGTGCCGAGCGCGGCAAACCCGCCGTTATCGCGGAAATACTGAGTCCACCGCGCAAGAAACGTTATGTAGTCATCACTCTGCGCAGGAAAGCAAATTCCCCTTATGACAAGCGCGGCGGCAGTCATCACGAGAGCGCACACCAAAAGATGCCTCTCCGACAAAAGCCCCTCGCGCCACAGCAGTACCATGCCGAGCGCGAATATGATAATAAGTGCAGCAGCGGTAAAAGGCTCCATAAAACCCTCCGTTTCCGGTCAAAAATAACAAAAAAGCGGCTGCCGATTATAGCAGTCGCTGAAAAATTCATTTTTCACAAAATATTTCTTGACATAGCTATATATACAATGATAGAATAACTTGCTATGTTATCTTGTGGAGTAACGGCTGGTACCCCAGTCTTTACACTCACAATATACCATCAACAAAACGTAAATACAACACCGTGGTGAATGAAAGTTCCAACTCACCCGGGCGTTCTAAATTACGATTAAGGAGTGTGCGCGAA
This sequence comes from uncultured Oscillospiraceae bacterium, assembly GCA_934590355.1. Classification (GTDB taxonomy): domain Bacteria; phylum Bacillota; class Clostridia; order Oscillospirales; family Oscillospiraceae; genus F23-B02. The sequence goes on from CAKTOX010000009.1 coordinate 45,152, forward strand.
TGCCAAAAGATGTTCTCTACGGCAAAACTCTCAGAAAGAGCTTTGCACGGTATGAAGAGATCCAGGACATGCCCAACCTGCTGGAGATCCAAAAGAAGAGCTACAAGTGGTTCCTCGAGACCGGTCTGCGCGAGGTGTTCAGGGATACCGACGCCGTCACGGACTATTCCGGAAAGCTCGAGCTGAGCTTTGTGGACTATTCCATGGACGAAAAGCCCAAGTACACCGAGGAAGAGTGCAAGGCACGCGATGCAACGTATGCCGCGCCTTTGAAGGTCAGCGTGCGCCTGCGCAACCTTGAGACCGAGGAGATCAAGGAGCAGGAGATATTCATGGGCGACTTCCCGCTCATGACCGCCGGCGGTACGTTTATAATCAACGGCGCCGAGCGTGTTATCGTTTCCCAGATCGTCCGCAGCCCCGGTGTGTACTATGATAAGACCACCGACCGCAGCATGACGAGCCTTTACGCAGCCACCGTTATCCCGTATCACGGCGCATGGCTTGAGTATGAGACCGATGCAAACGACACCTTCTATGTCCGCATCGACAAAAACCGCAAGCTGCCGATAACATGGTTCCTCAAGGCAATGGGCAAGTATGACGAGGCAAGGCCCGAGACCTGGCTTTCCTGCACTCCCGACCCCATCATGGGCGCCACCACCAACGAGCGCCTCAAGGAGATATTCGGCGATGACGAGCGTATAAACGTCACCATCGACAAGGACACGACCACCGGCCGTGACGAGTGCCTGATGGAGATCTACCGCAAGCTGCGCCCGGGCGATCCCCCGACGGTCGAAAGCGCCGAGACCCTGCTCGAGAGCCTGTTCTTTGACCGCCGCCGCTATGACATCTCCAACGTCGGCCGCTATAAGTTCAATAAGAAGCTGGCTCTGCGCGGCAGGATCAACGGCTTCAAGCTCGCAATGCCCGTTGCAGACCCCGCCACCGGCGAGATCCTTGCCGACGAGGGCGAGATAGTCTCCCGCGAGCTGGCGGATAAGATCGACGCCGCCGGCGTTATCGAGGTCAGCCTCGACGTTGACGGCAAGCTCGTCAAGGTTTTCTCCAACGGCATGGTTCCCCTCCGGAGCATGGTCGACATCGACCCCGAGGAGCTGGGCATCAAGGAGAAGGTGCGCGCCATCGTTCTCAAGAGCCTCATGGAGCAGTATTCCGGCGACGCTCTCAAGGAAGCTATCCTTGAGAATATTGACGTTCTCATTCCCAAGCACATAGTAGTTGACGATATGTTCGCATCCGTCAACTACCTCAACTGCCTTGCTTACGGCATCGGCGATAAGGACGACATCGACCACCTCGGCAACCGCCGCGTTCGCTGCGTCGGCGAGCTGCTTCAGAATCAGTTCCGCATCGGCTTCAGCCGTATGGAGCGCGTCATCCGCGAGCGCATGACCCTGCAGGATCTCGACATCGTCACTCCGCAGAGCCTCATAAACATCCGCCCCGTAACGGCAGCAATAAAGGAGTTCTTCGGCTCCAGCCCGCTTTCTCAGTTCATGGATCAGACCAACCCCCTGTCCGAGCTTACTCATAAGCGCCGTATGTCGGCACTCGGCCCCGGCGGTCTGAGCCGCGAGAGAGCATCGTTTGACGTCCGTGACGTTCACTACAGCCACTATGGCCGTCTCTGCCCGATAGAGACTCCCGAAGGCCCGAACATCGGCCTTATCTCCTATCTCGCTTCCTACGCAAGAGCCAATGAGTACGGCTTCCTCGTGGCGCCGTTCCAGAAGGTCGAGAAGGGCACCTGCCGCGTCACCGATCAGGTGGATTACCTGACCGCCGACATGGAGGATAACTACATCGTCGCTCCCGCAACCGAGCCGCGCGACGAAAACGGCTGCCTCATCAATAAGCGTATCACCTGCCGCCACCGCGACGAGATCGTCGAGGTCGACAGAGAGAGAGTCGATTACATCGACATAAGCCCCCGCATGATGGTCTCCATTGCAACCGCAATGATCCCGTTCCTCGAGAACGACGACGCTAACCGTGCTCTGATGGGCGCGAACATGCAGCGTCAGGCGGTTCCCCTTATGGTCACCCAGGAGCCTATCGTTGCGACCGGCATAGAGCACAAGTGCGCCGTTGACTCCGGCGTTGTCGTTGTCGCAGAGGGCGACGGCGAGGTCGTCCGCTCCGATGCACAGAACATCGCCATCAAGTATGACAGCGGCGAGGTCAAGAACTACAAGCTCATTAAGTTTGCCCGCTCCAACCAGGGCACCTGCGTCAACCAGAGACCAATCGTGTCTCTCGGCGAGCGCGTTCACGAGGGCGACGTCATTGCAGACGGCCCGAGCACCAAGAACGGCGAGATCTCCCTCGGCAAGAACATTCTTGTCGGCTTTATGACCTGGGAAGGCTACAACTACGAGGACGCTATCCTGCTTAACGAGCGCCTTGTCATGGAGGACGTTTTCACCTCCCTGCACGTTGAGGAATACGAGTGCGACGCTCGTGACACCAAGCTCGGACCCGAGGAGATCACCCGCGATATCCCCGGCGTAGGCGACGATGCGCTCAAGTATCTTGACGAGCGCGGCATCATCACTGTCGGCGCCGAGGTCCGTGCAGGCGATATTCTCGTCGGCAAGGTCACCCCGAAGGGCGAGACCGACCTCACCGCAGAAGAAAGACTGCTTCGCGCCATCTTCGGCGAGAAGGCAAGAGAGGTGCGCGACACCTCGCTCAAGGTCCCACACGGCGAGAGCGGCATCATCGTTGACGTCAAGGTATTCACCCGCGAAAACGGCGACGAGATGAGCCCCGGCGTAAATCAGGTCGTCCGCGTCTACATCGCCCAGAAGCGCAAGATCTCCGTCGGCGATAAGATGGCAGGCCGCCACGGCAACAAGGGCGTCGTTTCCCGCATCCTCCCGCGTGAGGATATGCCGTACCTGCCCGACGGCACCCCGCTGGACATCGTTCTGAACCCGCTGGGCGTTCCTTCCCGAATGAACATCGGTCAGGTACTCGAGGTCCACCTCGGCTACGCTGCTCAGGCACTCGGCTGGAAGGTCGCAACGCCTATCTTTAACGGCGCAAACGAGGCCACCATCCGCGAGACTCTGCGTCAGGCGGGTCTGCGCGAGGACGGCAAGAGCGTTCTGTACGACGGTCGTACAGGCGAAAAATTTGATAATGACGTCACCGTTGGCTGGGTCTACTTCCTTAAGCTCCACCATCTGGTCGATGATAAGATCCACGCCCGTAGCACCGGCCCCTACAGCCTTGTTACTCAGCAGCCTCTCGGCGGCAAGGCGCAGTTCGGCGGTCAGCGCTTCGGCGAAATGGAGGTTTGGGCGCTGGAGGCATACGGCGCGGCATACACTCTGCAGGAGATACTCACCGTCAAGTCCGACGACGTTACCGGCCGTGTCCGCACCTACGAGAGCATCGTCAAGGGAAACAACATCCCGCAGCCCGGCGTGCCCGAGTCGTTCAAGGTCCTTGTCAAGGAGCTTCAGTCGCTGTGTCTTGATATCCGCGTTCTGGATAAGGACGGACAGGAGATCGAGCTCAAGGACGACGATGAGGACGAGTTCATCCCGAAGATGAAGGACGAGATGTACGACGCGGTCTCCGGCGACGAGGAGATCGAAGCGGAGGGATACACCATTGAGGACATCCCAGAGTCCGACGATGACGATTTCGGATTTTTGTCCGATGATTACAGCGAGGAGGATGAATAATAATGAGTTTTACACCGTTTGACGCCATCAAAATCGGCATAGCCTCCCCTGAAATGATCCTTTCATGGTCCTCCGGCGAAGTCACCAAGCCCGAGACCATTAACTACCGCACCCTCAAGCCCGAACGCGACGGTCTTTTCTGCGAAAAGATCTTCGGACCGACCAAGGACTGGGAGTGCCACTGCGGCAAGTATAAGAAGATCAGCTACAAGGGCAAGGTCTGCGACCGCTGCGGAGTCGAAGTCACCAAGAGCAAGGTTCGCCGCGAGCGCATGGGCCACATCGAGCTGGCTGCCCCCGTATCTCACATTTGGTACTTCAAGGGCATACCCAGCCGCATGGGTCTGCTTCTCGACCTCACTCCGAGAGTGCTCGAGAAGGTTCTGTACTTTGCAAATTATATAGTCACCGACCCCGGCTTCACGCCGCTGGAAAAGTGCCAGATACTCACCGAAAAAGAGTACCGCGATATGCGCGAGAAGTACGAAGACGACTTTGACGCCGGAATGGGCGCAGAGGCAATCAAAAAGCTCCTTCAGCAGATCGACTGCGAGCAGCTTTCCGCACAGCTCAGAGAGGAGCTTGCAAACGCCTCCGGTCAGAAGAAGGCAAAGCTCGTCAAGCGTCTTGAGGTCGTCGAGGCATTCCGTCAGAGCGGCAATAAGCCCGAGTGGATGATAATCGACATTCTGCCGGTCATCCCGCCCGAAATCCGCCCGATGGTACAGCTTGACGGCGGCCGCTTCGCAACGAGCGACCTGAACGATCTCTACCGCCGCGTCATCAACCGCAATAACCGTCTCAAGAGACTTATTCAGCTCAACGCTCCCGACATCATCGTGCGCAACGAGAAGCGCATGCTTCAGGAAGCGGTCGACGCACTTATCGACAACGGCCGCCGCGGCAGAGCCGTCACCGGCGCAAACTCCCGCGCACTTAAGTCGCTGTCGGATATGCTCAAGGGCAAGCAGGGACGCTTCCGCCAGAACCTTCTGGGTAAGCGTGTCGACTACTCCGGACGAAGCGTTATCGTCGTCGGTCCTGACCTCAAGATCTACCAGTGCGGCGTTCCCAAGGAAATGGCTATCGAGCTGTTCCGCCCGTTCGTCATGAAAAAGCTCGTTGAGGACGGCGCCGCGAACAACATCAAATCCGCAAAGAAGATGGTCGATAAGCAGCGCACCGAGGTTTGGGACGCGCTCGAGGTCGTCATCAAGGAGCACCCCGTGCTGCTCAACCGTGCACCTACGCTGCACCGTCTGGGCATTCAGGCGTTCGAGCCCATCCTCGTTGAGGGCAGAGCGCTCAAGCTCCACCCGCTGGTATGTACCGCATATAACGCCGACTTCGACGGAGACCAGATGGCTATCCACGTCCCGCTGTCCGCGGAGGCTCAGGCCGAGGCGCGCATCCTCATGCTTTCGGCAAACAACCTCCTGCGCCCGCAGGACGGACACCCCGTAACCGTTCCTACTCAGGATATGATCCTCGGCTCTTACTACCTGACCATGAAGCGCATGGGCAAGGCGGAAAAGGGCGCGGAGACCGTGTTCGTCATGGATCCGGGCGACACCGACCTGCCCCGTGAGGAGGTCGGTGACGCAGACGATTACCTCGCGGCAGAGGAAAAGGCTCTCGCCGAGGGCGGCAAGGCGCCGAGCTACAAGCCCGTTGTCATCTTCCGCGACCCGAGCGAGGCGGTCATGGCTTACAGCCAGGGCGACATCGGTCTGCACGCACCTATTCTTGTTCGTGTGAGCAAGACCTTTGACGGCGTCGAGAAGAGCAAGGTAATCGAGAGCACCGTCGGCCGCATCATCTTCAACGAGAAGATACCCCAGGATCTCGGCTATGTTGACCGCAGCGATCCCGAGCACGCTTTCGATTACGAGATAAGCTTCCAGGTCGGCAAGAAGCAGCTGGGCGATATCATCGACCGCTGCATCAAAAAGCACGACTTCACCATCTCCGCCGAGGTGCTTGACGGCATCAAGGCCATGGGCTATAAGTATTCCACCAAGGGCGCTATCACGATCTCCATCGCCGATATGACCGTTCCTGAGGCGAAGAAGACCCTCATTAACGAGACCGAGGGCAAGGTCGTTGCAATCGAGCGTCAGTTCAAGCGCGGCTTCATCACCGACGACGAGCGCTACCGCCTCGTTGTTTCCGAGTGGGAAAAGACCACCAAGGACGTCACCAACGCCCTTCAGAACTGCCTCGACACCTACAACCCCATCTACATGATGGCGAACTCCGGTGCTCGTGGCTCCATGAACCAGATCCGTCAGCTTGCCGGTATGCGCGGCCTTATGGCTAACACCTCCGGTAAGACCATCGAGATCCCCATCAAGGCAAACTTCCGTGAAGGCCTGAGCGTTCTGGAGTACTTCATCTCCTCCCGAGGCGCACGAAAGGGCCTTGCCGATACCGCGCTTCGTACCGCCGACTCCGGTTACCTTACCCGCCGAATGGTCGATGTCTGCCAGGACGTTATTATCCGCGAGCCCGACTGCGGCACCACCGACGGCGTGTGGGCTTCGGCTATCTACGAAAAGGGTCAGCTCGTCCAGTCCTACGGCACCAGCATTCACGGCCGCTTCCCGGCAGTGCCCATCTGTGATCCGCAGACCGGCGAGGTGCTGTTTGACACCGATCATATGCTCATGCCGGCAGATGCGGACGTTCTTGAGGCGCACGGCATCGACCGCGTTCTCATCCGCAGCGTCCTGTCCTGCGAAGCACGCACCGGCGTTTGCGCCAAGTGCTACGGCATAAACCTCGCTATCGGCCAGCCCGTAAGCGCAGGCGAAGCTGTCGGCGTAATAGCCGCACAGTCCATCGGCGAGCCCGGTACTCAGCTTACCATGCGTACCTTCCATACCGGCGGCGTCGCCGGCGACGACATCACTCAGGGTCTTCCCCGTGTCGAAGAGCTTTTCGAGGCGCGCAAGCCCAAGAAGATGGCTGTCCTTGCCGAAATTTCCGGCACAGTCTCCATCGAGGAGACCAAGAAGGGCGCACTGTTTGCGATCAGCGTCATCAGCGAGGAAGAGGGCGACACCAGAGTTTACACCGTGCCCCACTCGGCAGGCATCCTCGTCAAGAACGGCGAACATGTCGATAAGGGTCAGGAGCTCACCAGCGGCGCACTCAGCCCGCACGATGTCCTGCGCATCCGCGGCATCGACGACGATGAGTTCGGCCGTCCCGGCGTTCGCACCTATATCATTCAGGAAGTCCAGAAGGTCTACCGTCAGCAGGGCGTTGACATCAACGATAAGCATATCGAGATCATCGTCCGTCAGATGATGCGTAAGGTCAAGGTCGAGGATTCCGGCAGCACCGAGCTTCTTTCCGGCGCGACCGTCGATATCGGCGAGCTCAAGGCAGCAAACCGCAAGATCGACGAGCGCATCGCGGCAGGCGAGGAGGGTCTCGCCAAGGCGACCTATACCCAGCTTCTCATGGGTATCACCAAGGCCTCGCTCGCAACCGAGAGCTTCCTGTCGGCAGCGTCCTTCCAGGAGACCACCAAGGTGCTCACCGAGGCTGCGATCAAGGGCAAGGTCGACCACCTTGTCGGTCTGAAGGAGAATGTCATCATCGGCAAGCTCATTCCCGCCGGTACCGGTCTTACCATGTACCGCGATTTTGAGGAAAAAACCGACGAGACCGTCGCCGACGATCCGGCAGAGTATGTTGACCTCTCTGCACTTGTCGGAAAGACAAACGCACTCTAAGCTAATAGAATTTCAAAGAAGCCGTCCAAAGGACGGCTTCTTTCGGACTGTTGAGGAACCTATGCTGCGGAGGAAAGATAACCGCGCAGCGGGGGGAGTTTGAGGGGTAGCGAAGCGGCGGCGCGGGAGTGAATGACATGCCGGGGGCATGTCAGAGCCGCGCCGTGACCGAGCCGCAGCGAGAAAAGGCCCGCCTCAAGTTGGATTATAGCCATCAAAAACGCCTGAGCTATCAGGCTTTTTGACGAGCGAAGCGAGATTTTTCGCGAAGCGTAAGCTTCACAAAAAAAGTGGCGTTTTTTCAGCGTGAAAAAAAGTCACAGACTTTTTTGACACGCTAAGAAGCCGTCCTTTGGACGGCTTCTTTGTGCATTTTCTCCGATTTGGAAGTTACAAGATCATGATCTTCAATAATTGATGTTATGCCTATTCCTCGGGTGACGATGCGCTTTGATATCGAATAAAGGACGCAAATGAACTCGTTACCGCCGTGGAAAGCATCTTAGGATAACGAAAAAACTGCTGCACATCGTGCAGCAGTTTTTATATCCGATTATTACTTTATATCATTACGCCTCGCAAAAGCGCTGTATTATTGATGCCATTTGAGCACGCGTTACAAAGCTTTCGGGATGCAAGCAGCCGTCGTCGTAGCCGACCGTTATTCCGAGGCTGCTTGTCCAGCTCAGGGCAGGGCGTGCGTAGAGGCTCACTGCGGACGCATCGGGGAAGGCGTCAAGCCCTGCGGATGCGGTGGGGGAGCCTGCATAGCGGTAAAGCATGGCGGCGGCGTCCTCTCGGCTGACCGACTCGTGCGGCTTGAAGCTGCCGTCGGGGTAACCGTTCACAACGCCGTTTTTATATGCCCAAGCAACGGCGTCGGAGTACCATGTGCCGTCCGAAACGTCGTTAAACGGCGCGTTTTCGTTCACCGCGGGCTGTCCTGCCAAACGGTAGAGCACGGCTGCGAGCATGGCGCGCGATACGTCCGTGTCGGGCGCAAAGCGATTATTACCGACTCCGACCATCGTGCCGCCGAGAAGATTATACACCGCAGCCTGCGCATACCACGCATCGCCGCCCACATCGGAGAAAATGCCGTCGAGCAGAGGCGCTTCGGCCTTGGCCGTCATGTAGTCGTCGGGCAGCGTGTGCATCCATGCAAGGCAGGTCTCGACATAGTGTGCGGACATGATGGGGGAAATGTTCGCCAGAAGCGTCAGCGCAACGTCGGGGTGCTTTACCATGAGCGTCGTGAGCCTTGTCAGCAATACGCGCAGTGCGTTTCGTGCCTGCTCGGCGTTAAACTCGGTTATGCCAGCCTCGTTGAGACTTTCAAAAAACAACTCCTCGACGGTCTTGTAGGCGTCGCAGCTTTGAATATCTCCGCCGTCGTAGCCTGCCAAAATGTCAAAGAAATTGTCCTTGAGCTTGCCGGCAAATATCCTGAGCACGAGCTCAAAATCAAACTGCTTTCTGTCAAACCAAACGGCGACTGCCTCGGAAAGACTGTCCTGCACGTTCCCGACGTAGTCCTCACGCGATGCGACGAAATCCGTTGTCATCGCCTCGGTCAGCAGCTTGTAATACTGCTTCTGCGTCATTTTCGAGCCGGGCGCGGAGGAGCTTATGCCGATGTATTTAAAATCGTCGATGGAATATTCTCCGCCGTTGTTTGGTATGGTGTTAAACTCCTCGACCATGGCAGCTTTGAGCTGCTCATAATCCGCGTCGCCGCGGGTGGGGTAGCTGTGGTCTGTGCCGTAGCGCGAGAAGCCCCACTTGTCGAAGAGAACGTAGGTAATAAGATCGTTTTCGTTAATAACGTTGTGTATGTTCCTGAAAATGAGCGCATCGGTATCGCCTGCGGTGGTGCCCATGGGCGGCTCAAAGCAGTAGCAGTACAGGTCGTGGCGCATGAGCTTGGCGCTGCCGAGCTCGTACCCGCGGTCAAGCTGTGCCGCAACGAGATTTGCAACGCTTGCCGAGCGGCTGTAGCCGGCTATCCAGAGCTTGACGGGACCCGTGATGGAGTTGTCGGAAATGTACTGCTTGAGATAATCAAGCGCCTGAGTGCTTGCAAGCGTGAAGCCCTCGTGATCGCCTGCAGCGCCTACGACCGCGTTTCCGCCCCACTCACGGCGGTAGAAGTTGCCGCGTATGCCGAGCGCGATAAGCGTGTAGCCGGTGCCGTTATCGACGATGCTCTTGCTTGCGGCACATACGCCGATGGAGTTCATTTCGGGCTTTTTGCCGAACCACTCGTTTGACGAGATGTTTTCAAAGCCGCACTGCTGCATCATGGACACAAAATTGCGGTCCTCGTCGTCGAGCGTCTCGGCGTCCTTGCTCGAGAAAGCTGCAAGCGCGAGCGCGAGCGAGGCCTCGGCAAGATCCTGCCGATAGACGTAGCCGCTTTTTGCGAAGTATTCGTCACTGTACGAAAAATACGTTTCGTAGTCGTGATCGTTCTCGCTGCCGTGACCGGAGCAGTAGCGCACCGTACCGTTTACGACGCCGCCATCGGCGCACACCGTCGGCACTGCCGTTATGAGCATCAGCGCGGCAAGCATAAGACTCAAAATTTTTCTTCCCATAGTATGCCTCCTTTTTATTGTTCTTCCGATTTTATTTTACCATAAAGATGAAAGAAATCTATAGATAAAAAGCGCGCTTTTGCGTTTAAAACTCAAAAAGCGCGCTGAGAATTTATTTGTGTGCGATTATTGCGACATAGCCGCCGCTCTTGTAGCCGGGGACGACTTCCTCGATCTCTTCGTTGGTGTACATGGGGTTTCTGAGAAGCGTCTGGTAGAAATCGAAATCGTGGAAGCCGAGCGCCTTGAGCGCGTCGATCTTCTCCTCCGTGGAGTGCCATACGCCCGCGCAGCACAGTTCGAGAGGATAGGGAAGCGAGGGCATGACACCGTTGAGCGAGGGGTGGTCAAACGTGCCGGCTTCCTTGGCAAGCAGATACATGAAGCCGAAGGCGCTCTCCTTGGGAACGTCGAGGGAAACGAATTTTCCGCCCGGCTTGAGTGCCTTTTTACAGATATTGAAGGCGTACTCAAGATCCTCCATGTAGCTGGAGCTGCCGTTGAGATAGATCATGTCGTATGCGTTTTCCTCAAGCTCGGCATCCTCGATCGCGCCGAACTCAATGACATTGACACCGCGCTTCTGTGCGATCGCGCCCATGTCGCGGGAGGGCTCGATACCCTCAATGCCGCTGCGGTCGATCATGCTCTCAAACAGGCCGCTGCCGCAGCCGACGGACAGCACGCGCTTGCCGGAAACATCGCCTATGGCCTTTTTAAAAAGAAGCAGCTCACTGGTAAAAAGCTTGTCGTTTTCCATGAACCATGCGTCATACCGGGATGCATAGCCGTCGAATTTCGGTTTCATAGTAAAACAGTCCTTTCAGATTTTGAAGTAACGGAATTTAAACCACACAAATATAACACAAAATTCGACGAAAATCAATGCACACTTTTGCCGTTTAAATTCTCAAAAAGCGAAATAAACATAATGAATTAAAAAACTCATCATATTTTTGTGTAAAAAATTCTTGACTGAATTTGTGGAATATGCTAAAATTTCAATCTGTGTGGGGATTGTTGCGCCCAAAAGCGGCAGACCCGCGCGAAACCTTGAATTTCAAGGAATTTTTCAAGAAAGGAGAAATGAAAATTGCCCACTTTTAACCAGCTGGTGAGAAAAGGCAGAGAGAAGTCGACCTACAAGTCCAACTCCCCCGCAATGCAGAAGGGTCTGAACACCCTGAAGAATTGCGAGACCGACCTGAGCTCCCCTCAGAAGAGAGGCGTCTGCACCGCAGTCCGTACCTCTACTCCTAAGAAGCCTAACTCCGCACTGCGTAAGATCGCCCGTGTACGTCTGACCAACGGTTACGAAGTCACCGCATACATTCCCGGTGTCGGCCACAACCTTCAGGAGCATAGCGTTGTTATGATCCGCGGCGGCCGTGTCAAGGACCTCCCCGGTGTTCGTTACCACATCATTCGCGGCACTCTCGACGCTCAGGGCGTCACGGGTCGTATGCAGGCTCGCTCCAAGTACGGCGCGAAGAGACCCAAGGCTGCAAAGAAGTAATTATCCCAACAAGCAAAATTTTTTGCCCTGTTGTCTACTATATAATATTAGACCTCGGGGCGCAGACGGAATGGCTCAGAGCCGTTCCGAGTACCTGTGAAGTCATTTTTTAATGAAGGAGGGAAGCACAGTGCCCAGAAGAGGTAATGTTCCCAAAAGAGAAATTTTACCCGATCCTATGTACAATAGCGTTCTGGTGACAAAGCTCATCAACGCTATCATGCTGGACGGCAAAAAGGGTGTTGCTCAGAAGGTCGTTTACGACGCTTTTGACATCATCAAGGAGAAGACCGGCAAGGAGCCCCTTGACGCCTTCACCGAAGCAATGAACAACATCATGCCCAGCCTCGAAGTTAAGGCTCGTCGTGTCGGCGGTGCAACTTATCAGGTTCCTATCGAAGTAAGACCTGCACGTCGTCAGACTCTCGGCCTTCGCTGGCTGGTCGGCTATGCCCGCAAGCGCGGCGAAAAGACCATGAAGGAGCGCCTGGCCGGCGAGATCATGGACGCCTGCAACAATCTCGGCGCATCTGTCAAGAAGCGCGAGGATACCCACAAAATGGCAGACTCCAATAAGGCCTTCGCACACTTCAGATGGTAATCCTAGCAGGAGAAGATTATGCCAAGACAGTACTCACTTGAAAAAACCAGAAATATCGGTATCATGGCTCACATCGACGCCGGCAAGACTACGACCACTGAGCGTATTCTTTATTACACCGGCGTAAACTACAAGATCGGCGAGACCCATGAAGGTACCGCGACCATGGACTGGATGGAGCAGGAGCAGGAGAGAGGTATCACCATCACCTCCGCCGCCACCACCTGTCATTGGCGCGATACCCGTATCAATATCATTGACACTCCGGGTCACGTTGACTTTACCGTTGAGGTCGAGCGTTCTCTGCGCGTTCTTGACGGCTGCGTAACCGTACTGTGTGCCAAGGGCGGCGTTGAGCCGCAGTCCGAGACAGTTTGGAGACAGGCTGACCATTACAATGTTCCCCGCATGATATACGTCAACAAGATGGATATCATGGGCGCGGACTTTTACCGTGTTCTCGACATGGTACACGACAGACTCAAATGTAATGCAGTTCCCATCCAGCTCCCGATCGGCGCCGAAGCGGATTTCCGTGGCATAATCGATCTGGTTGAGATGAATGCCCGCGTTTATTACGATGATCTCGGAAATGATATGCATACCGAGGAGATACCCGAGGATATGCGAGACATGGCTGAGGAATACCGTACTAATCTGCTGGAAGCTATCTCGGATTTCGACGATGAGATAATGATGCTTTATCTCGATGGCGAAGAGGTTCCGCGGGATATGATCCGCGCAGCCATCAGAAAGGCGACCTGCGCCGTTAAGATGGTTCCCGTGGTCTGCGGCACTTCCTACAAAAACAAAGGCGTGCAGAAGCTGCTCGATGCTATCGTCGATTACATGCCCTCGCCGCTTGACATTCCGGCTATCTCCGGAACCAATCCCAAGACCGATGAGGAGGAGACCCGCGAGGCGTCCGACGACGCTCCGTTCTCCGCACTTGCATTCAAGATCATGACCGACCCCTTTGTCGGCCGTCTGAGCTTCTTCCGTGTCTATTCCGGCACCGTTGAGGCAGGCAAGAGCGTCCTCAACTCGTCCAAGGGTCAGCGCGAGCGTATCGGCAGAATTCTGCTGATGCACGCGAACCACAGAGAGGATCTTTCCGTCGCGTATTCCGGCGATATCGCAGCAGCGGTCGGCCTTAAAAACACCACCACCGGCGATACCCTGTGCGATGAGAAGCATCCCATAATCCTTGAATCCATGGAGTTCCCCGAGCCCGTTATCCGCGTCGCCATCGAGCCCAAGACCAAAGCAGGTCAGGAGAAAATGGCTATCGCGCTTCAGAAGCTGGCCGAGGAGGATCCCACCTTTAAGACCTACACCGACGAAGAGTCGGGTCAGACCATTATCGCCGGCATGGGCGAGCTCCACCTTGAGATCATCGTTGACAGACTTCTGCGCGAGTTCAAGGTCGAGGCAAACGTCGGTAAGCCGCAGGTTTCCTATAAGGAGACCATCACGCGCGAAGCTACCGTCGATACCCGCTATGTCCGCCAGACCGGTGGTAAGGGCCAGTTTGCACATTGTAAGATCACCGTTGAGCCGAACGAGTCCGGCAAGGGCTATGAGTTCATCAACAAGATCACCGGCGGCGCTATCCCTAAGGAATATATTCCCTGTGTCGATCAGGGTATTCAGGGCGCAATGCAGTCGGGCGTGCTTGCCGGCTATCAGGTCGTTGACGTTAAGGTCACGCTCATTGACGGCTCCTACCACGAGGTAGACTCGTCCGAAATGGCGTTCAAGATCTGCGGCAGCATGGCGTTCAAGGAAGCCTGCGAAAAGGCAGGTCCCACTCTGCTTGAACCTATCATGAAGGTCGTCGTAACGGCTCCCGATGATTACATGGGCGACGTTATGGGCGATATTAACGCAAGACGCGGCCAGATCGTCGGCTCCGATATCAGAAACGGCGCCGCTGTGATCGAGGCAAACGTTCCTCTTGCATCCATGTTCGGCTACGCGACCGACCTGAGAAGCAAAACCCAGGGCCGTGCGACCTACAGCATGGAGCCCAGCCACTATGTCGAGCTTCCGAAGAGCCTTCAGGAGTCTCTTCGCGGCGGACGCAATGGCTAAATCATCATAAACAAGTAGTTATATTAAAACCATTTGTACTAATTTAACGGAGGTTATTATTATGGCAAAGCAGCAATTCGACAGATCCCTGCCCCACGTCAATATCGGTACCATCGGCCACATTGACCATGGCAAGACCACTCTGACCGCAGCTATCACTAAGTACCTGGCACTGCAGGGCGGCGCTGAGTACACCGACTACTCTTCCATCGACAAGGCTCCCGAAGAGAGAGAGCGCGGCATTACCATCAACACCGCACACGTCGAGTACAAGAC
>CAKTOX010000010.1 GCA_934590355.1 uncultured Oscillospiraceae bacterium
TGGATCGCGACGTAGATGATGACGATGAGAAGCATAACGAACAGTGCGGGCATGCCGATCTTGCAGAACTTCTCGATGCCCTCTGCGACGCCTGCTGCGACGACGAATGCGTTAAGTGCAATGAAGATCGCGGTCCAAAGAACCATTGCGCCGCCGTTGCAGATGAAGACGCCGAAGAACTGCTCGATGCTGCTGACGCCCCATGTATCCCAACCGAAGATAGCGGTCAGATAGCCGAGTGCGTAACGGGTGACCATGCCGCCGAGAACGAAGTAGAAGCACAGTACGAGGAAGGGAACGAGAACTGCCATGTAGCCCATCCAGGTGAACTTCTTGCTGAGCTTACGGTATGCAGCAACAGGGCTCAGGCCGGTCTTACGGCCGATTGTAAGTTCGCCGACCATAACGGCGAGGCCAACGAATACCGCGAGGACGAGGTAAACGAGCAGGAAGGCAAAGCCGCCGCTCATACCCATCTTGTACGGGAAGCCCCAGATGTTTCCCAGACCGACCGCAGAACCGATAGCGGCCATCAGGAAACCAAAGTTGGAGCCAAATGATGTGCGATTGTTTTCCATAACTTTCTCTCCTTTAATTAAATGCTTTCGCTGAAAATAATTTTATCTGTTAAAAGTTTGATTACAATAGGTTTAGCTTGATATTAACTTCCTCTTAACACGCATTGCCGATGTCTTTACAGAAATTTATGCGATTTGACTTGCGTTTGGTAATAGTTCGTTCATAAGCGGCCATAAAAAGAGGCAAATTAGGTCAAAGTGCCGTATGAATTATTAACATATCGGTAAGAAAGGCGTTAATAGCCTTAACAAATTGTTAAATCAGTAACACTTGAACGATGATGCCTCAGAGGCTATAATACATATAAATAAATTCGGAGGAAACGTATATGAAATACGCGCTTGTAAACGCGATGCTGCTCGACGGCAGCGAAAACATGAAGGCGCACCGTGCGGCGGTGCTTGTCGAAAACGGCCGCATTGCGGCGATAGCGGATGACGAAAGCGGCTTCGGTGAGGTCAAAACGATCGACCTTGAGGGGAGATACCTCATGCCGGGGCTTATCAATATGCATGTTCATCTGCCCGGCTCGGGTATGCCCAACTACACTAAAAAGCAAAATGCAAAGTCCGTGAACTTCCTTATGTCAAATATAATTACGCGAAGCGTGGTTTATTCCTTGTGCTATAAATTCGCGCGCACCGCGCTCATGAGCGGCGTTACGACCATTCGCACCGTGGGCGGACTGCGAAACATTGACTCACGCATACGCGACGATATAAATTCCGGAAAGCGCCTCGGGCCTAGGATACTCGCGGCAAACGAGGCTGTCTCCGTGCCGGGCGGACATATGGCGGGCGTTTTGGCTTACGAGGCGAAAAATGAGGACGATTGCGTGAGGTACGTCGACTTGATCGCGCGCGATAAGCCCGATCTTATCAAAATAATGGTGACGGGCGGCGTGCTCGACGCGAAGGTCAAGGGCGAGCCGGGCGAGCTGAAAATGCCGCCGGAGCTCATAAAGGCGTGCTGCGACGAGGCGCACAGGCTCGGCTTCAAGGTCGCTGCTCATGTCGAAAGCCCCGTGGGCATGACCGCCGCGCTTGAAAACGGCGTTGATTTTATAGAGCACGGCGCCGAGATGAGCGATGAGCATCTGAAGCTGTATAAGGAGCGCGGCGCCGCGCAGATATGTACGCTCTCTCCGGCGGTGCCCTGCGCGGAGTTTCCCATGGAGATCGCACATACGACGGAGCTGAGCCGATTTAACGGCCGCATCGTGCGCGACGGCATAATAAACTGCGCAAAGCGTGCGCTCGAAAACGGCATTCCCGTGGGCTTGGGCACGGATACCGCCTGCCCGTTCGTGACCCACTACGATATGTGGCGCGAGCTTGCGTATTTTACGAAGTACGTCGGTGTGTCGAATACCTTCGCGCTGCACACCGCGACGCTCGTCAATGCGCGCATTGCGGGGATAGACGGTGAGACCGGCAGCATCGAGGTCGGAAAATCCGCCGATCTTCTCGTTACGGATTCAGACCCCACCGCAGACCTTCGCGCCCTGCGCACCGCGCACATGGTCGTGATGCGCGGCAGGGTGATAAATAAGCCGAGAGTAAAAAAGTTTGACTATGTCGAGCAGGAGCTTGATAAGCATTTATAATATAAAAAAACGCCCCACGGGGCGTTTTTTT
The DNA here is from genome assembly GCA_934590355.1 of uncultured Oscillospiraceae bacterium. GTDB lineage: Bacteria > Bacillota > Clostridia > Oscillospirales > Oscillospiraceae > F23-B02. The sequence continues at coordinate 2,217 of CAKTOX010000010.1, forward strand.
AATGCGTATTAAAATAATCCACTGCGGCGTCCGTCGTGAGTATGAGGTCGCATTTTCCCGCGTCAAGCGCGGAGAAGTAATCCGTCGCGCCGCCGTTTACTCGCGTTATCTGACCGAGCTTTCGGCTGACCGAGGTGCTTTCGTTCATGATATCCAGCGCCGACTGCGTTGTGCCGATATACAGTACCTTGTTACGAATGGAGCTGCTGTCCGTGCCCTTGCCGGCAAGGACTATGTCCGTTGACATATACGTCACGAGAACGGTGTATTTACTCGACTGTGTGTCAAGCACGATGCCGCCCCAGGCGCAGTCAATGTTGCCGGAGTTGAGCTCGACAAAGGCGTTTTCAGAGTGGATCGGCTGCACCTTGAGCACCCAGCCGAGCCTGTCGCACACCGCCTGCGCGAGGTCGATGTCAAAGCCTATGTACTCCTCGCCGCTTTGAAACGCAAGAGGCGCGGAGTCGAGGTCAACGCCGATTATAAAGGTGCGCTCGGCAATGTAGCCGAGGTCCTTGAGCGCGTCCTTTTTCGACGGAAAGCTCACGGCGTTATCCGTTCCGAACCATTTGCGGCTTATTTCGTCTATCTTGCCCTCATAGGACAGGGCACGCAGAGCACGGTCGATATAGTGATAGTTCGAATCGCCGTTTCTGAAGCCGATGGAATACTGCTGCTCCCCGAGAGTCTTAACGGCCTTATATCTTCCGCCGCCCGAGCATGCGCACAGCGACACGAGCGTGCACAGCACGAGCAGCAGGCTGATAATTCTTTTTTTCATTCGGGTCTACCGCCTTTCAGAGTGATGATACCCTCAAATGACAAGGATACCCGAAAAATGTGAAAAAATCAAGGCAATTCGACGGAGTACTCGCCGCAAAACGCAGCGCCGCCTTGCAGAGTGAGGGAGCTTATGCTCCCTGCGCCGTATTCCGCCTGCGCGCTGAGCGTGCCGCGGGGCTGGCGGAGCGTGACGCGGGCGTATTCGCCGTCTATCTCCGCAAGATGCGCCGCAATCGCCGAGGTGCCGCTTGCGCACGAGCCCTCCCAAACGGCGGAGTCCGTCGAGGCAACGTAGATGAGCGGGCGCAGTGTGCTCTCCTTTTCGTCAAAAAACATGAGCCCGAGCGCGTCCGAGCCGAGCTGTGCGCACCATTTGGCGATGAGCGCCTCGGCGTCTGCTTCGGATAAAACGCCGGGGTGCACGATGGCGTGGCATATGCCGGGAAATCTCACGAGGGGGAGATCATAGCACTCAAAGCCGTCAAAAAAGCAATACTCCGAGAGGCTTTCCGGCAGCGGCATTGAAACAGAGCCCGAGAAATCGCCGCTCTCGCCGAGCGAGCATACTATCGTGACCGGCTCGGGCGCTCCGGAGACCTCAAGGCGCAGGGTGTATTCGCTCCCTGCGGGCGCGACTGCCTTGCCGAGCATGACCGCCGCCGCCGACAGCGAGGCGTTGCCGCAAAACTCGCCGCCCATCATTTGCAGACGCGCGATGCAGGTGCAGTCGTCGGGCTTTTCGAGAAAGCCGACCTGCTCGACGCTTTTGTCGCGCTGCATGAGCGCGGACGCGATGCGGCTCTGCTCGGAGCGGGGTACGAAGCTGTCGACAATGAGCGTAATGTTGCCCGAGGGATCGATTTTTGAATAATGTATCATCATGACTGACCGTAATTTTTAAGAAACTGCTTCGTGCGCTCCATTTTCGTTGCGCCGAATACCTCCTCGGGGGCGCCCTCCTCAACGATAACGCCGCCGTCCATGAATATGACACGGTCGGACACGGCGCGCGCAAAGGACATCTCGTGCGTGACGATGACCATGGTCATGTGCTCCTCCGCGAGATTTTTTATGACCTTGAGCACCTCGCCCGTGAGCTCGGGGTCAAGTGCGCTCGTGGGCTCGTCGAAAAAGAGTATCTGCGGGTCCATCGCAAGTGCGCGGGCGATGGCGACGCGCTGCTGCTGACCGCCGGAGAGCTGGCAGGGATATGCGTTCGCCTTCTCCTCAAGGTTCATCTTTCTGAGCAGCTCCATCGCCTTCTCGCGCGCCTGCTCCTTGCTGCGGCCAAGCACGCTCATCTGCGGATCCATGAGGTTTTTGAGCACGCTGTAATGCGGAAACAGATTAAAGCTCTGGAAAACGAGGCCGAAAATGCTGCGGATCTTTTTGAGCTCCGCCTTGCCGGAATACACAGCCTTGCCCTGTGTGTCCATTTTCGCCGCGTATTCGCCCGAGTAGATGAGCTCGCCCCCGTCCATCTCGGTCAGAAGCGTCGCGCAGCGCAGCAGCGTCGATTTGCCCGAGCCGGAGGGGCCTATTACGGACACGACCTCACCCTCGGAAACGCTCAGGCTTATATCCTTGAGGACGTGCAGCTTTGTATCCTTCGCGTTGTCAAAGCTCTTCTGAACGTGATTCATCTCTAAAATTTTCATTGCACGACCTCCTTTACTGATAATAATTCATGGCTTTTTCGGCTCTGCCCATGACAAAATCGACGATGGCGTTAAACAGGAAGTAGAACACGCCCGCGACTATGAAGGGCACGAAGCTCGTCTGAGAGTTTGCGAGGTTTTTGCCGATGGTGAACATCTCGATGTAGGAAACGGTGAACGCCATCGAGGTATCCTTAACGAGGGTGACGACCTCGTTCGTGACGCTGGGCATGATGCGCTTAATGACCTGCGGGAGTATGATACGGAAGAAGGTCTGCACCTTGGAGTAGCCCAGTATCTCCGCCGCCTCGTACTGACCTGCGGGAATGGACTCGATGCCGCTGCGGTAGATCTCCGCAAAGTATGCCGCGTAGTTTATCGAAAAGGCGATAACGACCGGTATGAGCTTATTCTTGGAGACGGAAAGCTGCCACAGATAATACGGTCCGTATGTGACCGCAATAAGCTGCAGCATGAGCGGGGTGCCGCGCAGAACGGATATGACGGCGCGCGTCACGTTGGAAACGACCTTGCTTTTGCTCATTCTGAGCAGGGCGACTATCATGCCGAGCGGGAGCGAAAACAGCAGCGTCAGGAAAAATATCGAGCAGGTTCCGCCCATGCCCTCGAGCATAAGGCTTATCATTGTTGTCAGTTTCATTATATATCCTCTGAAATACGGTTTGGCTTATAACGCACATATTCCCGAAGGCGGCGTGCACCTTCGGGAAGCGTGCTGTAAAGACTTGCTTTATTACTTACTAAGGAAAAGCAGGTTGTTCATGATGTCGGGGTACTTCTCCGCGATCTTCTCGTAGGTGCCGTTTTCGACGAGCTTGTCGATGGCAGCCTGGATCTCATCGCAAAGTGCCTGATCGCCGGAGCGGAAGGCGATGCCGTACTGCTCTGCGCCGAGGTTTTCATTGATAATGGTGTAGCCCTCGTTCTTGGCAGCGTATGCAGCCGCAACGGGGTAATCAACGAACACTGCGTCAACGCTGCCGCCGCCGAGCTCCGTGAAGCAACTCAGGAAGCTGTTGCAGATGACGACTTCCTTGAAGGTTGCCTTGAGATCTGCAAGATCACCGTCGAGGAGAGCCTGACCGGAGGTGCCGAGCTGAACCGCAACGGTCTTGCCGGCGAGGTCTGCCGAGGTCTTGAGGCCGCTGTCGGACTTAACGAGGAGCACCTGAGTGTTGTCGTAGTAGGGCTCGGAGATGACGTAGCCTGCGGTCTTCATGCTGTCGAGAATGGTCATGCCTGCCCAGATGCAGTCACATTCCTTGTTGTCGAGCTGAACGAGCTTCTGGTCCCAGTTGAGGGGGAATATCTCGAGCTTCCAGCCGAGCAGATCACATACGGCCTGTGCGGTCTCAACGTCAAAGCCCGTGTACTTGCCGTCGTCGCCTATGTAGGCATAGGGGGGATACTCGGCATCAATGCCGACCACAAGAGTGCGAGCGTTGTCGTCAGTCTTGCCATCGTCAGTCTTCTTATCGTTGTCGCCGCCGCAGGCGCAAAGCGCAAAGACCATTACGAGCGCCAGTAACATAGCAATAATTCGTTTCATTGTTCTTTCCTCCAAAATCTAAAAATTTCGTTTAGTTAATTATCACACTGCTATAATAGCACATTAGCGAAATAAAGCAAGAACTTTTTTGCGATTTCATAGTGCAATTTCTGCACAGCGAAAATCATGCCCAAAATACATATATACATATAACAAGAAAACAGCGTACCGTTTCCGATACGCTGTTTTGGTTGAGCTTTATGCGTGAGCTGCGGCGGGCTCCGTGTTGCCGGGGGTGGGGCGTTTCATGCCGGTTTTCAAAAGCAGTGGGGTTATGAGCGTCGTCACGATGACCATGAGAACGACCGCCGGGAACATATTTCCCGCGATAAGTCCCGCTATACTGCCCTTTTGCGCGACTATGAGCGCGACCTCGCCGCGGGACACCATGCCCAGACCGATGCCGAGCGAGTCATAGCCGTTAAAGCCCGTCAGCCTTGCGCCGATGCCGCAGCCGATGATCTTGGTGAGTATAGCAACGACGGTGAGGACGACGGCAAAGAGGATGAGACTGCCGTCAAGTCCGGCAAGCTCGGTTTTGATGCCGATGGAGGCGAAGAAAATGGGGGAGAAGAGCATATAGCCCATGGTGTTTATGCGCTTGACTATGTAGGTGCGCGTTTCGCTGTGGTCGCTGAGCATGACTCCGGCAAAGTATGCGCCGGTTATGTCCGCAATGCCGAAAAAGTGCTCGGAAACGAAGCTGAGCAGAAAGCAGAACGCCAGAGCGTAGATGGCAACGCGCCTGTGGATGCGGTCAAACTTGGCTCTCAGGGCGCGGAATACCCTGCGCACCACGACGGCGGTGACGGCAAGGAAGGCAAAATAGGCGATGATGCGCACGAATACCATTGCCGGCTCGACCGTGCTGTCGGTAAAGCCCGTGAGCACCGTGAGGACTATTATACCGAGCACGTCGTCAATGACCGCCGCCGCCATGATAGCCGTACCCACGCGGCTTTTGAGCTTTCCCATCTCGCGCAGAGTTTCGACCGTAATCGACACCGAGGTCGCCGTCAGAATAACGCCTATAAAAGCCGCCTTTATCATCTTGAGGCTGTCGGGAGCGGAATTAAAAAGAAGATAGCACGCCGCGCCGCCTATAAACGGAACGATAACGCCGACCGTGGCGATGACGAGGGCGGAAAGTCCGGTGTGCTTGAGCTCCTGCACGTCGGTGTCAAGCCCAGCCATGAACATGAGTATGATAACGCCTATCTCGGCGGTTTTCACCAGAAAATCCGACTCGCCGACAAGACCGAGGCAGCTCGGCCCGAGCAGCAGACCCGCTATAAGCGCGCCGACGACCTGCGGCATATTGACTCTCTCGCTGGCAAGTCCGAGGACCTTCGTCGAGAGCATGATAATTGCAATTACCAAAATAAAGCTGTAGTCCATTATTGTTAAAACTCCTACAATTTCTTAGATTTTTCAGACCTTTTTCAAAAACACAAAGCGGATTGTACGCGCTTGACGTGGGAAAAGCAAGTTAATTTTTTGCTCCGGCGATAAGCGTTTTTAATACGGCGATTAAAAAAACGCAAATGACGCCGCTGTGCAAAAAATGCACCGTAAAAAGCCTCGATATGTCGCACTTGCTCTTTAATTCCTATAAACAAAGTGGTATATTGATATCACAATATCACACTGTAAACATAGGAATTAGGAGGCGAGAAAAGATGAATGTGACGAGCAAGGGCAGATATGCCCTGCGCATAATGATATACCTTGCACAGCACAGGGAAGACGGCTTCGTGTCGCTCAAGACGATATCCGAGCGCACCCAGCTTTCAATGAAATATCTTGAGATGATCGTCGGAAACCTTAAAAAAGCCGAGCTTGTTGCGAGCACTCGCGGCAAGGAGGGCGGATATAAGCTCGTTAAGGACCCTGCCGAGTACAGCATAGGCGAGATATTGCGCTGCATCGAGGACAACCTCGCGCCCGTCGCCTGCATTAAAGAGGGCGAGATACAGTGCGACCGCTCGGGCGGCTGCCTGACGGTGCCGATGTGGAAGGAGCTTGACGACATAACAAACGCCTATCTCGACACGGTTTCGCTCAATGACCTGCTAACGGGCGAAAAATGGCGAAAGGCTCTTGACTAATCTATTGTAAGGTGCTACAATTCCCACAGATTTAATAGGATTTACCTGAAAGGAAGATAAATATGTTTGTTTACGCAGATAACGCAGCAACTACCTGTGTCAGCAAGACCGCTCTTGACGCAATGATGCCCTATCTCACCACTCAGTACGGCAACCCCTCGAGCCTGTACGCATTCGCGCAGGAGGCCAAGGAGGGCCTTGAGGAGGCGAGAAAGACCGTCGCCGATATCATCGGTGCACAGCCGAAGGAAATTTACTTCACCTCCGGCGGCTCCGAGGCGGATAACCAGGCCATAGTTTCCATGGCAAAGGTCGGCGCCATCAAGGGCAAGAAGCATCTCATTTCCACCAAGTTTGAGCATCACGCAGTCCTGCATACCCTCAAGAAGCTCGAAAAAGAGGGCTTTGAGGTCACTCTGCTGGACGTTCACGAGGACGGCGTGGTCCGTCTTGAGGATCTTGAGGCAGCCGTCCGCGAGGACACCGCACTTGTCACCATCATGTTTGCAAATAACGAGATCGGTACCGTGCAGCCCATCAAGGAGATCGGCGAGTTCTGCCGCGAGAGAAAGATCCCCTTCCACACCGACGCCGTTCAGGCTGCCGGCCATATGCCCATAAACGTGCAGGAGATGAACATCGACCTGCTCAGTATGTCCGGTCACAAGTTCCACGCTCCCAAGGGCGTCGGCGTTCTCTACGCAAAGACCGGTATGCCGCTGTTCAACATCATTGAGGGCGGCGCACAGGAGCGCGGCAAGCGCGCCGGCACCGAGAATATGCCCGGCATCATGGCTCTGGCTGCGGCTCTCAAGGAGAGCGTTGACCACATGGAGGAGAACACTGCGAAGATAATCCCCATGAGAGACAAGCTCTTTGCCGAGCTCAGCAAGATCCCCCACTCCAAGATAAACGGCTCTCTTGAGCATCACGTCCCCGGCACGGTCAATATGTGCTTTGAGGGCATCGAGGGCGAGAGCCTGCTGCTTCTGCTCGACGCGAAGGGCATCTGCGCGTCCTCCGGCTCTGCCTGCACCTCCGGCTCGCTCGACCCCAGCCACGTGCTGCTGTCGCTCGGTCTGCCCCACGAGGTCGCTCACGGCTCGCTGCGTCTGTCGATAGGCGAGTATAACACCATGGAGGAGATCGACCACATCATAAAGGTCGTCCCCGAGGTCGTTTCTTACCTGCGCAGCATCTCCCCGGTATGGGAGGAGCTCGAAAACGGCAGCAAGCCCCATCTCATCTGATAAATAACACTCACGATCTGATCGATAATACAGGAGGAACTTAATTATGGCACTTTATAGTGATAAGGTAATGGATCATTTTCAGAATCCCCGCAACGTCGGCAAGATGGACGATGCAGACGGCGTAGGTGAAGTCGGCAACGCAAAATGCGGCGACATCATGAAGATGTACATCAAGGTCAAGGACGGCATCATCACCGACTGCAAGTTCAACACCTTCGGCTGCGGCAGCGCCATCGCGACCAGCTCCATGGCGACCGAGCTCATCAAGGGCAAGAAGGTCGAGGAGGCACTTGAGCTGTCCAACAAGGCCGTCGTCGAGGCTCTTGACGGTCTGCCCGCGCACAAGATCCACTGCTCCGTCCTCGCCGAGGAGGCAGTTGCCGCCGCCGTTAAGGATTACTACGATCGCAACGGCATCGCATACGACCCCGAGCTGTTCAGTCACAAGATCCACGACTGCGAGCACTGCGCAGAGTAATTTAAACGCAACAAAAAAGACACCCGATCGGGTGTCTTTTTTACAGCGTGTCGAAAAAGTCTGTGACTTTTTGCACGCTGTAAAAAACGCCACATTTTTTGTGAAGTTTACGCTTCACGAAAAATCTCGCTTCGCTCGTCAAAAAGCCTGATAGCACAGGCGTTTTTGATGGCTATAATCCAACTTGAGGAGGGTCTTTTCTCGCTGCGGCTCGGTCACGGCGCGGCTCTGACATGCCCCCGGCATGTCATTCACTCCCGCGCCGCCGCTTCGCTACCCCTCAAACTCCCCCGCTGCGCGGTTGTCTTTCCTCAGCAGCATGGGTTTTTGATGGTCTGACAAAAAAGACACCCGATCGGGTGTCTTTTTTTGTTGCGGCTTTTACATATTCACAAAGGCGAGGATCAAATAGAGTATGAGCATATGCACGGGGTAGAAGGCATAGCAGACGTACTGGAACGGCTTACTGTGGTAGCCCTGACGCCCGCGGTAGAGCCAAATGGGGAGGAGCGCGAACAGTGCAAAGCCCTGCTGGCAGACCTCAAGGTCCATGCCGAAAAGGGTGATGGGGTACATGAGCCCGCCGAGGATCCGGACGTTTACGTAGTAAAGCGCGGCGAGCTGACCGAGGATGCACCACCACTTGCGGCCGCGGAAGAAGTAGAATACGAACACGGTCAGGATGCCCGCACCGTAGTAATCGACCATGCCCAGAGTGCCGACAACCATACCGGCGGCAACGATGAGCACGCACACGAGGATGTACAGCCACAGCTTCTGCTTTTTGCGCACGGTCTCCATGAGACGGATGCCCAAAAGACCGAGCAGCAGCGTCCAAATCACGTTCTGATGCACGGGGTAGAACCACGTTCCGCCGTACATGAGGTCAAACGGTATCTCCGAGATGACCGCGAACAGCAGCATTCTCAGCGCGTATTTTTTGAAGTTGCGGGTGTGGAAATAGCCCTCTACCGCCATAAAGGCGAAGATGGGGAAGGCAATTCTGCCGAGGCAGGTGAGCCAGTCCTGAGCGGGAAGAAGGGTCGCCCAAAGGTGATCCATGAGCATGAGGACCATGGCGATGATGTGAAGCGCAGCCGAGCTCAGGTCGAAGCGCTTTGCGGGGGTGAGGTCAGTGCCGGTGTTTAGCATTCAGTTGCTCCTTTAATGTTGAAATTCTTATTTCCCTGCCTCGGGCAGGCAGTGCATTCGAAGCGTGTCGAGCACTCTGAAGCCCTCGGCGTGGAGTGAAAAGCAGCGCAGACCGAAGTCTAACGAGCGCAGCCTTAAATAAAGCATAATTGCCCTTCCCTCGGCGCTGCCGTCGGGAAACTGGCTTTTGTGGCAGGAGAATATTGCGTCGAGCTGTCGCCTGAGAAGCTCGTGCGAGGTACGCACATAGCGGTTGGGTGAGGCGGTCATATAATACGCGATCGCCTTCACGGGAGCCGTGTCTGCGCCGTAGCGTTCGGCTATTCCGGCGTAGGGCGCGAGGAAGGCAAGCTCCGAGGCTGCCGCGCCGACGTTGAGATGGTCGGAGTGGCACTCGCTTTTTACGCAGTGGTCGGGGCAGAAAATGACATCGGGTTTAAATTTGCCCACGACACGCGCGACTTCCTCTCGCAGCTTCGCGGTATCGTAAAATCCGCCGTCGCAGAAGGACAGAAAGCGGACGTCGTGAACTCCGAGCGCCGCCGCGGAGGCTTCCGCCTCGGCTCGGCGAATGGGTATAAGCTCCTCCGGCGGCACCGTGGCAGAGCCGTATCTGCCGTCGGTGCAGCATAAAAACGCGATCTCCTTGCCCGCCTGCGCGAGCTTTGCCGCCGCTGCGCCCGCGCCTATCTCGATATCGTCCGGATGCGGGCCTATGAAAAGATAGCGCTCGTAGCTCTCAAGCTGCGGGATGGGCGCGGCAAAATTTATCGCAAGCCTTGTGATGCTCATGCTTTTCTCTCCGCTATCTCGCGGCAAATGCGGTCGTATTCATCCTCGTCGAGCTTATAGTGCTTCTTGTACATGAAATAGCTCAGAAGCATGAGCACGCAGGGGATTATGACCATGCACAGCAGCAGCGCCGTGGTCTTGCCCGGCTCTATGCCGCGGATGACGCTGTCAATGGCGGCTATTTTGTCCTGCTCGGTGATGAGCTTTCTCGCGCACCGGTTTTCGAGGTCGGAGATGCTGTTGGTGTACTTGGTAACGCCGAAAACTATGTAGCTGAGGTTCGTGATGAGAACGATGAGCGCGGAGGACATCTTCGTGAGGAACGGGCGCAGCGAGGTGATTATCGCCTCGTCGCGTTCGCCGGTACGGAACTCGTTATACTCAACGGTGTTTATGATGGAGATCATCATGACGAGGTAGAAGCCGTACTGGCCGAAGTTTGAGAGCATATAACCTACGACGACGACCCAGAACTTGAGCATCGTCGCGGGCAGTGCGAGTCCCGCAGCGAGCATGAGCGCGTAGCCGGTCATGGAAATGACGGTGAGAATGCCCATGAGCTTTTTGCGCTTGATATGGCGGGAGATGGCGGGGTAGAATATCATGAGAAACGCCGTTACGGACATTCCGACGATGTTGAACAGCGAGAACAGCCCGCCCTCGTAGCCGAAGTCGAAGTAAATATAGGTCGAGCCTATGCCGCCGACGATGAGACCGTTGCCGACCTGCTGAATGAGGAAAATGAGGCTTATCCAAAGAAGCTGATCGTTGCCGGTGATGGTCGTACATATCTTTTTGAAGCTGATGGGCGGCGCGTCGGTGTAATCGCGTCTTTCGCGCACTCCGAAAACGGTGAAGCAGAGAAACAGCGGCGCTATGATGCAAACGATGAGCGCGATGCGTCCGTATGCGACGGTCGTGCTGCCGCCCAGCGCCATATCGCCGACCGTGAACATCGGGATGAGCACGCTTGCAAGAGTGCCGCCGATGCCGGCAAAGAGGGTCGCGCGCGAGGCAAACTGGTTTCTCGCGTTGGGGTCTGTCGAGAGAGCGGGCACCATGCCCCAGTAGGAAATATCATGCATTGTGTAGGTTATTGAGTACATGAAGTAGATGATGCCGAAGAACCACACAAAGTTCCATCCCTGAAGATCGGTGTTGAAGGCAAGATACACGACAACGCAGGTCGAGAGCATACCGATGACGAGCCATGGCTTGAATTTGCCCCATTTCGTGCGCGTGCGCTCTATGATGTTGCCCATGACGGGGTCGTTGAGCGCGTCAAATATTCTCGCGGCAACAACAATGGCGGTTATCGCGCCGAACTGCGCGTTCGTGAGGCTGCGCGTAAAGAGCACGAAGGTTATGATGCAGCTTGTGAACAGATAATACATCATGTCCCTGCCGACCGTGCCGAGCGGGAACATTATGAGATTTTTCTTCCTCTGCTTTAAGTCTTCCATGATAAACTCCAATCCGTACATTTTATATATACTTTATATATTCTATCAGCCGCGACGGCGCTTGGCAATATAAAAAATACCGCGATTGGTGCATCTGCACAAAACAGCCCGCTTAAAACAACTAAAAACTTCGAAACTTCGTATTGCGAAAAGAGTCGATTTCGGATAGAATGAGGTTTATTCACAGAACATGAGGTGGTCAAATTGCAGCAGCTTATAGACAGAATTAAACGCGACGGCGTGGTAAAGCCCGGCGGCGTGCTCAAGGTGGACAGCTTTCTCAATCACCAGATCGACCCGAACCTGAGCTATGACATGGCGCAGGAGATACACAGACTGTTTAAGGACGAGGGCGTGAACAAGATCCTGACCATTGAGGCGTCCGGCATAGGCATGGCGGTGCTCACGGGGCTTGTGTTTAACTGTCCGGTCGTTTTCGCCAAAAAGAGCAAGACAATAAATCTCTCCGACGATGTGTACAGCACGACCGTGTATTCCTTCACGCATCAGGTCTCAAAGCAGGTGCTCGTTTCAAAGCGCTACCTCAACCCCGGCGACAGAGTGCTCATAGTCGATGACTTTCTCGCAAACGGTGCGGCTCTCGAGGGGCTGTGCGATATAGTCGAGCAGGCGGGAGCGCAGGTAGTCGGCGCTGCAATTGCGATCGAAAAGGCCTTCCAGCCCGGCGGCGACAAGCTGCGCGCAAGGGGTCTGAGGATTGAGTCGCTGGCTCGCATACAGTCCATGAGCGATGACAGCATTGTTTTCTGCGAGGAGTAAACCTGCACAAATTCACAGCGCAAAAGATGTGAAACTTGTCTAAAACGGTGCTTGACATTTTTCGCGGCTCTTGGTATGCTTAATATGTTCCCTGCGTGGGAGCCAAAACAGAATATTTCGATATATAGCAAATGATATGGATTTGAAGTCTCTACCCGGACGCCGTAAATGACCGGACTATCGAAGTTTTATATAGAGGAAGAAGTGTTATGCTTCTCCCTTGACTTTGGTTTTTCGTCGGTCACTTCATTCCAGTGACCGGCGTTTTTGTTTTGTATCAAAGCCCGCAAGGGTTTTGTAATAGATTTTTTTGGAGGATAACCGAAAGATGATGAAGAAGATTACTGCACTGCTTCTGGCACTTGCAATGGTGTTCGCACTGTGTGCCTGCGGCAACAACGATGCAAAGGACGACGACAAGAAAGACGACGCCAAGATCAAGGTCGGATTCATATTCCTGCACGATGAGAACTCCACCTACGACCTCAACTTCATGAACGCAGCCGAGCAGGCTTGCAAGGACCTCGGCCTCGACGAGAGCCAGTACGTTTTCAAGAAGAACGTTCCCGAGGACCAGAAGTGCTACGACGCAGCCGCTGAGCTGGTCGAGGAAGGCTGCAACATCATTTTCGCCGACAGCTTCGGCCATGAGCCGTTCATAATCGAGGCAGCCAAGGAGTTCACCGACGTTCAGTTCTGCCACTCCACCGGCACCCTCGCACACACCGAAGGTCTTGCTAACTACCACAACGCATTCGCTTCCATCTACGAAGGCCGCTACCTCGCAGGTATCGCAGCCGGCCTCAAGCTCAACGAGATGATCGAGAACGGTGACATCACCGCTGACGAGGCAAAGATGGGCTATGTCGGCGCATTCACCTACGCAGAAGTCGTCTCCGGTTACACCTCTTTCTTCCTCGGCGCTCGCTCCGTCTGCCCCAGCGTTACCATGGACGTAACCTTCACCGGTTCCTGGTACGATGAGACCGCAGAGAAGGAAGCAGCCAACAAGCTCATCAAGGGCGGCTGCAAGCTCATCAGCCAGCACGCTGACTCCATGGGCGCTCCCTCCGCTTGCGAGAAGGCCGGCGTTCCCAACGTTTCCTACAACGGCAGCACCATCAGCGCTTGCCCCAACACCTTTATCGTTTCCTCCCGCATTGACTGGGCTCCCTACTACGAGTACGCAATCAAGGCTCTCATGAACGGCACCGCGATCGACGCCGACTGGACCGGCAGCCTCGCAACCGGCTCCGTCGTTCTGACCGACGTTAACGAGGCGGTCGCGGCAGAGGGCACCGCCGAGGCAATTGCCGCAGCAAAGGCAAAGCTCGAGGACGGCAGCCTGAAGGTCTTCGACATCACCACCTTTACCGTCGAGGGCAAGCAGCTTGACAGCTACATGGCAGACGTCGACACCGATAAGGACTACACCCCCGACACCGAGGTCGTTAAGGACGGCGCATTCCTCGAGTCCACCTTCCGCTCCGCTCCTTACTTCGCCGTACAGATCGACGGCATCAACCTCCTCGACACCAACTTCGGCAGCTGATAACCCCATAATCTAAAGCTTAGTAATTGTAAAAGGAAGCTCCGCGCAAACGGAGCTTCCTTTAGAACCTATAAGGGCTCTATGCTGCCGAGTTTGTATTTCCGCGCAGCAGGGGAGCGGGAGGGGGCAAAGGCCCCGCTCGCATATGATTATAGCCATCAAAAATGTCCGCAGGACTTTTTGACGAACGCAGTGAGATTTTTCGTGAAGCATAAGCTTCACAAAAAATGTGGCGTGACTTTTCAGCTTGCAAAAAAGCCACCGCATTTTTTGCAAACTGAAAAGGAAGCTCCGCGCAAACGGAGCTTCCTTTAGCCAACTTATTCGGCTGTACAGGAAAGAGCATGAAGCGCTTCGCGCTTTTTCCTGCGCTGCCACTATTACACATCGGGAGTGAAGAGATGGATAACAAAAACGCCGCCGTGAAGATGAGGAATATATCAAAATCCTTCGGCACGGTCAAAGCTAACGACAAGATATGGCTCGACATATACAGAGGCGAGATTTTGGCGCTTCTGGGTGAAAACGGCTCGGGCAAAACGACCCTTATGAATATGCTTTCCGGCATATATTTCCCCGACGAGGGCGAGATATTCATCGACGACAAGCCCGTCGTCATCCGCTCCCCCAAGGACGCGCTCAATCTCGGCGTCGGCATGATCCATCAGCATTTTAAGCTCGTTGACGTGCTCACCGCGACGGAGAATATCATTCTCGGCCTCGAGGGCAAGGGCAAGCTCGACCTCAAGGCGGCGTCGAAGAAGATCCGCGAGATCTGCGACACCTACGGCTTTGACGTCGACCCTGATCAGCACATTTACGAGATGAGCGTTTCGCAGAAGCAGACGGTGGAGATCGTTAAGGTGCTCTACCGTGGCGCGGACATTCTCATTCTTGACGAGCCGACGGCGGTGCTCACCCCGCAGGAGACCGACAAGCTCTTTGCCGTTTTGCGCGGTATGCGCGATGCGGGCAAGGCAATAGTCATAATCACCCACAAGATGCACGAGGTCGAGGAGCTTTCCGACCGCGTTGCGGTTTTGCGCCACGGTCAGTTCATAGGCGATATGCCTACGAAGAATACCAATGCGCAGGAAATGACCAACATGATGGTCGGTCACCCGGTCGAGCTCAACATCGACCGCCCAGACCCCGTCGATCCCAAGCCCAGAATCGAGGTCAAAAACCTCACCGTGCGCAGCATCGACGGCATTTTGAAGCTCGACGACGTTTCCTTCACCGCGAACAGCGGCGAGATACTCGGCATCGCCGGCATCTCCGGCTGCGGTCAGAAGGAGCTGCTTGAGGCCATCGCCGGACTTCAGCCGACCGAAAGCGGCAGCATAAGCTACATAAAGGATGACGGCGAGAGGGAGGAGATACTCGGAAAGGATCCGCTTTCCATCGCAGACCTCGGTGTCGTGCTCTCCTTCGTGCCCGAGGACAGACTCGGCATGGGTCTTGTCGCAAACATGGATCTGGGCGACAACATGATGCTTCGCTCGTTCAGACGCGGCAGAGGCATATTCACCGACCGCAAGAGCCCGCGCAAGCTCGCGGAAAACGTCGTTGACGAGCTCGAGGTCGTCACCCCCGGCATCAGCACCCCCGTGCGCCGTCTTTCCGGCGGCAACGTGCAGAAGGTGCTCGTCGGACGCGAGATCGCCTCGGCGCCGACGGTGCTCCTCACGGCCTACGCCGTGCGCGGACTTGACATCAACTCGTCCTACACGATTTACGATCTTATAAACCGCCAGAAAAAGAGCGGCGTCGCCGTTATCTACGTCGGCGAGGATCTCGACGTGCTGCTTGAGCTGTGCGACAGGATACTCGTCCTGTGCGGCGGCAAGGTCAGCGGAATAGTTCCCGGCCGCGGCGTGAAAAAACGCGACGTCGGCATGATGATGACGAAGCTGGGAGGCGAGAAGGCCGATGAAGAATAATAACAAAGAGCCGCTTATCCATATCGTAAAGCGCGGCGCACTGCCGTGGTACAGGGCATGGGGCATCCGCCTGCTTGCCATAGTCGTCGCACTCATAGTCTGCGCCATAGTCACCATGACCGTCACGGGTGAAAATCCCATCAGCGTCTACGCGACCATGATCGACAGCTCCTTCGGCTCGCAGCGCAAGCTCTGGATACTGCTGCAAAACACCGCTATCCTGCTGGGCGTGTCGCTCGCGGTCACTCCGGCGTTCAAAATGAAGTTTTGGAACATCGGCGGCGAGGGTCAGATACTCACCGGCTGCCTCGCAGCGGCGGCGTGCATGATCTGCCTTGCCGACAAGCTGCCCAACGGCCTGCTCATCGCGGTAAGCTGCGCTGCAAGCATCGCAGCCGGCGCCGTCTGGGGCGGAATACCGGCGTTTTTCAAGGCAAAGTGGAACACCAACGAAACGCTGTTCACTCTCATGATGAACTACGTTGCGACTCAGCTCGTCGCGTTTTTCGTCATCATTTGGGAAGTACCCAAGGGCTCGGGCAAGGTCGGCATCATAAATCAGAGCACTCAGCTCGGCTGGCTCCCGCAGGTCGGCAGCAGCAAGTATATGCTCAATGTTATCATCATCGCGGTGCTGACCGTCGCCGTGTATGTGTATCTTAACTACTCAAAGCACGGCTACGAGCTGTCCGTCGTCGGCGAGAGCGAGCGCACCGCACGCTATGTCGGCATCAAGGTCGAGAAGGTCATCATCCGCACGATGCTCCTGTCGGGCGCGATTTGCGGTCTTGTCGGCTTCCTGCTTGTTTCCGGCACCGACCACACTCTGTCCACCACGCTCTCCGGCGGCCGCGGCTTCACGGCGGTCATGATCTCGTGGCTTGCCAAGTTTGACCCCATCATCATGATTTTCGCAAGCCTGCTGCTTGCCTTCCTCGATAAGGGCGCGGGCGCGATATCCACGAATTTCGGTCTGAACCATTCCTTCTCGGATATTCTCACCGGTATAATCCTGTTCTTCATCATCGGCTGTGAGTTCTTCATAAGCTATAAGCTCAGCTTCCGCAAGTCTGCGGGAAAGGAGGCGGCGGAAAATGTTTGATATAGTATCCTTTTTCCCGCGCGCAGTCATGCAGGGCGTGCCTCTGCTCTTCGGCGGCACCGGCGAAATAATCACCGAAAAATCCGGCAACCTCAACCTCGGTATCCCCGGCATCATGTATGTTGGCGGCATCTGCGGAGTCATCGGTGCGTTTTTGTACGAGCAGTCCGCGTCGGAAATGAACACCTTCCTCACGCTCATGATACCCCTGCTCTCGTGCCTTCTCGGCTCGCTGCTGATGGGTCTTCTCTACTGCTTCCTGACCGTTACGCTCAGAGCAAATCAGAACGTCACCGGTCTTGCAATGACGACCTTCGGCATCGGCATCGGCAACTTCTTCGGCGGCTCGCTCATAAAGCTGACAAACGCCGAGGTGCCGTCCATTACTCTCTCGGAAACCAGCAAGGTCTTCAGCACGTATCTGCCCTTTGCGGACAGCTGCGGCTGGTTCGGCAAGATGTTTTTGAGCTACGGCTTCCTTGCGTACCTTTCCGTCGTGCTTGCCGTCGTCACCGCGTATGTCATCAAAAAAACGCGCGTCGGACTTAACCTGCGCGCCGTCGGCGAAAACCCCGCGACCGCGGACTCGGCCGGCATAAACGTCAACCGCTATAAATACATTGCCACCTGCGTGGGCAGCATGATAGCGGGTCTGGGCGGTCTGTACTACGTTATGGACTATGCCTGCGGCGTGTGGTCGAACGACGCCTTCGGCGACCGCGGCTGGCTCGCCATCGCGCTCGTCATCTTCTCCGTTTGGCGCCCCAATCTTGCGATTATTGCCTCGATACTCTTCGGCGGACTTTACATCGTCTATCTCTACATTCCCGCGGGAACGCAGCTTTACATGATGGAGTTGTACAAGATGCTTCCGTACCTTGTCACCATCATCGTCCTCGTCGTCGTTTCCATGCGCAAAAACCGCCAGAACGAGCCCCCCGCATCTCTCGGCCTCGCATATTTCCGAGAGGAACGGTAGAAAATACAGTGCTTTTAAGCCCCGTGGGAAACCACGGGGCTTTTGCTGACTGCGCTGCGCGCGGTTATTTTTCCTCGGCAGCATAGGCTTTTTGACAGTCTGATTTTAGTTTTTGAAAGATAAATATTCCGAAAATTATTGACAAACGATAATTGCGGCACTATAATATTATCGAAAAACAATAATCGAGGTGAAACCATGAAACGAAAAAACTTTATGATACTTATGGGTGCCGTTTTTGCGGCTTTGATGGCGCTTGAGCTGCTTGTTGATGGCTTGCCGACGGTTTTTTCTTCCGTTATGGCATTTCCGTTTGAACAGGTCGGGGCGGCGCTCCGCGCATTGGCGCTGAGCGGAAATGTCGGAAACGGGCTCGCGTTGGCTCTTTGCATAGCTCTGTCCTGTATTCCGATACTTTTCGCGCTCCGTCACAGAAGCGAGAAGGATCATCTCGGCGAAAACTTGGCGCTTTGCTGCATGAGCATTAACGTGTTTATTACCTTGTTCGGTATGGCAAATCCGTCAAAGCTCCTCTCCGCGTTTCCGTATTTCGGTGGGGAGGCCCTTCCCGTAGCCAAAGGGGTCATGGGCTGTACGGCTTGGTCGTTTATTATCCTTTGGGCAGTTTTAAGCTTGGTGAGACTGTTCCGCGGCGGTGACACAGAAAAGCTGCTCTGTTATTTGCGCGCTGCTCTTCATGCTGTTTGCATCCTTTTTGTTGCGGCAATTGCAATTTCCTGCGGCAGTACCTTGTTAGACGGATTTTCCGCTGCACAAAAAAGCATGGACAACGTAATGGCGGTAATACGCTTTGTTGCTGCCTCGCTGCCTTATATCCTTGACATCGGCATTACGCTCTCACTGCTTACGCTTCTGGATGCGTATGCTGAAAGAAATGAGGAAGATATCTCAAGACACGCCGATACACTATCCAAACGCTGCTGCTCGGCACTTGGTATTACAGCGGCGACTACCGCAGTTTTGAACGTTTTGCAGCTGCTGTTCTCTCGTTTTCTTTCCGACGTTTCCGTCAATGTTGAAATTCCCGTTGTCAGCTTGGTATTCATTCTCCTGATTCTGATCCTGTCACGCTTGACCGTGGAAAATCGAAAGCTTCAAAGCGACAACGACCTCTTTATATAAGGGGGGAGTCAGCATGGCAATACGAGTACACTTAGAGGACGTTCTGAAGGAGCGCGGACTGACATCGAAGGAATTATGTGCAAAGGTGGGCATCACAGAAGCAAATCTGTCTATTTTGCGAAGCGGAAAGGCTAAAGGCGTTCGCTTTTCAACTATCAATCGTATTTGCTATTTTCTCAAATGTGATGTGGGCGATATACTGAAATTTGACGGACTTTTGGAGGAAGAAGATGAAGAATAAAATAGGTATGATAATACTCGCCTGTGTGCTGGCTGCCTCCTTTGTTTTGGGCGCAACTGGTGCGGTGACCTTCGCAAAGGATGAACCGACAGACAACACGGGCGCTGCAAGCAAGGACAGATTGATCGGTGTTTTTATCACTACGGAGTATTTGAATCTGTTCGATTCTGAAAGCTATGTTAAAGACAATGCAGATAAAGTCCTGTCGGGCGGCGAAATCGGCTCATCTGACAGCGCACAATATCAAGGCAAATTATATGCTATACTTGCAGATGCTCCCTATACAGATCCGGAAACGGGAGAAAGCACAACGACAAAGAAATTCGCGTTTGACGGTATAGAGGGTATTTCGTATTTTTCCGCAAGGTATACGGATGAAAGCGGAACACAATATTTGGGGGCCGGTGACGATGATGCAATATCCGACGCACATACAGAGCTGCATTGCACCGATGCAGGCGACGGCATTGATATGAAAGGGACGATTTACGTTTCTGCATCCAAGGGCTCCGCTGTGTTCTACTGTAACCCCGTGTATCAAACCGCCGCCGGTGAGGTATATCTCGTGTCCGGTCAAGGTGTGAGCTTCGGCGGTGAGCTCTCGGCGGGTATGTCCGGCAGTCATGTACTGAAAGAGGAGCAGACGGTCACTATAGACGGGAAAAGCGAAACCGTCAGTTCAAGCATTGAAGTCAGCATCTGTTTTATGGATACGCCCATAGGAACAAGCATACTTCAGTTTGACCGCGATGGCAGCATTGTTGCCCGGGCGGATTATGCGGCAGGCGCTTTGCCGACCGAGATCACGACGAACCCGGATACAGAGTATATTATCGCAGAAACTCATATGAGCTCCGCAGACGGTAAGGAGACCGTAACAAGAGAATTGTTCCGGCAGGATGACGAGACCCTATATGCTTTTTTCTGCCGAGTAGACGGCATTTGCATCAAGCAGTATTGCAGTATAGCTTGGGACTGAAAAGCCTTGAGACAGTAGGCAAGCGCCGCTGTCATCCGCGATAATCGACCTATAAATTCTGCCGAGCAGTCGTGATGCGCGGTTTGTTAATCTGCGTTGCTTGCGCTCCCGGGCGGTTAGGTGGTATATTTAAGCCGCAAGGAGGTAGAAATTATGTTCTCTGAAAATTTAAAAACGCTGCGAAAGCAGAAGGGATATACTCAGGAGGAGCTTGCCGCGCGGCTGAACGTCGTAAGGCAGACCGTTTCCAAGTGGGAGAAGGGGCTGTCCGTGCCGGATGCGGAGCTGCTGCTGCGCCTGTCGGAGATACTTGAGGTGTCCGTTAGCACGCTCCTCGGCGCCGCGATACCCGACGATAAAAATCCCGACGACATCGCCGAGCAGCTTGCGCGGATAAACGAGCAGCTTGCGATGAAAAACCGCCGCAGCCGCCTCATATGGCGCACCGTTGCCTATGTACTCATTGCAATCGTCGTAATAAATCTGCTGCTTGTCGCGTTGGGAGTCATCGCCTTTACGCAATTTAAAGCTGACGATCACGAAAAAGTGCAGGAAACAAACTACGTTGAGGTAATTCCCGAAGAATAGAAACAGCCCCCGAGGAAGGAAATCAAACCTTCTTCGGGGGCTGTTTTGTGCGCTCTTATTTAAGATACGGAAGCCCCGTCTGCGGGCGGGGGTAAAACAGGACCTTGGGGCAGTCCTTTCCGGTGAGCTCCATTGCGCGCTCAAGTGCCTTCTGCGGATCCCGCACCGGCTCCATGAGCATAGTTCGAGCCTCATTATCCGAAACGTTCGGACAACTGAGCACGACCTTCGCACCCTTGCGGTAGATCTTTGCAAGCAGCAGGACGTGATCCATTTGAATCTCGTAGTGCTCCGTCGTCCAGCGTTCTATCTCCGCGAGCGTTTTGCCCGAGCCGAAGGCGCGAAGCATATCGGGAGAATTGACGCCCTCGTCGCAGCCGCAGGTGAGCAGCGTAACTGTGTCGCCGTCAAGTATCTCCGTCATGCCGATGAGGGCCTTTGCCGACTGGTAAAAATCAATGTCAAGCGGGCGGCCGGGGCAGGTGACGATAACGTCGGGCTTGTCTATCCCGACACCGAGGTAATCGCGGACGTATTTCACCGCCGTGCTGTGGCACTCTACAAGGCTGCCGGTAAAAACGGCGGCTATTTTCATTTCGTTGTTGAGAATGCAGTTAACGCCGAAGTCGATGCCGAAAAGCTCGGCAGCCTCGATCATGTCGTTGCTGACGGGGTTGCCGTCGAGCTTGCCGATCGCGGCAGCGGGGTCGAGAATACGCTCGGGGCGATGGTTTATGCGTATCGTTTCCTCGGAGGCTATGCCCGGCAGAACGGACTTGCGCCCGCCGGAGAAGCCCGCAAACTCATGCGGCTCGACCTTGCCGATCTGAACGTGGATATCACAGTTATATGCAAGGCGGTTGACCGTGACGGGCGTGCCGTTGGAGCTGTCACCGAGGTAAATGAGGTTATCCTTGTCAAACGGCGTATGATTTACGCACTTGACTTTTCCGTAAAGCTCGCCGAGGGCACACTCCATCTCCGCCTCCGTTGCTGGGCGGTGAACGCCGATTGCAACGAAAAACGTAATGTTTTGAAGCTCGATGCCGCCTTTTATCAGCTCCTCGACGGCGACCTTAGCCATGGGAGCGGTGGGGATACCGCGCGTTGCGTCCGATATCAGAATGCAGGCTGTTTTTCCGCCCTTTTCGCGTGCAATATCGCTAAGGCGCTTGCCCGATACGGGCTGCGCGAAGGCCTTTTCAATGGCGTCGAGCCCGTCTATCGCCGGAAGCTGGCGCGTTTGCACAAGCCCTGCGCAGTTAGCCTCGGGGAGGGTCAGCTCGATGCCGAGCATAGTGTCCTTATAGGTGCAGAGACCGTTTTTGGTTTCCAATGTGTACATTGCTTTCCTCCAAAGAGAAAACCGGAGAGGCAGGCGCCCCTCCGGTCATGAATTATTTTTCCGTCAAAGCTCAACGTCTTTGCCGCCGGTGAGATCCTCCTCGGGCTTCTCGATGCAGGCGTGGTTGCCCTTGCCGGTGAAATCAACGATAAAGTTGCGCAGCTCAAAGAGCGTTACCGGTACGAACGAAACGGGTATTGCCGCATAAGCCCATGCATAGGGAATCCTGAGTGCAGGCGTCAGACGGAATCCGGCCTTCATGCAGTACTGTATGCCGATAAAGACCATGAGAACGCAGATGCAAACGATGATAAACTGCGTGAGCTTGGTCAGAACATTCTGAACCTTTTTCGGCATATGCTCCTTGAAGACAACGATCGCAACGTGCTCACGGCGTGCTGCAAGCACGGCCACACTCATCATACCGAACCACACGAGCATTATCTTCAGCAGCTCTTCCGACCATGTCAGGGAGTTATTGAGTACATAGCGGAATATGATGTGAGCCATGAGGATAACGACCATTGCCGTCAGCACGAGGATGAGCAGCGCCTTCATTATCTTGAATACCACTTCGAGGGCTTTATCAATTTTTTCAATCATGTGTCTTCTCCTTCCGGATGTGTCTTCAGCCGCTAGGCGAATAAGACTTCAGGCAAATCAGAACTTGCCTACCTGGGCGAGAACGTCCTTAACGTCTTTCATGTACTGATCGACTACGTCCTGACCGATGTCCTTTGCAACGAGCTTCATAACTGCGGGCTGTGCGACCGCTGCCATCTCGGCTCTTGCGTCTGCGGAAACTTCATTTATCTGCATGCCGTACTTGTCGGCGAGATCGGCGAGGATGAGATCCTCACGCTCGAGGTTGCAGAAGCGGCTGAATTCCTGTGCGTAGATAGCGCCGGCCTGAACTACCTTCTGATATGCCTGAGGCAGACTGTTGAAGAACTTGAGGTTGCAGACCAGAGGCATTGCGTCATAGATGTGGTTGGTGAGGGACAGGTACTTCTGAACCTCATAGAGCTTCTTGTCAGTTACGTTGGCGATGGGGTTCTCCTGCGCGTCAACGACCTTCTGGGACAGGGAGATGTAGAGCTCGGAGAATGCTACGGGAGTGGGGTTGGCACCAAGTGCGGAGAAGGATTCCATGTGGTTATTGTTCTGCATGGTGCGCAGCTTAACGCCCTTGAAGTCGGCGACGCTGTTGATAGCGGAAACATTGCTGGTGACCTGGCGCATGCCGTTTTCCATGTAAGCCAGACCCTTGAGGCCCTGAGCCTCCATCTTATCGAGCAGGTTGGTGCCGACATAGCTGTCGAGAACCATCCATGCCTCGGCGTAGGAGTTGTACACGAAGGGGATGTCCATTACTTCAAACTCGGGAACGTAGGATACGACCGGCGCGAAGGATGCGACTGCCATTTCAAGGTTGCCCTGAGCAACCTGCTCGAGAGTTTCCTCTTCGCCGCCGAGCTGACCGGAGGCGCAGACTTCAACCTGGACCTTACCGTTGGTGTGCGACTCAACGTACTTCTCCATCTGATACAGACCGAGAGTTGCGGGGTAAGAGTCGGAGTTTTCGCAGGCGATACGGATGGTGTAGGTCTCGTCGCCTACATCGTCAGACGCCGTACCGTTGCCGCCGTTGCCGCCATTGCCGCAGGCGCACAGTGCGAACACCATGACCAGTGCAAGAAGCATAGCAATGATTCTTTTTGACATTTTCTTTTCTCCTTTTTAAATTATATTTTTAGTTGCTAACGACTATGAGAGGTAGCCCATAGACCTCGGCAGCCAAAGCGCAAGATCGGGGACGAAGGTGACCAGCAGCAATATGCCGATAGTCATAAGTAGGAATGGCAAAGCTTCTTTTGCCGTTTCCTCTATGCGCACGCCTGCAATGGGGCTCGTTACGAACAGCGTTACGCCGAAGGGCGGTGTTGCAAGACCTACGACGAGGTTGATGCAGAATACGAGACCGATGTGCAGGGGGTTGATGCCGATAGCCCATGCGATGGGGGCGATGATGGGAGCGAGGATAACGGTGGATGCGTAGTCATCCATGAACATACCGCAGATTATGAGCAGTACGTTGACGAGCAGCAGGAACGCCCACTGCGGCATCTGGCTCAGAGGCTCGATGAGGAGGCTCATTACGCGCTCGTTTGCAATGCCCCATGCCATTGCGGTGCCCGCACCGGCGAGGATAAGAACAAGACCGGAGGTGGAGGCCGCTTCGATGATCATGTCGGGAATGTCCTTGAGCTTTACGGAGCGGTTAACGAAGAATGCAATGATGGCACTGTAAACGACTGCAACGCCGGATGCCTCGGTGATGGAGAATATGCCGCTGAATATACCGCCGAGGATTATGACCGGAAGGAACAGGGCGGGCAAAGCCTTGAGGGTCGCCTGACCTTTTTCTTTCCAAGTGGATTTGCCGTAGGACGGGTAGCCGCGCTTGACGGCTGTGCGGTGAGCGATAACGCACTGGGTGAGCGCTATGAGTATTGCCGGGGTGACTGCCGCCATGAACAGACCGGCGATAGAGGTGTTGCCGACTGCGGTGCAGTACAGGATCATAAGCACGCTCGGCGGCATGATCGGGCCGAGCAGCGAGGCGGAGGACATGACCGCTGCCGAGTATGCCGGCGAGTAGCCCTCCTTCTTCATCATAGGAATGAGGAAGACGCCGAGGGAGGCAGCAGATGCGACCGCGAGGCCGACTATCGAGCCCATCAGCAGCGATGCGCCGATGGTGACGATGGCGATGGCACCTTTGAAGTTGCCGAACCAGACGTTAACGAATTTGACGAGCGATTCAAGCAGACCGCCGCGCAGCATGAGCTGACCGGTAAGTACGAAAAACGGTACCGCGAGGAACGAGAAGCTGTTCATGCCTCCGTACATTTTTATCGCGAGCTGGACAATGTTGAGGTCTGCCGACAGCAGGTAGACCACAGTGGTGATAAGAAGGTTGTATGCAATGGGCAGACCGATGACCATCAGTGCCAGAAAGCATACTATCATCAGTATCAATGATGTTGACATAGCTTCTCTCCTTCATAGGCTCTCAGGGATTTGTGTATGTGTGTTTTGTGGGTACGGCACAGGCTGCCGTGGTATGTATACATTATAGCTTTATCGTGCAAAAAATATATAACAATATTAACTTGAAATGAAACAATAATTATTTTAGTATTTTCTGTACAAAATAATACTGCACTTTTTGTGCATAAATCACTATCGCTTTGCGCTTATTTGCGGCAAAATCGACAAGTTTTCGGCAATCCCTTTTACAGGCATTTGAAAAATGTAACTCCGTTAACGAGAAAGGACATTATCCGCCGCTTTGTTTGACTTTGCATTCATTTAACATTATAGTAAAAATATCATTGCGATATATTGCGGAGGCGAAATATCGCGCAAATGCAGTTCACATTACCTGTTGGAGGAATGACATATGCAGAAAAAGATCAAGAACCGCGAAGCGCTGCTGTCCCACGGTGACGTCGAGGGCAGAAAAATCGTGCTTGATATCACCGAGAAAACTCTTCAGCATCTCGACGCTTATGAGCGCATCAAAAGCATTGCCCATATGGAGGGCGATACGCTGTGCATAGGCTCGCGCCGCTGGGATCTGAGCAAGAAGCGCAACGTGTATCTTCTCGGCGCCGGCAAGGCCTGCAACCATATGGCGATGGCTATAGATGAGATACTCGGAGAGTATTTGACCCGCGGTATTGCGATAGTTAAAATAAAGGAAGACACCGACGTGTTCCGCCGCACCGACGTTTTCGTCGGCGGACACCCGCTCCCCAACGAGGAGGGTCTGCGTGCGTGCAAGGAGATAATAAAGCTCGTTGACGGCGCAAACGAGGATGACCTGTTCATCGTCGTCATAAGCGGCGGCTCCTCCGCTCTTATGAGCTGCCCCATCGAGGGCATCACGCTCCAGGACGAAATAGACACGACCGACGTCATGCTCAAGTCCGGCGCGGGCATTTACGAAATAAACGCCATTCGCCGCCACATCTCCGCTATGAACGGCGGTATGCTCGCAAAGCGCATCCGTGAGCGCGGCGCGGAGCTCATCGGCTTCGGCATCTCCGACGCGGTCGGCACTCCGGCGACAGGCGATATCGGCGAGCCGTACAAAAATTACAAGGGCACCCCGATGGGACCGGACCAGACCACCCTCGAGGAGGCGCGTCAGGTCATCCGCGATTACGACGTCGCCGACCGTCTGCCCAAGAGCGTTGTTGATTATATAATGAACGTAGGTCCCGAGGGCGAGACACCCAAGGCGTTCCCCGAGAACACCTACTTCCTCATTAACAGTCTGCCCGACTCCTGCCTGACGGCGAAGCGCATCTCCGAGGACATGGGCATCCCCGCCATCATCCTCACGTCGTTCCTTGAGGGCGAGGCGAGAGACGTGGGCACGGTGTTTGCCTCCCTTGCACGCGAGATACAGAACTACGGCAACCCGATAAAGCCTCCCTGCGTACTGTTGTGCTCGGGCGAAGCGACAACGAAAATCCTTGACAACTCCGTCATAACCGGTCACGGCGGTCCCGGACAGGAGCTCACGCTCTCTTACTCCATTTCCGCCAAGAAGGCTCCAGGCTGCGTATGCCTGTCCATTGACTCCGAGGGCACGGACGGCACCACCGTCGTTGCCGGCGGTATGACCGATTCCACCAGCTACGACTGCGCCTGCGAAAAGGGCATCGACGTTTTCGAGTCCCTGCGCGGCCACGCTTGCTTCGAAGCTCTTGACGAGATAGGCGACGCGGTGTTCACCGGCAACACCGGCACGAACCTGTGCGATTTTAATATCATGTACGTTCCCGAGCTTCCCGCAAAGAAGCTCAAGGGCAGCCGCATTAAGAGCGTCCACGCCCGCCAGATCATCGACTGCAAGTGCCGTCCGATGGTGGAGGTAGACGTTGTGACCGAGGACGGCTCCGTCGGCACCGCCGCGGCTCCCACCGGCTCCTCCGTCGGTATGCACGAGTCCTTCGTTCTGCGCGACAACGATCCCGCAGAGTACGACGGAATGTCCGTACACAAGGCTGTTGCAAACGTCAACGATATAATAGGCCCTGCGCTCATCGGCATGGACACCCTCGACCTCGAGGCGATAGACCGCAAGATGATCGGGCTTGACGGCACCGACAACAAGTCCAAGCTCGGCGGCAATGCCATTTACTCCGTTTCCGTCGCGGCATACCGTGCGGCAGCGGCGAGCCTCAAGCGCCCACTGTATGATTACGTCGCCGACGGCAACATTAAGACCGTTCCCATTCCTTCCTTCAACGTCCTCAACGGCGGCAACAACGCCGGCATTAAGCAGGCATTCAACGAGTTCATCGTCATGCCCTACCGCGCAAGCGATATTGAGCAGGCGGTCGAGATAGCCGTCAAGGTGTTTAAGCAGCTCGGAAACGTCATTCGTGACTTCACGGGCGCTGAGCCTCGCGTCGGCGGCTCCTACGGCTGGTGCGCGCCCTCGGAGGATCCCGAGGTCTGCCTCAAGCTCATTCAGAAGGCCATCGACGACTGCGGCTACACCGAGCAGTGTGCCTTCGCGCTTGACTGCGCCATGAGCGAAATGTACGACCGTGAGAGCAAGACCTATTACCTCAACGGTAAGCAGATCACGAGCGACGAGCTCATTGCATACGTCAAGGCGCTCACCGAGAAGTACAACTTCGTGTTCATCGAGGATATGCTCGACGAGGACGACTGGGACGGCTTCGAAAAAGCGCATAAGGAGATAAATCGCACCTTCATAATCGCCGACGACTTCACCGTTTCAAATCCCGAGCGTATCCGCAAGGCGTATGAGCGCGACAGTATCGACGGCTTCATTCTCAAGCCCAATCAGGTCGGCACCATTTCCGAGGCGATGGAATCGCACCGCTTTGCAAGCGAGCACGGTCTGTTCTCGATAACCTCCGGCCGCAGCGGCGGCGTTGTGGGCGACGTGGTCATGGATCTTGCCGTCGGCCTTCAGATACCGTTTATAAAGAACGGCTGCCCACGCTCCGGCGAGAGGATCGACAAGCTCAACTTCCTCATGCGCGTCAAGGATTCCTACCCCGGCTGCCACATGGCAAAGATAGACGACATCGTGAGATTCTGAGATATAAAAAGCTCCCGCATCATATGATGCGGGAGCTTTTTGCTACTGTGCCGTACCCTTCCCGTCGTTTACGGCTTTTATTACGAGCATGGAATAGTTCCAGTTGTTTTTCATGGCAAGCTCCGCGCCGAATGGGTCCTTTATACGGAAGCACTCTATCATCAGCTTATGATCGTTATACGAGGTGCCCATGGTGTTGTCGCGGAAGAACATATAATCAAGCCGCGCAATGTGGACCCAAAGCGCTGAGCAGAATTCGTCAATGTATTCGTTGCCCGCTATTTCGAGTATCTTCTGATGGAAGTCTTTATCCGCTATGAGTATGCTCTCGGCGTCGTTATTCTGTTCGCTGAGAACTCCGAACACGGCGTTTAGCTCCTCAAGCTCTTTAATATCCTTCGGCGTTGCCTTATCGACCGCAAGGCGCACCGCAAGGCACTGAAGCGTCAGCATGGGGAGATAATAGCTTTCGATATCGTCCAGCGAAAGCTCCGCAACGACGGTGGCTCTGCCGGGGTAGGTGAAGATGAGCTTCTGCTGCTCAAGCATTTTGAGCACCTCGCGCACGGGAGTTCTGCTGACGTTAAAATACTCCGCGATCTCGGTGTCGGATATTTTTTCGCCGGGGCGAAGCTGCATGACCGTTATCCAGTGCTGCATGGTTTCGAGAATTTCGGCCTTTGTGGGCGTACCCTCAAAGGCGTTCGGGCAATTGGGAAGCGGCATAATATTTCTCCGTAAATCTACATTATATTAACTGATTATATCATTGCAAAATCGGCTCGTCAAATCATAACTTGCAAAAATCTATGTAATAATGTATTATAAGTATCAGGGAGTATTTTTTAGAACATAGGGAAGGATTGGTTGTCATGCTTTTCACCTCCAAGGTAAGCGCAGCCTACGGAGCACTGACACATTCGCAGAAAATAGTCGCAAATTACGTTGACGAAAACTACGAGGACATCGCATTTTCGACGCTCGAGGAGCTGGCGGAAAAGATCGGCGTGAGCACAACGACGGTAATTCGCTTTGCCCGAGCGCTGGATTATTCCGGATTTTCGGAAATGCAGGACAGCATCAAAAAGGAGATACAGACCAAGGGCTCATTGCCGGATAGGCTCGAGCGAGCGGCGGTATCTTCCGGAAATGATCTGCTGGAGGAGGCATTCTCGACGGACATAAAAAACATTCAGCTCACCCTTGCCGGACTTCAGGCGGGCGAGCTTGAAAGGGCCATCGAGATGATAAGCGATGCGCGCAATATCTACGTTCTCGGTATGCGCAGCAGCTTTTCGCTGGCGCACTACATGGTGTCGCGTCTTGGCGAAATCAAGCGCAACGTGCATTTTATCCAGACGACGGGGCTCATCTATCCCGAGGAGATAGTTTCCGCGGAGGCCGGCGACGTGTGCATTGCGTATATTTTCCCTCGCTACTCGCGCATAGGAATCAATATTCTCGCGTGGATGCGCAGCCGCGGCATAAAGGTCGTACTGTTCACATCGAATAATGATCTGCCTGTCAAGGCATACGGCGACGTGTGCTTTAACTGTTCGATAAAAAGCGTTTCCTGCAAAAACTCGCTGACGGCGCCGATGTGCCTGACGAATTACCTCGTTGCGGAGCTCGCTCTGCGAAACTACGAGGAAGCGCACGAGGTGCTCTCGCGCACGGAGGAAATACTCAGTACGGGCTTCTACCTCGGAATATAAAACCACATATTAAAACAATAAAAAGGTGGTCGATGACCACCTTTTTTGCGCACATAAAGCGGAGGCTTGCACCTCCGCTTTATGTTGCGGTAAATAATTTAGAAGGAGAATGTTACTCGCACTGTGCAGGATTTTCCCAGAGCAGGAGCTTGGTGCCGATGCCCTTGTCGAGCGCGGTCTGATACAGGTCGTAGCCGAGGCCAAGGTCGAATACGCTCATGCCGCAGGCGATGAAGCAGATGATGTCGTCATCGCTTGTACGACCCTGCTGCTGACCCATGATGATCTTGCCGATGGCCAGAGCGTCGTCAAGCTGCTCCTTCTTACCGAGGTCGATAAGATGGTAGATGGGGCCGCCGATGACGCCGGCGTAGTACTCTTCCTTATCGCCGGTTGCGATCGCGTCCTCAACGTATGCGTGGTGCAGACCGATGTGGTCGTAAACGACCTTCATCTTGGTCCACAGACCGCCGTTCTTGTCATACTCGCCGCCCTCTTCCTGGTCGAAGTGCACGGGGCCGGATGCAAGGATGGTGCAGCCGGGCTTTACCCATTCGCCCTTGATATTCAGGAATGCGGTGCGGGATGCGGCAACGGAGATGACGTCTGCCTGACGAACTGCCGTTTCGAGATCGGACTCGACGACTGCCTCAACGCCGTATGCCTCGCGGACATGAGCTGCCAGCTTTTCGGCGGGAGCGGGGGAGTGGTTGTTGCAGATGACCTTCTTGACGTTGGGAAGCTGGGTGATGATGTTGTCAAGGCAGGAGGTGCCGATGGCGCCGCAGCCGATGCACAGCAGAACCTCTGCGTCCTTACGGGCGAGGTAGCGTGCGGCGACGCCGGGAACTGCGCCCGTGCGGGCTGCACTGAGGAGGTTAGCGCTCATGTATGCGATGGGTTCGCCGGTGTCCTTGTTGTTGAGGGTGACCATCAGAACGCTGCGGGGCAGACCCTTTTTCTTGTTTGCGGCGTTCGAGCCGTACCACTTCTGACCGCAAATGTCAAATCTGCCGCCGAGGTAGGCGGGCATTGCGACGAAGCGGCGGTCGGGACCGGCGACGGGCATGTTGGGGAATTCGCTCTCCTGGGGGAATACTATATACATACCGTGGTTGTTGTGGTTGTTGCCGCCCATGAGGTAATCGCCCTTTGCGAGAAGGGTGAAAACTTCCTCGGCGTTGTCGATGCACTTTCTTGCATCAAGGACTCCGGCAGCGATGGTGTCGGGCTCGGACAGGTACAGAAATTCAGTTTTATGAGCCATGATGGTTCTCCTTTCGGTCGATCGGGACTGTCCCGTAATTTTTCGTTTCGGGCGATACCGCAATATATCGCCTTGCGATATATCAAAATTACAATGTAAGTGGTAAATAGTCAATGCCTTGACTGAAGAAATCATACTATATTCGCAAAAGGTGAGAATATATTTTCTTTTTCTATGAAAATTACAAATACCCATTGACCAAAGCGTGGTTTATGTGTTAATATTTCTGTACCAAACAATACAGAAAAAATTAAATCTTCCTTGTAAATGGGGTGTGATCTGAATGAGCGAGCAGGTATCAAAGCTCAGAGTGCTTAATCAGTGTATAAGTCCGGCTTCCAAGACCGTTGGGCATCACCGCCATCGTGAACCGGAGCTTCTGCTGGTTACAAGCGGCGAGCTTCGCGCGCTGCTGAGTAACCGCGAGATCGTTCTGCGCGAGGGCGAGGGGCTGTTCATAAACGGCGGCGCACCGCACGGGATCGTTGCAAATTCTAAGGAGGGCGCAAATTTTATCTGCGTGAGCTTCAGCACCGACTGCATAGCCGGGCCGGACGACGTGCGGATGACAGCGCGCTATATTGATCCCATACTCAAGGCGCGCAGCTGCGATTACGTTCCTCTGCGCGGCAGCGGCTGGGCGAACGATATCTGCGATATGCTGCGCAGTATGCAGGCGGCATATTCGGCGAAGATGCCCGGCTATGAGCTGCGCCTTAAAATCATGGTGTCGGAGATCTGGCTGACGCTTTATGAAAACTGCGTGCCCGATCTGGATGACAAGCGCAGCGTTTCCCATACGGAGAAGGTGAGAATCGACATACTGCGCAGATTTATTCAGGAAAACTACGCCGAGAAGATCACCCTTGAGGACATTGCCGCCGCAGCGCACATAAGCCGCGGCGAGTGCTGCCGGATATTCAAGCGCCTGTATAACACGACTCCGTTTCAGTACCTCGTGCACTACCGCCTGACCCGCAGCGTGTATTATCTGTCCGAGACCGACAAGAGCATATCCCAAATTGCCCAAAGCGTCGGCTTTTGCAGCAGCAGCTATTACACCAAGTGCTTCCGCTCGGAGTATAACTGCACTCCGCTCAAATTCCGTCAGGCGCAGCACCGCCTTGTCGAGATATAATGCCGTAAACCTCATAACACCTTAAAAAGCAGCTCCGCGGTCTAAAAGCCGTGGGGCTGCTTGAGTTTTTATATTATGTATGGCCTCGGCAGCAGTAAACCGGCGCCCCGATCGGGGTGCCGGTCTTCGTTAAATATCATAGCGTCCCGAGGTAGCCCTCGAGGATCAGGCTTGCCGCGACCGCGTCGACGGTCTTGCGGTGCTTTTTTTCTTTTTTGCCGTTTGCGTGCAAGATCGCGTGCGCCTCGACGCTGCTGCGCCGCTCGTCCCACATGACGACGGGGATGTCGCATCTCTCGCCGAGCAGTGCCGCAAATGCACGGCATTTCTCGGCTCGCGGCCCCTCGCTGCCGTCCATGTTCTTCGGCAGACCGAGCACGAAGCGCTGCACGTTGCGTGCCTTTGCCGCGGCCGCTATCTCGTCGGCAAGCGCGGCGGGATCCCACTGATTTACCGTCCATGCCTCGCCCACGAGGATGTTCATTTCGTCCGAAACGGCGAGCCCCGTGCGGGCGTCGCCGTAGTCAATGCCCATAATTCTCATGCCTTCACCTCAATCCGAAGCAGGCGCGGACATCGCCGCAAATGTACAGCGAGCCGAACGCGCAGACCATCGCACCCTTTTCGCGCGCCTTGTCCTGCGCAAGCTCGACTCCGTCCTCGATGCTGCCCGCCGTTTCGGTCTCACAGCCGGCGGCTGCGAAAAGCCCGGCAAGCTCCTCGGCGGGGAGTGCGCGCTCGGAATCGGGAGTTACGCATACGACCGAGGAAAACAGCGGTGCAAGCGTTTTGACTATGCTGCGGTAGTCCTTATCTTTCAGCACGCCCGCAAGAGCAACGCGCTCGCAGTCGGGGAAATAGTGCTCCGTGCACTCCCTGAGCGCCGCCGCGCACTGCAGATTATGCCCCCCGTCGAGCACGAACCACGGCTCATCGGCGTGAAGCACCTCAAAGCGCGCGGGCCACGCGACGGAATACAGTCCCGACTCAACGGCGTCGTGGTCTATCTCCCAGCCCTGCCTGCGCAGGACCTCTATCGTTTCGAGCACCGTCGCCGCATTGCGAAGCTGATGCGCGCCCAGAAGCGGGATGGCATAGCTCTCGCCGCCGTAGGAAAACACCTGACCGTCGATGCTGTCAAACTCGATGCTTATGTCGTCAAAATCCGGCACGATGAGCTCCGCGCTTTTCTCGCGGCAAACCTCGCGCACGGTCTCCATCGTCTCGCCGTACTGCTGATACAGCACGACCGCCGCGCCGTATTTTATGATGCCCGCCTTTTCGTAGGCGATGCTCTCGAGCGTGTCGCCGAGTATCGCGGTGTGGTCAAGTCCGATGTTTGCGATGACGCAGCATTCGGGGCAGGGGATGGCGTTCGTCGCGTCGCAGCGCCCGCCCAGTCCGACCTCGAGCACGACGATGTCGCAGCCGGAGTCGGCAAACCATCTCAGCGCCGCCGCCGTCATCATCTCAAACTCCGTCGGGTGCTCGTCCATCGCGTCCGCGTGCCGCCGCAGCTCCGTCACGATCTCGGCAAGCTCGGCGTCCGAGATCTGCTCGCCGTTTATCTGCATTCTCTCGTTAAAGCGTCGCAGATAGGGCGAGGTGAAAAGTCCGGTCTTGAGTCCGGCTCTTTTGAGAACGCTTGCGAGCATGGCGCAGATGCTGCCCTTGCCGTTCGTGCCGGCAACGTGGACGAACTTTAGCTCCGCCTGCGGATTTCCCATGCGCGAGAGCAGCTCCGTCACGCGCTCGAGCCCGAGCCGCGACTTGCGCCAGGACGAGCCGTTTATGTATTCAAGTGCCTGTTTATAGTCCATTTTGCGCCTTTCACTGAATGTATTTGCCTATGAACGCGTCGAGCTTCTCGGCGTATTCGTTCGGGTGGGTGAACATCGTTTCAATATGCCGCGTGCCGCTTGTGAACAGGTGATCCTTGTCGTTCGGGCACAATTCATATGCGCGCGGCGCGTTTTCAAACGGCACCGTCGGGTCGTCCTCACCGTGCACGAAAAGCATGGGCTGCGTGCTGCGCTTAATGTTCTCGGAAACGTCCGTGTCGGCAACGTCATAGCCCGCAATGCGCCTGTTCATCGCCGTTATGAGCCCGTACAGCGGGCCGAGCTGCGATTTGAGGATGGGGCGGGCGTCGGTGAAGCCGCTGTCCTCGACGGTGAATTTAACGATATCGGGAACGCGGTCGCTCATCTTCATGACGGTCGCGCCGCCGAGGGAAAAGCCGTGCATCACGACGCTCACGTCGCTGCCGAACTCGCTCTCCAAAAACCCGAGCCAGCGCAGGCAGTCGGCGCTTTCGAACACGTCATAGCCGAACCACTTGCCGCCGCTGACACCGGAGGCGGTGTTGTCGGGCGCGAACACGTCAAAGCCGCGGCTGTGGTAAAACTCAAGCAGCATACCCGCGGTCTCGGCGTGCTCGGAATGGTAGCCGTGCACTATGAACGCGATCCTTTTGCTTAATTTCGCGCCGCAGGGGAAGTAATAGCCGTGCAGCGTTTCGCCGCGCTCGGAGGTGAGCGTGTAGCACAGATGCACCTGCTGCCGCAGTGCGTCGGCTCTTGCGTCGCGCCAGACGTAGTATTCCGGCAGATGCATTTTCTTATCCAGCAGCGCGTTGAGCAGCGGCGGCCTTTTGCGCGCGAACACGAAGTGATATATGTCTATCGCCGCAAGTGCGGGTATCCCGAGTGCGGCAAGCCAAAGCTTACTCATATCAGTTCACCGGCAGCACGGCGCCGACGCTCGAGAGTATCGAGAACGCGACGACGAGTATCTGGAACGCGAGCGAGCCGAATTTGCCGCAGATGGGGGAAGCGCCGGTGCGCTTGCGCGAGCGGTTGTAGGCGATGATGATGCCGATGCCGGTCACGATCTGAATGACGCTGGCAAAGCGGGTGAAGCCGACGAAGCTGCTCACTCCGAACAGTGCGAGCACGAGGCAGGGCGCGGACGCCAGCAGCCAGCAGAGATTTTTGTTCCAGCCGGTCTGCTCGCCGACTATATCGCGCAGGTTGAGGGTGTTCGCCCAGAACGAGGTCGCAAGAGCCAGCAGCGTGAACACGTAGCCGACGATGGCGACCCAGCCGCCGAGGTGACGCGAAAGGTCAACGAGAGCGCCGTCCTCGGTGATATCCTTGCCCGCGCCGAGCAGGGTCATGAGGGTTATAATAAATATAAGTAAGAGGTTGATGGCAAGACCCGTGGCAATTGCGGCGCGGATGCGCTTTGCATCGCCGCGCAGACCCTTTACGACCTGCGGGGTGCTCATAACGGCCGAGAGCGAGAACGAGACCATGCCGAACAGTGCCAGCGCGTTGTTAAAGCCGTGCCAGCCGGTGGGCAGGGCGGAGGTGCTGCGGATAACGGTAGCGCCGAAGAGGATACCCACGACGCCGATCATGCTGATTATCGCAAGCTTCTCGCAGATGCCGACGAGCTTCATGCCGACGAAAACGACGCCCGCGCCGATGACGTAGAAGATGAGCATACCCACGATATCGGGCAGCCCCAGCCAGTTTTTGAAAACCGCGGCGGCGCCGGTGAGGAATGCGCTGACGTTAACGATGACGGAAACGCCGAGCAGGATAAACGCCGTCCATGTGAAGACAGTCTTGATCTTGCCGGAGAAAAGCTCCGCGTCGAAGCACTTGACAAACTGTGCGCCGTTGTTGTTGAGGCTCAGCTCCGCAATGAGAAAATGCAGAACGAGCGCGACCGCGTAGCCGATGAGCAGGATGAGCAGAGTCTCGCGGAAGCTGTTGTGCGCGGCGAGATAGGGCACGGAGAGTATGCCCGCGCCGACACCGTGACCTACGATAATACTTGCTGCCTCGAAGAATGTAAGTTCTGATTCGCCGTTTATCTTTGCCATATGATTGACCCCTTCGAAAGTGTTGGTTTATGTAGTTTAACATAACTTTAAACAAATGGCAACTACCACAATATATAGTGTTACCGCCCCCCCGCGTCGCAACATATGCCACATGTAGATTATAATGCCGTTAAAGTATAGCTGATTTGCCCCTCTCGGAGGGAAACCCTTGTCAAAATAACGAAATCTCATTTCATGGTAAAATAGCTATTGATTTTATGAATAAATTGTGATACTATTTGTACACCTGAGTTTACAGAAATTTCAGAGGAGAATACAGTGTCAAAGGGAATTAAGAAGCTTTGCTCGGTGCTGTCGACGGTGCTTGTCATCGTTGCGGTGCTGTTGGCGGTGGCGCTCGTTGGCGTGCGCGTCGTGGGCTATACGCCGTATACGATTCTGTCCGGCTCGATGGAGCCGACGTATCACGTTGGGTCGCTTATTTATGTGAAAAAGGTCGATACCTCCACGCTTGAGGTCGGAGACCCGATAACCTTCGCGCTGAGCGAGGACACGATAGCGACGCACAGGATAGTCGAGGTCGTGCCCGATGAGGAGGATGCGAGCGTTATCCGCTTCCGCACGAAGGGCGACGCGAACGAAACGGTCGACGGAGCGCTTGTGCATTATAAGAACGTGCTCGGCAAGCCCGTGTTCACGATACCGTACCTCGGCTACGTTGCCGATTATATTCAGCATCCCCCCGGAATGTACACGGCGATCGCCGCGGGCGTGATACTGCTGCTTCTCGTTTTTGTGCCCGATATGTTCGACGACGAGAAGAAAAAGAAGAAGGAAAACCCCGCCGCGGAGGAAAAATAATTTCCAATCCGTCATAATTTGCACGTTTTGCGACATAATTCGTCAAAAAAACACTCCCCGCGCGTGGTATTATGGTGGTATCATATTTGTAAGTAGGTAAATGAGCGATCACGATTTGGAGCTGACCTATTTTGCGCAGCGGCTTCGCTGCAACATGACGAAGCAGGAGCGGCATCTTTGGTATGACTTCCTGAAGCTGCTTCCGCAGCAGTTTAAGCGCCAAAAGGTCATAGGGCGCTATATAGTTGATTTTTACTGCGCGGGCGCAAAGCTCGTCGTGGAGCTTGACGGCTCGCAGCATTTTGAGCCGCAGGGGCTTGAGTATGACGCTCGCCGAGATGATTACCTGCGCGGCTTGGGGCTGACGGTCAAGCGGTATTCAAACCTCGATGTCATGCGAAACTTTGAAGGAGTGTGCACGGATATACTGATGTATCTCGACACCTCATCCGGCTCGGCTGACGCCGACCCACCTTCCCCTCGAGGGGAAGGCAAATAGACCGGAGTGCACCCCCTTGGCTTCCCCTTGAGGGGAAGCTGTCAGGCGCAAGCCTGACTGATGAGGTGAAAAGGTAAATAACGCCCTTGGGCTTATTTAATAAGAGTGATTTAAAATTTTTTAGAAGAAGGAGAAAATTTGAATGAAAAAGAAACTCATGACAGTTCTTGCTCTGGTTCTGGTCATCGCGCTGTCCGTCGCCGGTACATACGCATACCTGACCGATAGCAAGAGCGTAAAGAACACCTTCACCGTCGGTAAGGTTGCAATTACCATGGACGAGGCGGCAGTCAACGAGTACGGCGTCGCTGATGACAGCGCTCCCCGCGTCGCAGGAAACGAGTACAAGCTCGTTCCCGGCCATGAATACACCAAGGATCCTATTGTTCACTTCCAGGCAAAGAGCGAAGCTTCCTACCTCTTCGTTAAGGTCGAGAACGGCATTGCTGACATTGAGACAGGCACCACCATCGCAGATCAGATTAAAGCTAAAGGCTGGACTGCGCTTAACGGCGTGGCCAATGTTTACTACAAGCAGGTAGATGCCAACACCACTGAAAATCCAATTGACTACCCCGTATTTAACAGCTTCAAAATCGCAGATAATGCAAATACCGCTGATTATGGCACTGCTGAAATCGTTGTTACCGCATATGCAATTCAGGCAGACGGCTTTACAACCCCTGCTGCTGCATGGGCTGAAGTCTCTAAGTAAATCCCGCACCCCATTGGCTCCCTTGCGCAAAGGGAGCTGTCAGCGAAGCTGACTGAGGGATCGTGCCGAACGCTCCCTCGCACCTGTTTTGGTATCGACCCGGCGCTGCCCGGTTAATACCCCACATACATACTTCCCGCGAATACTGAAGAAAGGAGGAAATTCAAAATGAAGAAAAAATCCTTTGTTATGGTTCTGGCACTGGTTCTCGTGTTCGCAGTCGCAGTCGGCGGCGTCGTCGCATGGCTGACCGCAACGACCGGCTCTGTCGTGAACACCTTTACCGTAGGTGACATCAACATTGAGCTCAAGGAGAGCGACAATCTTGACCTCAAGATGGTTCCCGGCAACACTATCTACAAAGACCCGAAGGTCACTGTCAAGGCTAACTCCGAGGCTTGCTGGCTGTTCGTCAAGGTTGAGAAGGCAAATTGGAATGACAATCTGACCTATACCATCGAAAACAAGAATGGTTGGACTTTTTACAAGACCGATGGAAACGCCACCTACTACTATCAGAAAGTCGATGCAACAGGTGCTACGAAGCAAGAGATAACTGTTCTTGACGGCAATGTAGTTAATGTGAGCGAAAATCTCGCTAAGGGCGAAATCACTGCTGCTAATCAGCCCACCCTGACCTTCACCGCAGCGGCTGTTCAGCAGGAGAATATCGCCACTGTTGAGAAGGCATTCGCACAGCTCCCCGCATCCTTCACCGGAGCAGTTGCCCCCTGATTTCCGCACCCCATCGGCTCCCTTGCGCAAAGGGAGCTGTCAGCGAAGCTGACTGAGGGATCGTAGAAAACCGATGCTCCCTCGGCTCGGCGCGTACCACATTGGCTTCCCCTTGAGGGGAAGCTGTCAGGCGCAAGCCTGACTGATGAGGTGGCCAAAAGCCCCTCGAATCCCACCGTTCCGCCCGCACCCCCACACTCGCGGGCCGAACCTATATCCCACACAAAATACAAAATACAAAATACGAAATACGCAATATAATTTTTAGGGAGAAATTATAATGAAGAAAAAAGTTATATCCATCGCGCTTGTAATTGCTCTCATAGCAGTTATAGCGGTCGGCTCCTTCGCTTACTTCACCGATAAGGACAATGCCACCAATACCTTCACCGTCGGTAATGTTGACATTAAGCTCATCGAGTCCACTTTCCATCGCGAAGGCAATGATAACAGCGGCGATATGTCTATCCCCGATCCCACCCAGACTGCAAATGGAATGAAATATGTAAAAGATGGTCACAAGGCGTTCACCGATGCTGAGATTCAGGAAAATGCAGAGACCTATCAGGAATACCTTGCAAAAGCTGGCGATCTGATGACTCCGGGTCGTGCTGCTGCAAAGTGCCCCTATGTTATCAACACTGGCAAAACCGAAGCTTATGTGCGTATTCGCGTTCTCGTTCCTGCCGCAGCAAATAACGACTATGTTGCTGTTAAGGACGGCGGTGTTATAACCAATCAGTGGTGCTCTACCTCGATGCTCAGCGGTGAGTTCGCCCCTGCTACAGGAGAGAATAAAACTCCTGTTATAAACAAGGGTGTTGTATACGAGGGTAAGACATACGATGAGTATGTTTTCGTGCGCAATGAGGCTCTTGCTCCTAACGCAATGACTGAATGGAATGTTTGGAACTTCATAGGCATTGCCGCTGGTGCAGACAATGCTGACATTCAGAAGGCAATTACCGCTGGCGCAATTACTGCTGACGGTTCCTTCGGCGTTCTCGTTTTTGCTGACGCAATTCAGGCAGAGGGCTTTGAAAATGCAGCCGCAGCTTTCGCAGTGTTTGACGCTCAGAAGTAATCCCACCACTTATCAAACAGCAAATACATAACCTATCAGTCCCTGAGGCTCAAATGAGCCTCGGGGCATAGGTGACTGCCGCGGACACCCTTTCCGCAGTAGTCACCTGTGCAAAATCCGGCTTCCCCTTGAGGGGAAGCGACATGGCACGGCGCGCACCCCATTGGCTCCCTTGCGCAAAGGGAGCTGTCAGCAAAGCTGACTGAGGGATCGTAGAAAAAGGACAATCCCACCGGCTCGGCTGACGCCGACCCACCTCCCTTTACACAAGGGAGGCAGCGCACCCCGCGCAAACGCAGCGGCAATTGTTCTTGCCAATTGCGCACGGGCGGGTTATAATGGAATATCACAATGTAGATTGCGCAGAAATGCACCTCTAAAAGGAGGAAGATAGATGAAGAAGAAAATTACGGTGATCGCGCTTATCGTGGCGATGGTCGCGGTGCTCGCCCTGGGCACGGCGGCGTACTTCACCGCCGACGGCACGGCCACCAACGTCATCACTGCCGGCAGCGTGAAGATAAAGCTGCACGAGACGACGGTCAGGGAGGAAGGCGCGGAGCCCGTCCCGTTCGAGGATGTTTCCGGCGTCATGCCCGGCAGCGTCGTTTCGAAGATCGTGACCGTTGAGAACACGGGAAGCGGTACGGCATGGGTGCGCATAAGCGTGACGAAGGCGATCGAGCTTGCGCAGGGTCTCGA
Organism: uncultured Oscillospiraceae bacterium; assembly: GCA_934590355.1. GTDB lineage: Bacteria > Bacillota > Clostridia > Oscillospirales > Oscillospiraceae > F23-B02. The sequence continues at coordinate 42,849 of CAKTOX010000010.1, forward strand.
GGGCGAGACGGATCTCGACCTTGTCGGCCTTGATATCGACACCGAGCACTGGACCGAGCGCGAGGGCTACTATTATTATAATGCGCCGCTCGCGGCGGGCGAGACGACCGAGCCCCTGTTCACGGCGGTGACCTTTGCGCGCAGCATGGGCAACCTCTATCAGGGCTCGACCGCGACGGTGAGCGTGCTTGCTCAGGCGACGCAGAGCGCGAATAACGGCGCGAGTGCGCTTGAGGCTGCGGGCTGGCCCGCGGCAGGCGAGGAAGGAGGAGCAAAGGCATGAAAAAGAGACTGATCGCGCTGCTCCTGTGCCTTGTCATGCTCGTGACCTGCATGGGCGTGGGAATTGACGTGCTCACAGGCGACGAGGACACGGCTGCGCCCGAAACGACCGTCGAGCCGAGCGCAGAGCCGTCGAGCACCCCCGAGCAGGACGAGTCCGACCTTTTTGCGCAGCTCATGGCGTGCGAAACTCAGGAGGAAATGGACGCGCTGATTGACGGCGTGACCGAGGAGGAAATCGCCGCGCTTCTCACCGAGGAGCAGATTTCCGCCGCAAGTGAGCACTATGCCGCGCTTGCCCCCGCAAGCGAGGAAACGGCGGAGGAGAGCGGCGAGCCTGCCTATATTCCTGCCGTCAACTTCACAAACGTTGCGCCGATGCTTGACCCGGTCAAGGGTGCGGCTCCGCGCAAGCTTGCAAGAGCTGCCGCCAACGGCAGCGGCAAGGACGAGGGCGTGGTGTATAACAAGACCGCAACCGCTAACGGCAACGGAACTTACACCATTACGCTTGAAGCATATGCCACCGGCGAGAAGGTCATTTCCCAAATTAGCAAGGACGTCCCCACCGATATAGTTCTTGTCCTTGACCAGTCCGGCTCAATGGCATTTTGCATGCAGTGCGGAAAAGAAAACTGCAACGGACACATGGTTGGCAAAGAGCCAATCTATGCGAATGAAGTAAATACAAATGATTTTTACTATGCTTATATTGACGGCGAGTGTGTTAAGATGCGCTACTGCCCAAATAATCATAGCGCTAGTTTGAATAAGCATGAAAATAGCTGGGTAAAATTTGATTTAGCGACATCGGGCTGGTATCACAAAAACTTCATTGAAAAACAAGGAACAATTTTCCCGATGACATCAGAGTCAGATACTACCGTTGGTCATGTTCAGTTTTACAGAGCAGCTGAGAAGGTAGAAGAAACTCGTCTGCAAGCGCTTACGACTGCCGTTACTCAATTTACAAATGCTGTTGCGGAGAAGGCGGCCGGAAAAGACGGAAACATCACAACAACAGCCGATAACATCAACCACCGCATTGCGATAGTCGGCTTTGCAAGTAAATCCGGCAACGGAAACAACACAGAGCTTCTGTCGATAAAGGACAATAACAGCGGCGAAGTCGGTGTAAAATACGGTGCCATTACTGAGCAAAATTATAAAGATGTTTTGCAGAGTATGGATACCGCGGCCGGTAAGACCATGGTTTCTAACGCCATTAAAGCATTGGCTGCCGAAGGTGCGACGAGGACCGACCTCGGCATGGATATGGCTGAACGCATCTTGAGCGCTAACCCCGTAAAACAGGGAGAACTGCGCAACAGAGTTGTCGTTGTTTTTACTGATGGGTCACCCACGAATTCAAATGGCTTCCAAAAGACAGTGGCAAATAGCGCTATAACAACATCTGAAAGAATACAAGATAGCGGGGCGACCGTATATACAATAGGTGTTTTCTCCGGCGCAAATGCAAACGAAGCAGGACAAGAACCGTCAAAAGATTTGGAGAATTACTTCTGGGGTAATCCAGCATATACTGACAAGGAGATGACGGATGCATGCAACTGGTTCATGCAGAAGCTTTCGTCCAACAAAGGTAAAGTCAGCAACCCGAGCTTTTACCTCTCTGCAGGTGATTCCGCTTCGCTGAATAACATCTTTAAGCAAATATCCGATCAAATCGAAACCGGCGGCGCGACCACAACGCTTGACAGCAAAACGGTCATCAAGGACGTTGTTTCCGACGCGTTCAAGCTGCCCAACGGCGCAACGGGAAAGGATATTACGCTTGAAACCTATAAATATGACGGAGAAAACAAGTGGACTAAAAATCCGGATGCCATGGGTGCAACGGCGAGCGTAAATACGGCAACCGGCGAAGTGAGCGTGACGGGCTTTGATTTCAAAGAGAATTATGTTGCCGACATAAAAAATGATGCCGGAGCAGTGACCGGCCATCGCGGTCATAAGCTTGTCATCAAATTCAATGTAACGGCAAAGGACGGCTTCCTTGGCGGCAATGGTGTGCCTACGAACGCAAATGCCGGTATTTATGCCAATAAGGACGCAGATAAGCCCATCTTTACATTTAATAAGCCGACCGTCAATGTTCCGATAAAAGATGTTACGGTTGCGGCAGCTGATAAGAATGTCTACCTGATGTCCGACCTAACGGCAGAGGAACTCAAGAACGGCGCGACTGTTAAGGCTGGCAATGTCTCGCTTAAACTCAATGATAATAACTTTGGGCTTAAGTCTTGGCAGAATGAATATGTTAATATTACGCCTGTCATAAAAGACAAAGACGGTAAAACAGTCACAAGCCTTTATGATTTGAAAGTCGATCAGGATTATTCGCTGACCGTAACGGTTTCGCCTAAAACCGGCAGTGGAGAAAAATCCGGCACCGGCACGGCGAAGGTCAATGTGTTCACTCCTGTGCTGACCTATCAGGACAGCGCGATCGACCTTGGCACGACGCCTAATTACGGTACCGAGAACTATGTTTCCACGGCGTGGAATCATAAAGGAACGGATAGCGAAACCGTTACCATGGTAGGCACTGCTCCGACGCTCACGCTGAGCTATGATCCCGCAGCAGGGGCGTTCAGCGTTGATACCCATGTTAAGGTGACGGTCAAGATCGGCGGCACTGATGTTACCGGTAATGTCAAATTCGAACATGAGACGTGCACTTATGAACCGTGCAATTTCGATAAATCGCAAGGTCAGTTTGTCGTTCACATCAAGACCTTTGATCTGACGATAACCAAGAGAATTACATCTGACGAGAGTGATCTCTACGGCGCACGCGACTTCGTGTTTAATGTAAAGAGCGAGGACGGCAAGACTGATATTGACGTTGTTGTCCATGTTGATGCAAACAGCACCAGCGGCAGCACCACCATCAAGGGTCTGCCCGTCGGAACTTACACGATAACGGAAAACCACGCATGGTCTTGGCGCTATGAGCTCGAAGGAGTCGCTCGCGCAAGCGAAACTAACGGTGAGTTAAGATACACGGACGGTTACTCGGCAACATACACTCCGAAAGACGGAACGAATAATGGACTTGTATTCACAAACAGACTTGTTGAATTTAAGTGGCTGAGCTTTGTGGATAGAGTCCAAAACATCTTCGGAAGTAAATAAGGAGGAGGGCTGAAACATGAAACTTTATGGCGGCAGAAGCCACAACGGAAAACGCAGCCTCGCAGCTCTGATAGCCCTCGTCCTTATCATCTGCGTCGCTGTCGGCGGCACGATCGCTTACATCGTGACACAGACAGATGCGGTTAAGAATATTTTCAATCCGGCTGACGTAACGATTGATATTTACGAGAATTTTGACGGTCAGGTTAAGAAAAATGTGGCTGTTGAGAACACCGGAACTACCGATGCTTACATTAGGGTGAAGCTTGTTACATATATGGTTGATGAAAGTGGCAACCCTACTGCCGGGACGGCTACAATTCCTGAGTTTACACCGGGTGAAAACTGGTTTTATGATAACAATAGTGATGCTTATTACTTCCGTAATCCTGTTGCCCCGAGTGTAAGAACTTCGGCTTTAATTGGCGAAGCTGGAATAACGCTCGCAAACGGCCAAGTCGTTGAAGTCCTCGCCGAGGGTATTCAGGCAACACCTATTGACGCTGTTAAAGCAGCTTGGGGCGATGCCATAGCCAGTCAGCTTGAAAATAAGGGGGCGTGAACATGAAAAAGAAAGTATTTGCTCTTATCATGGTGCTTGCGCTCTGCATCGGCCTCGCGCCCGCGGCGCTTGCCGCGTCGGTCAGCTACGAGGGGCAGGCGGACAAGTTCGTCTTTGCCCCCGGCAGCGACTATTCGCCCACCGACCTTTTTGAGGATTTCAAAGGCGTTATGCCCGGCGATCAGCTCACACAGCAGATCCGGGTCAAAAATAACGCCGACAACAAGGTCAAGGTGAAGATCTACATGCGCGCCCTCGGTGCGCAGGAGGAGTCGGCTGAGTTCCTCAGTCAGATGAACCTCACCGTCAAGCAGAACGGCGAATCTGTTCTGTTCGACGCGCCCGCCGACAGTAAGGCGACCCTTGAGGATTGGGTCTGCCTCGGCACGTTCTACTCAGGCGCCGACATTAAGCTCGACGTCACGCTGAACGTACCGCTGGAGATGGGCAATGATTTTCAGGAGTCCGTCGGTTACCTCGACTGGCAGTTCAAGGTCGAGGAGTTCCCCATCGAGTCTACCGACCCGAAAACCGGCGATGACTTCAATATTTGGCTCTATGCCGGCATCGGCGTTGTCGCTCTGTGCGGCATCGTGGTGCTGTTAAAACGCAATAGAGAGGAAGTCTGATCCCACAAATCAAGCCTGCCGGGCCCCTTCGTTCCGGCAGGCGCTTTCTCTAATCGGAGTAATTATGAAACGTTATGTAAGGATCATATTGCTTGTACTGTGCTTCGCGGTGATGCTGCTGTGCGCGTATAAAATCTACGGCTACGTGAGCGAAAACAGGCGCAGCGCCGAGCTCAACAAGGGCATTGTGAACGATTTCGTCGCGGCCGAGGAGGAGAGCTCGGAGATACCGCTGACGGTCGATTTCGCGGGGCTCAAGGCTCAGTGCAAGGACGTCGTCGGCTGGCTCTACTGCGAGGGTACGGTGATAAACTACCCCGTCGTGCAGGCCGAGGACAACAGCTACTACCTGCGCCGTATGCTCGACGGCAGCTATAACTCGAACGGCACGCTGTTCATGGATTGCCGCGACGACCCGAATATGGGCAGCCTCAACACCGTCATTTACGGGCATCATATGCGCTCGGGCGCGATGTTTGCGGTGCTCGATAAGTTCGTCGAGCAGGATTTTTACGAGGAGCACCCCGTGGTTTGGTACCTGACCGAGCAGCGCGCTTATAAGATCGAGCTGCTTGCGACCTTTGTCACGCCCTCGGATTCGGACAGCTACAAGATGTTTGACGAGCCTGCGGAGCTTGAGGCGTATCTTGCCGAGGCGCTCGGAAAGTCGAAGTTCAGAACCGCGGCGGACACGCAGGGCGTTGAGCGGATAATGACCCTGTCCACCTGCGCGTATGAGTACGACAATTCCCGCACCGTCGTCGTCGGAAGCGTCATACCCGTCGAATACAAGACCTCGTAACGCTGCACTGTAATAAAAACGAAAACCGGCGGCCTCCGCAAAGAGACCGCCGGTTTTTTGCACCATATGCAGTTATAAATCAAGGCTAAAATATACGCCTTACTCCACCGATACGATCGTTCGCACGGCTTCGGGGTCAAGCTTCACCACCTTGCGGTCAAAAGTGATAAGACCGTTGACCTCCTGCTCCACATCGGAGAGCTGGGTGTAGACCGCGGCGGTCAGGCCCTCCTTATAGGCGGGGCGTATCTGCTCGCGGTAGAGCTTTTCGAGCTCCTTTTTGAGCTCCTTGTCGGACTTGAGCTTTTTGTAGCCGAAGTTATCGCTGCCGAAGCTGTGCCCCTCGCAGCGGAGGTTATAGCCGCCGAACTCGCTCAGGAGCACGGCGCGTCCGAGCTTGTCGGGCTTGAAAACGTATTTTTTGAAATAAACGTGCAGGCTCTTGGTCTGCCCCGTTTTTTGATCGTGCCAGCCCGAGGCGTGGTCGATCGTGCGCGTCGGATCCATGCGCTCGAGCTTTTCGGCGATGCGTGCGGCGTCAAACTGACCCCAGCCCTCGTTGAACGGCACCCACATTGCGATGCACGGGCAGTTATACAGCAGATCGACCATCTCGTTTAGCTCGGTCTCGTATTCGACCCTGCCCTCGAGCTCATCGCGGGCGAAGAGCTTGTAGTTTTTATCGCTCAGGTGGATCCCAGTGACGAGCGGTGTGGAGATGATTGCGGGGTTATAGCTGCCGCCGCCGTTTATCATGTCCTGCCAGACGAGCATTCCGAGCCTGTCGCAGTGATAGTACCAGCGCAGCGGCTCTATCTTTATGTGCTTGCGCAGCATATTGAAGCCCATGTCCTTTGCGGTCTGAATATCGAAAACGAGCGCCGCGTCCGAGGGTGCGGTGTACATTCCGTCCGACCAGTAGCCCTGATCGAGCAGACCGTTGTGGAAATACGGACGTCCGTTCAGGAACAGGCGCTTCACACCCTTGGCGTCGGTTTCGACGGAGAATTTGCGCATGGCAAAGTAGCTGTCCACCCTGTCCTCGCCGCACTCGACCGAGAAATCGTAGAGCTTCGGGTTTTCGGGCGTCCAGGGCTCGAAATTCGGCACGGGTATCTCGGCGGGGATCTGATACCTTTGACCGTTAAAAACGGCGTAGGCGCGGCTGTCGCCGACGATATCGGCGTTTACGCGAACGAGGGCGCGGTCAAAGTCGGGCGTAATGTGCAGCTTTCTGATGCAGTCTCTGGGCACGCACTCCGCCCAAACGCTCTGCCATATGCCGCTTTGCGGGGTGTACCATATGCCGCCGCGCTTCATTTTCTGCTTGCCGCGGGCATGATACGAGGTGTCGCTCTCGTCGCGCACGCTCAGCGACAGCTCATTTACGTCCTTCGACAGGAAGCCCGTTGCGTCAAATTCAAAGGGGAGGTAGCCTCCCTTGTGACGGAAGGCGCGCAGTCCGTTAATATAGACCGTGCAGCTTTGATCGACCGCGCCGAAGTGCAGTATCACTCTGCCGCTCATGTCCTCCGGGCGCACCCAGTCGCGGCGGTACCAGAGGTATTCGTCGGGCTGAAGCTGTCTGCCGACTCCGGACAGCTCGCACTCGGGGGAGAAGGGGACGAGGATCTTGCCGTCCCATTTTTCCGGCTGCTTCTCTCCGGCTGCCGTGATCGCGTAATCCCAGCTTCCGTTGAGGTTTATAAACGACTGCCTGCGCATCTGCGGGCGGGGGTATTCGGGAAGTATGTTGTCCTTATCGAGCTTTTCGCCCCACGGTGTAAGCATGGCTGTTCCTCCTTGATGTTTTCTTGTGATTATACTATACATCATAATGCGAATTTTGATAAGCCCTAAATTTAACGAAGTCCCGCTTTGGGGCGGAAATTGACAAATGTACCACAAGCACCGCAAAATGCGCTAAAATATGTGCAATTGTTAATCATTTGTCATGAATAAGCGCCAAAAATCACAAAAAATTGCGCAAAATCGAGTCATTGATTGTAGACACAAAACATAGTTTATGTTATATTTAAGATTGCATAAATTAGAGAGGTGATGTAAATGCCCTATAAGTTTCGCGGTGGCGTGCATCCTGATTACATGAAGGCTCCCAACGAGCCTGTCGTCGTAATAACCCCGCCGCCTCAGGTCGTTATCCCGATGGCACAGCACATCGGAGCGCCTTGCCAGCCTATTGTCAAGGTCGGCGATTATGTTACCATGGGTCAGAAGATTGGCGACAATCCCGCGCCTGTCTCCGCCCCGGTGCATTCTCCCGTTTCAGGCAAGGTGATAGCGATCGAGCCCAGACCCCATCCGCTGGGCGATATGATAATGGCGATCGTTATCGAAAACGATTACCAGGACACCCCCTGCACGGATCTGGCTCCCCTGACCGAGGAGCAGCTCAATGATCCGGAAGCCATCCTTGCCCGCCTGCGCGAAGCAGGTATCGTCGGCATGGGCGGTGCAATGTTCCCGACCGCGTTCAAAATCAGAGGAGGACTCGGCAAGGTCGATACCCTCATCATTAACGGCGCGGAATGTGAGCCGTACCTCAACGGCGACCACTGGACCATGAAGCTGTATCCCGAGGAGCTCCTCAAGGGCATAGAGCTTGCACGCATCGCCAGCGGCCTCGAGAAGGCTTACTACGGCATCGAGAAGAACAAGATGGACGCCATCGAGCTTCTCAACTCCAAGAACCCCGCACAGTACGGCGTCGAGATCGTTCCCGAGGACGTCAAGTACCCTCAGGGCGCGGAAAAAATGCAGATCAAGGCCATCACCAACCGTGAGGTCAAGCCCGGCGGCCTGCCCGCAGGCGTCGGCTGCAACGTTGTCAGCACCCAGACTGCGTATGCCATCTACAAGGCCTGCTATCTCGGCATCCCCTGCTATGAGCGCATACTCACCGTCGGCGGCTCGGCTATCGACAAGCCCCATAACCTGCGCTGCCGTATCGGCACCCCGTTCAGCTACATCGTCGAGCAGTGCGGCGGCTTCGTCAAGACCCCCAAGAAGATCGTTCTCGGCGGACCTATGATGGGCCTTATAGCGACAACCCTTGACGCTGTCAACATCAAGGGCACCGCGGGCATCCTGTTCTTCACCGAGGAAGAGGACAGGACGGTCGAGAATCCCACCTGCATACGCTGCGGCAAGTGCATCACCGTATGCCCCATGGGTCTTGAGCCCATTTATATGTATGCTTACTTCAAGAAGGGTGACTTCGAGAACATGAAGAAGTACCACATTCTTGACTGCTTCGAGTGCGGAAGCTGCTCGTTTAACTGCCCCGGCAGAATGCCGCTGACCCACTCGTTCAAGACCGCTAAGCTCCTGTTCGCCGCAAAGGCAGCCGAAGAGAAGGCAAGAGCGGAAGCTGCTGCAAAGGAGGCCGAAAAGAAGTGAAAGCAAAAGAATATACGTTTGACGCCTCTTATCAGCCGCAGGTAAGAACCAAGAACGATGCATCGCGCATCATGCTCGACGTTATCATCGCTCTTGCTCCCGCAATGGTATTTGCGGTCTATCAGTTCGGCTTCCACGCTCTGGCACTGCTTGCGATAAGCGTCGTTTCGGCAGTGTTCTTCGAGTGGGGCTACCGCAAGCTGATGAAGAAGCCCTCGTCGATAGGCGACCTTTCCGCCTGCGTCACCGGCATACTGCTCGTGCTGTGCCTGCCCAAGGACGCACCGCTGTGGATGCCCGTCGTCGGCACGTTCTTCGCCATCGTCATCGTAAAGCAGCTTTACGGCGGCATCGGCAAGAACTTCGTTAACCCCGCGCTTGCAGGCCGTGCATTCCTGTTCTTCTCATGGACTGCCACCATGACAAGCTGGGCGGTCCCCAAGATGTTCGGCAAGGCCGTCGTTGCGGCTGACGCCGTCACCATGGCCACCCCGCTGAGCATCCTCAAGGAGGGCGGCGACGTCGCGGCTCAGGGCTTTGATTTCCTTGATATGTTCCTCGGCTTCATGCCCGGCTCTCTGGGCGAGATAAGCACCCTTGCACTGCTCGTCGGCGGCGCATACCTGCTCATCCGCAAGGTCATAAGCTGGCGTATCCCCGTTGCCTTCATCGGCACCGTCGCCATCCTGACCTTCATCTTCCCGAGATACGGCTACTCCAACCTCGATTGGATGCTCTATAACCTCCTGTCCGGCGGTCTGGTGCTCGGTGCGTTCTTCATGGCAACCGACTACTCCTCCAGCCCCGTGACCCTCAACGGACAGCTCCTGTTCGGCTTCGGCTGCGGCGCGCTGACCGTTCTCATCCGTTACTTCGGCGGCTTCCCCGAGGGCGTTTCCTTCGCTATCCTCATCATGAACCTGTGCTCGTGGGCTATCGATAAGGGTACCCGCGGCCGTCAGTTCGGCGTGACGAAGGAAGACCTCAAGGCAGCCAAAAAGGCAGCAAAGGAGGCAAAAGCATAATGAATAAGATAGTAAAGCTTACCCTCATTCTGTTCCTCGTCTCCGCACTCGTTGCCGGCGTTCTCGGTCTGACCAACATGGTCACCGAGGAGCCCATCAGACTGTACAAAGAGCAGAAGACCGCTGAGGCCTACGGCGCAGTCATGGACTTCGATACCTATGAAGAGGTCAAGTATGACGGCGAGCGCGGTGAGGTCAGCAAGGTCTACAAGACCAATAACGGCGACTGGATCGTCGAAGCAAACGTCTCCGGCTCTCAGGGAATGATAACCGTCGCGGTCGGCGTCAACGCAGACCTCAGCTGCAACGGCATCTCCATCATTTCCAGCTCCGAGACCAGCGGTCTCGGCTCCAAGGCAAGCAACGCCGAGTTTAAAGATCAGTTCGTCGGCATAAGCGCAGATCAGGCGAAGGTCACCAAAGACGGCGGCGTCATCAACGCCATCACCGGTGCGACCATCACCTCCCGCGCAGTCTGCACGGCGGTTGACGCAGCCATCGCTGCCGTCAGCACTTTGGGTTAAGGAGGTCAGACGATGAATATTAAAAAACAGTTCAGGGACGGCCTTATTACCAATAACCCCGTTCTGGTCCAGCTTCTCGGTATGTGCTCGACCATGGCTATCACCACGATGTTCTTCAACGGCATCGGCATGGGCATATCCGTACTTATCATCCTCACCTGCTGCAACGTCGTTATCTCCGCAATGCGCAAGGTCATCCCCAATGACATCCGTATCGCAGTTTTCGTCGTTATCATAGCAGGCTTCGTTACGATAGTTGACCTTCTGCTTCAGGCATACGTTCCCGCACTGAGCGAGTCTCTGGGCGTGTTCATCCCCCTGATCGTCGTCAACTGCATCATCATCGGCCGCGCAGAGGCGTTCGCCGCGAAAAACACCATCGGCGCTTCCGCGCTCGACGGCATTTTCCAGGGCCTTGGCTACACCATCGTCCTGACCATCATGTGTGTCATCCGTGAGTTCCTCGGCTCCGGCTCCTTCGGCAAGGGTATCATCAATACCATCAGCGGTATCGGCACCGGCAACGGTCTCCAGATATTCCCCGAGGAGTACGGCGCGAAGCTCCTGACAATGCCCTTCGGCGGCTTCCTTACCCTCGGCTGCCTGATCGCTCTTATGCAGTATGCTCTGCGTAAGTCCGCCGAAAAGAAAGAAAAGGAGGGAAATAAGTAATGCTTACAAGTATTCTTTCTATCTCTCTGGGCGCGATCCTTATAAACAACTTCATTTTCTCCCAGTTCCTCGGCTGCTGCCCCTTCCTGGGCTGCTCGAGCAAGGTCGACACCGCTGTCGGCATGGGCCTTGCCGTCACCTTCGTTATGGGCCTTGCATCGGCTATCTGCTGGGTCGTCAATGAGTATGTTCTCATGCCCCTGAGCCTTGGCTTCCTTCAGACTCTGACCTTCATTCTGGTCATCGCGGCTCTCGTTCAGTTCGTCGAGATGTTCCTGAAGAAGTCCATTCCCTCGCTGTATTCGGCACTGGGCATTTACCTGCCCCTTATCACCACCAACTGCGCAGTTCTCGGTGTTGTTCTTCTGAACGTTCAGAATAAGTACAACTTCCTCGAATCCACCGTCTACGGTATCACCGGCGGCCTCGGCTTCCTGCTCGCAATCGTGCTGTTTGCCTCCGTGCGTGAGCGCGTTGAGTTTGCCGAGTACCCGGAGAGCTTTGAGGGCTTCCCGATCTGCCTCGTCACCGCTTCGCTGCTCGCTCTGGCCTTCATGGGCTTCAGCGGCATGAAGATCTTTTAATGGGAGGGCGATGATATGCAATTAGTTATTTACGGTATTATCGTTCTCGGCGTTCTCGGCGCGCTGTTCGGCGCGATCCTTGCGTTCGCCTCGAAGATATTCTATGTTGAAGTGGACCCCAAACAGGCAGAGGTGCGTGAGTGCCTTGCCGGCGCAAACTGCGGCGGCTGCGGCTTCCCCGGCTGTGACGGCTATGCTGCCGCGGTCGCAAAGGGCGAGGCTCCTGTCAATAAGTGTGTTGCAGCAGGCCCCGAGGCAGCGGCAAAGATAGCGGAGATCATGGGTGTTTCCGCCGGCGACGTGCAGAAGATGGTCGCTTTCGTTCCCTGCTCGGGCACCGAAGGCCACGCATCCAAGCGCTTTAATTACAACGGTCCTCAGAACTGCCAGGCAGCAATGCTGTTCGGCGGCAAGAGCAATATGGACTGCCGCTTCGCCTGCATCGGACTCGGCAACTGTGCAAATGCCTGCCAGTTCGGCGCAATGAGCATCGTTGACGGCGTTGCCAAGGTCGATCGCGAGAAGTGCGTCGGCTGCGGTGCGTGTGTTGACGCCTGCCCGAAGAAGCTCGTCAAGCTCGTTCCTTACGATCAGCACGTTCTCGTCGCCTGCTCAAGCTGCGACAAGGGCGCTGCCGTCATGAAGATCTGCGACGAGGGCTGCATCGGCTGCATGAAGTGCCAGCGCGAGTGCCCCGCGGACGCTATCGTCATCAAGGACAATCTGGCTCGCATCGATGTTTCCAAGTGCGTACAGTGCGGACACTGCTCCGACATCTGCCCGCGCCACATCATCAAGGTCCAGAATTGACGCAAAAATTCATAAAATGCCCGAACGGCTTTCCGTTCGGGCATTTTTTGCATATCGGAGCGGTTTTGCGGCAGAATATGCTTGGGAGTGATGTTAAAATGAGCGTCAAGCATAAAAAGATAATCCTCGCCGTCGCCCTGATATTCGCGGTGAACATTCTCATCATCGCACTTGCGCAATCGGCGGAGGCGGCGGTATATAAGCGCGGCTCATCGGGAGCGACGGTCACGCAGATACAGACACGGCTCAAAAGCTGGGGCTATTACGACGGCGGCATAGACGGCGTATACGGCAGCGCGACGGAGCGGGCGGTGAGATATTTTCAGCGGCAAAACGGACTTAACGCAGACGGCCAGGCTGGTGACAAGACCCTCGCGGCGCTGGGCATCTACGAGCCCGCGTCGGCGGGCGCGGCGGAGGGAGACGTGTATCTTCTTGCGCGGCTCATATCCGCCGAGGCGCGCGGCGAGCCGTATATAGGTCAGGTCGCGGTTGGAGCGGTGGTTTTAAACCGCATTGACCATCCCTCGTTCCCCAATTCGCTCTCCGGCGTCGTGTATCAGAGCGGAGCGTTTTCCTGCCTTGACGACGGACAGTTTGACCAGCCCATCGCCGACAGCGCTTACAGAGCGGCACGTGAGGCTCTCGCGGGCTCGGATCCCACCGGCGGCGCGATCTATTACTTCAATCCTGCGACCGCAACGAGCAAATGGATATGGTTGCGCCCGCAGATGCTCACCATCGGCAGGCATATATTTTGCGCTTGACTTAAAATTGCGATGATAATAAAATATAAGACAGCATTCGGCGGTGTGCCGCCGTACATAGAAAGGTGATAATTATGAGAAGTTGCCCAAGATGCGGAACGTATATCCCCGATGGCGGCAAGGTCTGCCTGCGCTGCGGCTGGAAGCCCGAGAGCGACGGCGATATTTTCGACAACCCCATACTCAGATATATGCAGGAAGCATTTGAAAAATCAAGCGCCCAGATGACCGAGGACGATAAGCTGCCCGATGAATTCAAGGAGCGCGACCTCGCCGCTGCGGGGTACATCGGACCCGCGTTTATTTATTCGCTCATAAAAGGCGGCGGCTCCGAGCTTGTCAAGTACCACGCGAAGCAGTCCGCGATGCTTCTGGGTCTGCACGTGCTCAACGGCGTCGTCGGTGCGGTGCCCTACCTCGGCAAGCCTGCCAAGAAGCTCAACACGCTCCTGCTCGTCGCGCTTGCATTCCTCGGCGCGCGCAATGCATATTTCGGACGCAAGGAGCCCGTTCCCTTTGTCGGACAGATTTTTGGTGCGATAACGGAGATGCTGTAAGATGAAATTTGTTACATATATATACAACGGAAATAGCGACGTCGGCGTTCTCACGGAGGACGAAAAGAACATAATCCCCGCAAGTGAGCTCGGGCTCGAGGGGCATAGCATGAACGACGTCATCTGCGAGCTGGACGGCGCACTGCCCGCAACTCCTGTGAAGGCGAGGACGATAGCTCTCGCGGACGTGACGCTCGATGCGCCCATTCCCGAGCCGCATCAGGATATTATCTGCCTCGGCCTCAACTACCGCGACCACGTTGAGGAAACGACCCGTGCGGATAAGGCGTTTGACGTGCAGCGCGGCGATGCCGTGTATTTTGCAAAACGCCTGAATCGCGCCGTTGCGCCCGACGGAGTCATCGACGGACATTTTGACATCTGCGACAGCCTCGATTACGAAGCGGAGCTGGGCGTCATTATCGGCAGAGACGCAAAAAACGTCAAGGCTGCCGACGCGCACAGGTATATTTTCGGCTACACTATCATAAACGACGTTTCCGCACGAAATCTTCAGACGCGGCACAAGCAGTGGTACTTCGGCAAGAGCCTCGACGATTTTACGCCGATGGGTCCGTGCATCGCTACGGCAGATGAGCTCGGCGCGCTGCCGGAGCTCAACATTCGCTGCTATGTAAACGGCGAGCTTCGCCAGAACAGCAATACGCGCATGATGATATTCGACATACCCTATGTCATCGAGGAGCTCTCCGCGGGAATGACCCTCAAGGCAGGCACGGTCATTGCGACCGGTACGCCAAGCGGCGTTGCCTTGGGAATGGATCCCTCGGTCAGAAAATATCTTTGCGCGGGCGATGTCGTACGCTGCGAGATAGAGCGCATAGGCATACTTGAGAATACGATCGGCTGATGTAATATGTGCCGCCGTAGAGCTCTCTTCGGCGGCACATATCTTGCGCTTAACAGGGCTCAAAAACACAAGATTTAGAATGTTCAAATTGATTTAAAAAAAGATACAAAAAAGATTCAAAAAAGGCTTGACATTTGTCGTTTGCGGTGCTATTCTAGCAAGGCACTTCGGGAAATGACTAATGAGAGCAAAACAAAAACTTAAAAAGTTTTGAAAAAGTTCTTGACAAGTTGTGACGAATCTGCTAATATATAAAAGCTCACCGCTTGCGGCGAGCAGAGTACCTTGAAAATTAGATAATGTAAGAACAGCTTATGCTAAATAAGCACCGGAAAAGGGTTCAAGTTCTTTGAAAAA
>CAKTOX010000011.1 GCA_934590355.1 uncultured Oscillospiraceae bacterium
AATAGCCCGAGGGCTTGACCTACAGTTATGCAGGCAGCCTTGCCTCTTCTTTCTGTTCAGTTTTGAGGGTGTTATGACCTCAAACAGTTGGTGTTTTTAACGGTGAGGGTCCACCCGTTCCCATTCCGAACACGGAAGTTAAGCTCACCAGTGCCGACAATACTTGTCTGGAGACGGACCGGGAAGATAGGTCAATGCCAACACAGAAGAACCGCTGCAATCGCAGCGGTTCTTTTTTTCTCCGCTTTAGCCGCCTGCCGATACGCATTTTGCTGTGGCTCGGCTCGCTTGCCTCGAGGGGCAGAGCGCCTTGACACTTCTGCCTATACATATATTACGTCAGCTCGGTGTCTGTTTTGCCGGCGAAACTGTTGCTGCCACACAGCCCGTGAGTACAATCTTAGTTGGCAGGGCGTTACCGTTCTTGCGCAGTGAAAAATATTGCTGCTGTTGGTAGCGCATTGGCTCAACGCCGGTTGCCCTTGCGTAAAGGGAGCTGTCACCGAAGGTGACTGAGGGATCGTTTTTTTAATTACGATTTGACGCTGCTACGATACGGTTATTGGGTGAACACGGTATCGAAGGTGCGGAGAAAACAATATCTGCCACGCACTATTGTAGAGCGAAGCAGCAGTTTTGTCGGAATAACAGCTTCGGGCTGACATAATAGAAGTATCCGTACTGTCTCAAGGCGCTATTAAAAGAACAATCCCTCCGGCTCGGCATACACCGACCCACCTCACTTTGCACAAGGGCGACTGCCGTTGAGGCAGAGCGCTACCGACAATGGAGATAGATTAAACTGCGCAAGCACGGTGACAGGCTGCGGCGGTTTTGTCGACACTCTCGTTACCGAGCCGAGGCAATAGATGTATTCGTAAAGTTTTAAAACGAACTGCCCCTCGCGGCGAGCGAGTGCCTTCCCCTTGAGGGGAAGGTGCCGCCATAGGCGGCGGATGAGGTGTTTAAATTCCTCATTGTAAGACATTAATTCACCTCATCAGTCAGCTATCGCTGACAGCTTCCCCTCAAGGGGAAGCCAATTTCGCTACGGACATTGGCGGTAGATTAAACTGCGGTGTCACGGTAACGGACTGAGGCGGTTTTGTCGGTACTCTCGTAACCGAGTACCCACAATAAGCGCATAGTCAGGGCTTTAAAACGAATTGCCCACATGACAATGGCAACAGGCGGTTGCTTGTCTTTTGCCCGAGGGTAGATTATAATATCCGCGAGGTGATGAAATCATGGACACGAAGGACGTAATTTTTGAGCTGCGCACGAAAAGCGGGCTGTCGCAGGATGAGCTTGCGGAGAAGATGTTCGTGACACGGCAGGCGGTCTCGCGCTGGGAAAACGGCGAAACCACGCCCAATGTCGAAACGCTCAAGCTCCTGTCGCGGCTGTTTGACGTTTCGATAAACACGCTGCTCGGCTCGCCGCGCCGTCTCGTATGCCAGTGCTGCGGGATGCCGCTCACGGACGGCGAGATCAGCCGCGACGCCGAGGGCTTTCCCGACGAGGAATATTGCAAATGGTGCTGCGCCGACGGACAGTTTATGTACCACGACATGGACGAGCTCATCGAGGTCTGCGCCCGAAATATGGCCGGCGAGGGCTGCACGGGCGAGCAGGCGCGCGCGTATTTGAGAGAAATGCTCCCAACGCTCGACTATTGGAAAAATGGCAAAAACCTTGCGGGTGCCGAGAGCTTTACCCGATTGAAGCAGGGGCTCATCGACGATTTTAACGCGCTGGGTATCGCCGGTATGCCGCGCGTGGAGGAGCTTATCGCCCTTGTCGGCAGCCACGTCAATCTCGAGTACCGTCTGCCCGGCGGCGAGAGCGCGAGGTTTCTTGACGATGATGCCACCTATCTTGGCTATGAGCTGCAAGGTGAGCGCGGCGGCAGGCGCTTCGGAATTGTCGGCAACGCCGAGTTTCTGCTTGTTTGCAGCTACGGCGAAGACGCCGCCCCCGAGCTGCTCGTCTACAAAACCCGCAACTGCCGTTGAGGCAGAGCGCTACCGACAATGGAGATAGATTAAACTGCGCAAGCACGGTGACAGGCTGCGGCGGTTTGGTCAGTATTCTCGTAACCGAGCTATTGCAATAACCGTATTCGTACTATCCCAAGGCGAACCGCCCCTGCGGCGAGCAGCGGGCGAGCAATGCTCGCCCCTACGGCGTTGCCGGAAGTGCAGACAAAGACAACACTCACGGGAGGCGCTGCACATATGGTTTTGTCGGCAGCTTCGTAACCGAGCTGACGTAAAAACCGTATCGGTAAAATCCCAAGGCGAACTGCCCCTCGCGGCGAGCGAGCCACCGCAATAGATGTATCGGCAAAATCTAAAATCGCCATAAAAAACCCTCGGCAATACAGAAGTATTGCCGAGGGTTTTGCTGTGTTCGGGGTTATGGCTTTAATGGCTGTCAGGCCTCGCCGCGCTCCTTGAGAGCGTCCTTGCGGGAGAGGTTGACTCTGCCGCGGTCGTCGATCTCGGTGACCTTGACCCAAGTCATGTCGCCGACGTTCAGAACGTCCTCGACCTTCTCGGTGCGCTTAAACTCAAGGTCCTTGATGTGGCACATGCCGTCCTTGCCCGGTGCAAGCTCGATGAACGCGCCGATGGGGATGATGCGCACGACCTTGCCGTAGTACAGAGCGCCGACCTCGGGCTCGAAAACGATGTTTTCGATGGTCTGGCGAGCTGCGCGGCAGGCCTCGATGTCTTCGGAGGCGATGTAGATGCTGCCGTCGTCCTCAATGTCGATCTTGCAGCCGGTGTCGGCGGTGATCTTCTGGATGACCTTGCCGCCGGAGCCGATGACCTCGCGGATCTTGTCGGGGTTGATCTTCATCTGGATCATCTTCGGGGCGCTCTTTGCAAGCTCCTTGCGGGGCTCGGGCAGAGCCTTGAGCATGACCTCGTCGAGGATCTGGAAGCGAGCCTCGCGGGTGATCTCGAAGGCTTCCTTGACGATCTCGTGCTTCAGGCCGTCGTTCTTGAGGTCCATCTGAATGGCGGTGATGCCGGCCTTGGTGCCTGCGACCTTGAAGTCCATCTCGCCGTGGAAGTCCTCAACGCCCTGGATGTCGATGAAGGTGGTGAAGTCGTCGCCGTCCTGAATCAGACCGCAGGAGATGCCCGCGACGGGAGCCTTGAGGGGAACGCCTGCGTCCATGAGAGCGAGGGTGGTGCCGCAGATGGAGCCCTGAGAGGTGGAGCCGTTGGAGGAGAGGATCTCGGACACTACGCGGATGGTGTACGGGAAGTCCTCAACGTCGGGGATGACGCTCTCGAGCGCCTTCTCAACGAGTGCGCCGTGACCGTATTCGCGGCGGCCGGTGCTGCGGCTCGGGCGAGCCTCGCCGGTGGAGTAGGAGGGCATATTGTAGTGGTGCATGAAGCGCTTCTCTTCCTCTTCCCAGATGGTGTCGAGCTTCTGAGACATGGAGAGGGTTGCGAGGGTCGCAATGGACAGCACCTGAGTCTGGCCGCGGGTGAACAGTGCCGAGCCGTGGACTCTGGGGATAAGACCGACCTCGCTGCCGAGGGGGCGGATCTCATTCATTGCACGGCCGTCAACGCGCTTGCCCGCGAGCAGCCACTTCTTAACGACCTTCTTTTGCAGCTTGTAGAGGATCTCGTCCATGTACTGCATGATGTCGGGGTGATCCTCGGAGTATTTTTCCTCCATTGCGGTGACCCACTCGTTCACGCGCGCCTCGCGCACGTTCTTGTCGGCGGTGTCCATGCAGTACTCCATGCCCTCGAACTCGTTCTCAACGAGCTTCTCGAACAGCTCATCGTCGAAGGAGGCGTGCTCGTACTCGAATTTGGGCTTGCCGATCTCCGCGACCATCTTGTCGATGAGGTCAAGGACGGGCTGAAGGTGCTCGTGAGCCTGAACGATGCCCTCGTACATGACGTCGTCGGGAACCTGGTCGGCCTCGGACTCGATCATGACGATCTTCTTGTGGGTGGCGGCGATGGTGGTGATCATGCGGTTAGTCTTGCGCTGCTCCTGCGTGGGGTTAAACAGGAACTTCTCGCCGTCCCAGCCGAGAACGATGCCGGCGATGGGGCCGTTGAAGGGAACGTCGGAGATACTGACTGCGGCGGATGCGCCGATCATAGCGGTGATCTCGGGGCTGCAATCGCGGTCAACGGAGAGGACCTCGCAGGCGATGACAACGTCGTTGCGCAGGTCGCTCGGGAACAGGGGGCGCATGGGACGGTCGATGAGGCGGGATGCGAGGACTGCGGGCAGGCTGGGCTTACCCTCGCGGCGCATGAAGCTGCCGGGGATGCGGCCGACCGCGTACAGCTTCTCGTTGAAGTCAACTGCGAGGGGGAAGTAGTCGATGCCGTCCTTGGGACGGGCGGATGCGGTGCAGGTGACGAGGACGGTGGTCTCGCCGTAGGTGACGAGGACGGCGGCGTTGCAAAGCTCTGCCATCTTGCCGACTTCCATCTTCAGAGGGCGGCCTTCGTACTCGATCTCAAACTTTCTGTACTCAGGAAATTCTTTGTGAGTGATTATCATTTGTTTTGCTCCTTTTCATTTTTTTATTTAAAATCGCCGGAGCATAGCACTTGGAAATGAGCTCCGCGTCGGAACTTATTTTCAAATACTAAGCTCAAACGGCGACTTTTTATTTCGTTACGGGCATTGGTGGGTGAGTTTGCTGCGGTGGCTCGGTAACTATTCTACCGACGAAACCATCACAAGCGGGCGAGCAATGCTCGCCCCTACGGCATAGCTTGCACTTCCGACAACAATGTAGGGGCGACCATTGGTCGCCCGCTGTTGCGGCTTTGTCGGAAGTTCGTCACCGTGTCGGCGCAGTTTAATTTACCGTCATTGTTCGTAGCGCTCTGCCTCAACAGCAGTTGCCCTTTACGCAAGGGAGCCAAGACTGCACCACGATAGTGCGCGGCAGATATTGTTTCCTCCGCATTTTCGATACCGGGCGACCGCAAAAACCGTATCGGCAAAATCTCAAGGCGCATCGCACCCATGGCAATGGCGCGGTAACTATGGTTTCCTCCGCAGCTTCGATACCGTGTTCACGCAATATGTGTATCCGCAGGTGCGCAAAAGCGAGATTAAAAAAGCAGGGGACAGTATTCACTTGTCCCCTGCTTTAAACCTTCATACCCTTCGGAAATGCCGGGAATTACTTACGGATGCCCAGCTTTGCAATGATTGCGCGGTAACGCTCGATATCCTTCTTTGCGAGGTAGTCGAGCAGACGGCGGCGCTTACCGACCATCTTGTACATGCCCAGACGGCTGTGGTCGTCGTTGGGATGGACCTTCAGGTGAGCGGTCAGCTCGCGGATGCGCTGAGTGAGGATAGCAATCTGGACCTCGGGAGAACCGGTGTCGTTCTCGTGGGTCTTGTTCTCTGCGATAACAGCAGTCTTAGTCTCTTTGGTGATCATAATGATACCCCTTTCTGAATTTTCATATACCCTGTGTCTAAGTAAAGGGATGAAAGGTCTCCCAAATACTGAGTGCACGGGCTTAGCCTTGTAATTCTAACACCTGCCGCGGAATTTGTAAAGCCTTTTTTGCCCTGCTTTTAAGGATTTGCGTCCGCAACGGCAAAATAAATGCTCAAAAGCGTGTCCGCATCCGCGCCCTGCGCCATACCTGCCGACCAGCTCATGCCGCCGAGGTACCAGTACACTATGCCTGCGCCCTCGCCGTCGGTCTTGACGACGGGGTCGCCCTGTAAAAGCTGCGGGGTGGAGAGGTTTTCGCTCTTCCACTTGTAGTTCATGCCGGAGATATCCTCCTGCTTGTCGGTCTTTTGCGCGCGGACGGTGAAGCTGCCGTAATCGGCCTGATACAGCACCTTGCCGCCGCCGAGGTCTGTCGTCGAGTAGCTTGTCGGGGTCTTGCCGCCGATCTCGGGCATGACGACGCCCGCCGCCTCAAACTCCTGCGCGCTTGAGTCCTTCATGGGGTTGGCGATCTGCGTGCCGCCGTTTTTCGCGCAGGCGCCGAGAGCGAATATTATCGCAAGGCACAGTGCCGCGCACAGTGTTTTTTTCATGCTTTTCATGTTGTCAGCTCCTTTTTCGCCTTTGTCCGATATGACGCCCTCGCGCGAAAAAAGTTCCGCAAATATTTGATATTATCCGCGCGATGTGATAATATACAGCAGAATAATATGCTCATTTATTTTACATTAAAAACCGGAGAAATGCAATGGAAAGTAACTTTTTCGCACTCATCTCGCGTATGCGCTATATCGAGCGCTGGAGCCTGATGCGCAATTCTATACACGAAAACATTCAGGAGCACAGCCACATGGTCGCCGTCATCGCGCACGCGCTCGGCGTCATCCGCCGCGACGTTTACGGCATCGACTGCGACCCGAACGCCTGCGCCGCGGTCGCGCTGTATCACGATGCAAGCGAGATACTCACGGGCGACCTGCCCACGCCTATAAAATACCACGACGAGGAGATCATGAGCGCGTACAGGCGCGTTGAGACCATCGCGTCGGAAAAGCTCCTGGGTATGCTCCCCGCCGAGCTTCAGGGCGCGTTTGAGCCGCTGCTGACGGGGCAGACACGCAAGGAGCTGTATCCCATCGTGAAGGCGGCGGACAAGCTGAGTGCATATATTAAATGCATCGAGGAGCGCAAGGCGGGCAGCACCGAGTTTTTGAGTGCCGAGAAGCAGACGCTTGCCGCCATCCACGCCTACGGGCTGCCGGAGGCGGAGTATTTCATCGAGCATTTCATTCCGGCTTTTGAAAAAACTCTTGACGAATTGGGGACGATCAAATAATGGAAAATTCAAAGCTTCAGAGAATAAACGAGCTGGCGCGGCTTAAAAAAGAGCGCGAGCTCACGGCGGAGGAGCTTGCCGAGCGCGATGCGCTGCGCAAGGAGTATCTTGACGAGTGGCGCAAGGGAGCGATAGAGGTGCTCGAAAACACTTATATACAGACTCCCGACGGCAAAAAGCATAAGCTCCGCCGAAAGGACGAAAAATGAGCAGCATCGGAGTCTGTCTGAACGCTGTCATACCGATTTTTCTTATAATGGCGCTCGGCTGCCTTGCGAGGCATCTGGGCGCTATACGCCGTGAGGACGTGCCGCGGCTCAACAGGATGCTGTTTCGCTGCTTCATGCCGCTGATGCTGTTTTATAACATCTACACCTCCGATATTTCCGGCGTGGTGCAGCCCAAGCTCATCGCGTTCGCGGCGTTCGGCGTCGTCGCCGAGGTGTTGCTCGCGCTCGGCTATGTGCTGCTGACCGAGAAAAATCCCGACAAGCGCGGCGTGAAGATACAGGGCATTTTCCGCTCGAATTTTGTCATAATCGGGCTGCCGCTCGCAACGGCGCTCGTGCCCGATGCCGACGCGGGGCCGGTGGTCGTGCTCATCGCGGTGGTCGTGCCGATCTTTAACGCCGTCGCGGTGGTTATGCTTGAGCTTTTCGGCGGCAGGAGACCGAATTTCCTTGCGCTGCTTGCCGACGTTGCGAAAAATCCGCTCATATTGGGCACCGTTGCGGGGCTTGCGTTCGCGCTTGCGGGCATTGAGCTGCCCGAGCCGCTGCTGTCGGCGGTCAGGCAGATAAGCGCCGCGACCAACCCCATGATGCTCTTTGCCCTCGGCGCGTTTTTCCGCTGGGGCGGCATTAAAAATTACGTCCGCGACCTCGTCGAGGTCTGTCTCGGCAGGCTCGTCGTGATGCCCGCGACCTTTCTCACCCTCGCATACCTTATGAATATCCGCGGCATCGCCTTTGCCGGCATGATCGCGATCTTCGGCTCGGCGACCGCCATCGCGTCGTTCACCATGGTCCAGCAGATGGGCGGCGACGACGAGCTTGCGGGCGATATCGTCGTTGCGACCAGCGCCCTGTGCTGCTTCACCATGTTCGCGTGGTCGCTGCTGTTTAAATCCCTCGGCGCCTTCTAACCATTGCCATGGGGGCAGAGCGCTACGGACAATGGAGATAGATTAAACTGCGCAAGCACGGTGACAGGCTGCGGCGGTTTTGTCGACACTCTCGTTACCGAGCCGAGGCAATAGATGTATTCGTAAAGTTTTAAAACGAACTGCCCCTCGCGGCGAGCGAGTGGGAAATATGTATAGGAGAAGCGCTGAAGCGCTGTGGAAAGAATGAAGAAGATAGGGAGCTTGAGTTTAGGGCTGGCGTTTGCCGGCTGTTTTCTGGGCGCGGGCTATGTCTCGGGTCAGGAGCTGTGGCAGTTTTTCGGCGCGTTCGGCTCATCGGGCATCGCGGGGCTCGTGCTCGCTGCGGCGCTGCTGTTTTTCGTCGGCGTCATAATGCTGCTGCTCGGCCGCGCAACGGGGCTGAGCGACATCGGCAGGCTCGTCATCGAGCGCGACATTCCCGTGCTGCGCGCTGCGGTCATGGTGCTCGAGGGGCTGTTTCTGTTCGGCATCGGCACCATCATGAGCGCCGGCGTCGGTGCGCTTATAGAGCAGCTTGTGGGGCTGCCGACGTTTATCGGCTCGGCGGTGTTTGCCGCGGTGGTCGCGCTGGTGTCGCTTGCGGGGCTGTCGGGCATGGTGTCGGCGTTCTCGGCGACGGTGCCAGTGCTTGCTGCGGTGACGCTCGTTTTCGGGGCGCTGAGCGTATGGGAAAACGGCATCGTGCTCCCGCAGGGCGCTGTCGCGTCGTCAAACCCGCTCATGGGCTCGTGGGAGGTCGCGGCGGTGAGCTTTGCCTGCTATAACGTGTTCGGCGGCATCGCAATGGTCGCGCCGCTCGGCAAATTCATAAAGAGCAAGGGCACGGCCGTCGGCGGCATCGCCATCGGCACGGCGCTGCTGCTTCTCATCGCGTGCAGTGTGCTCGTGTCCGTGTCCGCATCGCCCGAGGTCTGCTCGGCGCAGCTTCCCATGCTCGCGCTCGCGCAGGAGCGGGGGATAGTCTGGGGCGGCGTGTACGGCGTGCTGCTCCTGCTTGCGATGTTCGGCACGGCGCTGTCGGGGCTCGTGGCGCTGGTAAATATGCTCGCGGCAAAATTCCCGCGTGTCGAAACGCGCAGAAAGCCCTTCACCGCCGTCGTCGCGCTCGGAATGTTCCTCGGCAGCCTCTTCGGCTTCGGCGACCTCATCGGCGTCGTCTACCCCATCTTCGGCTATTGCAGCAGCGTGTTCATAATCCTCATGACCGTCCACTACTTCCGCTGCTGCCGCAGGGGCGATGCGCCTTAACGCTTCTGCCGATACGGTGATTGCGCTTGCACGGTTACGAACGTGCTGGCAAAACCGCCGCAGTCCGCTACCGTGCTTGCGCAGTGAAATTTTGTGACGATGGCGCTACCGATAATGGCAGAGTTGTTAAGTGCGCCGACACGGTAACGAACTTCCGACTAAGACGCAACAGCGGGCGAGCAATGCTCGCCCCTACATTGTTGTCGTAAGTACAGACTAAGACCGCACTCATGGGCAGCGCGGCAGATATGGTTTTGTCGGAATAATCGTAACCGAGCGCCTGCAAAAAATGTATTCGTAGTTGTTTAAAAACGTGATAAAAAAACGCCCGAGTCATTTTTGACTCGGGCGAATTTTTTGTTGTTATTTTGCGAGTGCGCGGGCAAGGAAGGTCACGACCTGAGCGCGGGAGCACCGGTCATCCGGGGCGAAGGTGCCGTCGCCGTTGCCGTAGGCAACGCCGTTTTCGGCTGCCCAGAGGACTGCCTTGTAGTAATAAGCGTCGCTGTAAAGGTCGGTGAAGGGGTTACCGTCGCCGCAGACGGGCTCGCCCTCATAGCGCCAGAGGAAGGTCACGAACTGCGCTCTCGTGCAGGTCTCCTCGGGGGAGAATTCCGTATTGCTCGTGCCGGTGGTTATGCCGTTTTCGACGGCCCAAAGGACTGCCTTGAAGTAGTAGCTGTCCTCATAAATGTCCGTAAACGGAGAAGCGCTCGTGCTCGGCTCGGGCTTGCCTGCGGCGCGCCAAAGGAAGGTCACGACCTGCGCTCTCGTGCAGCTTGCGTCAGGGGAAAACTCCGTATCGCTCGTGCCGGTGGTTATGCCGTTAGAGGACGCCCAGAGTATCGAATCGACGTAGTAGATGTGCTCACCCTTGGCGTTGAGGTCGGTGAAGGGGTTAACGACGCCGCAGACGCTGCACTTGCCGTTAACGAAATCGTGGCCGAGCTTAAAGGTCTCATTGCCGACGAATTTTTCCTTGCAGCCGGTGCACTCATAGGTCGTGTAGCCGTTTTCCGAGCAGGTGGGCGCGGTGACGGTTATTTTAAAATCATGGGTGTGGTTGTCCTCCCCCTCCCAGCTCAGGCTGCCGCCGTAGTTGAGGCGCACGCTCTCGTCCCAGCCGGTGCTGTTGAGCGGATAGATTACGGGGGTGGTAACGCCCTCGAAGGCGCGAGGCGCAAACGAGCCGTAGCTGCCGGAAATATGGACGTAGTACATATTTGCGCCCGCGGGCAGAGCGTTGTCGTTAAGGGTGAGCCTGCGGCAGTCGATCATCATGCTCTTGAGCTCGGTGCAGCCGAAAAATGCATTTTTGTCGATGATGAGATTTTCGGCGCGGTTATAAATGCTGACATTTTTAAGCTCGGTGCAGCCGGAAAACGCGTTCGGCTCGATGACGGCGCTGCCGGTGGTGTAGCCTGTGTCGGCGTCGCTGCCGATAGCGACGTTTTTAAGCGCGGTGCAGCCCGCGAAAAGCTCGGAGCTCACTTTTGCAAGGTGCGTGGGCAGCGTGACCGTTTCGAGGTCGAGGCAGTTTTTAAACGCGCCCGCGCCGAGGTAACCGACGCCTGCGGGCACGGTGAGATTTTCGATGCGCGTGCCGGAGAAGGCGAGTGCGCCTATCGAGGTGCAGCCGGCGGGGATGGGCGAGGCGGTCATCGCCTTGCAGCCGCTGAAGCACTCGGAGAGGATTATCTTCACGCTGTCAAAGCCGGAGAGTGCTTCAAGCTTTACGCAGCCGGAGAATGCGCCCGTGCCGAGGGAATCGAGCACGCTTGAGGCGCAGTCGGCGCTTGCGAGGCTGGTGAGTCCGGCAAAGGCGTAGTCGCCCACGCTCCTGACTCCCGCGCCGAGCTCAAGCCTTGTGACATAGCTGCCATAGGCGCTCCACGGCGTATCGGCTGCGGACTTGAAGTCGGGCATTTTGCCGCTGCCGGAGATCTTGAGTGTTCCGATCTCGCGGTTGAGGCTCCATGAAAGTGCGCCGACGCTGCCGCGCACGGTGAGATCCTCCCAGTGCGCATAAACGGTCATGTTGCTATCGGGCTTGTAGCCGTTTTCTATCTTGCTGCCGCCCTCGCGCGCGTCAAACCAGCCGAGGAATTTAAAGCCCGTGCGCGTGGGAGTGGGCAGGTCCTTTATCGCGCCGTTTCCCGCAACATAAGCGGTAGACTGCGAGCAGACGCCGACGTTCGCGTCAAGGCTCACGGTGATGAGCCCCGGACCGCCGCCGGACTTGTTGGTTATCTGCCAGACCTTGTCGATGGCGGCAATAGCGCTGCTCTGCGTGCTGCCGCGATTTTGGGCAATGTAGCTGTCGGCGAGCTTAATGCGCTTTGCCGCGACCGCGGGGTCGGCGCAGTAGAAGGTGCCGCTGTCCTCGTCGTAGTCGGTCAGCAGCACGGCGTGGCTCGGCGAGTCCGAGTCGTATATGACGACGCCCTCGGGGTGCTCGCTCAGAAGCGCCCTGAGCGAGTCCGCGCTGACGCTTTGGCGCTCACCGTGGACGGTCATGCCCATGTAGGAAAAGTTGTTGTTAAGACCGGTGCCGGGGATCCACGCGGCGCCGGAGAGAGAGCTTTCGCTTATGCTTTCCCACTGCGCGTTGCCGTCAATTATCGCGCGGCGGCGCAGCATCATGACCGTCGAGGCGAGCGTACATTTGCCGCCCTCGCTCTGCATGACAAAAACGTTGTCATCGTTTATCGTTTCCGCCAGTGCCGCAATGCTCATCGCCGGAACCATCGTCAGCGCAAGCGCGAGCACGAGCACGAGGCTCAGAATTCTTCTTTTCATTTTTCCCTCCCGATGTTTAGTATCACGATCTCAAATTATAATCCGCGCGCGGGATATAGGCAAGCAATTTCAGAGATTGTTTACATTTCTCCGCCGCGCCCGAGAGCGAAAAATCCCCCGCATCCGAGCGGACGCGGGGGAGAATTTTCTGAAATCATCAAAGCTCCTCGACGGAGAAAACGTTGGGCAGACGGGTTATCTCGGTGACTATCCTCGTGCCGCCGAGCTTGGGCGTTGTCTGCACGGAAAGCAGGGCGTAATAGCGGTGCTGCTCGTCCTCGCCGTCGGTGCGGCTGACCTCGAGATTTGTGACCTTGAGCGACATGGCGCTGAGCGTTTCGAGCACCGCCTGAATGGTGTCGGGCTTTGTGTACTCGATATAGAGCGCGCAGGCGCGTCCGCTTTTGGCGAATTTGAACTCGAACTTTACGAGCACGACCTCGGCAAAGAGTATCATGAGCGTTGCGAAGATCGCGCACTCGGCAAAACCCGCGCCGCAGACAAGACCGACTATTGCCGACGCCCAAAGTCCCGCGGCGGTCGTGAGTCCCTTGACGGTGCGCCGTCCGGTCACGATGATGGTGCCCGCGCCGATGAAGCCGATACCGGCGATAACCTGCGCGCCGAGCCTGCCGACGTCGGTGAACAGACCGAGCTGAAGGAATAAAAACTGGCTGGTCAGCGTCGTGACGGCGGCGCCGAGGCAAATAAGAATATGCGTGCGGAAGCCCGCGGGGCGGCGCTTGACCTCGCGCTCGGCGCCGATCATAGCTCCGCAGACGAAGGCGAGAACAAGGCGCATCGACATTGCGAGCATGGTGCTCTCGCGGATAAAATCAAAGCATGAAAGCATTTTTCGGCACCTCCTTTACTGGCCTTCCTCGATGGCGACCATGCCGTCGACGGTGGATAAGCGCGCAAGCAGCTCGGTGTGGTTTATGCCGCGCGGAAGATATACGCTCAGGTGCACGCCTATTTCGGCAAGCCTGTTTTCCGGCTGCTTTGTGAGGTCAACGTCGTATATCGTCACACACAGATCGCGCAGCAGGGCGAGCATATCGCCGAAGTGATCCAGCCCGTCAAGCTCCGCCAGAATGTTCATATACCGCGAGCGCTGAATCATGTGCCGCTCAAGGACGGGGAAGGCGTACATACACACGGCAATGAGCCCCGTGCAGATCAGAACACATTCGTAATAGCCCGCGCCGATGGCAAGTCCGAGGCAGGCCGAGGCCCAAAGTCCCGCCGCCGTCGTGAGCCCCTTGACGCGCTTGCGGCCGGTCAGGATAATGGTGCCCGCGCCGAGAAAGCCCACTCCGTTTATGACCTGAGCGCCGTAGCGGGAAACGTCATGTATTGCGCCGGCCGCCTTCGCCTCGAGGGCCCATTTCGATGCAAGCATGATATCGGTGTACTGGCTGAGCATGACGGTCATCGTCGAGCCGATGGCGACGAGAATATAGGTGCGGAAGCCCGCGGGACTGCTCTTGCGCTCGCGCTCAAGGCCGAGCAGACCGCCGACAATGACGGCAAGCGTTATGCGCAGCGCCATTGATGCAAAATTCAGTTGTCGCAAATATTCAAGAATTTCCATAGATAAAGTTTATCACCATGAAGGTCACGTCGATAATGTCCTGCGAAACAAATTGCCCGTTGAGCTCGTACACGGTGGCGCTTTGCGTGAGCTCGCCGCCGCCGGAAAACGAGAGGGTGAGCGTGAGCTCATATGCGCGGGTGACTTTGGGGTCGCGCACCGCCGCCGCCATGTCCGAATAGATCTGCGCGAGCGCGTGCGCCTTGTCCGTCGTAATGCCCAGACCCTCGGCAAGCTCCGCCCACTGCGCCTCGCTCCATGCCGCCGCCTCGTTCGGAAAAACCGAGATGCGCTCGGCCAAGTCCCGCAGCTCCGCGGCGAAGCTTTCGCACTGCCGCTCGGACAGCTCGGCCTTTTTGACCTCGCTTATCTCATAATGCCGGTCCTCGCCGTATTTTTCCGAAAGCTCTGCGCGCTTTGCCTCCACCTGCGCGTCCATTTGCGGCATCGGGAGAATGTCGAGCATGGCGCGGATGCTGCCGGAATACACGCCGTCGCACAGCGCTTCGAGATAGCCCGCAAAGCCCTCGTAGTGCATATTATACCGCTCCTGCGTTCGGTTCAGCCACAATTCGAGCCCCGTCGGAGCGGGAGTCTCCGAAGGCTGCGGAGCGGGAGACCTTTGACAGGCGCAGGAGAGCGCGAGGACTGCGCACAGCATAAGCGCGAGGAGCCTTTTCATCGCTTTCCTCCGTGCCTTGCAGCAGCGCGCTCGGCTGCGCGGCGCTGTCGGCGGGCACGCTGCTTTCGGGCTATTAAAAGCGCGAATATGAGGACGGTCAGCACGAACAGCGCGCACACGATGACGATGGCGAGCTTCTGGTCGCTGCCGAGCTCGGGTGCGGTTTCCGCGGGCTTATCCTCGATAACGACGTTCGCCGTTCCCGATGCAACGAGCTTCACCGTGCCGTAATCCGTGCCGTCGGACGGGTCTGCGTAGCTCACCGTGCCGAGCACCTCGCCCTCCTCGGGGGCGCGGGTGAGCGTTTCGGAGCCCAGGCTCACGGTGCGCTCAAGCGCGGCGGGATCGAGCGACTTCGGCGCAAGCGCATTGACGGCGCTCTCGCATACGAGCGCAATTTCGCCCTGCGTGCCGCCGATATTTAATTTCTGCTTCGTTATCTCCGTGCCCTTTTCCACGAGGGTGCGGTACGAGTAGTTGTCAAAGCACCAGTCAAGCAGACGCACGGTGTCGCCGAAGCTGTCGAAGCCTGCCGAATTTGCGTCGCCCTTTGCGCCGAGCACGACGGAGATGACGTTCACGCCGTCGCGCTGCACAGCGCCCACGAGGCAGTAGCCTGCCGCCTTGGTGCGGCCGGTCTTGATGCCCACCGCGCCGTCATAGACGTATTTGCCCGAATACACCGAGTCCTTGTTCAGCAGGGCGTTCGAGTTTTTGAGAAGCCGCGCGGGGCTGGCGTTCGTGGGGGCGGTCGTGTATTCCGCCGTGCCGACGAGACTCGCAAACAGCGGATGGCGCATCGCCTCGACGGAGATGACGAACAGGTCCCGCGCCGTGGAGTAATGCTCCGCGTCGGGCATACCGTGGGTGTTCGTGAAGTGGGTGCCGCTGCATCCGAGCTCGGCCGCGCGCGTGTTCATCGCCGCAACGAAGCGCTCGATGCTGCCGGAAACGTGGGAGGCGATGATGTTGCACGCCTCGTTTGCCGAGGCAAGCGCCGCGCAGTACAGCAGATCGCGCAGGCTCATCGTTTCGCCCATGTGTATGCCGGAGGTGGAGCTGTCGCTGCCAAGCGCCGTTTTGCAGTCGCTCCCTGCCGTGACCATGTCATTTTCGGAGACCTTGCCGAGCTCTATGGCCTCAACGGCAAGCAGCAGCGTCATGATCTTCGTCAGGCTCGCAGGCTCGTGGCGCGAGTATGCATTCATGTTGTAAAGTATTCTGCCCGTGCCCATGTCGCCGATGATGGCGCACTCGGCACTGCTCAGCTCCGGCGCACTCACCGCCTCGGCAAGCGCCGTGCCGCCCGGCAGCCCCGGAAGCAGGCACAATATCATTATAAACGCCGTCAGGCGCAGCCTTTTCATAATACTCACCCCTCGGTCAACAGTCAATAGCTATATACACAGTATTATAGATAATATTTCCCTTTCGCGCAAGCTCCAAATCTGCTCGCCGCAGGGGCGATGGCGCCTTAAGGCTGTGCGAATACATTTTTTGCGGGTGCCCGGTTACGGAGCTTCCGACAAAACCGTAGTTGCCGCGCACCAACGGGGTGCGGCATTGGCTTCCCCTTGAGGGGAAGCTGTCAGGCGCAGCCTGACTGATGAGGTGATTTTGAGCCTTATAATGCAAATTATAAACACCTCATCCGGCTCTCCGCTTCGCTCCGACCCACCTTCCCCTCAAGGGGAAGGCACTCGCTCGCCGCGAGGGGCAGAGCGCCACCAACAGTGGCAATAAATTTTACTGCGCCGTCACGGTAACGGACTGCGGCGGTTTTGTCAGCAAATTCGATACCGAGCTGACGCAAAGAC
Organism: uncultured Oscillospiraceae bacterium; assembly: GCA_934590355.1. Taxonomy (GTDB): domain Bacteria; phylum Bacillota; class Clostridia; order Oscillospirales; family Oscillospiraceae; genus F23-B02. Next base: position 16,121 of record CAKTOX010000011.1, read on the forward strand.
CGTATCGGCAAAATCCGAAGGCGAATTGCCCCTATGGCAATAGCGGTTTCGTCGGCACCCTCGTAACCGAGCGCCCGTAAAGACCGTATTCGCACGATTTTAAGGCGCTCTGCCCCCACGGCAGTGGTTGAAATGGGAGAAAAATGTGATATAATATAACTTTAGACCGTATATTATTAAGGAGGTAAAAACCTTGACTAAGATAGACATATTCTCCGGCTTCCTCGGAGCAGGCAAAACCACGCTCATCCGCAAGCTCATCGCGGAGGGCTACAAAAACGAAAAGCTCGTTCTCATCGAGAACGAATTCGGCGAGATCGCCGTTGACGGCGGCTTCCTGCGCGACGCGGGCGTCGAGATAACCGAAATGAACTCCGGCTGCATCTGCTGCACCCTCGTGGGCGACTTCACCGAGGCGCTCAAAAAGGTCATCGGGCAGTACCACCCCGACCGCATCCTCATCGAGCCGAGCGGCGTGGGCAAGCTCTCGGACGTCGCAAAGGCGGTCGCGGGCGTGGAGGGCTGCGAGATCGGCGCGAAGGTCACCGTCGTTGACGCGGGCAAGTGCCGTATGTACATCCGCAACTTCGGCGAATTTTTCAACGACCAGGTGCACAACGCCGACGTCATCGTCCTCAGCCGCACCGACTCCGCCTCCGACGGCAAGGTCGTCACCGCTACCGCAATGCTCAGCCAGCTCAACCCCAACGCGACCGTCATCACCACGCCCTGGGACCGGCTCGACGGCAAGCAGATCGTTGACGTCATGGAGCGCATCGACTCGCTTTCCACCACCATGCAGGAGATGGAGCACCACGACCATAACGAGCATCATCACGACCACGAGCACCATCATCACGAGCATGACCACGAGCATGAGCATGACCACGAGCATGAGCATGACCACGAGCACGGCGAGGAGTGCAGCTGCGGCTGCGGTCACGACCACCATCACCACCACGCCGACGAGGTGTTCACCTCCTGGGGCGCGGAGACCCCGAAGAAATTTACGCAGGAGCAGATCGAGAAGATCCTCGCAGCCTTTGACGACGACGCAAGCTACGGCACTATCCTGCGCGCGAAGGGCTTCGTCGATTCCGGCGACGGCAAGTGGGTGTACTTCGACTACGTCCCCAACGAGGCCGACGTGCGCCGCGGCGAGCCTGCCGTAACGGGCCGCGTGTGCGTCATCGGCTCGAAGCTCAACGAAAAGGCGATCAAGGAGTTGTTCGGCATTGAGTAAGCTAAGAGAGATCCCCGTTTTTCTGTTCACGGGCTTTCTGGAGAGCGGAAAAACGAAATTCATTCAGGAAACGCTTGAGGACAAGCGCTTCAACAGCGGCGAGCGGACGCTGCTGGTCGTGTGCGAGGAGGGCGAGGAGGAGTACGAGCCCGACAAGTTCTCCGCGCCGAACGTGTTCACCGTGTCCGTCGAGGAGCCCTCGCAGCTCACGCGCGACAATTTCCGCAAATGGATAGACGAGCACGACTGCGAGCGCTGCGTCATCGAGTATAACGGTATGTGGATGCTCGACGAGCTGTATCAGGCGCTGCCGGAGATGTGGATGGTCTATCAGGAGTTTTTCTTCGCCGATGCGCGCAGCATAATAAGCTACAACACGAATATGCGCAGCCTCGTTTACGACAAGCTCAAGAGCGCGGAGCTCGTGGTGTTCAACCGCTATAACGACTCCATCGACAAGATGGAGCTGCACAGACTCGTGCGCGCCGCCTCCCGCCGCAGCGACATCGCCTATGAGTACGACGACGGCACGGTCAGGTACGACGACATCGAGGACCCGCTGCCGTTTGACCTGAACGCGCCCGTGGTCGAGATAGGCGACGACGACTACGCCGAGTGGTACCGCGATATGTCCGAGGAGCCGAATAAGTACGAGAACAAGGTCGTGCGCTTCAAGTGCCGCTACCTCAAGCGCAAGAAGGTCCCCGCCGGTCACTTCATCGTCGGCCGCCATGTCATGACCTGCTGCGCCGACGACATTCAGTTTGCCGGGCTCATCTGCCGGTGGGACGAGTCCGACAGCATAGTCGGCGATTCGTGGCACATCCTCACCGCGCGCATAAACTTCAAATTCAACCGCGCCTACGGCAAAAAGGGCCCCGTGCTCACCTTCATTTCCGATGAGCCCTGCGAGGTGCCCGAGCAGCCTGTCGCGTCGTTCTATTAAAGGCCGGTGCTGCGGCAGCTTTCCGAAATGAAACAATGAAAAAAGACACTGTCCGAGAGGACAGTGTCTTTTTTCAGGCTGTCAAAAAACCTATGCTGCTGAGGAAAAATAACCGCGCAGCGGGGGAGTTTGAGGGGTAGCGAAGCGGCGGCGCGGGAGTGAATGACATGCCGGGGGCATGTCAGAGCCGCGCCGTGACCGAGCCGCAGCGAGAAAAGGCCCGCCTCAAGTTGGATTATAGCCATCAAAAATGCCTGAGCAAGCAGGCTTTTTGACGAGCGAAGCGAGATTTTTCGTGAAGCGTAGGCTTCACAAAAATGTGGCGTTTTTTCAGCGTGCAAAAAAGTCATAGACTTTTTTGACACGCTGACACTGTCCGAGAGGACAGTGTCTTTTTCGGTTGCCCACAGAGAAAACCACGGGCTGTGCCTATAAAATAAGACATAGGGAATATCCTGAGAAAGAAGTGCGAGCGCTTCCGGCTTTCACAGCTCGGCGGATTTATGGACACCCGTGACGGAAAATTCGACCCATTCCGCGACGTTTGTCGCATGGTCGCCGATGCGCTCGAAATACTTGGCTATCATGAGCAGGTCGAGCGCGTACTCGGCGTCGCCGCTGCCGGAGCGTATCATGTCGATAAGCGCGCTCTTGACGCTCAGAAAGCAGTCATCAACGATGTCGTCGTGCTCGATAACGCTCCTTGCAAGGCTCAGGTCGCGCTTATTGTACGCCTCGATGCTGTCGGTCACCATGCCTATCGCCGCCTCCGCCATCGGCTTCATCGCGCCGCACTCGCTGCCGGTCCTGCCGCCGAGATGCGGGATTATCTCCGCAATGTCCGACGCCTGATCGCCGATGCGCTCAAGGTCCGTTATCATCTTCAGCGCCGCCGATATTTGCCGCAGGTCGCGCGCCACGGGCTGCTGCTGGAGCAGAAGCCGCAGGCACAGCGTCTCTATATCGCGCTCGTATCGGTCGATCTCAAGATCAAGCGGCGCGAGCCTTTCGGCAAGCTGCGCGTCGCCCGTGAGCAGCGCCCTCGCAGAGTTTGCGATGGCCTCCTCGCACATTGCGCCCATGAGCGTGAGCTTTTCGCCCAGCTCCTTGAGCTGACTGTCGAATTTGCTTCTCATCAGCCGAACCTCCCCGTTATGTAGTCTTCGGTGCGCTTGTCCGACGGCACGGAGAAGAGCTTTTCGGTGTCGTCGTATTCGATAAGGTCGCCCAGCAGGAAAAACGCGGTGCGGTCGGAAATTCGCAGCGCCTGCTGCATATTGTGGGTGACGATGACGATGGTGTAGTTTTCCTTGAGCTGCGTGGCAAGCTCCTCTATCTTCGAGGTGGAGATGGGGTCGAGCGCGCTCGTGGGCTCGTCCATGAGCAGCACGTCCGGCTCGACCGCGAGAGCGCGCGCTATGCAAAGGCGCTGCTGCTGGCCGCCCGAGAGTCCGAGCGCGGATTTTTTAAGCCTGTCCTTTACCTCGTCCCAAATTGCCGCGCCGCGCAGAGAGCGCTCGACTATCTCGTCAAGCTCCGCTCTTTTGCGCACTCCGTGGGTGCGCGGGCCGTAGGCGACGTTGTCGTAGATGCTCATGGGGAAGGGATTGGGCTTTTGAAAAACCATGCCGATGCTCCGCCTGAGCTCGCTCACGTCCGTGCCGGGCGCGTAGATGTTCTTGCCGCGGTATTCGACCGTGCCCTCGATCTTCACGCCGGGAATGAGGTCGTTCATGCGGTCGAGAGTCTTTAAAAAGGTCGATTTGCCGCAGCCGGAGGGCCCGATGAGCGCGGTTATGCTCTTTTCGGGGATCTCCATGCTTATGTTGTTAAGCGCCTGCGCCTGCCCGTACCACAGGCACAGGTCTTTTACGCTTAAGATGCTGCTCATATGCTTCTCCTCTTCCGATAATACCGCCCGATAAGTGTGGCGGCGAGGTTAATGATGACCGTCAGCGCCATGAGAATGGCGGCGATTGCAAAGGCGATGCCGAATTCGCCCCGCTCCTTGGCGTAGACGTAAAGCGCGACCGTGAGGGTCGCCCCCGCGCCGGACAAGCCGTCAACGAACAGGTTATAGATGTTGTGCGCAAAGCCCGCGGTGAACAGCAGCGCCGCCGATTCGCCGAGGATGCGTCCCACGGCGAGGATGCAGCCGGTTATGATGCCGTCCACGCAGCCGGGGAACACGACGGTGCGGATAACGCGCCACTTGCCCGCGCCGAGCCCGAACGCACCCTCGCGCAGGCTCTGCGGAACGGTCTTGAGGCTCTCCTGCGTCGTGCGCATGACCGTCGGCAGGTTCATGATGACAAGCGTCATCGCGCCTGCCTTCAGCGAGGTCTGAAAGCCGAGAAGCTCGCAGAAGAATAACATTCCGACGAGACCGTAGATGATGCTCGGTATGCCCGAGAGCGTTTCGGCGGCGTATTCTATGGCGGCGACGATGCGGTGATTTTTCGCATACTCCGTGAGGTAGATCGCCGCTCCCACCCCCAGCGGCAGCACCCACAGGAGCGTGTCGAGGACGATATAGAGGGTGTTGAGTATATCCGGCAGTATGCCGATCGAGCTGTTCAGGTAGCTCACCGACGTTGTGAGGAACTTCCACGAGATGTTCGGCACGCCCCTTACGAGAACGTAGATTATGAGAAACGCCGTGAGCGCCGCCGTGAATGCCGCGCAGACGAGCGCAAGCCCCTTCATGACGACGCCGTAGACGCGGCGCCTTGCTTTTGTGTTGTTTGCCTTTTTAGCGTTCATTTTTGTCCCTCTTCAGCAGGAAATTGAGCGTCGCGTTAATGAGCATGATAAACAGAAACAGCACCAGCGCAATGGAAAACAGCGCCTGACGCTGAAGCCCCGAGGAATAGCTCATTTCGCTCGCAACGGCTGTCGTGAGAAACCTCACGCTCTGGAAAAGCTCCGGCATATTCGGCACGTTGCCCGAGACCATCATGACCGCCATCGCTTCGCCTATGGCTCTGCCCACGCCGAGCACGACCGCCGCCGCGATGCCGCTTTTGGCAGCCGGAACGGACACGCGAAAATAGGTCTCCGTCGGTGTTGCGCCGAGGGCGAGAGATGCGTCCTCGTACTCTCTCGGCACCGCCTCGAGCGAGGTCATCGAGACCTTGATGATCGACGGCAGTATCATTATGGCAAGAACTATCATCGCGGCGAGAAGGCTTGCGCCGTCGGGCACGTTAAAGACGCGGCGTATGCCCGGAACGAGCACCATCATGCCCACAAGACCGTACACGACCGAGGGTATGCCCGCAAGCAGCGACACCGCCTCGACCACGACGCTTCTGACACTCGCGGGCGCCATTTTCGCAAGATAGACCGACGCCATGAAGCCCACGGGCACGCCGAGCAGTATTGCTCCCGCGGTGCCGTAAATGCTTGTGAGGATAAACGGCAGTATGCCGTAGCTCGGCGTCGCCGCCGTGGACGCCCACTTCCTGCCGAAAAGAAAATCCGTGAGCCCTATCTTGCCGATGGCGGGTATGCCGGAGACGATGAGGTAGACCGTTATCATGAGCACCGCCGCGACGGTCACAAGTCCGAGTATTAAAAATACGCCGTGAACAGCGTTTTCAATAAGCTTTTTCGTTTTTGTTTTCATAAATTTTAATACGGCGGCTCCTCCTGAGAAGAGCCGCCTCTTTCGTTGCAAAAACTTACTTCGTGACAGGAACGGCACCGGCTGCGGAGATTATCTCGGCCGCATCCTTGCTCGTCGCGTAGTCAAAGAACAGCTGTGCTGCCGCGGACAGCTCGACTCCCTCCTTGGTCACGAGGACGAAGGGACGCTGCACTGCGTAGGTGCCGTCGGAAACGGTTGCTTCCGTGGGGGCTACACCGCCGACGGAGAGCGCCTTGACGCTGTCCTTGACGGAGGCCAGGGATGCGTAGCCGATGGCGTTGGGGTTGCCGGCAACGGTTGTGATGACGTCGCCGGTGCTGGTCAGCTCCTGACGGTACTTGCAGGAGTCCTTGGTGGCGGTGATGCTCTCAAAGCCGTCGCGGGTGCCGCTTCCTGCCTCGCGTCCGATGAGGACAATCTCAGCATCGTCGCCGCCGACTTCCTTCCAGTTGGTGATCTCACCCGTATAGATCTTTGCGATCTGCTCAATAGTGAGGTCGGAGACCTTGTTTTCGGGGTTAACTATGATGGCGATGCCGTCAAGCGCGAGGACGGTCTCCTTCAGTCCGCTTGCCTTCTCGTCGTCCTTCAGGGCGCGGGAGGAAAGGCCGATGTCGCAGCGGCCCTCGCTGACTGCGGTGATGCCGGAGCCGGAGCCGGTCGGGTTGTAGCCGACGGAGATGCCCTTGTTCTCTGCCTGGAACGACTCGCCCAGTGACATGATGACCTTCTCCATGGAGGTCGAGCCGTCGGTGCTCACGGTGCCGGTGACTTCGGACTTGTTATCGTTTGCCTTGTCGTTGTTGTCATTTGTCTTACCGCAGGCGGCGAAAAGCGAGAGCGCCATAAGTGCCGCGAGGGTGATGCTAATAAGCTTTTTCATTTAAAAGCTCCTTTCGTTATCATAAATTTCCTTGGTACAGCTAAAATATTAGCCCCCGTTTATCAAATCCGAAAGCGACCTTTTGTAAAAAGAATTTAAAGTGCGCGGCGGCACGGCAAAGGCCGCGACGGATTGACAATCACGCGCGGCAGTTATATTATTATAAAGTTATGATAAATAATTTCGGGAGGTGGGCGCGTGGAGAGCCTAAAGCATAACGCGATAAGCGCGGGCAAATATTTCAGGACCTTTTACCGCTGGGTGCTGGTCTCGGTCGGCACGGGGCTCGTGTGCGGCGTGGTCGGCTCCGCGTTTCACCTGACGGTCGATTACGTTACGAACGTGCGCGCAGGCGCTCCGTGGCTCATCTTTTTCCTGCCGCTCGGCGGTCTTGCGATCGCTTTTATCTACAGCGTCAGCCGCATGGTGGGCGAGGGCACGAACGGCATCATCGACTCCATCCACGACGGCGGCAGGGTGCGAATGCGCCTTGTGCCGCTCATATTTATTTCGACCGCGATAACCCACCTCTTCGGCGGCTCTGCCGGCCGTGAGGGCGCGGCACTGCAAATAGGCGGCGGCATCGGCTACCGCGTGGGCAGCCTTTTGAAGCTTGACGACAAGGATATGCGCCTTGTGACGCTGTGCGGCATGAGCGCCGTGTTTGCCGCCCTCTTCGGCACTCCGCTCACGGCGACGCTTTTTGCGCTTGAGGTCATTTCCGTCGGCGTTTTGTATTATTCCGGACTCATTCCCTGCCTCGTCGCGTCCGTCACCGCCTACGGCGTCTCGCGTCTTGCGGGGATCGAGCCGATGCGCTACACCGTCATGCTCGAACCGCTCGAGGTCGGGCTCATCGTGCGCGTGTGCATCCTTGCCGTCGCCTGCGCCGTCGTGAGTATGGTGTTTTGCATTGCGATGCACAAAACCGAGGAGTTTGCGGCGAAAAAGCTCAAAAACATCTATCTTCGCGCATTCATAGGCGGAGTTATCGTCATCGCGCTGACCGTGCTCGTCGGCAGCGAGAGCTATAACGGCACGGGCACGGACGTTATTTCCGCCGCGCTGTGCGACGGCAAGGCGCCGACGTGGGGCTTTTTGTGGAAGATAGTTTTCACCGCCGTGAGCATAGGCTTCGGCTTCAAGGGCGGCGAAATAGTGCCGACGATGTTCATCGGCGCAACGCTCGGCTGTATGCTCGGGCCGCTTCTCGGCATACCCGCGCAGTTTGCCGCGGCAATTGCCCTCGTCGCGGTGTTCTGCGGCGCGGTCAACTGCCCGATAGCGTCGATCATCCTGTCCGTGGAGCTCTTCGGCTCGGGAGAGCTTGTGTATTTCGCGCTCGCCTGCGGCATATCGTATATGCTCTCGGGCTATTTCGGGCTCTACAGCAGCCAGAAAATAATGTATTCCAAGACCCGCGCGGAATATATAAACCGCTACGCCGAATAGGAGGAAAATTATGCAGTATGAATGTAAAATAACCGTGCTGGATACGAAGGTGTTTCCGGAGTATCAGCAGGAGTATCTTGCCGACCCCAAGTCCGGCCCGTGCCCGTTTTTCAAAAAGGGCGATACCTTCACGCTCAAAAGAACGCCGGAGCAGGATGATTTTTATCATCTCATGAACGGAAAATTCTGCGGCGAGGCGTGGGACGCTATCAGCAGATATGTTTACGCCGCGCTTCAGGGCGGCTCGATAATGCGCAAGTGGACAAATGACGACAGGATGATGATCGCCTGCTGCAACGACGGCACGCGTCCCGTCATATTCAAGATCGAGCGCATCGACATACCCGAAACAGACGACGAGCGCGAGTGGCTTGCAAAGCAGAGCTTCAGGAACACCCTCGACGACGCTTACACGGGCTAAGAGGCGAGCCTCTGCATTATTTCGCCCCACAGCTCGACTATGCGAAAGCGCAGCTCGTAGCCCTCGGCTTCGGTTATGAGCGCCCTGTTGTCCTGTGCCATTGAGTCGAGCACCCTTTCACGCGCCGCGGCGTCAATGCACAGCGGCGGGAACACGACGCACCACCAGTTGTGCCCCCGACCGCTGCCGAGAGTTACGCGCAGACAGTCGTAGCGTCCCGCGGGCAGCGTGAAGCCGTCGTAGCGGCGTGTGGGGAAGTATTCCGGCTCAAGCGAGACCTTGACCTCGCGCCCGCGAGCATATTGCTGCGCGGCAGCCCGTATTTCGGGCAGACGGGAGGAGATCATCCTCTGCGCCTCGGCGGAGCCCTGCGCCGCTTCGAGAGCGGGAGATAAGTATTCAAGCACCCCGTCGCGCACGCTCAGCTTGATTTCCTGCTCGAGCGCATCATCCGAGGCCGCAACGACGTGAAGCCGCACGAGACGGCTGCTTATGCCGTCCTGCCGCCCCTGAGCCCAGGCGCCCGTGCACAGAGCGAGGCACACCGCGCACAGCAGAGCAAGCTCCCATGCCTTCAGTTTTCGTTTATCCATAAAAAATGACCGCCTTTACTATGTGTTAGTCATAGTTTGGGCGGTCTTTTTGAATTTTAAACCTCAAGTCGGGGGATGTTGTGCGCGATGCTGACGCAGCGGTAGTCGCGCCTGAGCGCTTTGGCGCATTTTTCGGCGTCGGTGGGGTCTGCGAATATGCCGAAAACGGCGGAGCCCGTGCCGGTCATGACCGAGCCGAGTGCGCCCGCATCGAGCATTTGCCCCTTGATGGCGGCGATCTCGTTGTGCCTGCGGTCGGGCACGTCCTCAAAGACGTTGTACATACGCCGCGCGATGTTGGGCAGATCGCCCTTTCGGAGCAGCTCGACTATCCCCTGCGTGTCCGGGTGGCAGCGCAGCTTCACGCTGTCCAATTTTCGGAACAGCTCCGGAGTCGAAACGGAAAAATCGGGCTTGCAGATGACGAGCGTGCAGTCGGGCAGCGGGGGCAGCGGGGAGAGCACCTCGCCTCTGCCGGAGGCAAGCTGAGTTCCGCCGGCTACGCAGAACGCAACGTCCGAGCCGATCTTCGCGGCGATCTGTTCGAGCCTTTCGCAGCCGAGCGCGGTGCCGCACAGCTTGTCGAGCGCCCTGAGCACCGCGGCGGCGTCGCTTGAGCCGCCCGCCATGCCCGCGCCCACGGGGATGTGCTTTTGCATTTTTATGTGCGCGCCCATGTTTTCAATGCCCGCTTCGGCAAAGAACACGTCGGCTGCACGCACGGCAAGATTGCGCGAATCCGAGGGCACGAAGCGCAGATTGCACTCGGCACGGCTCGGCTTTTCGGGCGTGAGCGTCACGCGTATATCGTCGCAAAGCGAGACGGTCTGCATGACCATGAGCATATCGTGGTAGCCGTCGGGCCGCCGTGCGGTCACGTCAAGCGAGATATTTATTTTTGCATAGGCTTTTTCGTCAATAGTGTTCATTTTTCAAAAAGTATGGACATCAGTGCGACGCCGGAGTTAACATACGCTCCCTTTTCGCCGCTCTTTTCGGTGTAGGGCAGCCCCGCCCCGGTGTCGACGCGGCTGTCGTAGATCATAAACGGAACGGGGTCGCCGTCGTGCCCGCGAGTCGAGGTAAGGGTCTTGTGGTCGGATAAAAACAGCAGACGGTAGTCCCAAGCGCGCTGCCGCATAGCCTCGTCAAGGGGCTTGATAAGGCGCGTATCGAGCCAGCCGATGGCCTCGAGCTTGCCCTCAAGGTCGCCGTTGTGGGTGCACTCGTCGGGGGCCTCGACGTGGATGGCGGCAAAGTCGTGCTCCTCGAGAATGTCGAGCGCGGCCCGGAGCTTATTTTCATAGCTCGTGTCCTTTTCGCCGGTCGCGCCCTCGGGGCAGACGAAGCTCAGACCCGTCAGGGCGGCGATGCCGTGGCACAGGGGCACAGCGGAAACGACCGTGCCGTCGTGGCCGGTGGCGGCCTTGAAATCGGGCAGCTTCACGGCCGTGCCCTCCGCCCAGAACCACACGCCGTTTGCGGGCATTTTGCCCTGAGCGCGCAGCTTCTCGTTGAGCGGGTGATGCTCAAGGATGCGGTTTGCGGTTTTCATAAGCTCCAGCAGAGTTTCGGCGTTCGCGCAGCCCGAGGGCAGGATGGCACCGAGCTTCTCGCCGAGATGGTCGTGCGGCGGCGCGAGGCGAATGCCCTTAATGTCCGCCTGAGCCTGCACGGCAATGTGGCGGAAGGAGTGACCGAGGTTCACGCTCATGCCCGCCTTGGCTGCAAGGGGCGCAAACTCGGGATCGTTAAACAGCGCCGTGACTATTTCGTCTGAGACTTCGCCGTCTATCGAGCCTGCCGAATGGGAGAGGATGCGCTTTTCCTCAAAGGGCATATCGCCCTCCTCATAGGTGACCATGTTGCAGCGATACGCAACATCGCCGGGGTTGAGCTTAATGCCGGTCGCGGCGGCCTCAAGCGGAGCGCGACCCGTGTAGTAGAGGTTGGGGTCGCAGCCGAAAATGGACATTATCGCCGTGTCGCTGCCTGCGGGCAGGTTGCGCGGGACGTTCAGCGCGCTGCCGACCTCGCCGCGTGCGGCAAGAGAGTCGATGAAGGGCTTTTTCGCGTATTCCAGCGGGGTCAGACCGCCGAGAGAGGGCACGGGGTTATCCGCCATGCCGTCGCCTATAACAAGAATGTATTTCATTATCATCAGTTCCTTTACAGTAATTATCCATCATTATAGATTATCCTTGTTGATTTGAAAAGCACAATCTTGCATTTTTCGCGCCGTTGTGAGAAAATCACTGTATTGCGTTTTGAAAAACAGCTTCGGAGGACAGGACATGAGCAGAAAAGTGCGCAAGAGCGATGTTAATAAATTTGCCCGCTTTGCGAAGAAAAATCCGCTGGCGGCGCTTGTCGTCGTCGTTATATTGGCGGCGGTGCTCGTATGGCAGGGCGTTTCGGGCGGCGGCGATACGCCCGCACCGACGGTCACGGCGCCCATGGACGGGCTGTACGTGCATTACATCGACGTCGGTCAGGGCGATGCCGAGCTCGTGTGCTCAAACGGTGAATATATGCTCGTTGACGGCGGAGAGCCCTCGGCGGCGGACACGCTGACGGATTATCTAAGCGCCCTCGGCGTCACAAGGCTCAGCTACGTTATCTGCACACACGGTCACGCGGACCACTGCGGCGGACTCGGCGCCGTCGTTGAGAGCTTCGAGGTCGATGAGGTGTTTATATCGCCCTACGGCAGCGACGCCGCGGCGTATGCGGAATTTCTCGACGCCGTTCAGGACGCGGGGCTCGATGCCGAAGCTCCCGACATGGGCGTTAAATACCGCCTCGGCGAGGCGCAGTTTGAATTTCTGGGGCCCGTGGAGGATCACAAAAACGTCAATGACGACAGCCTGGTGCTGCGCCTTGTGTACGGCGACACGAGCTTTCTGTTCACGGGCGACATGACGGAGAAGGCGGAAAAGGAGCTCATAGACGACGGCGTGAGCGTGCGCTGCGACGTGCTCAAGGTCGGGCACCACGGCTCGTCCGGCTCGAGCTGCTATCGGTTTCTCTATGAGGCGCAGCCGAAGATAGCCGTAATATCCTGCGCGGACGGCAACAAATACGGTCATCCGCACGAGGAGACCCTTTCGCGCCTGCGTGACGCGGACGTGACGGTTTACAGGACGGACGTTGACGGCAGCGTTGTTATTTTCAGCGACGGCATGAGCGTCGAAAGGAGGGCAGCGTGAAAAACGAAAACTATCCCAAGGCGATGTTCTGCGCCGTCGGAGCGCAGGTGTTCTGGGGACTGAGCTTCCTCGCCTCGGCGATCGGGCAGGAAAGCGCGTCGCCGCTCGTTTTGATGAGCTACCGCTTTGACATTGCGCTCGTGCTGCTCACGCTGCCGATAATCTTCGGAAAGCAGCGCCTCAGGCTGCGCGGGAAAAACATCGCGCCGCTGCTGCTTCTGGGCATGGCCGAGCCTTGCATTTACTTCATCGGCGAGCAGTACGGCATAAAATACTCAAACTCCGCCTTTGCGGGAATCATGGTCGCGGTCATCCCGATAGTCTCGCTTATACTGGCGGCGGTGTTTCTGAAGCAGCGCTCGAGCAGGGCACAGTGGCTCTTCAGTGCCCTGTCCATCGCGGGCATCATCGTCATCACCCTCAGCGAAAACAGCGGCGGCACCGTGACCTTCAAGGGCTTTGCGCTGCTTCTGCTCTGCGTCATAACCGGCTCTGCCTACAGCGTCATGAGCAGCGGCGTTTCCGATAAATTCAGCGTTTTCGAGCGCACCTACGTCATGCAGATCATGGGCGCGGTGTTCTTCACGAGCCTTGCGCTTATAGAAAACCACGGCAGCTTCGCCGCAATTACAGCGCCCGCAGCCAATGCGCGGTATCTGACGGCGGCACTGTTTTTGGCGGCCGGCCCCTCCGTCATGGGCTACACGATGTTTAACTATGCGCTGTCGAATGCGCCCGTCGCAAACGTCATCATTTTTCAAAATCTTGCGACCGTTATTTCCGTGCTCGCGGGCATATTCGTTCTCGGCGAGCACCTGACGACGCTCTCGCTCGTGTCCATGCTCGCGGTGCTGCTCGGCATATGGGGCGTGCAGAAATTCCCTCCGCGTGAATTGTGATTTAAAATTAAAAATGAAAAAGCAGAGTCCCACTGAACTGCCCCGGTAAAACCGGACAACAGACAAAAAGCCCCCTGATGTAGGATAATAACTACGTCAGGGGGTAATTGCATGTCAGGAAGAAAAGGAAAACAATTGCCTTTTGCGTTCGGAGCTTATATTTTGTCCAGATGCAGATGCTCACGGCGCTCGTTCATGGGAATGTACGCCTCGTGCGTCGTAACGGCGCGGTAGGCGGGGCGGATGATGCGGCGGCAGGTGACCGCCTCTTCGATACGGTTTGCGCACCAGCCTGCTATGCGCGCGGACGCAAACAGCGGCGTGAACACGGCCTCGGGTATGCCGAGCATGGCGTAGACGAGCCCCGAGTACATATCGACGTTTGCGCACATCGGCGTGTCGCTCTGTCGCCTTTCCATCACGAGCGGAAGCCCCAGCTCCTCGACCTTTTGCAGCAGCGCAAAATCGTCGGAGTAGCCCTTGAGCTCCGCAAGGTGGCTCGCGTATTTTTTCAGCAGCACCGCGCGCGGGTCGGACATGGTGTAGACCGCGTGACCGAGACCGTAGATCTTGCCCGAGCGGTCGCCCGCCTCGCCGTCGAGCAGCTTCACGAGATAGTCCTTTATCGAGCCGTCGTCCTTGGGATCGACGTTTTCCTTTATGTACCTGAACATTTCCATGACCTTGACGTTCGCGCCGCCGTGCAGAGGCCCCTTGAGCGAGCCCACCGCGCCGGCAATGGCGCTGTAGGTGTCCGTTCCGCTCGACGCCATCGCGCGGCAGACGAAGGTGGAGTTGTTGCCGCCGCCGTGCTCGGCGTGCACCATGAGCATCATGTCCAGAAGGTGCGCCTCCTCCTCGGTGTAGCTCTTGTCCGGTCGTATCATGCGCAGGAAATTCTCCGCCGTGGACAGCTCCGGCTCGGGGAAGTGGATGTGCAGCGAGTCGCCGTTAAAATAGTGGCGCTGCATGGCGTAGGCGTTTGCGACTATCGCGGGGAAATAGCCGATGAGCTTGACCGATTGCAGGAGCATATTCTCAAGGGAGTTGTTGTCCGGATCGGGGTCGTAGGAGTACAGGCTCAGGACGCTCCGCGCAAGCTCGTTCATTATGTTGTGGCTCGGATGGCGCATTATCATGCCCTCCGTGAAGCCCTCGGGGAGCTTTCGCGCCTGATTCATTATCTTGTCGAAATACGCAAGCTCGCCCTTCGAGGGCAGGTAGCCCATGAGCAGGAGATACGCGACCTCCTCAAAGCCGAAGGTGCCCGCCTTGCGGTGAGCCTCGACGATATCCGTCAGCTCGATGCCGCGGTAGTAGAGCCTGCCCTCGGCGGGAACGCGCTGTCCGTCCTGCATGAGATAGCCCTGGACGCTGCCGACCTTCGACACCCCCGCCAGCACGCCCGTGCCGTCGGAGTTTCGCAGTCCGAGCTTGATGTCGCCCCGGTAGTGCTCGGGGCTGATGGCGTACTGCTCCTGTACGCTGCGTATAAGAGGATTTGTGAATTCCTTTAAGATCGCCGAATCTTTTTCCATCATGTGCTCTCCCTTCATGCTGTGTTGAATTTCTGAGTAGATTATACGGCCTTGTCAACAAATTTGCAAGTGATAAATTTATAACTTTCAGAAATACGCGAATATTAGCGTAAATTAGCATTATTGTAACGATAATTTGCAAGTTTATTCTTGCGCGCCTTGCATTTTGCTCTTGCAATTTTGCGCAGGAGTGCTATACTTAAAGCATCGGATAAACCGAAGAGCTTGTTATAAAGAGGTGCAGGTATGATAAAGCTGAACGACTGCGGCGCGCTTTGGAGCGGCGGCGAGGTTATAACGGACGCGGTCTGCCCGGAGGGCGGACGGAACAAGACAATGACGGCACAGATACTCCGAGCGCACAGCACCGAGCGTGCCGACGGACTTCTGCATATTAAATTTGACAGTCTCATTTCCCATGACATCACCTATGTCGGCGTCATTCAGACGGCTCGCGCGAGCGGACTTGAGCGCTTTCCCGTGCCCTATGTGCTCACGAACTGCCACAACAGTCTGTGCGCCGTGGGCGGCACGATAAATGCCGACGATCACGCCTTCGGGCTCTCGGCGGCGGTCAAGTACGGCGGCGACTACGTTCCGGCAAATCAGGCGGTAATTCACCAGTACGCCCGCGAGATGCTCGCCGGCTGCGGGAAAATGATCCTCGGCTCGGACAGCCACACGCGCTACGGCGCGCTGGGCACGCTCGGCGTTGGCGAGGGCGGCGGCGAGATCGTAAAGCAGCTTCTTAAATGCACCTATGACATCGCTCCGCCGAGCGTCATCCTTGTTCACGTTAAGGGAGCGCCGCGCCACGGCGTGGGCCCGCACGACGTTGCAATCGCGCTGTGCGGCGCGGTGTACAAAAACGGCTTTGCGAAAAACAAGGTGCTGGAATTCGTCGGCGAGGGCATCAAAAGCCTCGGCATGGACTACCGCATCGGCATAGACGTCATGACGACGGAGACCGCGTGCCTGAGCTCTGTTTGGGAGACTGACGAGGCGGTGCGCGAGTATCTTGCCGTTCACGGCCGCGTGGGGGATTATGCTCCGATGCACCCGCAAAGCGGCGCGTATTACGACGGCGTGATAGAGCTTGATCTTTCGAAGATCGAGCCCATGGCGGCGCTGCCGTTTCACCCGTCCGAGGCGGTCACGCTGCGCGAGCTCATCGAAAACCCGGGCGACGTTCTGCGCGAGACGGAAAAGCGCGCCGAGGCTCAGTTCGGCGGCAAGGTGCGCCTGCATCTGACCGACAAGGTCAAAAACGGCAGGCTCTACGTTGAGCAGGGCGTCATAGCCGGCTGCGCGGGCGGCCTGTACGATAACATCGCGGCGGCGGCGAGCATACTTCGCGGCAGCGATATCGGCAGCGGAGACTTTGACTTTTCCGTATACCCGCCCTCCGTGCCGGTCGAGCTTGAGCTTGTCGAAAACGGAGTGTCGGCGCAGCTTCTGCGCGCGGGCGCTGTGTGCAAGCCCTGCTTCTGCGGCCCATGCTTCGGCGCGGGCGACGTTCCGGCAAACGACACGCTTTCAATACGCCACACGACGCGAAACTTCCCCAACCGCGAGGGCTCAAAGCCCGGCGACGGACAGCTTGCGGGCGTCATTCTCATGGACGCGCGCTCCATTGCGGCAACCGCGAAAAACCACGGCTGCCTTACCTCGGCGGCGGACGTCGATTACGATGACGCACCCTCTCCCGAGCGCCGCTTTGACGCGGGCGTTTACGATAAGCGCGTCTACCGCGGCCGGGGCAGACCGCAGCCGGAGGCGGAGCTCAAATACGGCCCCAATATCGCGCAGTGGCCCGAAATACCGGAGCTTTCGGAGCATCTGCTGCTGAAAATATGTTCGGTGCTGCGCGATGAGGTGACGACGACGGACGAGCTCATTCCCTCGGGCGAGACCTCGTCCTACCGCTCCAATCCCATGAAGCTTGCCGAGTTTACGCTCTCGCGCCGCGACCCGGGCTATGTTTCCCGCGCAAAGGAGACGGCGCTTCTCGGGAAAAAGCACGATTCGGGCGAAAACCCCGACGAAATAAGGGCGCTGGGGCTTTCGGAAAACGAGCTGCGCAAAACGCACATCGGCTCCGTTATCTTCGCAAACAAGCCCGGCGACGGCTCTGCGCGCGAGCAGGCGGCATCGTGCCAGCGCGTTCTCGGCGGCAGCGCGAATATCTGCTATGAGTATGCGACGAAGCGCTATCGCTCGAACTGCGTCAACTGGGGGCTGATCCCGTTTACGCTCGCATCGGGCGAGAGCTTTGACGGCGAGTGCGGAGATTATATTTTCGTCCCCGACGTGCGCGAAAGGATCATGCGCGGCGACGAGGAATTTCCCGCGCTGCTGCTGCGCGGCGGCGAAAAAAAGCCCCTCGCGCTGGAGCTTAAAAACACAAGCGCCGAGGAGCGCGAGCTGCTGCTGTGCGGCTGTCTTATAAACCACTACGCGAAGGAGGGCGCTGCGAAAAATGGATAAAATAAAAATGCCCAAGCCCATTGCGGAGCTTGACGGCGACGAGATGACCCACGTGCTGTGGGGCATGATAAAGTCAGAGCTCATCGAGCCCTTTGTCGAGCTGAACACGGAGTATTACGATCTCTCGCTGAGAAACCGCGACGCCACCGAGGATGCGGTCACGCACGAGGCGGCCGCGGCGATAAAGCGGCTGCGCGTGGGCGTAAAATGCGCGACCATCACGCCGAATTTGCAGCGGCAGGAGGAGTACGGGCTCAAAAAGCTGTGGCGCTCGCCCAACGCGACCATTCGCGCAGAGCTTGACGGCACGGTGTTTCGCTCGCCGATACTGCTCAATCGCATTAAGCCCCTCATCGCGGGCTGGGAAAAGCCCGTGACCATCGCAAGACACGCCTACGGCGATATCTACAAGGCGGTCGAGTACCGCGTGCCGTGCGCGGGGAGGGCGGAGCTCGTGTTCACGGACACGGCGGGGAATGAGCTGAGCCGCCAGACCGTGTATGACTTCGCAGGCCCCGGCGTTTTGCAGGCGATGCACAACAGGGACGATTCGATCATCTCCTTCGCCCGCGCCTGCTTTTCCTATGCCCTGTCCGTCGGACAGGAGCTGTGGTTTTCGACAAAGGACACCATCTCCAAGGACTATGACCAGACCTTCAAGCTGCTGTTTGAAAGGGTCTACGAGGAGGAATTTAAGTCCGCCTTCGAGCAGGCGGGACTGAGCTATCGCTATTACCTCATTGACGATGCGGCGGCAAAGATAATCCGCAGCCGCGGCGGTATGGTATGGGCGTGCAAAAACTATGACGGCGACGTGATGAGCGACCTCATTGCCGCGGCGTCGGGCTCGCTGCCGATGATGACGAGCGTTCTCGTCTCGCCCGACGGCTGCTTTGAATACGAGGCGGCGCACGGCACCGTGACGCGGCAGTTTTACCGCTGGCAGCGCGGCGAGCGGGTCTGCACCAACCCCCTTGCGACCATCTTCGCGTGGTCGGGCGCACTGCGCAAGCGCGGTGAGCTTGACGGCTCCGAGCGGCTCGTAAGCTTTGCCGACTGCCTTGAGAGGGCGGGGCTTGACGTGTTCGAGGCCGGGCATTTTTCCGAGGATCTTGCCATGCTCTGCGAGGAGGGCGACTATGTTGACAAGCCCGATATCCAAACCATGCTCGCACTCATCCGCGCCCGGTTGCAGGAGCTGATGATATAAAAAACAGACGCTGATAAAATCAGCGTCTGTTTTTCGTTTAAGGGTTAGCCTACTACGTCGAAGCCCTGATCCTCGATCGCCTGTCTTATTGCGGCGGGGTCAAAGCCCGCGCCCTTTATGACCGCAAGTCCGTCTGCGTGGCTGACCTCGGCTCCCTCGACGCCCGCGACCTTTTCAAGTGCGCCCTTGACTCTTGCAGAGCAGTGGCCGCAGCTCATTCCCGCTATCTTGACCGTAATTTCCATGTTTTTTACTCCTTTATTATGACTCTTTCACCGTGGATCTCAAGTCTGTTTTGACAATACAGAATGACCGCCTTGGGCAGCAGCTTCCACGCCGCGTCCTCCATGATGCGCCGCGACAGCGTCTCCTGCGTGTCGCCCTGAAGGATATCGACGGCCTGCTGCAAGATGATGGGACCGATGTTTCCGTCGATGTCCGCGAAAAACACCGTTGCGCCGGTGACGCGGCAGCCGCGCTCGAGCGCGGCGCGCACGGGATCGTCGCCGCAGTTTATAAACGCCGGGATCAGCGAGGGATACACGCCGATGATGCGCTTGCGAAACTGCGTTGAGATAACGCCGAGGGGCATATTATATCCTGCGAGTATGACAAGGTCTATATCCATATCCTTTAGCTTGTTGGATATCGCCATGCTGTAGCTGAGCTTTGTCGGAAACAGCGAGGGCTCCACGACGAAGCTCTCCACGCCGGAGTTGCGCGCGCGCCGCAGCGCATATGCGTCGCTCTCCGTGCAGATGACCGCGGTAAGCTCAAAATTGGGTATCTCGCCGAAATACATCGAGTCAAGGACCGACTGGAGCAGGGCTCCGTCGCCGGAAACGAGAACTGCCGCTCTGATCATTTTTTCATCCCTCTCATTCCTCAAGCAATAGCTTTGCCGCTTCGAGATTCATCTTCTCCGCGCGCCTTATCTCCTCAAGCTGCGGCGCGGTTTTTCCGCTTGCCGCCTCGTCGAGAGCCTCGTCAATGGCGCGGCTTAAATTTTCCGCCGTCACCGACTGAAGCTCGATAGTGTGCACGCCCAGATATTCAGCGCAGCCGGACACCTTAGGGTCATAGCTTATGCCGACTGACGGAACCTGCCCGCTTATTGCGTACAGCAGCCCGTGAAGCCTCATCGCAACGACCATCTTCATTTGCCGCACGAGCGCGAGGTCAAGCTCAACGTCGTCCGAGCGGGGTGCGATTTTATACGGCATATCGCCGAGTATATTTGCAATGAAGCCACAGGCGGAAATGTCCTTTTGATAGTTCATCGGCAGAAACAGCGGCGTGAGCCCGTGCTTTGCACAGCTTTTTTTGATCGCCTCGGCTATGCCCACGCTGACATCCGTGAAGCCGGGCCACGGTCTGAGGCTTATGCAGATATAGCGTCCGTCGGGGTCAATGTCATTTTCGCGCATATACTCGCGCACCTCGCCGTCGCTCTTGCCGCGCAGGTTGAGCACGGGGTCGCCGGAGAGACATATCTTGGGCCGCGTTATGCCGAGCTGACCGAGCATTTCGAGACTGTCCGGATCGCGCACGGTTATGTAATCGACGTTTTTATCTATGATCCTTGCCGACCATTTTTGATCCGCGCGGTAATTGAGCGGGCCCATGCCGCAGCCGTACATCTGAACGCGGCAGCCGCAGCGCTTGGCAAGGGACATGGTGTAGAGATAAAACCAAAGGCTTCGGCGGCTCGTGACGTCCTGAATGAGACTGCCGCCGCCGCTTATGAACAGCTTTGAGCGCTTTAATTCCCGCCGCAGCCTAAGCAGGTGGGCGCGCTGCACGGCGTTGACGCCGCGGGTGAGCTTGGTGTGGCGCGCGTTTTTGGAGATGACGGTTATGCGCATATCGGGGTCGAGCCTCATGAAGGAGTCGGCGATGGATTTTAATATCGCCTCGTCGCCTGCGTTGCCGTGCCCGTATGCGCCGCATATGACCACTCCGCTTCGCGCGCTTGTGCGCCGCTTGAGAACGCAGTTATATATTTCGATCTGCCTTGAGCAGGTGCTTTCGGTGGAAAATTCGCGCTTTGCCTTGTCGTAAACGGCCTTGCCCATGCTCAGACGTTTTTCCTCGTTTTCGGCAAGGACGGCGATGCATTTTGCCATGCCGTCGCTGTCGCCCGGCTCAAAGAGCATTCCCGTTTCGCCGTGGATAATAAGCCTCGGCAGTCCTCCGACTCTTGAAGCGACCGTCGGAACACCTGCGCGGGCAGCCTCGGTGACGGCGTAGGGGAAGGTCTCGGAAAGGGAGCTTATCGCGTTAATGTCGCAGCTTGCATAGAAGCCGTCCATGCCCGTGACCCAGCCTGCGAAAAAGACCTTGTCGGAAACGCCGAGCTCCTGCGCAAGCTGCGTGAGCATCTCGCGCTCAAGTCCGTCGCCGGCTATCAGAAGCCGCAGTTTCGGACAGCTCTCGCTCGCCTTGGCAAAGCCGCGCAGCGTCGTTGCGACGTCCTTGACCGGATCGAGTCTTGCGCCGATGCCGAGAACTATGTCGTCGTCGGAAAAAGGGCAGCCGATCGAATCAAACCACTCGCGGCGCGTTATCGTCGGCGCGGGGCGGGAAAAATCGACGCCGTTATATATCGCAAAAAGATCGTTCGGGTCAAAGCCGCGCTCTATAAGCGTCATGCGCATCTTGTCGGAAACGCAGACGCAGTGGTCCATTTTGCGCAGCGCCCATTTGTTGAGATTGCCATAGGTCAATGCCGCGAGGGGGCGGCCGAGATAATCGAGCTTATAGTCGCTGTGAACGGTGCTGATAAAGGGAATGTCAAAATGGCGCTTGAGCAGAGCCCCCGTAAAGTTGGCGCGGCTGCCGTGACAATGGACGATGTCAAAGCCCCCGGAGCTTATTTTTTCGCGCGTTTGCCGCAGCGCCTCGGAAAGGCTTCCCGAAAACACCGTCGTCGGTATTCCCAGCTCCCGCGCCTCTTGCGCGAAATCGCCCTCCATATAGCAGACAAGCTCCGCCCGTATCTGCCCGTTCAGATTTTTCAACAGTGACAGAACATGCGTTTTTGCGCCGCCCGAATCGCCGCCGGATATAAGATGTAAAACTTTCACGGTATCCTCCGCTTGTTTCTTCAGGAAAGATATTATATAATAACACATTATATAATAATTGATATTCGAGGTCAAGGTAAATGACAACTATCTATCTCATACGTCACGCGGAGGCGGAGGGCAACCTCTACCGTATAGTTCAGGGACAGCACAACAGCTTCGTGACGCCTCGCGGAAGGAAGCAAATAGCCGCCCTCGCCGAGCGCTTTAAGGACGTTCATCTTGACGCGCTTTATTCAAGCGACCTGCGGCGCACGGTCGAAACGGCGGGCGCGATAACGAAATATCACGACCTGCCCATGCAGCGCACCCCGCGCCTGAGAGAAATAAACCTCGGCGTGTGCGAGGGCATGAGCTTCGGCGATATGTACAGATTTGACCCTGTGCAGATGGATAATTTCAACAACGACCCCGGACGGTGGAGCGCTCCCGGCGCAGAGAGCTTTGCCTCGTGCACGGTGAGAATGTATTCCGCCGTCATGGAGATAGGCATGAAAAACCCCGGCAAGACCGTCGCCGTCGTAAGCCACGGCATGGCGATACGCTCGCTGCTTGCCGCCGTTCTCAACGTCGAAAGCCGCGACATACCCTCGCTGCCGCACGGGGATAACACCGCCGTGAGCAAGCTCCTTTTTGATAACGACAGCAAGACCTTCACCGTCGAGTATTATAACGACAACTCCCACCTGCCGCCGGAGCTTTCGACCTTTGCGCGCCAGTCGTGGTGGAAGAAGGAGACCCGCGGCGCGGATGAGAACAATCTCTATTATCTCCCGCTTGACCCCAACAAGGAGGGCGAGCTTTACACGGAGCTTTACGCCGCGTCGTGGAAGGCGGCTCACGGCGGTCTTGCGGGCTTTAATGCCGACAGCTATCTGCGCTCTGCCCGCGAGCACTTCGCGGAAAACGGCAGGGCGATATTAAAGGGCTTTCGCTCGAGCGGCGAGCTTGCGGGCATAGTCGAGACAGATCCGTCACGCTCTGCGGGCGCGGGAGTCGGCTGGGTGAGCCTTCTTTACGTCAGGCCCGAGCTTCGCGGTCAGGGGCTCGGCACGCAGCTTCTGGGCAGGGCGATAACCGATTACGAGGCGCTTGAGCGCAAAAGCGTGCGTCTGCACGTTTCTTCGGAAAACGAAAACGCGCTGAGGTTTTATGAAAATCTCGGCTTTGAGATACTCGGCAGCGAGCCCGGCGCGGGCGCGCCGCTTTACCTGATGGAAAAGAGATTTGAATAGAAAAATGTCGAAATGGAACGAATATGCGATAGTACAGGAGTTTGACCCCGGCAACAAGCGAATGATAGCCGTGTCGGATATTCACGCAAACCTTCCGTATTTCAAGGGACTTTTGGAGAAGATAAGCTTCTCTGATGACGACGAGCTTATGATCGTCGGCGACTTTCTCGAGAAGGGGCAGCACAGCCTCGAAACGCTGCGCTTTATCATGCGCCTGTGCGAAAACGGAAACTGCCACGTGCTGTGCGGCAACTGTGACAGCTGGGCGGACGCGCTGGATACCGAGCGGGTCTACTGGTCAACGCGCATGGTCGAATATATGACGGACAGAAAATGCGGGCTGATGTGGGATATGCTGCATGAGATGGGCGTTGAGGTAACGCCGGAGCTTGACTTTGCAGCCTTCGTGCCCGAGCTTGAGCGGCGCTACGCTGCCGAGTGGAAATTCCTGCGCGATCTTCCGCACGTCATCGAAACGCCTCGCTGCACCTTCGTGCACGGCGGCATAAAGCCGGGGATAGACGTGCACACCATGCATGGCGGAGAGTGCATGAAGTTTGATAATTTCATGAGCTACGGCTACAGCTTTGATAAGTGGGTCGTCGTGGGACATTGGCCCGTCATGCTCTACATTCCCGACCATGTCTGCGCAAACCCCATCATCGACCGCGAGCATCACATAGTCTCGATAGACGGCGGCTGCACGCTCAAGGACGACGGGCAGCTCGACGGGCTCATCATACCGCCCGAGGGCGATTTTTCCTTCTGCGCGTATGACTCGTTTCCCGTCAAGACCGTCAGGACCCCGCAGCACGGCGGCGGCAGGAGCTATTACATCCGCTGGGGCGACAATGACGTGCAGGTGCTGCGCCGCGGCGAGGAGTTCTCGCTGTGCCGCCACGTGCGCACGGGCTATGAGATGGAAATACTCACGAAATATTTATACTCCGACGAGGAGTTTTGCAAATGCAACGATTCGACCGACCTCGTGCTTGAGCTCAAGGCAGGCGACAAGGTCAGCGTTGTCGAAGAAACGTCGCGCGGCTGCCTTGTCAAGCACAACGGCACGTCGGGCTGGTATCTGGGAGAGCTTATATGATAGATGATCTTGATTTTCTGCCGGTTTCGCAGGAGCAAATGCACGAGCGCGGCTGGTGGTGGTATGACTTTCTGCTCATAACGGGAGACGCATATGTCGATCACCCGAGCTTCGGCGCGGCGGTTATAGGGCGCGTTCTGGAGGCGGACGGCTTCCGCGTCGCGGTCTGCGCCCAGCCGGATTGGCACTCTGCCGACGCCATCGCCGCGTTCGGACGCCCGCGCCTTGCCGTTTTGATCGGAGCGGGCAACCTCGATTCCATGGTCGCACACTACACCGCCGCCAAAAAGCGCCGCAGCGAGGATTTCTATTCGCCCGGCAAGAAGGCGGGACTGCGTCCGGACAGAGCCACGATAGTCTACTCCAACCGTGCGCGCGAGGCCTTCGGCGCGGACGTGCCCATAATAATCGGCGGGCTTGAGGCGTCGCTGCGCCGCTTTGCGCACTATGACTATTGGGAGGACAAGGTGCGCAGGTCGATCCTTGTCGATTCCGGCGCGGATATGCTCGTGTACGGCATGGGCGAGTACGCCGAGCGCGAGATAGCGCGGCGGCTCAAGAAGAAAATTCCCGTGTCCGAAATGCGCGATATTCGCGGCACCGCGATACTCACGCGCAGCGCCGACGAGTGCGCCTTCGAGGCGGTGACGCTGCCGTCGTTTGCCGATGTGTGCGACAGCAAGCGCTTTTACGCCGATGCAACGCGCCTTGAGTATCAGGAGCACGACCCCGTGCGCGGCAGGGCGCTCATTCAGGAGCACGACGGACGCTGGCTCATCGTAAATCCCCCCGCTATGCCGCTTGAAACAAAGGAGCTCGACCGCGTCGCGGAGCTTCCCTATACCAAGCAGTACCACCCCATGTATGAGCCCCTCGGCGGCGTGCCCGCTATTGAGGAGGTCAAGTTTTCCGTCATTCACAACCGCGGCTGCTTCGGCGGGTGCAGCTTCTGCGCGCTGGCGTTTCATCAGGGCAGAATGGTCACGAGCCGCAGCCATGAAAGCGTCGTGCGCGAGGTCACCGCGCTCACGAGATTCCCCGATTTCAAGGGATATATAAACGACGTCGGCGGCCCCTCGGCAAACTTCCGCCACCATTCCTGCAAGAAGCAGGCCAAGTGCGGAATGTGCGCGGACAGGCGCTGCCTTGCGCCCACGCCCTGCCCCAATCTCGACGCCGACCACTCGGATTATCTCGCCCTACTGCGCAAGCTGCGGCAGATACCGGGCGTCAAAAAGGTGTTCGTGCGCAGCGGCATAAGATACGACTATATGCTTGAGGACAAAAACGACGATTTCTTCAAGGAGCTTGTTAAATATCACATCTCAGGTCAGCTCAAGGTCGCGCCCGAGCACTGCATCGACGGCGTCCTCGACTATATGGGAAAGCCCCATATCGAGGTGTACGAGCGCTTCATGGAGAAGTATAAAAAGCTCAACGACCGCTTCAGCAAGGAGCAGTACATCGTGCCCTATCTCATGTCCTCGCACCCGGGCAGCACGATAAACGATGCCGTTGCCCTTGCCGAGTACCTTAACAAAAAGGGTCGTCAGCCCGAGCAGGTGCAGGATTTTTACCCCACCCCGGGCACTGTCTCAACCTGTATGTATTACACCGGCATCGACCCGATGACGATGAAGTCAGTGTACGTCGCAAAGAGCTTTCACGAAAAGGCGATGCAGAGGGCGCTGCTGCAATGGAAGCGTCCGGACAAGCGCAAGCTCGTCATCGAGGCGCTCAAGGAGGCGGGCAGGGAGGATCTTATAGGCTACGGCCCCGAGTGCCTCGTGCGTCCGGAGCAGCCGCCCCGCCGCAAGGCTCCGGAAAAGCCCAAGACGCCGGAAAAGCCCAAAATGACCAAGTCCGCAGGCTATGCAAAGGGCTGGGCAAAGCCCAAGGCGAAGAAAAACGCCAAGCCCGGCAGTAAAAAGAAAGGAAAGTGACATAAATGAAGTACAAGAGATTCGGCGACAAAATAGTCGTGCGCATCGACCGCGGCGAGGAGATTCTCGACAAAATTCGCGAGCTTGCGCTCAAGGAGAATATTAAGCTCGCCTCCGTCACCGCGCTGGGCGCGACCGATGACTTCACCGTCGGCGTATTCAACACCGCCGAGAAGAAGTACTATGCCAATGAGTTTAAGGGCGCGTTCGAAATAGTCTCGCTCACGGGCAGCATAAACACCATGGACGGCGAGTTTTACACCCACATCCATATGTCCGCAGGCAACGACAAGGGCGAGGTGTTCGGCGGACATCTCAACCGCGCCGTGGTCTCCGCCACCTGCGAGATGATAGTCTCCGTCATAGACGGCGAGGCGGACAGATACCATGACGACGACGTGGGCTTAAACCTCCTCAAGCTGTGATGGAATATTTAATGTATTATCTTGCCGCCGTCAATATCGCGCTGTGCGTGATGATGGGCGCCGACAAGCTGTGCGCGAAAATGCACAAGCGGCGCATACCGGAAAAGGTGCTGTTTGCCGTCGCGCTCGTGGGCGGAGCGCTCGGCGGCACGGTCGGAATGTATTCGTTTCGACATAAAACGCGCCACACCGCCTTCGCGGTCGGGTTTCCGCTGCTGACGGTCGTGCAGGTCGCGTTAGTTATATTTTTGATCGCAAAATTAAATGCATAAACTCAGTTTAACCAAAGAAAGAAGTCTCAAGCAATGAAAGAAAAAATCAAGGGACTGCTGCTTTGCATGGTCATCGCGGCTCCGGCATGGCTGCTCGGACGAAAATTCGCCGTCGTGGGCGGCCCGGTCATCTCCATTCTGCTCGGCATGGTCGTCGGCATCTTCCTGAAAAACCGCGCTCCGTTTGAGGCGGGAATTAAATTCACCTCGAAGAAAATTCTCCAGTGGGCGGTCATTCTGCTCGGCTTCGGCATGAACCTGACCGTCATCGGCAAGACGGGCGTGCAGTCGCTGCCCATTATCCTGAGCACGATAACTACCTCGCTGCTCGTGGCGTTTATCATGTGCCGCGCGCTGAAGATACCGTCGAAAATTTCCACCCTCGTCGGCGTCGGCTCGTCCATCTGCGGCGGCTCGGCGATCGCCGCCACCGCGCCCGTGATCGACGCGAGCGACGAGGAGGTAGCACAGGCGATCTCGGTCATATTCTTCTATAACGTCATCGCCGCGCTCATATTCCCGCTCATGGGAACGCTCATCGGATTTTCGACCACCTCCGGCGAGGCGTTCGGCATCTTCGCAGGCACCGCCGTGAACGATACCTCCTCCGTCACCGCCGCCGCGTCCACGTGGGACAGTATGTGGGGGCTCGGCTCGGAGACTCTCGACAAGGCTGTTACCGTAAAGCTCACCCGCACTCTTGCCATCATTCCCATCACGCTCGTTTTGGCGCTCATCCGCTCGAAGAAGTCCGCAGGCGAGGGCGGGCAGAAGGTGAGCATCAAGCAGGTGTTCCCGATGTTCATTCTGTATTTCGTTCTTGCGTCCGTCATCACGACGATAGCGCAAGCGCTCGGCGTCGATGCAGGCGTGTTCGCACCCGTCAAGGAGCTGAGTAAGTTCATGATAGTGCTCGCAATGGCCGCCATCGGGCTCAACACCGATCCCGTAAAGCTTATTAAAACCGGCGCCAAGCCTCTGCTGCTGGGCTTTGCCTGCTGGGTCGGCATAACCGCCGTTGCCATCGCAATGCAGCATGCGCTCGGTCTGCTGGCATAACCCAACTGCCATGGGGGCGATTCGCCTTCAAATAGTACGGATACGGTGAGTGCGGTGGCACGGTTACTGTTCTTCCGACGAAACCGTAATTACCTCGCACTATCGGGGTGCGACATTGGCTCCCTTGCGTAAAGGGAGCTGTCAGCGATAGCTGACTGAGGGATTGTCTGCTGCGGTTTGCAAAGCACTGCGACAGTGCGCGGCAACTACGGTTTCCTCCGCACCTTCGATACCGTGATACCGCAATATGCGTATCCGTAGGTGCCCCAAAGCGTGATAGAAAAAAGGAGATGAGAGAGATGGCGAAACTGATTGACGGCAAGGGACTTGCCGAGAAGGTCTGCGCCCGGGTAAAGACCGAGGCGGAGGGGCTGCCGCGGCGCCCGTGCCTTGCGGCGGTGCTTGTCGGAAACGACCCCGCCTCCGAGATATATGTGCGCAATAAGGAGCGCGACTGCGTCAAGTGCGGCATCGACAGCCTACGCTTTGACCTGCCCGAGAGCGTGTCCGAGAGTGAGCTTCTTGAGCTTGTCGCACGGCTCAACGCCGACGACGCGGTCGACGGCATCCTCGTGCAGCTTCCGCTGCCGCAGCAGATAAGCGAGCGCAAGGTCATAAACGCGATCTCGCCGGACAAGGACGTGGACGCGTTCCACCCCGTGAATGTCGGCAGAATGGTGCAGGGCGACGCGGCGCTGTGGCCGTGCACGCCCGCGGGAATAATGGCGATGCTGCGCGAATACGGCATCACGACCGACGGCAAGCACTGCGTCATCGTCGGGCGCAGCAATATCGTGGGTCGCCCGATGGGGCTGATGATGCTCAACGCCGATGCGACCGTCACCTACTGCCACCGCCACACGAAAAACCTCGCGCAGTTCACCGCGCAGGCGGATATCCTCATCGTTGCGGCGGGCTGCCGCGGTCTTATACGCGGCGATATGGTGAAAAACGGCGCGGTCGTCATCGACGTTGCGATGAACCGCGACCCCGAAACGGGGAAGTTCACCGGCGACGTGTGCTTTGACGAGGTCGAAAAAAAGGCGTCGTTCATAACGCCCGTGCCCGGCGGCGTGGGCCCCATGACCCGCGCACAGCTCATGTGCAATATAGTCGCCGCGGCAATAAAAAGAGCAGACCGATAAACGGTCTGCTAAACAGGGTTGTGGGATAAAGATATGAGCCGCGACCCTGCCGCGCAGGGTCTATTGGATAAGCTGTAACTACATAATAGCGTAATGGCGGCAGCTTGTAAAGAGCGAAAAAGCACTGCTTTTGTCGAATGGAAAAATTTTTGCAAATAAAAATTTCCCGCGCGGGCATACTGTGTGGGAAAGGAGTTTTTGCAGTATGATAATCGACCGCATCGCGCTTATATTGACCATAATCGGCGGCGTCAACTGGGGCAGCGTCGGGCTGTTTCGGTTTGACATCGTCGCGTGGATATGCGGCGGCCCGACCGCGACGGTCAGCCGCGTGATATACACCCTCGTCGGCATCGCCGCGCTTTGGTGCATCTCGCTGCTTATCCGCCGCGACGCCCTGCCCGACCCCGATGAAGTATAAAAAAACCGTCCTATCAGGACGGTTTTTTTGCTGCGCTTTGGCTTCCCCTTGAGGGGAAGCTGTCACCGGAGGTGACTGATGAGGTGATTTAGAGCCTTATATAGCGCTACGGACAATGGCGGCTTATCAAACTGCGCTGTCACGGTGACGGACTGCGGCGGTTCCGTCGGCACCCTCGATACCGAGCTGACGCAAAAATCGTATTGGTAATTGCGTCAAAACGCCTCCAAAAAAACGTCCTTGAGGGTGAGGTCGCGGCCGGAGATGGGGGTGAGCTTCGTGCCGCCGCATTCGGGGCAGCGCAGCTCGTTGAGGTCGGCGACGAATTTCTCGCCGCAGTCGAGGCACTGCGCCATGCCCTCGACGACCTCCACGACCATGGCGGTCTGCTCAAACTCCGTGCCGTCTATGACCGCCTGCCAGCAATCCTCCAGGAAGCGGGGGATGACGCCGGAGAGCGTCCCCACCTCGACGGTGATGCTGCTTATGGCGTTTGTGTTTTCTTCCTGAGCGACATTGCGCAGCATTTTCAGCAGCGCGTCGCAAATTCCGAGCTCGTGCATTACTTCTTGACCGCGTTCTTGATGATAGCGCCGCCGCGCTTGACAAGACCCTCGGCGACCTTGATGGGCATGGTCTCGAAGGTGCCCGCGTGCAGGTCGCGCACCTTCTTGAGGTGGATGGCGTCGAACTTGCACTTGGTGGTGCACAGACCGCAGCCAATGCACAGGTACTCATCGACCTTCGTTGCGCCGCAGCCGAGGCAGCGTGCGGTCTCCTTGCGCACCTGCTCCTCGGTGAAGGTGACGCGTGCGTCGGAGAAGGTGTTCGCCTTTGCCGCGTTGTAGCCGGGCATCTGACGCTTGTCGTTATCAAACTGCGCGAGGTCGAGCAGGGCGTGCTCCTTGTCGAGTGCCTTGTAGAATCTGCGGTCGCGGCCCATGGTGAGGGTCTGGCCGGGGTGCACGTAGCGGTGCAGCGAGATGGCGGCCTCCTTGCCGGCTGCGATCGCGTTTATCGCAAACTTAGGGCCGGTGACCACGTCGCCGCCTGCGAAAATGTCGCTCTGGGCGCTCTGGCAGGTGACCTCGTCAACGATGGCGGTGCCCTTCTTGGTGGTTTCAAGAGCGCCCACGTCGAGGCTGCCCCAATCAACGACCTGACCGATGGCGCCGATGACGGAATCGACCTCGACCGTCTCAAACTTGCCTGTGCCGACGGGCTTGCGGCGACCCTTTTCGTCGGGCTCGCCGAGCTCCATGACCTCGACCTTGAGACCGCCGACCCTGCCGTCCTTGCCGACTATCTCGACAGGCGCGTTGAGGAAGAGGAACTTCACTCCCTCCTCCATGGCCTCCCTGACCTCCTCGGGGTCTGCGGGCAGCTCTGCCTCGGAGCGGCGGTATATTATATATGTATCCTCTGCGCCCAGACGCACCGCGGCACGGCACACGTCCATTGCGACGTTGCCGCCGCCGATGACGGCGCATTTTTTGCCTATCTCGGGCTTATTGCCGAGGTTGATTTCGCGCAGGAAGTCAACGCCGCCGTACACGCCCGCGAGCTCCTCGCCGGGAATGCCGAGGGGGGAGGATTTCTGTGCACCGATGGCGAGATAGAAGCCCTTGTAGCCCTCATTGCGAAGCTGCTCGATGGTGACGTCCTTGCCGACCTCGACGCCGCACCTGAAGGTGACGCCCATCTCCTTGAGAATGTCGATCTCGGCGTTGAGCACGTCCTTTTCAAGACGGAAGGAGGGGATGCCGAGCGTGAGCATACCGCCGGGCACGGGGTTTTTGTCGAAAACGGTCACGTTCTCGTAGCCCTTGTTGGCGAGGTAGTACGCGCAGCTCATGC
This sequence comes from uncultured Oscillospiraceae bacterium, assembly GCA_934590355.1. Lineage (GTDB taxonomy): Bacteria > Bacillota > Clostridia > Oscillospirales > Oscillospiraceae > F23-B02. Next base: position 47,193 of record CAKTOX010000011.1, read on the forward strand.
CGGCGGGACCTGCGCCGATGATGGCGATCTTTTCGGGGTAGGGGCGGCCTATCTGGTTGACCATCTTGGGCACGAAGCGGGTCTCCTCGTGCAGATCGTGGTCTGCGATAAAGCGCTTGACCTCGTCAATGGCGACTGCCTCGTCAACGCTTGCGCGGGTGCACTCGGCCTCGCACTTCTTGTTGCAGATGCGTCCGCAGACGGCGGGGAAGGGGTTCTCCTTCTTTATAAGCTCAAGCGCCTCGGTGTAGCGTCCCTGAGCGGCGAGCTTGAGGTAGCCCTGAACGGGAACGTGAGCCGGGCAGGCGGCCTTGCAGGGCGCGGTGCCGGTGTCGAGGGTGTCCTTGAAGTTCTCGCGGTAATCGGGATTGAAGGTCTTTTTGACGAAAACGGTGTTGGTGAGCTTCGCGTAGCCCGGAGGCGTGAGGTCGGACGAGGAGCACAGCTTCTGGCCGAGCTTGAGCGCATTGCCGGGGCAGGTCTCGACGCACTGTGCGCACGCAACGCACTTTGCCTCGTCTATCTCGGCGACGAAGTTCGAGCGTATCGCATCTCTCGCGCCGAACATCAGTCCCGCGCGCAGTCCGAAGCAGGCGCAGGAGCAGCAGTTGCAGATAGCGGCGCTGTCGCCTGCCTCCTCGATGTTGGGGATATCGTGCATCAGACCGTTTTCCTCGGCGCGCTTGACGATCTCAAACGCCTCCTCGCGGCTTATCTGACGCGCACGGCCCGTGCGTATGTAGTGCTCGGCGCCCTTGCCCATCTGGATGCACATATCCTCGTCAAGGTGACCGCAGCCGTCGCCTATGCTCGTGCGCGAGGCGCGGCAGGAGCAGGGGGAAACGGAGAAAATATCGTACTTATTAAGATAGTAGGAAAGGCGCTCATAGTCGTTTACGCCGGGTATGCCCTCAAGGGCGCTCTCGACGGGGATGACGCGCATAAGACCGTAGCCGTCGGGAAGCACGGGACCGAGCGTCTGCATACGCAGGCGGGTGTATTCCTCAAAGGCGCGGCCGACCTCGGGGTGGGCTGCCATGAGCTCCTTGTTGTTTACCATCATCTCAAGGATGCCGGGCGCGAATATCTGCATGAAATAGATATCCTCCCCGCGCTCCTTGTCGAAGGTGCGGCGGAAAAGCCCGTAGTAAACGAGATTGTCCAGCGCGGGCTTTATCTCGTCCACGGTCTTGCCGACCTTCTTGGCGAGATATTCGGCGGTGCGTTCCTTGCGCAGTCCTGCGGCGATGGCGATGTCCGCCTCGTTGTCGGAAACGATGTTCGCCATGCAGTAGTACTCCGGTGCATTCTCGTCTATCTTGACGATCGCGCCGGAAACTCCGCCGATGACCTTGGCGAGCTTGACGATCTTGGGTCTGAGATTTGCCATAGTTAGTTCTCCTCTTCGCTTTCTTATATTTCGTATTTAAAATAAAGCCCCCACAGTGAAAGACCCGCCGCAGCAAGCAGCTCTGCGCCGGATCGGAAAACACGCCGACGCCCGCGGGGACGCCGGACAAAACTAAGTCTATTATTATTTCAGCACTCACATTTTATTATATTGTTCGTTTATTGTCAATGAAAACCTCACCCCCCGGATAGCGTTCCGCGCCGTGTCGGACGCGAAAAACACTCCCACAAACTTTGCGCGGGAAAATATATAAATATTTGTGCAAATTTTTCGAGAAAAGCCTTGACAAGATGTGAAAACGGTGCTATATTAGCACTCGTAAGGTTAGAGTGCCAGCAAAATGCGGGCGTGAGTGCTAAATGAGGCTGAATGCAACATGAGTATGAGCGAAAGAAAAAAGAGAATACTCGGCGCACTGGTCGAAGAGTACATCAGGACCGCGGAGCCCGTCGGCAGCAAGGCGATTTCGCGCACGGCGGAGCTGGGATGCAGTCCGGCGACTATCAGAAACGAGCTTGCGGAGCTGACCGGAATGGGATATCTCGAGCAGCCGCACACCTCGGCGGGACGCATACCGACTCCCGCAGGGTACAGAATGTACGTCAACGAGCTCATGCAGAAGCAGAAGCTCTCGCTTGAGGAAACGGATGAAATTAACCGCCGCCTCAACGAGAGATTAAGTCAGCTCGACGATCAGCTTCGTGACGTCGGAAAGCTCGCCTCGCAGCTCACCGATTACCCCGCGCTTGCGCTTACCGCGTATGCGCCGGCGACGATCAAGCGCTTTGACCTCATTTATATTGACGCGAACACGTTCATCATCGTTGCGATGCTTTCAAACGACAGCGTACACAACAAGCTCGTGCATCTGCCCATATCGGTGGATCAGCAGATGATACAAAAGCTCTCGACGCTGTTTAACGCAAACTTCACCGGCATCTCCGGAGAGAAGATAACTCCCGTGCTCATAAGCTCGACAGAGCGCGCCGCGGGAGACACGATGGGTCTGACGGCGGTCATCGCATCGTTTGCGATCGAAACGCTCGAAAGCCGTCAGGGCGTCGAGGCGTTCGTCACGGGCGAAAACAGGCTCCTGAGCCAGCCGGAGTTCAGAGACCCCGACAAGGCGCATAAGCTGATGAATTACCTTGCCGACGGCGGTCACGTCATCGCCGACGCGGAAAACGGACTGTTTGACGACAGCTCCGAGGTGAGGGTGCTCATAGGCCCGGAAAACGTGGCCGAGGAGCTCAAGGACTCAAGCGTCGTTATAGCAAGCTACGACATGGGCGATAATACTAAAGGACTCATCGGAGTCGTAGGTCCCACGCGAATGGATTATTCCGCAGTCGCCGCAAAGCTCAGCTTTCTTGCGGCGGGACTTTCAAGGCGGCTCGGCGGCGGCTCCTCGCCACCGTCGGGTATGCACAACAAATTGATAATCAAGGGAGATGACATCATAGATGAGCAGTAAAAAGGAAAAGCCCGAAGAGGAAATGATCGACCCCGAGCAGGTCGTTATCGAGCCCGAGGAGGAGCTTGAGGCTCCCGAGGCAGAGCCCGAAGAGGCTGCCGAGGCAAAGGAAAATAAAAAAGAAGACAAAAAAGAGAAAAAGCAGAAGAAGGAGTCCAAGAAGGACAGAGAGGCCGAGCTGAAGGAAACCGCCGAGAAGCTCATTCAGGCGGAAAAGGAAAAGTACCTCAGGCTCTGCGCCGAGTATGACAACTTCCGCAAGCGCAGCCAGCGCGAGCGCGACACCCTTTATGCCGACATAAAGGCGGACACGCTGCTGAAGTTCCTGCCCGTTTACGATAACCTTGAGCGCGCGCTCGCAACGCCCACCGAGGACGAGGCGTACCGCCGCGGCGTCGAAATGATAATGACGCAGTTCTGTACGACGATGCAGAAGCTCGGCATAACCGAGATCGAAGCGCTCGGACAGAAATTCGACCCCAATGTGCATAACGCAGTTATGCATATCGAGGACGAGGCCTTCGGCGAAAACGAAGTTGTCGAGGTGTTCCAGAAGGGCTTCATGCTCAACGATAAGGTGATCCGTTTTGCTATGGTCAAAGTAGCAAACTGATTATAAATTTCAAGCTTAGTATATTATTGACTTTCAAATAGGAGGAACAGATCATGGGAAAAATTATAGGTATTGACCTCGGTACTACTAACAGCTGTGTTGCCGTTATGGAAGGCGGCGAGGCTGTCGTTATCGCAAACGCAGAGGGTGCTCGCACCACTCCGTCCGTTGTCGCATTTGCAAAGACCGGCGAGAGAATGGTCGGTCAGGTCGCAAAGCGTCAGGCTATCACGAACCCCGACAGAACCATCTCCTCCATCAAGCGCGAGATGGGCAGCTCTTACAAAGTAAACATTGACAATAAGGCATACACCCCGCAGGAGATCTCCGCAATGATCCTTCAGAAGCTGAAGGCAGACGCAGAGAGCTACCTCGGTCAGACCGTCACCGAGGCGGTCATCACCGTCCCCGCATACTTCACCGACGCTCAGCGTCAGGCAACCAAGGACGCAGGCCGCATCGCAGGTCTGGACGTAAAGCGTATCATCAACGAGCCGACCGCAGCAGCTCTTGCATACGGTCTTGATAAGGAAAGCGACCAGAAGATCATGGTCTACGACCTCGGCGGCGGCACCTTCGACGTTTCCGTCCTCGAGATCGGCGACGGCGTCATCGAGGTTCTGGCTACCGCCGGCAACAACCGCCTCGGCGGCGACGACTTCGACGCCTGCATCACCAAGTACCTCGTTGACGAGTTCAAGAAGGCTGAGGGCATCGACCTGTCGGCAGATAAGGTCGCAATGCAGCGTCTGCGCGAGGCGGCAGAGAAGGCAAAGATCGAGCTGTCCGGCGTGACCACCTCGAACATCAACCTCCCCTACATCACCGCCGACGCGACCGGCCCCAAGCACCTCGACGTAACGCTCACCCGCGCAAAGTTCAACGAGCTGACCCACCACCTCGTCGAGAAGACCATGGGCCCCGTAAAGCAGGCTCTGTCCGACTCCGGACTTAACGCATCCGACATTTCCAAGGTCCTGATGGTCGGCGGCTCCAGCCGTATCCCCGCAGTTCAGGAGATGGTAAAGCAGCTCACCGGCAAGGATGGCTTCAAGGGCATCAACCCCGATGAGTGCGTTGCTATCGGCGCTGCAATTCAGGGCGGCGTTCTCGCAGGCGACGTCAAGGGCGTTCTGCTTCTGGACGTTACCCCGCTGTCTCTGGGTCTTGAGACCCTCGGCGGCGTATGCACTCGCCTTATCGAGCGCAACACCACCATTCCTACCAAGAAGAGCCAGATCTTCTCCACCGCAGCCGATAACCAGACCGCGGTTGAGATCAATGTTCTTCAGGGCGAGCGCGAGATGGCAAACGACAACAAGAGCCTCGGCCGCTTCAACCTCGACGGCATTGCTCCGGCACGCCGCGGCGTACCTCAGATCGAGGTCACCTTCGACATCGACGCAAACGGCATCGTAAACGTCTCCGCGAAGGATCTGGGCACCGGCAAGGAGCAGCACATCACCATCACCTCCTCGACCAATATGTCCAAGGAGGACATCGACAAGGCCGTTAAGGACGCCGAGATGTTCGCGGCAGAGGACGCAAAGCGCAAGGAAGAGATCGACACCCGCAATCAGGGCGACCAGATCGTTTACCAGACCGAAAAGACCCTCGAGGAGATGGGCGACAAGGCTCCGGCAGAGATCAAGAGCGAGATCGAGACCAAGCTTCAGGCTCTCAAGACCGCACTCACCGGCACCGACACCGAGGCCATCAAGAACGCCACCAAGGAGCTGACCGACGTGTTCGGCAAGCTCTATGAGGCAGCTCAGGCAGCCCAGGGCGCTCAGGGCTTCGACCCCAACCAGCAGGCGGGCAGCACCGACGCCAACGGTCAGGAGTACTACGACGCGGATTACACCGTTGTCGATGACGACGACAAGAAGTAAATCCTACAGTGCTTTTATATGGGCGCACTTTCGGTGCGCCCATATTTGAGCGTTAAGAAAGAGCTTAAATCAAACGATGTTTCTGTGTAAATCATGCCGTTTGAAGAGCGAAGCGATAAAATGAGGTAGATCTATGGCGGAAAAAAGAGATTATTATGAGGTTCTCGGCGTTGCAAAGGACGCGACCGAGGATCAGCTTAAAAAAGCATACAGAAAGCTTGCCAAAGAAAATCACCCCGACCTTCACCCCGGCGACAAAGAATGTGAGGCCCGCTTCAAGGAGATAAACGAGGCGTATGAGGTCCTCTCCGACGCCGATAAGCGCGCGAAATACGACCGCTTCGGCCATGCCGCGTTCGACCCGAGTCAGGGCTACGGACAGGGCGGCTTCGGCGGCTTCGGCGGTTTTGACGGTTTCGGCGGCTTTGAAGGCTTCGGCGATATATTCGGCGATATATTCGGCTTCGGCGGAGGCGGCGGCGGAAGAAATCCCAATGCCGCGCGCAAGGGCGATAATATCCGCACGAACGTCAGCATAAAGTTTGAGGAGGCTGCGTCGGGCGTCAAAAAGGACGTGTTCATCGCTCGCATCGAGCAGTGCCCCGACTGCAAGGGCAGCGGCTGCGCGGATGGCACGACCGCCGAGGTCTGCCCCGACTGCAAGGGCAGCGGTCAGGTCAAGACGACCCAGCGCACGCCGTTCGGCATGATGCAGCAAAACACCCGCTGCAGCAAGTGCAAGGGCACGGGCAAGATAATCCACAGCCCCTGCGGTACCTGCCACGGCGTCGGCAGCATCCGCCGTCAGCACAAGGTCAGCGTGAGCGTTCCCGCAGGCATTGACGACGGCCAGACCATCTCCCTGCGCGGACAGGGCAACACCGGAGTTAACGGCGGCCCCGCGGGCGACCTGCTCGTGACCGTGCTCGTCCAGCCGCACGCGCGCTTCGAGCGCGAGGGTGCGTCGGTGCTGCTCAATCAGGACATTTCCTTCGCAACGGCTGCACTCGGTGCGGAGATCGAGGTCCCGACACTCGACGGCAAGGTCAAGCTCAACATACCCGAGGGCACACAGACCGGTACGACCTTCCGCCTCAAGGGCAGAGGCTTCCCCTTCTTGCGTTCCGGCGGACGCGGCGACCAGTTCGTCACCGTGAGAGTCACCGTTCCCAAGGGCATGACCTCGGCTCAGAAGGAGGCGCTGCGCGGCTTCGCGGCGACCCTCGGCGAGACCATCGAGCCCAAAAGCGGCGTTTTCGGCAAGCGTAAAAAATAAGACAGTAAGCAAATAGCAGCCGAAGGAGCGCTTTCCTTCGGCTGCTGCCGTTTAATATGGAGATAAAAACATGAACGAAAGATATTCGATAGTGTTCAGCAGCAGCACAGGCAATACGCGGCTTCTTGCCGAGGCCGTCCGAGCCGCGCTGCCGCAGGAAAATTGCGACTATTTCGGCACGCCGAACGACAGTGTGCCCGCTTCGGAAACGGTCTATGCCGGCTTTTGGACGGACAGAGGCACGGCGGACGAAACGGCAAGGGCGTTTCTCGAAAAGCTCAGGGGCAAGAGAGTGTTTCTCTTCGGCACCGCGGGCTTCGGCGGGAGCGAGGAGTATTTTGACGGCGTGCTTGCAAACGTCGAAAAAGCCCTCGACGAAACGAACACCGTTGTCGGGAAATTCATGTGCCAGGGCAAGATGCCCCCGTCCGTGAGAGAGCGCTATTTGAAAATGCGCGAGCAGCCGCAGTGCCCGCCCAACGTCGAAATGCTCATCGAGAATTTCGACCGCGCGCTTTCGCATCCGGACGAGCGCGACCTCGATGCCCTGCGCGAAAAGGTTAAGGAAGTCTAAATGAAAACTCGGTAATACACCTAAGTATTACCGAGTTTTTTTATGAAGCATGGCCGGAAAAGAGCCGCTCAAAACCGTATATTTTCTTATCTCAGCCGGCCTAAATATAACGCTTTTTTCTTGCTCGGAGGATGGAGCAAGGGAACACTATTCAATTATCTGTCATACTTTTTCTTTATGCTGACAACCGCTATACCGATGGCTGCACCGCCGCTGACAAGCAGCAGGGAAATCCACAAAGCAAGGTTGCCGGTGTCGCCGGTCTGCGGAGACTTCGGATCGTCCTTCAGCTTCGCTGTTACAGTGTCGGCTTCTTTGATTTCCTGTGTACCGTCTCTGTCGCTGAAATACTTGCCACAGCCTTCGCAGTACCAATACTCGATATTGCCCTCGGCGGTCTTGGTTGCCGCCTTTGCCGGGAAGTGCTTTAAGTCGGTGTGGTTCTTCGGATCAAGCTCACCGTATTCCGCACCGCAGACCTCGCACTTTGCCTTATCCTTGCAGGTCGCTTTACCGCCGGTGTGTTCGTTTTGAATCGCAACGGTCTTTTCTGCCTTGATTGCAAAGCCGTCCGCTGTTTCCGCATGAACCGTTACCTTAAAGCTGTTTTCTTCGGCAGGATAGCCGGAAGAGGCGAGTTCAACCGTATACTTGCCGTCTTCAAGCGTTGCGCCAAGATCACCGCCGATCTTTTCAAACTCATAGCCCGTGGTAATGAGTTTGCATCCCTCCGGGAGTGTAAAGCCGAAGATATAATCCTGCGTCCGGCAGACCGTGTCGGGACCGCTGATCACGATTTCGGGAATAGGCTTTTTTGCAGTTTCGCTGCCGCAGCGCGTGCATTTCTGCCAGTATTCGCCGTTTTCACTCTGCCACTCGTAAACGTGCTCCTCCGCAATTTCGACGGTCTTGGAGGTCGTAACCGTAAAACCGTCGGCGGTGGTGACGTAGGCCGTGAGGACAAAGCTCGTCTCATCCGGCGCGTACCACGCCGCTTCAATCACGCCGCTGCACACGCCGTTTTCCGCCGTCGCGCTGTCGCCGCTGCCCACGCTGACAAATTCATAGCTGTATTCAGGGTTCGTGCAGCCATTCGGGAGGTTGAAAGTGAATGTGCAATCCTGCGTCCGGCAGACCTTATCAGGAGCATTGAGCGTCAGTACCGGGATAGGTTTTTTCTCTGTTTCAAAATCGCAATTGCTGCACTTTTGCCAATACTCACCGTTTCCACTCTGCCAGGTAAGTGCATGTTCCTTTGCGGGTATAGTTCCTCTGCATATCGTACAAACTGCGGAATCCGTGCAGGTGGGCTGTGCCGTGCTGCCGGTATGGTCGCACTCCGACCACTTTGCCACCACGCGCACGTTTTCCGTGACAGGAACGGAGAAGTCGAAAGCGTTTTCGCCCACATACCAGCCGTCAAAGAGGTAGCCGGTTTTCGTGGGATCGTCCGGTCTGGTGGGCGTATTACCTGGCTCTATGAATTGCCATGCATAATGATATTTTGCGTGGTTGCTGTCTGCAAGGGTATAGTGCACTTCACATCCGCC
>CAKTOX010000012.1 GCA_934590355.1 uncultured Oscillospiraceae bacterium
GGATTCGAACCCCCGACCTACTGCTTAGAAGGCAGTTGCTCTATCCTGCTGAGCTATTGGCGCATATTTCCGCTTTGTTGGAGCGGGCGATGGGAATCGAACCCACGTATCCAGCTTGGAAGGCTGGTGTTCTACCATTGAACTACGCCCGCAGAACCGTTCCCCACTATATTCAGCCATAAGATAATACCAACAAATTTCCCGCTTGTCAATATTTTTGCGGGAAAAAATTTTGAAAGTCAAAAAAATAATTACTGTTGCTATTTCCGTTTCTTTTCTGTATAATGCATCTGTTATATAGTTTTCTAAGGAGGTTTGCAAAAATGATTGAATTGACTATGCAGGTCAGTGAGTTCGACTACACCGAAACGCTCGACACTTTTCTGCCCGATTTAATAAAGATCCTTTCCGAAAGCGAGGGCGTCAATCCCCTTATACGCAAGTGCGTCGGCGCATCTCCCGAGTTTTCCAAGAAGATCGTTAAGGGCATCCTTGCGGCGATGAGCGCAAAGCAGAAGGAAGCGCTCACGGTCAAGTTCCTGAATGTCTACGCCGAGAAGCTCGTTGCTCAGGTCAACGAGGTCGCCGCCAAAAACGGCATCGTCATCACCCTCGATAACGCAAGAGCGTCGATAAAATAAGCAAAAAAGAGCATAAAAAAACAGCTCCGAGAGGAGCTGTTTTTTTATATTGGCTTGCGGAAGTAAGGCCGTTGACCTATCAGCCGATCACGAGAGTGTCCATGATGGCGAGCATTTCGGGGTTGGTGCGCAGCTTTATGCGCTCGTCCTCGTTGTCCTCGCCCATGAGTACGACCGTCACGAGGACGTAGTCGGCGGTGGAGTCGGCTGCGGGGAATGCCATGCAGTAGCTGCCGCCGTTGGTGTAGCAGATGCCCTTTGCGCCCTTGAAGCTGACGTGACCGAAGTTCTTGAAGTGCTCGGCTACGGACTGCTCAAGCTCCGCGAAGCCCTCGCCGTGATAGTACGGCGCGTATTCGATCTGCATCGCAAAATCGTCGGCGTAGATGACCGCGACGTGCGAGTCGCCGGTGTCGGCCACGAAATCCTCGGACACGACCGCGAACGAGTGCTTATCCGTGTCGTACACGACGGAGACGGTTATTTCCTTTGCGTCCTTGTAGCCGCTTGAGAAGGTGTATTCTCCGGTCTGAGGCTTTTTGATGGTGAAGCCGTCCTTTTTGCTGACGACCGTGTTTGCCGCCTTCGGAGCCTTCGCGGGCTTCTCCGCAGCGCCGCCCTTGCCCTTGCCGAGAGCCAGCGCCGTGCCGATGGCAGCAGCCGCCGCGAGCGGAGCCGCAATAACGAGCCATTTTTTCATTTTTGCTTCCTCCCTTTATATTTGCGATATTTGCCTTTTGAATGATTTTACCCCATTTTCACGCCGCGCGTCAAGGCTTTTCGCCACACTTGGGCACTCGACAGAAAAATGCCGCGCCCGAAATGAGCGCGGCAGGGGATTTGCTTGTGTTTTCGACGTTTTTCGCCCTTGCGTCAGGCTGCTTACGAGAGGCTCCACAGATTTGAGATCTGAGCGGACAGGCGCTCGTAGCTCCAAACCGCGGCGCTGTTTTCGCGGCTGTTGGGGTCGTTGACGGAAAAGCCGAGATCGGTGTAGCCGGTGACGACTATGAAATGCCCGGAGGCGGTGAAGTCGCCGGGGCCGAGGGCGAGGATGAGCACCGCGCCGCCGTCGAGCGCATTTTTCATTGCCTGCTCCCAGAGCGGAAGCTCACGCACCGAAAGCCCGAGCAGCGCTCCGCCCTCGCTTATCAGCGTCCACGTGCTGCCGTTTCCGGGCACGCAGTAGCCGTTCAGCTCCGCCATGCGAGCAACGTAAAGCGGCGAATACTCGGCGTTTTTCGTCAGATACACCGCCGCCATGGAAAGGCAGGTCGGGCCGCAGCCGCAGGTGCCTATAAAGCCCGCGCCGTAGGGCTCGTAGCCCCAGCGCTCGTCCCATTGGATAAACAGCGGCACGCTGCGGCTGTGCGCCTCGGCAGACAGGTCAATGGCAAAGATCTTGTCCTTGAGCAGAGGATAGTTATAGACATAGTCTATCGTCTGAGGACATTTCTCGGCGGTCTCCACGAAGCATTCGGGATAATCGCCGCTCGTGCGTATGTGCTCAAGCTTTTCCTCGGCGCTCGGTCCGGCTATTTCCGCATTGCCGCCGCTCGGCTCGGCTGTGCCCGTATCGCCGCCTTTCGGCGTAAGCACTCCGCAGACGCCGATGATCGCCAAAAAAACGCAGACGGACATACAAAACAAAACGATTTTTTTCATCATAACCTCCGCTCAAATAAAAAACTCCTGTCTTTGCTGTTAGTTTAGCAAAAGCAGGAGCTTTAATTATCCGATTGTCCGTATGATATCGTGACGGTTTTCGACGGAAAATCTTACGATTTTCCTACGGGGAGCGTTACGGTGAATTCGGTCGTGTCGTCGGCGCTGCGGGCGCTTATCGTGCCGCCGTGGAGCTGCACTATCTGGCTTGCGATGGCAAGTCCGAGCCCTGCGCCGCCCGCGGACGAGCGTGCGGCGTCAAGTCGGTAAAACTGCTCGAATATGCGTTTGAGCTTTTCCTCGGGTATGGTCGCACCGCTGTTTACGACGCTGACAACGGCGCTGCCGCCGTCAAGCACTGCGTTTATTTTGATCTCCGTGCCGGGGTAGCTATACAGCACCGCGTTGCGCAGAAGATTGTCGAAAACGCGCCGGACCTTGCCCGCGTCGCAGCGGATGGGCATGGTCTCCGGCGCCGTGAGCGAGCAGCCGAGCTCCTTTTCACGGAGCATCGGCATGAATTCGAAGCGAAGCTGACCGAGAAGCACGGCGAGGTCTATGCTGCTGTACTCGAGGGTGACGGTCGAGAGATTAAAGCGCGTTATTTCGAAAAATTCGTTTATGAGATCCTCAAGGCGCTCGGCCTTGTCGAGCGTTATGGAGAGGTATTTTTCGCGCAGCTCGGGCGATATCTCCTGCTCGTCGCGCAGGAGGGTCAGATAGCCGATAACGGATGCCAGCGGCGTTTTGAGGTCGTGCGCAAGATACATGACGAGGTCGTTTTTGCGTGCGGTCTCCTCGCGCAGGAGGCTTTCCGAGCGCGTGAGAGCGCCTTTTGCCTCGCTCAGCGGCAGCACGAGCTCGCTGGGCAGCTCCTCGGCGGATCTGCTGCCGAGCATATATTCCCCGGTGACGGAGCCGACCGCGCGAAGCTGCCTGCGCAGCCGTATGCGCGTTGCGATGAAGATAACGACGAGCCAAAACGCGAGGTTTATTAAGAGAAGCTGCACGACGAGGCGCTTGACCAGGGACCAATTGATCTCCCGCACGAAGGCGCCGTTCTCCGTGACGTTGTAATAGCAGTAGTTTGCGTCGAACCATTTGAGCAGAAGCCCGTTCTGATTATAGTCGAAATACGAGACGATGAGCACGATCAGCGCCGCTCCCACAGCAAAGCAGCCCAAGAGCTTTAAAACGGAGAGGAGCGTATTATTTTTCGATCTCATATCCCACACCCCATACGGTTTTTACAAACCTCGGCTTTCTCGGCGGCTCGTGCATTTTCTCGCGCAGTCGGCCGATGTGCGCCATGACGGTGTTGCTGCTCGCCGAGAGATATTTTTCCTTCCACACGGCACGGAAAAGCTCCTCGGAGGTAACGACGCGCCCGGCGTTCTCGCACAGATACCACAGAATGTCGAATTCCGTCGGCGTGAGGCTGAGAGCCTCGCCGAACAGCAGACACTTGCGGCTTTGTTTATTTATCGTGAGGCCGCGGATATCCCGTTCAAAGTCCGTATCCACCGCGCGGCGGCAGCGGCGCAGAACGGTCTTGACGCGCGCCGTCAGCTCCAGCGGGTTAAAGGGCTTTGTTATGTAGTCGTCCGCGCCTATGGTAAGACCGAGAATTTTGTCGGAATCGGTCACGCGCGCCGTCAGCATTATAACGGGAAACGAGTGCTTATCGCGTATGCGCCTGAGCAGGGTGAAGCCGTCGGTGTCGGGCAGCATAACGTCAAGCACCGCAAGAGCGGGCTCGCCGCCGTCGATATCGCGGAGCGCCTGCTCGCCCGTTTGGAACTTTTTCACCTCGTAGCCGTCGTTTTCAAGGTACAGCCCGATGAGATCGGCTATCTCCCTTTCGTCATCGACGACAATGATCTTATCGGCCATTATCCGACTGCCTTTTCGAGCTTTTCGATGCCGACGCGCATTCTGCGCAGGGTCTCGTCCTTGCCGAGAATGCGGCAGATCTCGACCGCGCCGCCGGGGGTCACCGCCTTGCCGGCCGCGGCGATGCGAACGGGCCACATGACCTTTGCGTTTTTGCATTCAAGCTTCTCCGCCATGCCGGTCATCGCGGCGAGGATATTCTCGTCCGTCCAGGCGTCGATGTCCTCGAAAACGGGGAGCATCACGCGCAGCATCTCAAGAGAGCCGGCCTCGTCGGTCTTGCTCTTTTTATGAATGTAAAGCGCGGTGTCGTATTCAGGCAGCGCGTCGAAGAAATCGAGCTTTTCGGGAATGTCGGTCAGGACCTCGGTGCGCTGCTGCAAAAGCGCGGCGATGGCGGCGGGGTCGATGGCGGGGCTTTTGACCGCCTGACGGATGAAGGGCTCGGCAGCCTTTGCAAAGGCCTCGGGGCTCATCGCGCGGATGTATTCCGCGTTAAAATACCTGAGCTTTTCAATGTCGAAAATTGCGGGGGACTTGGAGATGCCCTTGATGTCGAATATCTCGGCAAGCTCCTGCATGGTGAATATCTCGCGCTCGCCGCCGGGGCTCCAGCCGAGCAGCGCAACGTAGTTGACAACGGCGTCGGTGAGATAGCCCTGTGCTATAAGATCCTCATACGAGGGGTCGCCGTGGCGCTTTGACATTTTGTTGTGAGCATCGCGCATGACGGGGGAGCAGTGGACGTATGCGGGGATCTCCCAGCCGAAGCCCTCGTACAGCAGATTGTACTTGGGCGACGAGGACAGATACTCCGAGCCGCGCACGACGTGGGTGATGCCCATGAGGTGGTCGTCAATGACGTTTGCGAAGTTATATGTCGGCAGACCGTCGCGCTTTATGAGCACCTGGTCGTCAAGCGTGGAGTTCTCAACGGTGATGTCGCCGAAAATCTCGTCGTGGAAGGTCGTGCTTCCCTCGGCGGGGATCCTCTGACGCACGACGAAGGGCTCGCCCGCGGCGACGAGAGCGTCGCTTTCCTCGCGCGAGAGGGCGCGGCAGGGGTCGGCTGCCTTTTCAAAGCCCTCGGTCTCCTCCTGCTTTTCGCAGAAGCAGCGATAGGCGTGGCCATTCTCGATGAGAAGCTCGGCGTATTTGCCGTAAAGTCCGCGGCGCTCGGTCTGAACGTAGGGGCCGACGGGGCCGCCGACGTCGGGACCCTCATCGTGGCTGAGCCCGCACTCTGCCATGGTGCGGTAGATGACGTCCACGGCGCCCTCAACGTAGCGCTCCTGATCGGTGTCCTCAATGCGCAGGATGAACTTTCCGCCGGCATGACGGGCGATGAGCCAGGTGTACAGAGCCGTGCGCAGGTTGCCTACGTGCATATATCCCGTGGGACTGGGGGCAAATCTCGTGCGTACCTCGCCCTTGGGTATGCGCGCCTCCATTTCCTCAAACCAGGTCATATCCATAATATTTCCTCCGAAACTTATATAATAAATTGATAGTAACAGTGTAAATTGGATTTTGGCAGTTGTCAAGTGAGAGTTAAAATGGTAAAATGATAAATTGAATTATTGGCGTTAGCTTTAGGAGACAATAAAAATGGAAGAGATAAAAAAGAAAATCATGCTGTCGGGCATCCAGCCCTCGGGAGATCTGCATCTGGGCAATTATCTGGGCGCGGTAAGAAACTGGGGAGCAAGAGCGGAGGAATTTGACTGCTACTACTTCATGGCGGATCTGCACACGCTCACCGTGCGTCAGGACCCCAAGCTGCTGCGCCGCCGCAGCCTTGAGCAGCTTGCTCAGTACATCGCCTGCGGCATCGACCCCGAGAAAAACGTGCTGTTTCTCCAGAGCCACGTGCACGAGCACGCGGAGCTCGGCTGGATACTCAATTGCTACACCATGTTCGGCGAGCTGAGCCGCATGACCCAGTTTAAGGACAAATGCGCGAAAAATGCCGACAATATAAACGGCGGCCTGTTCACCTACCCCAGCCTCATGGCGGCGGATATCCTGCTGTATCAGGCGGACTTCGTGCCCGTCGGCGAGGATCAGCGCCAGCACTGCGAGCTGACCCGCGACATCGCCGTGCGCTTTAACAACATTTACGGCGAGACCTTCAAGGTCCCCGAGGCATACGTTCCCAAGGCGGGCGCGCGTGTTATGGGCCTTGCAAATCCCTCCGCGAAGATGAGCAAATCCGACCCCAACGGCTGCGTTTTCCTCATGGAGAAGCCCGAGGACATCGCGCGCAAGTTCAAGCGCGCCGTTACGGACTCCGACACGGAAAACTGCGTGCATTTCGATATGCAGAACAAGCCCGGCGTGTCCAACCTCATGAATATCTACTCCGCCGTGACGGGCGAGAGCTTTGAGGAAATCGAGCGCGAGTTTGCCGGCAAGGGCTACGGCGCATTCAAGCCCGCCGTCGGCGACGCCGTCATCGAGACCCTGCGTCCCATCCGCGAGGAGGCGACCCGCCTTCTGGAGGACAAGCAGTATCTGTGCAGCGTCTACACCGAGGGCGCACAGCGAGCGAGCGTCATCGCGCGCAAGACCCTGCGCAAGGTCTATAAGAAGGTCGGACTTGTCGAAAAGCCGTTTTAAAATACAGAAAAATTCGGAGAGATTAAAATATGATCGATCTCAGCATTGACGCGTGGAAGAGCATCCTGCTGGCGCTTGCCGTCGCGTTTGTAATATCCTTTGCGGTGACTCCGGTGGTCAGCTCCTTCGCCAAGAAGGTCGGCGCCATCGACGTTCCCGACCATAAGCGTCACATTCATTCCCACCCGATACCCCGCATGGGCGGTCTTGCGATATTCATAGGCTTCCTGCTGGCGGTGCTGCTGTTTGCGCAGATAACCCCACAGGTGCGCGGTATCCTGCTGGGCGCCATTCTCATCGTCGTTGTCGGCGCGATCGACGACGTGATGAACCTCAATGCGTGGCTCAAATTCAGTATTCAGATACTTGCGGCCGTCATCGCGGTGCTTTCAGGCGTCATAATAAACGTCGTTTCAAACCCCCTGCTCATAACGAGCGAGCAGGCGGTCACTATCGGCATCCTCGCCGTGCCCGTCACCATACTGTGGATAGTCGGCGTCACCAACTCCGTCAACCTCATCGACGGACTTGACGGACTTGCCTGCGGCGTTTCGGCAATTGCGGCGATGTCCATGCTCGTCGTGTCGCTGCTCGTTTCCGATGCGAACGTAAACGTCGCGGTCATTCTCGCGGCGCTCGTGGGCGGCTGCCTCGGCTTCATTCCGTATAACCTTAATCCTGCGAAGATATTCATGGGCGATACGGGCGCACTGATGCTCGGCTACATCATGGCGACGGTCTCCGTCATCGGAATGTTCAAATTCTATGCCATCGTGACCTTCGTGCTGCCGGTGCTGGCGCTTGCCGTTCCGCTGTCGGACACCATATTCGCCTTCACGCGCCGCATCCTGCGCGGTCAAAGCCCCTTCCATGCCGACAGAGGACATTTCCACCATAAGCTGCTAGACATGGGACTCAATCAAAAGCAGGCGGTCGCGGTGCTCTACGCCGTTTCCGCGATCCTCGGCCTTGCCGCGGTGCTTTTGACCTCGACCGGAATTATGAGAGTCGTCGTTGCGGTGATCGCCTTTGCCATCGCCGTGTTTATCTGGCTGTTCGTGTTCAGAAACAACAAAAATATCCATCCGCTGACGCATGAAAAGCCGGCGGAGGAATCGGAGGGCGAAAATGAGTAAGATAAAAGTCATGTCCGTTTTCGGTACCCGTCCGGAGGCGATAAAAATGGCGCCGCTTGCGCTCGAGCTGCAGCGTCGTGAGGGGCTTGAGAGCCTTATCTGCGTCACCGCGCAGCACCGCGAGATGCTTGACAGCGTCATGAGCTGCTTCGGCATAAAGGCCGACGCCGACCTCAACATCATGGGCAAAAACCAGACGCTCACGGACGTCACCGTGCGTGCACTCAAGGGGCTTGAGGGCTGCTTTGCCGAGTTTAAGCCCGACCTCGTCCTCGTCCACGGCGACACCAGCACGACCTTTTCCGCCGCGCTTGCCGCGTTTTACGCGAAGATACCCGTCGGTCACGTCGAGGCGGGGCTGCGTACATATGACCGCTACAGTCCCTTCCCCGAGGAAATGAACCGCTGCCTTGTCGGACGGCTTGCGACCATGCATTTTGCGCCCACCGCGAAAAATGCCGACAACCTGCGCCGCGAGGCGGTCACAGGCGACATTTTTGTCACCGGCAACACCGTCATCGACGCCATGAAATACACCGTCACCGGCGAGGGCTTTGCTTCGCCCGAGCTTGCCGAGATAGATTTTTCCAAGCGTGTCATCGCCATGACATGCCACCGCAGAGAAAACTACGGCGAGCCGATGAGAAACATCTTCTCGGCCGTGCGCGAGCTTGCGCTCGAGCATCCGGAGATCGAGATCGTCTACCCCGTGCACCTGTCTCCGGTCGTGAGAAATGCCGCCAACGAGCACCTTGCGGAGCTGAGCAACGTGCACCTCATAGAGCCGCTTGATGCGATGGATATGCACAGGCTCATGAGCGCGAGCTACATGGTCATGACCGACTCCGGCGGCATTCAGGAGGAGGCGCCCGCGCTGGGCAAGCCCGTGCTGGTGCTCAGAAAAGAGACCGAGCGTCCCGAGGCTGTCGCAGCCGGCACCGTTAAGCTCAGCGGCGTTGACAGGGACGATATTCTGCGCGACGCAAACGAGCTCCTGCGCTCGGATGAGGCGTATCAGCGCATGGCGCGCGCCGTTAACCCCTACGGCGACGGCAACGCCTGCGCGCGTATCGCCGATGCCATCGAGTTCTCCTTCGGACTGCGCACCGAGCGCCCCGAGGAATTTGTCGTCAAAAACTGACCCACCCACCAAAGCTGCATCTCACTCTCCCGTGCGATGCAGCTTTTTTGATAGCGCTTTGGCGCACCTACGGATACGGTTATTGCGGTGGCACGGTATCGAAACTGCGGAGGAAACCGTATGTGCCTCGCACTGTTGCAGAGAGAAGCAGCAACGGTTTTGTCGGAATAACAGCTTCGGGCTGACAGAATAGATGTATTCGCACTGTCTCAAGGCGCTATTAAAAAAACAATCCCTCCGGCTTTCGCTTTGCTCAAGCCACCTCCCTTTACACAAGGGAGGCATTGGTGCAGCCTTAGCCTGCACTTCCGACGAGAATGTAGGGGCGAGCATTGCTCGCCCGCTTGTGATGGTTTTGTCGGCACTTCCGTAACCGGGCTGACGCAATAGATGTATAGGTAGGAGCGTCAAGGCGCATTGCCCCTGCGGCGAGCAGTTTACATAGATTTTACAATCGGATGATATTTTACATTACTCTTTACAGTTAGTATTTGATTTATAAGGAAGTGACAGCAATGATATTCTGCGTTGAAGATGATGCGGGCATCCGCGACCTGATGATATATACGCTCACGGCGTCGGGCTTCGAGGCCGAGGGCTTTGCCGACGCGCGCGAATTTTTCGCGGCGATGCGCACGGCGCGGCCGGAGCTTGTCATGCTCGACATAATGCTCCCCGGCGAGGACGGCATATCGGTCCTCAAGAAGCTGCGAGCCGACCCCGCGACCGCCGAGCTGCCGGTCATCATGGCGACGGCAAAGGGCAACGAATATGACAAGGTCATCGGACTTGATCTCGGCGCGGACGACTACCTCGCAAAGCCCTTCGGTATGATGGAGATGGTCTCGCGCGTGCGTGCCGTGCTGCGCCGCAGCCGCAGTGCCGAGCCCTCGAGCGAGCTGCGCTTCGGCGGCATCGTCATGAACACCGCCGAGCACACGGTCACCGCCGACGGGCAGCGCATCACGCTCACTCTCAAGGAATACGAATTGCTGCACAAATTCATGACCAACCCCGGCCGCGCATTCACCCGCGAGCAGCTTCTTGCGGCGGTCTGGTGCGAGGACTTTCTGGGCGAAACGCGCACGGTGGACGTGCACATCGGCACTCTGCGCCAAAAGCTGGGCGAGTGCGGAAAATGCATACGCACGGTGCGCGGCGTCGGTTATCGCATGGAGGCGGAGAAATGACCAAACGCATATTCCGTTCGATACTTCTCGTTGCGGCGGCGGTACTGCTTGCATCGTTCGTGCTGATAACGGGAGTTTTGTACGACTATTTTTCGAACAATCAAATGGAGCAGCTTCGCGCCCAAACGGCACTTGCCGCGCAGGGTGTCGAAAAGTCCGGCGAGGGCTATTTCGAGGGGCTCGGCTCACACGGCACACGCCTGACGTGGATAGCCGCCGACGGCACCGTTTTGTATGACAGCACCGCGGTCGCCGCGAAGATGGAAAACCACGCCGACCGTGAGGAGGTCAGCAGCGCGCTCAAAACCGGTACGGGCGAGAGCACGCGTTATTCAACGACGCTTATGGAGCGGCAGCTTTACTGCGCACAGCGCCTGCATGACGGCACCGTCGTGCGCCTTTCCTGCGAGCAGTACACACCGCTGATGCTCGTGCTCGGAATGCTCCAGCCTGTCATAGTCATCGCTGCCGCGGCGCTTGCCGTGTCGGGCGTGCTCGCCTCGGGACTTTCAAAGCGTATAGTGCGCCCCCTAAACGAGCTGCGCCTCGACGAGCCGGACAAGATAGAGACCTATCCGGAGCTTGCACCCCTGACCGACAAGCTGCGCAGTCAGCAGAACCAGCTTCGCGCTCAGGAAAAGGAGCTGCGGCAGCGTCGGGACGAGTTTGACGCCGCGACCGAGAACATGATAGAGGGCCTTGTGCTCCTCAACGAGCGCGGCACGATACTGAGCATAAACAAGTCCGCAACAAAGCTGCTGGATATCAGCCGCTACTGCGTCGGCAAGGACATTCTGCTGCTCAATAACTCACGCCAAATGCAGGAGCTTCTCGGCAGAGTGCGCTCAGGCGAGCACTGCGAGATGCCCGTTGAGCGCGGCGGCGTCAGCTACACCGTCTACGCAAGCCCCGTGGTTTCGGGCGAGCGCGTCGCGGGCACAGTGCTGCTGGTGCTGGATATGACAGAGAAGGAGAAGGCGGAAAAGCTGCGGCGCGAGTTCTCCGCAAACGTGTCGCACGAGCTGAAAACGCCGCTGCACACCATCTCCGGCTGTGCGGAGCTGCTTGCAAACGGCATGGTGAAGCCCGATGACATACCCCGCTTTGCCGCGCAGATACAGAGCGAATCCAAGCGAATGATCGCGCTCATCGAGGACATCATAAAGCTTTCGCATCTGGACGAGGGCGCGGGCGATATGCAGCGCTGCGACGCGGATCTTGCCGCAATTGCGCGCGCGACGGTCGAAAATCTTCAGCCCGCAGCCAAGGAGGCGGACGTCGCGCTGAGTGTGAATGCCTGCCCTGCCGTCATCAAAAACGGTATCCCGCAGCTTCTCGAAGCGATCGTCTACAACCTGTGCGAGAACGCGATAAAATACAACCGACCCGGCGGTTTCGTGAAGGTCAGCGTCGAGAAAAACGCCGACGGTACGGTGCTCACCGTCGAGGATAACGGCATCGGCATCCCCGCCGAGCAGCAGGAGCGTATTTTCGAGCGCTTCTACCGCGTCGATAAGAGCCACTCCAAGGAGGTCGGCGGCACGGGGCTCGGCCTGTCCATCGTAAAGCACGCCGCCGCCCTGCACAACGCGAAAATCAGCATGCACTCCGCCCCCGACGAGGGCACCTCCATCTCCGTCGTCTTTTAACCCCACTGCCCCCCATGGCAATGGCTTGACTTTTGGGTGTTAGCTTGTTAAACTATGCGTTGCGGCATTCCGCGAAAAACAAGCAAAAAAGACACAAAGGATGAGAAAAACGAAATGAAAGTCATAAAAGCGTATAACAGCGTGAGCCTCGTGCTGCGAATAGTTATAGGCATGGTCATCGGCTCCGCGCTTGCCCTGCTTATACCCAACGCCGCCGTGACCGCGCCCGGCATCGGCATACTCGGTGACCTGTTCGTCGGCGCACTCAAGGCGATAGCGCCGCTGCTGGTTTTTGTTCTTATAATCAGCGCCCTGGCACAGTCCAAGGAAAAGCTCGGCAAGCAGTTCGACACGGTCATCGTGCTGTACCTTGTCTCGACCTTCCTTGCCGCCGCGATCGCGGTCTGCGCCAGCTTCCTGTTCCCCGTGACCATCACGCTCACGGACGCAGTCTCCAGCGAGGCCCCCGACAGCTTCACCGCGATTTTCACGGGCCTGCTCAAGAACGTCGTTTCCAATCCCATCGGCTCCATCGTTTCCGGCAACTACCTCGGCATCCTGTTCTGGGCGGTAGTGCTCGGCTTCGCGTTCAAGAGCGCGTCCGACACCACGAAGAAGTTCCTGTTCGACGCATCGGAGGCGGTCACCAAGGCGGTGCGCTTTGTCATTAACCTCGCGCCGTTCGGCATCCTCGGTCTCGTGTTCTCGGCAGTTTCCACGAGCGGCCTTGCCATCTTCACCGAGTACGGCAAGCTCCTGCTCATACTCGTCGGCTGCATGCTCTTCTGCGCGCTCGTGATAAACCCCATCATGGTCTTTATCGTCATCCGCAAGAACCCGTTCCCGCTGGTGTTCAGATGCATCAAGGAAAGCGGCATGACCGCGTTCTTCACGCGCTCGTCCGCTGCGAATATCCCCGTCAACATGACCCTGTGCGAGAGCCTCGGTCTTGATCGCGAGTTCTACTCCGTGTCCATTCCTCTGGGAGCGACCATCAACATGGCGGGCGCTGCCGTTACCATCACGATAATGACGCTTGCCGCGGTGCACACCCTCGGCATCCCCGTCGACCTGCCGGTAGCGATAGTTCTGTCGGTCATGGCGGCGCTCGGCGCCTGCGGCGCCTCCGGCGTTGCCGGCGGCTCGCTGCTGCTCATCCCCATGGCGTGCTCGCTGTTCGGAATAAACAACGACATTGCAATGCAGGTCGTCGGCGTCGGCTTTATCATCGGCGTCATTCAGGACTCCCTCGAGACCGCCGTCAACTCCTCCTCCGACGCACTGTTCACCGCCGCCGCGGAATACAAGCAGTGGCGCAAGGCAGGCAAGGAAATAAAATTCTGATAATTCGACAAGAAACACAAATAACCGAGCCCTGTTTAATATGGGACTCGGTTTTTTTAGCGTATTGGTATTACCGAGATTTTTTATGAAGCATGAGCGGAAAAGAGCCGTTCAAAACCGTATGCTTTCTTATCTCAGCCGGCCTTTTGTTCGGTAATATTCGCTCTGTGCATGAAATGTTCAGAAAACAGAGAAAATTGGAAGTGATAGGCTATTGTTTTTTTATAAGGTATGCGGTAGAATAAAGGGAGCTTTGCCGCAGTTTTGGCAAAGTGCAGTATATGAATACGAAAGGACGACCCTATGAACGGATTTGTTAAAAAGCTGTGCGACATCGACAGCATCGAAATTCCGGCGCAGCTGCTTGAGATCAATATTGATATGCAGCGTGTCGAGGACGAGATGAAGGCGCTCCCGATGCGCTATGCGAAGGAAAGCACGGCCGATATTGCTGCCGAGGGCGACATTGTCCGCTGCGCAGCGGATAAGGAAAGCTACCCCGACGACAGAACTGTTTTGCTGTTTACAGGCGTTCCTCTGCCCGGAGCGGAGGAGGCTTCCGCGGCCGCTCTCGGAAAGCGCGCGGGCGATGTGCTTGAGGTGCAGCTTGCAGGCAAGAGCGTCAAGCTCACGGTAAGCGAGGTCATTCGCCGCGTTCCCGTCGAGGTGAACGACGAGCTTATTTCTTCTATCGGCATCGAGGGCGTCGCCACCGTCGAGGCTTACCGCGAATATCTCGTTAAGCAGGCCGAGGCCGACGCAAGGCTCGAAATGAGCAAGGCTCTCATGCGCCATATCATGGACGAATTCCTCAACGGCAGCGAGTTTGGCTATGACGAAGCGGAAATGAAGGCTCAGATCGAAAAGACCAAGGCCGAGTATGCGGCAATGGGCATGGACCCCGACGCCATGGGCGATGAGCAGATAGCCGAGTCCGTCATTTACCAGAATAAGCAGCTTTGGGCGGCGGAGGAATTCTGCAAGGTGCGCGGCATGGCTCCGTCTCAGGAGGAGGTCGAGCAGCAGGCAGATCAGTTCGCCGAGATGATGGGTCTCATGGGCGAGACCGTGCCCGAGAGAGCCGAGCTTCTTGACATGGCTCGCGGCGAGCTGTGCATCACCCCGCTGTTTGAGCATGTAAACGGCATCATCAACGAGAAGATAGGAGGCTAACATGGCAACTGTTGAACTTAAAGGCGAAGAGTGGAAGAAGTTTACCGAGGCTGAGTATGCGGTCATCGACTGCTACGGCGAAAACTGCTATGCCTGTGTGCTGCTTGCACCTATTTTCGACGCGGTGGCCGATGAGCTGGCCGGCATTTCCTTCGGCAGAATGAACGTCACCTTCAACCCCGAGGCCGCCGACCATTTCGGCATCGACGCAATGCCCACTATTTTGTATTTCAGACGCGGAGAGCTCGTTGAGCGCAGTCTCGGCAGTCTGGAGCGCGGGGAGCTGCTCGCGGAAATATCCAAGCTCCTCTACGAATAAACGGAAAAGAGAGTTGACTATGGGAAAATTCAGACTTAATGACGACCCCGCAGTCGTTGCAAAAATCAGAGCGGGCCTCAAGGAGACGGGCGGCTACTGCCCCTGCCGCAGAGAGATAAAGCCCGAGTACAAGTGCATCTGCGAAGAATTCAAGGCTCAGTTGCAGGATCCCGATTTCGAGGGCTACTGCCACTGTAAGCTGTATTACAAGGAAAAATAATAAAGGAGAACAACAATGAAAAAGTTAGTATCCCTCGTCCTGGCCGTCGCCGTCATGCTTTCACTGGCAGGCTGCGGACTTTTCAGCAAGGAAGACGCCGTTAAGCTCGGCGACTACACCCACAACGACCCCTCCGGTCTGAGCTACGACACGCGCATCGTCCTCAAGAACGAAACGTTCGGCGAGGACCTTGCCTCCCGCGCAAGCGAGGCAGCCTACCCCGACACCATGATGCTCGACGACAGCGGAATGCCCATCGGCGTTTACGACTACGACGAGACCACCGGCCTTGCAAAGGGCTGGATGTCCATGGCAGACGGCAGCTACACCGCCTTCGAGGAGGGCAAGGAGGTCGATCTCGGCAAGCCCGACGAGTCGAAGATGGTCAGCTACAAGGGCGACGTTTCCATGTACTTCGTCGTTTACGGCAACAAGGACAAGGCTGTTGAGGCCGATATGTACCTGTTCCTCGGCGACAAGGAGGACAAGCAGCCCGTTATGGACGCAATGAAGGAATTCTACGGCGTTGAGCTCACCGCCGAGAGCGACACCGTCCTCAAGACCGTCATCGACGCCGACGCGATAGCGGCAGAGTTCAAGGCTCAGGCAGATCAGGGCTTCCCCGCAAGCTCCGAGGATGCGGAAAGCTACGCAAGCATTCTTAACCTCAACTACGGCGTAAAGGCCGACGCAGGCCCGAACCCCTACAAGCCCTACGCAGAGCACAAGGATCCCAGCGACATCGAGTTTGACCAGACCGTCGTCATGACCGGCAGCGGTAAGGCGGCACTCGAAGCGAAGGACGCCGACAAGATCGTGTCCCAGACCGACTACCTCTATGCCAAGGACGGCAAGATGGTAGCACAGTACACCTACTATGAGTTCGCCTCCAAGGACGCAGCGGACGAGCTCAGCTCCCAGTTCATGAATGCCCAGCGCGTTTCCGACACCGTTATTCTTGTCGTGACCGCGGGTCAGGATCTTCAGGCAAGCATCCAGTCTCTGACCGGCTTCAACATGATAAAGGACGATTCCATCGAGGAATATGCCCGCTTTATTGAGGAAAACTTCTCCTCCGCCGTCTACAAATAATCAAGCCTGACGGGTGCCATACGCCTTGGGCATATGGCATCCGTTTTTTCGCCTCTACAGGAGAAACTCTATGGATAAGACAATCGTTAACGATAAGCCGCAGCGAGACGGCTGGAAGGCGCTTTTTCGCACGATAAAGAAGCTGCGCCTGCCGTGGCTGTGGATAACGGTCGGACTCGCGGTCAACATTTTGCTGAACAGCTTCCTGCTTGACCTGCCGAATATGACGGCGGATCTTCTGAGCGGAAATCTCTCCGGCACGACGACGACAAAGGCCATCTTTTTCTACGTCGAGGTAGGTCTATTGTCGCTTTTCGCCTTTGCCGGTCAGGCTCAGGCGCAGTCATACAGCGTGCGTAAGGCGCGCGAGTCGATATGGCGCCGTATGCTCGGCATGAAGATGGACTATTTTGACCGCCATGACCCCTCCGACCTAATGAGCGCGATCACGAACGACGCATCGGCGGCGGTCACGAACTTCGTAAATATAATCCTCTATCTCATTCCGGATATATACTACGTCGTCGCAGCGCTGCTGCGCATAAATGAGTATCACTGGATACTTGCACTTTCGTGCTTTGCGATGCTACCGCTTAAATATCTCTACGCCCTCGTCATGGGCAAGAAGATGCAGATAGCAAGCGCGAGAGTCTACGGCAGGATAGGCGTGCTGACCGGCTACCTTGCCGACAGGATAAGCCATCTGCCGCTTATCAAGACCTACACGAACGAAAAAGAGGAGAGCGCAAACGGCGAAAAGGCAGCCGACGGTCTGTACGATGCCAACATGAAGCTCGTTAAGCTTGACAATATCTCGACCGCCATCATCGCGGTGCTTGATATTCTGCAAAAGTTCATCGTCATCGTCGTCGCGGTCATCCTGCTCCAGCGCAAGGAGATAGACATCTCCATGTGGCTCGCCTTCTTCCTGTTCGCGCAGAACCTCTTCCCGAATATGGACGAGATATTCAGCATGTGGATAAAGATCAAGGGTATGCACGGCGAGTTCCACCGCATCATCGAGATCATGGCGGGCGATACCGAAAGCGGCGAGGGCGCTGCCTTCCCCGCCGAGGGCGACATCAGATTTGAAAACGTCACCTTCTCCTATCCCGACACCGACAGCCCCGCGATAGAAAACGCGAGCTTCACCGTGCCGCGCGGCTCGGCGCTTGCGATAGTGGGTCTGTGCGGCAGCGGCAAGACCACCTCCATAAGCCTCCTTGAGCGCTTTTACACGCCCGACGAGGGTCACGTTTATATAGGCGACACGGACGTGAGCGAGCTGTCGCTGCATGATTTCCGCAGCCGCCTTGCCTACGTGCAGCAGGGCGCGGACGTGTTCAGCGGCACCCTGCGCGAGGCGCTCACCTACGGCATAAGCCGCGAGGTCAGCGACGAGGAAATATTCGCCGCCGCCGAAAAGACCGGCTTCTCCGAGTATCTTGCGCTGTGCGGCAATGACCTTTCGACGGAGGTCGCCGCGGGCGGACAGTCCATGTCCGGCGGACAGGGTCAGCGCCTTGTGCTGACTCGTGAGGTGCTGCGCGGCGGCGATATCATCCTCATGGACGAGCCGACGAGCGCCCTTGACGTGCGTGTGTCCGCGAAAATTCAGGATACCATCGACGAGCTCTTCGCCGGCAAAACGCGCATACTCATAACCCACGATCTTGACTATGCCCGCCGCTACGACAGGATAATAGTCATGGAAAACGGCCGCATAGTCGGCGACGGCAGCCACGAGAGCCTGCTGCGCGACTGTGAGACCTACCGCGCAATGAATGCCCACGCGGGAGAGGAGGCGGCGATATGAAAAAGTTTTCCAAATATTTCGCCTCGCTGCGCGGGGTAAAGCTGCCCTGGGTGCTCATCGTTTTGAGCCTCATATTCTCCGCCGCGATGATGAACGCGGAGCTTCAGGCGGCGACTCTGACCGCGGGAATAATCGACACCAGCCAAAACGCCATCGACTCGAAGCTGCTGACTAACTTCATCGTCGTCACGGCGCTTGCGGCACTGTTCAGGATCTGCGAATACTATTTCACCCGCCGCATGGAGGAGACCATAAGCCTTCGCGTGCGCTGCAAGCTGTGGAATAAGATAATGCACCTGCCGACGAAGTACTACGACGAGGACAACGGAAACGAGCTTGTCAGCCGTGTCACCACCGATGCCGCCGCGCCCGCCACGCTGTTTTCGATGATAGTATCCTTCACCGTCTGCGTTTTCACTGTCATAAAGGGCTTTATTCAGCTTTTTGATTACAACACGCTTCTTGCAAGCTGGTCGCTGCTCATTATCCCCATGACCGCCGTCATCTGCCTTATCTACGGCAAGCTCACCTATAAGCTCGGCGTTTACACCACCGTTACCATGGCGGGCAGCCTCGGCTACCTTGCAGAGCGCGTGAGATCGTTCAGGCTTATAAAGAGCGCAGTCGCGGAGAAGATCGAGTCCGAGAAGGGCAGCGGCAACTTTAAGCGTATGTACGTTGCCGATTTCCTCAACTGGATAATTGTCGCCGGCTATCAGCTCGCGGCGAGCCTGTTCTCGATACTCTTCATCGTCGTCGTTTTCGTCATCGGCGGTCAGCTCATGCAAAAGGGCGAGCTCACCATCGGCGACCTCACGAGCTTTTACATGATCTGCGGCATCGTCGGCATACAGCTCATGCAGTTTTTCATGAACGTCGGCTCCGTATCCGGAACCTTCGGCACGATGCAGAAGATAAACAAGGTCAGCGACTGCGAGGCCGAGAGCGAGGACGGCAGACCCGTGCCTCAGCTTTGCGCGGACATAGTTTTCGATAAGGTCAGCTTCGGCTATTTTGAAGACAACGACGTTTTAAAGAACGTTTCCGTCACCATTCCCGCCGGAAAGGTCACCGCCATAGTCGGTGGCAACGGTGCGGGAAAATCCACGATGTTCAAGCTCATTACGCGCCTGTATGAGCCCAAGAGCGGCGAAATTCGCTTCAACGGCGAAAACACCGCGGAGTATGAGCTCGACTCATGGCGCGGCCGCTTCGCCTACGTTTTCCAGCGCGACGGACTCATCGGAGGCACCGTGCGGGATAACATCGTCTACGGTCTTGAGCGCGAGGTGAGCGAGGAAGAGATAATTGCCGCGGCAAAGAGCGCCAACTGCTACGACTTCGTCATGGAAAAGCCCGCGGGCTTTGACGAGGACGTGGGGCTGGGCGGCTCGAACTTCTCCGGCGGTCAGGGCCAGTGCATCTGCATCGCGCGCGCCATGCTGCGCAATGCCGACATCCTGCTGCTTGACGAGGCGACGAGCAACCTCGACGTTACGAGTACCGCGCTCGTGTCCGAGGCGATGGATAATCTCATGAAAAACCGCACGACCGTCATGATCGCGCACAGCTTCGCCGCGACGAAAAACGCAGACTACGTCATCGTCATGCGCGACGGCACGGTCGAGGCCGCCGGCACGCCGGACGAGCTTGAAAAAACCAACGACTACTACAAGCTTTTCAGCAAGTCCCTGTAAAACAAAAGCGAGGATAACAATGATAACGGAAAAGATAAAACTCAGCGAGCTCGAGCCGGGCGGCATCGTATCCGGCTTTGTGCTGGAAAAGAAGGAGTACATAGAAGCAAAGAGAGCGACGCTGTATACCCTGCGGCATAAAAAATGCGGCGCGCAGCTTCTGTATTTCGACAGACCGGATCTGAACAAGACCTTTGCCGTTTCGTTCAAGACCCTGCCGGAGAACGACACGGGCGTTTTTCATATCCTTGAGCACAGTGTGCTCAACGGCTCGAAGAAGTACCCCGTCAAGGAGCCCTTCGTGTCTCTGCTCCAGAGCTCCATGCAGACGTTTTTAAACGCCTATACCTTCGGCGACAAGACCATGTTCCCGGTGTCCAGCCGCAACGAGCAGGACTTGTTTAACCTCATGAGCGTGTATCTCGACGCGGTCTTTTGTCCGAGCATCTACGAGAAGCCCGAGATATTCATGCAGGAGGGCTGGCACTACGAGTTTGACCCCGAAACGGGCGAGGTGAGCTACAACGGCGTCGTTTTCAGCGAGATGAAGGGCGCGTATTCCGACGTTGAGCGTCTTATGGGCGATGCGGCGGATCAGCTTATGTTCCCGGACACCTGCTACGGATTTTCTTCCGGCGGCCGCCCTCTGAGCATAACGGACCTCAGTTATAAGCAGTTTATCGAGACGCACAAGCGCTTTTACCATCCTACGAATGCCCGCTTCTTCCTCGACGGACATATGGATATCGACAGTGTTTTGGAGTACATAGACGGCGAGTACCTTTGCAATTACGATTACCGCGAGCCGGACTTTGACTTCGACGTGCAGAAGCCCTGTGCAGGCTGCAAAAACGTATCGTTTGCGCCAGCTCAGCCCGGGGATACTCACGCGCATATGTCAATGAGCAAGATACTGTGCTCGTTTGACGAGATAGAAAAGCTCTATGCCGCGAAGATCCTCGCGGACTACCTCACGGGCTCCAACGAGGCGCCGCTCAAGCGCGCCATACTCGAAGCGGGGCTCGCGCAGGATGTGGGCGTGGAGATAACCGACGGCATATTCCAGCCGACCGTATCCCTTGTCGTGCTCAACACCTATACGGAAAAGTTCGAGGCTATTCGCGGCGCCGTTCCGGAGACAGCGGCGCGGCTCGCGCGGGAGGGGCTTGACCGCTCCGCTCTGCGCGCAAGCATCGAGCGCTTTGCGTTCAGCTGCCGCGAGGTCACCGAGCCCTACGGCGTGGAGCTTGCGATAAAGGCTCTCGACGGCTGGCTCTACGGCGGCGACCCGATGATGCACATAAATAACGCATGGGTATTCGATTCCCTGCGCGAAAAGCTCGACGGACGCTATTTCGAAGAGCTGCTGCTCGAAATGCTTGCCGACGGCGGCGATAAATGCTATGTTTACGCGACGCCCTCGGATACCAAGCTCGAGGACGATGCACGCTGCGAAAGGGAAAAAATCGCCGCGGAAACCGCCGAATGGAGCGACGGCGACCGCCGCGACATGGCTAACGCCGTCAGAAAAATGCAGGAGTGGCAGCAGAGTCAGGACGACGAGCAGGCACTCTCAACGCTGCCTGCGCTCGACCTTACGGACGTTGCGCGCGACGTTGAGCCGATCAAAACGGAGGAGCTTAATATCGCAGGCCGCCCCGCACTCAAGATCGGCGCCAACACAGACGGCATTGTCTATCTTGACCTGTATTTCGATATTTCCGACTTTAGCTGCGAGCAGCTTCGCCTCGTAAACGTGCTCACCTCATGCCTCGGCGAGCTGCGAACGGAAAACCTCGGCGCGCTTGAGCTGCAAAACAAGATCAAAGCCACTCTCGGCGGCATAGGCGCAAGGGTGGACCTCATATCGCGCGAGGGCGAGCTCAATAAGTGCGCTCCGCAGCTTCTCGTTTCCGCGAGCATGCTGCGCGAGAACGTGCCCGCCGCGATGGAGCTTATCTCCGAGCTTCTGCAAAACACCTGCTGGAGCGAAACGGATAAGATAGGCGAGATAATTAAGCAGACCGATTATTTCCTCAAGCAGTCGCTCATGGGCAACGGCCACAGCTTCGCCGTCACGAAGGCGCTGTCGGCGTTCTCTGCGGAGGCCGCGCTGCGTGAGGCGCTTGAGGGAGAGAGCTTTGCACAGTGGTTTGCGTCCCTTGCCGAAGCGGACGGCGAGCGCCTTGCACTTCTCGGCGAGGAGCTTGAGCAGCTTGCAAAGCGCGCGTTTTGCGCAAACAGGCTCTTTATCGGCTTCGGCGGCGAGACGGAGCGCGAGGCTCTTGAAGGCTTTGTGCGCTCCCTGCCCGAACGTGCCGTCGGCGAGGCTGCAAATGCTCCTGCGGGCGTGTCGGGCGACTGCGCGGTCGAGATCCCCGCGGACGTCGGCTTCAGCGCCCTCGGCGGAAACCTCTATGCCCTCGGCGGAAAATTCTCCGGCGCATGGTCGGTGCTGTCGTCGCTGATGACCTTCGGCTACCTCTGGGGCGCGGTGCGCGTTCAGGGCGGAGCCTACGGCACGGGCATGAGCGTTCGCGCAAACGGCGACGTTTTCTGCTACTCCTACCGCGACCCGAACCTGCCCAACTCCGAGGGCGCCTTTGACGCACTGCCGGATGTGCTCGATGAAATGCTCACCTCGGGAATGCCGCTTGACGATATCATCATCGGCACCGTCAACACGACCGACCCGCTGCTTGACCCCGCCGGAGTGTGCGAGCTCAGCTGCCGCCGCTACCTCAAGGGCACGAGCGCGCAGGACATCACGAAGCTGCGCCATGAGATACTCGACACCACCGCCGACGACCTCAGAGCGCTTATCCCGACCCTGCGCAAATATGTCGAAAACGGCGTCTTCTGCGCCATCGGCAGCCCCACGGCTATCGAGTTTGTGAAGAATTGAAGCCCGGCTGAAAAAAGACCGGACTGTCGAAAAACCTCTGCTGCTGAAAAAAGACTTGAAGATTTGCCCTTCGAGCGTTAAACTGTCTGTATAACGAAAAACGGAGGAGCATTGCCTTGGAACTGAAATGGATGGGAAGATACCGCGAGCTTGTCAGAGCGCTCATTTATTATTCAAACAGCTCCAACAGGGGAATGTTCAAGAATACGCTCAATCCAGTAAACGGTATCGCGCTTTCAAAGCCGGAGTATCAGATACTTGAATATCTGTGCGAGTTTGAAAACGAGAATAAGATAATGACCGACATTGCGCACGATTTGGGAATAATTCCGAGCATCGTGACAAAGTCAACGAAAAATCTCGTCGCCTATGGCTTTGCCGAGCGCTATCACATTTCCGGCAACAGAAAAAACATCGTCCTCAAGGCGACACAGGCAGGACGGGAAATGTATATACAGTGCTACACAAAAGACATCGAAAAGCTGTTTATACCGTTTTTCAAGGCGCTTGAGGGCGTTACCGATGAGCAGCTCAAGACCGTCGAAAATGCGATATATTCCCTCGGTGCAGACTGGGGAGAGCTTTCCGATCAGCTTCTCGAAAAGATGGACTGACGCGGGTAAAAGGACGCACCGCCGCAGACAATGCTCTGCGGCGGTGTATTTTTTGTACAGAAAAGACAATTCGGGATTAAAAACTTCGTATAAAAAGATAATTGTTCATTTATGAATAATATGTTATCATCGTCTCATCCGAATTAAGCGGACAGATATAAATACAGAAAGGACGAATCCCATGAAAAAGCGCACGAAGATACTTCTTGCGGTCGCTCTGTGCCTGTGCCTTGTAAGCTCGATATTTGCATCCCTGTTTCAATCGTCGTTCAACACCGTGACGGTCAAGGACATGAATGTTGTCGTAGCTGCGGGCAAATCCGTAAATGCGCAGATATATATCCCCAAGAACGCAAGTCCCGAGAATAAAGTCCCTCTTGTCATTGTCTCCCACGGCAGCTATAACAACCTCGATCATCAGGATCAGAATATGATCGAGCTGTCCCGCCGCGGCTTTGCGGTCATTTCGCTTGACGAGTATAACCACGGCTCGTCCGACATGGAGGCGGCGGACGCGAGCATTTTCGCATCGCAGGCAATGCGCCAGATAATCGACTACGCCTGCGCATCCTACACCTTTATTGACACCGATAAGATCGGCGTTGCGGGCCATTCCATGGGCGGCATTATCTCCAATGCCACCGTTGCGTATTATTTTGCGCAGGAGGCGCTCGGCCTCGGCGAAAACAAGGTATCCGCCGTGCTGGACGTCGGCTACGATCCTCAGCTTGAGCCCTATGAGATCGAGGGCGTTGACGAGCCGGTCGCCCTTGCGATCGACTGGGGCGTTGTATGCGCAAAGTACGACGAATGGTTCTTCAAGGGCGACACCGGAAATCCGGCAGACTACCTGACGAGCACCAACGCCAAGACCTTCGTCAATCAGCTTGACGGAGTTGACGTTGCCGATGAGGTCGAAAACCACAAGATCTACACCGGCACCATTAACGGCGAGGAATACATCCGCGTCATAAACCAGAATAACGAGATCCATCCCCTGAACCACTTCTCAAAGGCGAGCTGCGCAAGCGAGATAGAGTTTTTCTATGCATCGTTCGGCGTGCCCTCGGGTTACGAGAAGATAGATTCCTCCGATCAGATATGGCAGTATAAGGAGCTGTTCAACCTTGTCGGCCTGATCGGTATTTTCCTGTTCCTGTTCCCGTTTGCATCCATGCTTATCCACGGCACGAGCTTTTTCGGTGAGCTTGCCAAGGCAGAGCCCGCCGCGGCGCCGGCGCTCACGACCGGAAAGAGAAAGGCTGCATATTGGATAACCTATGCGATAAACCTCGTCATACCGGCGCTGCTCGTTATTCCGGTCATGTTTAAGTGGATAGGCAAGGAAATATCCGTACCGTTCACCTACAACAAGTGGTTCGGTGAGCCGAACACGAACGAGCTGGCGGTCTGGACGCTTGTCGTCGCGGTTGCGATACTCGCCGTGTTCCTCATCTCCTGGGCGCTTACGAAGGATAAGTCGCAGAAGGGCATTCCCGAATGCTGGGGTCTCAAGGGCGGCGTGCGCGTTATTTGGAAGAGCTTCCTGCTCGCTCTTGCGACCGTCACCGCGGCGTATGTGATACTGTTCTTCTCCGACCTTATTTTCAACGTTGACTATCGCATTTGGGTCATTGATATGCGCGTGTTCAATGTCCAGAAGGTGGTCTATGCGCTGGCATATTTCCCCGCGTTTGCGATTTTCTATCTTGTCAACTCCATGCTCATCAACGGCGGCAACAGAGTCGAGGGTATGCCCTCGTGGCTGGTCACGCTGATAAGCTGTGTCAGCAACATCGCGGGTATTGCGACTCTTATCATCATCCAGTACGCAACGCTTATTTCCAGCGGCGTGTTCACCTTCAACTCAATGCGCATCGTGAATCTTTTCCCGCTGATATTCCTCATTCCCATCGGCACGATCATAAGCCGCCGCTTCTACAAGGAGACCGGCAGCATCTATGCAGGTTCGTTTGCGATCGCCATGCTCTACACCATGATGACCGTTGCAAATACCATGTTCCTTGCCTCCGTGCTCGGGTAATAGCAAGGATCGGCTGAGATAAAAAAACACACGGCTTTGAGCGGCTCTTTTCCGCCCATGCTTCATAAAAAAGCTCGGTAATACCAAGTGTATTACCGAGCTTTTGTTGTTGCCCGCAGAGAAAACCGCGGGCTGAGCCCGTGACAGAAAAGGGTTATACCTGCACATGCTTGCGAGTATACCGCCGAAGTACAGTGTATCACGATTCATGGGATATCTTAAAGAAAAAGGTTTGCTCCCGCCAAATGAGGCTGCTCGTAAAGCCTATGCGGTCGGCAGACCGTTCCGGCGCGCCCTGAGGTGCCGCCAACAGTAGACACTTATAGGGCTTGTGCACGCCGTCCGTAAAACGGGTGGTCGTGACTAATGCATTTATGACAGCAGCATACGGTCGTTGTCGAGCGCCTTGCCGGAGCCCTCCTTGAAGCGCGCAAGAAAGTCGGCAACGGTCATGCCGTCGCGCTGTGCGCCTTCAACGTCCATGATGATGTTTCCTCTGTCCATCATGAGCGTGCGGTTGCCTAAGTCGAGCGCGGACTGCATATTGTGCGTTATCATCATGCAGCTTATTTTGTTTTCCGCAACGATGCTTTTCGTAAGCTCCAGCACCTTCTCCGCCGTGCCGGGGTCGAGAGCGGCGGTGTGCTCGTCAAGCAGCAGCAGCTTCGGCGGCACGATGGTCGCCATCAGAAGCGTCAGCGCCTGACGCTGCCCGCCCGAGAGCAGCCCCACGGGCTGGCTGAGCCTATCCTCAAGCCCCATGCCCAAAAGCGCGAGCTTTTCACGAAACAGCGTGCGGTCTGCCTTCGAAATGTGGGAAAACCAGCCGCCGCTTTTTGCCGCCATTGCAAGGTTTTCCTCGATGCTCATGCCCGGTGCGCTGCCGCGCATGGGGTCCTGAAACAGCCGACCTATCATGCGTGCGCGCTTGTGCTCGGGCATGAAGGTGATGTCCTCGCCGTCGAGGAAAATGCTGCCGCTGTCGGTGAAAAAGCTGCCTGCGACGGCGTTAAAGAGCGTCGATTTTCCCGCGCCGTTTGCGCCGATGATGGTTATGAAATCGCCGTCGCGCACCTCGAGCGAGAGCTCGGAGAGAGCGCATTTTTCATTCACCGTGCCGGGGTTAAAGGTCTTTGAAATCTTGTCGAGCTTCAGCATTTCTGAGCACCGCCCTTCAGCTTGTTGTGCGCCATGCGGCGCTTTATCGTCGGCCATTTTTTCTTGAGATAGGGGATGGAAATGGCGAGCACGACGATGACGGAGGATATGAGCTTGAGCATGAACGCGGGCATATTGAAGCGCAGCGCGACCGTATAGACAAGGCGGAAGAGCACCGAGCCGAGCACGACGCCGACGGCGCGGGTGAATATGCCGCCCCTGCCCATGATGACGCCGCCTATGAGAAGCGAGGCGAGCGCGATGGTGACGATGCCTGTGCCGATGTTAATATCGACGGCCTTTTGCGACTGCGCCAGAAGGCAGCCGGAAAGCGCCGTGAAGGAGCCTGCGATGCAAAGACCGACGATGGTGGTAAAGACCGTGTTTATGGACGATGAGCGCACCATGTCGGGGTTATTCCCCGTTGCGCGGATCGCAAGACCGAGGCGCGTTTTGAGAAACAGCGTGAGCAGCACGAGGATGACGATGACCGCGATGAGCGCGACGGCAAGCTTATACTGCTTTGCCAGCACCGTGCCGCGCAGGGCTTCCTTCATGAGCGAGAAAACGGTGTCCACCTTGTTCATGTTAAGCAGCGACGAGCCGCCCATGATCGCAATGTTGATGGAATAAAGTCCGGTGTTTACGATGATGCCGGACAGCAGACTGTCCACGCCGAGCTTCGTTTGCAGTATCGCCGTAACGAAACCCGAGCAGACGCCCGCGAGCATTGCGGCGGGGAGCGCAAGATACGGATGCCCCGAGATGGCGACGACCGCGCCCACCGCCGCGCCCAGCGTGAAGCAGCCGTCGGTAGACAGATCGCACACGTTGAGCATGCTGTAGCTCAAAAACAGCGCCAGCACCGTCAGCGAGCAGATAAGTCCGAGCTCGAGCGCCGTCTGCCCGAGAGCAAGTATCGTTGCAAGGTCCATGTCGTTTCCTCTTTCCCCTGTGGAATGTCGTCAGTTCTGAAGATCGCCGAAGCTCTCGGCGGTGGTGATGGTGTTTATCTTGGTGCAGTGGGGCTTGAATGCCGCGGCGACGGTGTCGAAGTCGTAGCCGAGCTCTGCGCAGATCTCGGTGTTCACGGTCGCGGTGCCGTTGTCGAAGGTCTTGACCGCGAGGGTGGCGGGGTCGGCGCCGTTAACGAGAATGTCGGCGACCATGTTTGCCGTCTCGACGCCGAGGTTTGCGTAGTCAACGCCGTAGCCGAGGAATGCACCGTTGAGTGCGAAGGAGTCGGCACCCGTGAAGTGGGGGATGCCCGCCTTTGCGAAGGTCTCGTAAATCGCAAGCTCCGCCTTCATGATGGAGTTGTCGGTCGGGGTGAACACCGCGTCAACGCCGTCTGCGACCATCGCCTGTGCCGCGAGCATGACCTCGTCCGCGGTGGAGCCGGTATGCTCAACTATCTCAACGCCCTTGCCGGTGAGGTATTCCTTTGCCGCCGCGATGGATGCGGTGGAGGAGTCCTGGCCGACGTCGTAGAGAAGGCCGATCTTATTTGCGGTGGGGTCGTTTGCGAAGATGAGGTTCATGATCGCGTTTGCGTCGAGGTAGTCGCTCGTGCCGGTGACGTTTGCGCCCGGCTTTTCGAGGCTGTCAACGAGCTGTGCGCCGACGGGGTCGGACACTGCGGAGAACACGACGGGGATCTCGTTATCCTCGGTGAGCGCCTGCATACGCATCGCAACGGGGGTCGCAACGCCTATCATGAGGTCGACATTTTCCGCGATGAAGTTGGAAATTATCTGCTCCATAACGCTCGCGTCGGCGTTGCAGTTATCGTACAGGATCTCGAAGTGAACGCCCTTTTCGGTCTCTATCTCCTTCAGGCGGCTCTGGATGTTTTCGACTATCTGATTGAGCGAGGCGTCGTCAACGTAGTTGCAGATGCCTATCTTGAAGCTTTTTTCGGCGCTGTCGCCGCCGCCTTCCTTGTCCTTGCTGCCGCAGGCGCAGAGGGTGAATACCATTGCAAGCGCGCAGATGAGAGCCAGTGCCTTCTTGATGATGCTGTTTTTCATTGTTTTTTCCTCCAAAACATTTTTTGTTTCTCGGGTGTAGATGGAGGGGAGCCTTTTGCCGTAAAAAACAAAAAAAGCAGCCTCCTATCCCATCAATGGGACAAGAGCTGCACTCCTGCGATACCACCCAAATTGACGCTTTCGCGTCCGCTCGCTTATGCGTACCATCATACGCACCCCGATTGATAACGGGAGGGATCCCGTCGGCATCTACTCGGCAAACGCCTTTCAAGCCGCCCTCCGAAGTCCATTCACTCCGCGCCGACGGCCGCGATCACACCACCCGCGACTCTCTTAACGACGGTTTTTGCAAAGCTACTTCTCTTCGTCATTGGTTTAGTTGCTTGCATTATAACACCTTGATTTCCGTTGTCAAGCCCCAAAATTAAATTTTTTCGCAATAAATTCGGGAGGTCTCTTTTTTGCTGTTATATATGTATGCACATGGGCGTTGTGCGAATTGTGCGGATATGGTGCAAAATGTGCTGCGCTTTTGTCGGAATTGACGATTGACTTTTGCCATTTAAAGCGATATTATTGCACCATAAACCACGGCGCGGCCGTCGGAACGATTTTTGAAAGGAGAAGCGGCAATGAATTTCTGCACTGCGAAAAACATGAATAACGCCGGCAGCATGATTGCGTCTGCTCGCTCCTATTACAGCTATTTTACGGTCTGCTATGCAGACCGCCGTTTTGCTGTTTATTTTTCGTCCGCCCGGTGTGACCGCTCTGAATGGGTTTTCTGATATTATACGGAGATTTCAGGGTGCTGCCAACCGGCGGCATCCTGTTTTTTTAATTAAAATTTCAGCGCTTTAAACCACTAAACAGGCTGTTAAGCCGTCAAAAAAGGAGAAATCGATATGAAAAAGAAAATCACGGCTCTTGTTATGGCTGCCGCAATGTGTCTGAGCTTTGCCGCGTGCGGCTCGGACGGCGGCGACAGCGCAAAGGATACCTTCACCGTCGGCATTTGCCAGCTTGCCCAGCACGATGCGCTGGACGCGGCGACCAAGGGCTTCAAGGACGCTCTCAAGCAGGAGCTCGGCGACAAGGTCGAGTTCGTGGAGCAGAACGCATCCAACGACATCCCGACCTGCGCCACCATCTGCAACGGCTTCGCGGCAGACGGCGTTGACCTCATCCTCGCAAATGCGACCCCGGCGCTTCAGGCGGCCGTAGCCGCAACGCAGACCATTCCCATTCTCGGCACGGCGGTGACCGAATACGGCGTCGCGCTTGACATCGACAACTTCGGCGGCACGGTCGGCGGCAACGTCTCCGGCACCTCCGACCTTGCGCCTCTCGATCAGCAGGCAGATATGTTCTCCGAGCTTCTGCCCGATGCAAAGACCGTCGGCATCCTCTACTGCTCGGCAGAGCCCAACTCCGTGTACCAGGCGAACGTGGTCAAGGCGGCTCTCGAGGCCAAGGGCCTGACCGTTAAGATCTACACCTTCTCCGACTCCAACGACGTTGCCACCGTCACCGCGACCGCCTGCGACGAGTGCGATGCGCTCTACGTTCCCACCGACAACACCGCAGCGTCCTGCAGCGAGGCAATAAACAACGTCGCCCTCCCCAAGAATACCCCCATCATCGCGGGCGAAAAGAGCATCTGCGAGAAGTGCGGCATTGCGACCCTCTCCATTGACTACTACGAGCTGGGCGTGACCACCGGCAAGATGGCTGCCAAGATCCTCAAGGGCGAGAGCAGCATTTCCGAAATGCCCATCGAGTACTACCAGAGCCCCGTCAAGATGTTCAACGCCGAGATTTGCGATCAGCTCGGCATCACCATCCCCTCCGATTACACCGCGATCGAGTAATATTTAAAGCAACAAATCGAAATGAGGTCCTGAAATGACAATGTCCGTTTACCTGTCCGCCCTGAGCGTGACTAATCTGATATCGAGAATGCCCGCAGCGCTTGCGCAGGGGCTGATATGGGGTCTGATGGCGCTTGGCGTGTTCATCACCTTCCGCCTGCTGGATATAGCCGACCTGACCGTTGACGGCTCGTTTGCGACGGGCGGCGCGGTGACGGTAATGCTCCTGCTGGCGGGCGTGCCCGCGTGGGCGTCGCTGCTTATCGCTATCGTCGTCGGCGTGCTCACGGGACTGTGCACGGGGCTTCTGCACACGAGGCTCGGCATCCCCGCGATCCTTGCCGGTATCCTGACGCAGTTTGCGCTGTATTCCATCAACCTGCGCATCATGACCAAGGCAAACCAGACCGCGAGCGTGCAGAAATTCGGCATGATCTGGGAGAACAAGGACGGATTTCTCGTGTCGTCCCTGCATATCCCGCAGGCGATACTCGTAGGGCTTGTCATTTCGGCCGTCATTGTCGCTCTTTCCTACTGGTACTTCGGCACCGAGCAGGGCAGCGCGCTGCGCGCAACGGGAAATAACCCCGCGATGAGCCGCGCACAGGGCATACATATCGAAACGATGAAGGTCATCGGTCTCGGACTTTCAAACGGCATCGTCGCTCTCGCGGGCGGACTTATGACTCAGTTTCAGGGCACTGCCGACGTCAGCATGGGCAGAGGCGCCATCGTCATCGGCCTTGCAGCCATCGTCATCGGCGAAATTCTGTGCGACGCCATCTTCAGCAAGGGCTGCAACTTCGCCGTCAGACTCAGCTTCATCATTTTCGGCGGCGTCATCTACTACGCGGTCATGGTCGTCATTCTCTGGCTCAGGCTCGACCCGAACGACCTCAAGCTCTTCACCGCGATAATCGTTGCGATATTCCTCGCAGTGCCGCAGCTCAAGGCGCGGTCAAAAAGCTCGTTTGCCGGCGCGAAAAAGCGCGCCCTGAACGAAAGGAGCGATGCATAATGCTTGAAGTCAAGAACATTTCCAAGACCTTTAACCCGGGTACCATAAACGAAAAGCACGCGCTGACAAATCTCAGTTTGAGCCTCAATGACGGCGATTTCGTCACCGTCATCGGCGGCAACGGTGCGGGCAAGAGCACGCTCCTGAACGCAGTCGCGGGCGTGTGGCCGGTCGACGGCGGCGCCGTGATAATTGACGGCATGGACGTCACCGGAATGCCCGAATACAAGCGCGCCAAGTACATCGGCCGCGTTTTTCAGGATCCCATGATGGGCACCGCGCCCAATATGCAGATCGAGGAAAACCTCGCTTTGGCTTATCGCCGCGGCAAAAAGCGCGGGCTTAAATGGGGCGTGACGGCGGCGGAAAGAGAGTTTTACCGCGAAAAGCTTGCGACCCTCGGGCTGGGGCTTGAGGATAGGCTCACCGCGAAGGTCGGGCTGCTGTCGGGAGGTCAGCGGCAGGCGCTGACGCTGCTCATGGCGTCGCTGCAAACGCCGAAGCTGCTGCTGCTCGACGAGCACACCGCGGCACTCGACCCCGCCACGGCGCAGAAGGTGCTCGAGTTGTCCGACAGGATAATAAGCGAAAACAAGCTGACCGCGCTCATGATAACGCATAACATGAGCGACGCCATACGCCACGGCAACCGCCTCATTATGATGGACAGGGGCAGGATCGTCCTTGACATTTCAGGCGAGGAGAAAAAGCGGCTTACCAAGGCCGACCTGCTCGCGCGCTTTGCCGAAAAGGCCGGCGTGCAGGAGGAAACCGACTCCGTGCTGCTGTCGTAAATCGAATTTAAACCGCCCGAGAGGAGTTCTCCTCTCGGGCGGTTTGCCGTAAGCATAGAAAAAACGACTCCCGGGCAATCCCCGGGAGTCGTTGGACTTATTATCAGCGTCAGGGTGTTTTGGTCTCGTATACGACGTCGTAGGTCGGAATGATCTCAATGCGCAGGTCGGTGCTTGCAAGATCAAACTGCCGGAGCACGTCGGCGCCCGCGATGACGAAGGTGAAGGTCCTTATATTGTGCGACTTCATTTCAAAGCCGGACATTCTGTTGAGGTCGTATGCCACGAGCTCCTTGTCGTTGTAAACTCTGACGATGTAGGAGCGCAGCTTGATGGCGTTGTCGAAGTTGTTTATATACTTGGTCTGGAGCACGAAGTCGTTGCCGCGCATGAACGCCTTGGTGACGGTTATGGGCAGATTGGACACGGTGCTTACGCTGTCGCTGCTTGTAAAGACGCTCTGACCGTTTTCGGGAACAAAGCGCGCGCCTTCATAATAAACGCTCTGGCCGAGCCAATCGCCGTAAAGCGCGCGGTTGGACATACTGCGGGCGTTATAGATCTTGAGCTCGTTTGCGTTGCTGGTAACGAGGGTGTTCGGAATGAGCACCATCTTGTCGGCAGTGAAGTTCATGCTGTCATACACGCCGCCGCACATGAGAGCGAGGCGGGACTTGCCGTTGAGGTCCATGCTGTAAAGATTGCGATTGAACGACGACAGGCAGTAGAAGGTATCGCCATATTTGTAGATCGAGCGGTTGCGCACATTCGTGGTGGCGGGGAACTCGCCGACGGCCTTTGCGACGCCGGGGGTCTGGAGCGAGATTGCGTACAGGTGGAGGTCGTAGTTGCCCTCACTGTCGTATGCCATGAAGTACATGACATGACCGTCGTAGAAGCTGGTGTTTATATTATAGTCGGCGACCTTCTCCATACTGCTGCTCACGGGGTCATACGACCAGAGCTTATCCACGCTGACCTGACGCTCGCCTTTGGCGTCCTTGACGGTGATGTTTTCGGCAAGCTTGAAATAGAGCTTGCCGTTCCAGCCGTAGGGTACGAAATTCATGACCTCGCTGTATTTAAGCTCGGTCCAGAAGGGCTCAAAGCTGCCGCCGGAGATCTGACCGAACGCATAAACATAGCCGTCGGGCTTGTCGGCGTACTGCGTGAACGCGAGGGCGTAGAGCTTGCCGTCGTAGAAGCAGTACGATTCGATGATGTAGCCGCTGTATACGGTGCTGAGGGTCTTGGAGGCGGGGTCATAGCACATAAGAGCGCCGTTTGCGCTGCCGCTGGTGCTGCGCGCGAAATAGACCTTGCCGTTATAGAGACTGATGTTATCTATATAGCTGCCGACGGGGGCGGTGTAGATTGCTCTGGCGTTGCCGTTGTCATCGGACTCAAAGACCTTGTAGCTGACGGTGTCAACGGTCTCATAGTGCTTGTAGATGCTGTAATATGTGCTTCCTATCTGGACACAGATGCTGTCGTTTTCGAG
This sequence comes from uncultured Oscillospiraceae bacterium, assembly GCA_934590355.1. Taxonomy (GTDB): domain Bacteria; phylum Bacillota; class Clostridia; order Oscillospirales; family Oscillospiraceae; genus F23-B02. The sequence goes on from CAKTOX010000012.1 coordinate 33,492, forward strand.
ATTTGCCTCATAGTCCGCCATGTCGGCGTTGACCTTTTCGTCATATCCGCAGCGCTCGGAAGGAAGAATGATGCGCGCGATGACGGTGGCTATTTCGGCACGGGTGGTGTCCAGAGAGCCGGCAAAGCTGTTGTCCTCCATGCCGATGAGAATACCGGCACAGTAGAGCATCTTCACGTCCGCCTTGCAGTATTCGGGAATGATCGCCTCGTCCGTGATGGCGAGGGTGCTTATCTGCGGCATATCCTCGGCGTCTATCGTGCGTGCAAACAGATAGGCAAGATCATAGCGGTTAATGGGAGTGCTGCCGAGCATATTGTCGGCAGGACGTGCTTCGGGAAGCAGCTTGTGAGGTATGCAATAGCGCAGATACGGCATATACCAATCCTCGCCCTCGCGCACGGTGGTGTTCAGAGCGTTGGCATAGTATGCCGAATGGATACGCGCGGCGATAGTGAGCGCCTCTGCCCAAGTGACCGAGCCCTCGGGACGGAACGTTCCCTCGGCGTCGCCGAGAAGAATACCTCTGTCATAGCAGACCTTGATGCCGTAATATCCCCAGTGCGTGCTGCCGAGGTCGGAGAAGGTCGTCGGCGTCATGCGCGCGACCTCTTCAAAAACGGCGAGCCCTTCGCCGGGGACCGGGGCGGCATAAGCGCCCGCGGACAACATGCAGCTCACAACAAGTATGAGTGCAAGAACTCTTTTCAGTCTCTTCATATAATAAAGCCTCCGGTGGAATTATATTAGTCCTCTCTTATTCGGAAAATAATTATATCAGGTTACATAATATCATGCAATAGCAAATGCTGTAAAACGGAAAATTTTGCGCTTATTTTAGGCTTTCCGGAACGCAGCAGTCTCCGCGCCCGTCGGCGTAGTCGTAAAGCTCCTGAATTCCTGCGGGTAAATTATCCGGCAGCAGCGCTCTTACCCGTTCCTCGCCGCCCTCGCGCATGGCGGTTTCGTAAAACCAGCACTTATATTCGATAAGCGCCTTGGCACGCCGCAGCCGCTCCATTTCCTCCTCGATGCTCTCGCGTTGGCGGCGGAAAAGCTCAAGTCGCTCGGGATAGGTCGATTTGCCCTGCGTGCACCACTGCATAAACTGCTTTATTTCGCGTATCTCAAGCCCTGATTTTTTCAGACACTCGATGACCTTGAGCGCACTGACCTCGCGGTCGGTGAATTGGCGTATGCCCGAAGAGCGCTCGATCTCGGGAAACAGCCCCTCCTTGTCGTAATAGCGCAGCGTCGAGACCGGCAGAGCGGACATCTGCGAGACCTGACCTATCGTGTACATAAAATTCCTCCGAAAATTAAAAAAGACTTGACCTAAAGTCAGCTTTAGGTGATATGCTTCAAACATACCATATAAATACCGCCGACGTCAAGACGCGGTGTTAAAAAAACAAGGAGGAATATGTAATGGTAAAACAGACTGCGGGCAGGGACGCCCTTAACGATTTCGCACCGAAATTTGCCGAGCTCAACGACGACGTGCTCTTCGGCGAGGTCTGGTCGCGCGAGGACAAGCTCAGCCTCAAGACCCGCTCGATCGTCACGATAACGGCGCTCATAAGCAAGGGGCTCACGGACGAGTCGCTCAGGTATCATCTTTCGACCGCCCGCGCAAACGGCGTGAGCAGGACGGAGATGGCGGAGATACTCACGCACCTTGCGTTTTATGCGGGCTGGCCGAACGCATGGGCGGCGTTCCGCATGGCAAAGGAGGTCTATGCCGAGGATGCAGACGCAGGTCACGGCGGCTTTTTCGGCTTGGGCAAGCCCAACGACGCATATGCGAAATACTTTATCGGGCAGAGCTATCTCAACCCGCTCACCGACCCTGCAAAGACCGTGTTCCTCGCAAACGTTACCTTTGAGCCCGGCTGCCGCAACAATTGGCATATACACCACGCAAAAAGCGGCGGCGGGCAGATACTCATCTGCGTTGACGGCGAGGGCTGGTACTGCGAGGAGGGCAAGCCCGCGCAGAGCCTTCACGCGGGCGACGTCGTGACGATACCGGCGGGAGTCAAGCACTGGCACGGCGCGAAGAAGGACGGCTGGTTTTCCCATATCGCGGTCGAGGTGCCCGGCGAGGATTGCTCAAGCGAGTGGTGCGAGCCTGTCTCGGACGAGGAGTATAACGCCCTGTGACGGTCGGTAACAGGGGGTGTGTGAGGCAAATGTGACGCTAATGTAAGAAATGGGGCGGGAAATGTAAGACGATTCGATGGTTTTGCGGTGCGCGATGCTGTATACTGAGAGCGTAAACAAGAGAAATGACAAATCGGGAGGTAAAACCCAATGAGCATACTGACTGTTGAAAACCTCAGAAAGGTATACAGCACGCGCTTTGGCGGAAACAAGGTCGAGGCGCTCAAAAACGTGAACTTCAGCGTCGAGGAGGGCGAATACGTCGCCATCATGGGCGAGTCCGGCTCCGGCAAGACGACGCTGCTCAATCTTCTGGCGGCCCTTGACAAGCCCACGGGCGGCACGGTGCTGCTCGACGGCAGAGACATCGGCAAGATCAAGGAGAGCGACGTTGCGACCTTCAGGCGCGACAATCTCGGCTTCGTGTTTCAGGAGTTCAATCTTCTCGACACCTTCACGATACAGGATAACATCCTGCTGCCGCTCGTGCTTGCGGGAAAGCGCTATGACGAGATGACCGCGCGGCTTCTGCCGGTAGCGAAGGAGCTCGGCCTGACCGCGCTGCTGAAAAAATATCCCTATGAGGTGTCGGGCGGACAGAAGCAGCGCGCCGCGGCGGCAAGGGCGCTCATAACAAATCCCCGCATCGTCCTTGCCGACGAGCCGACCGGCGCTCTTGACTCCAAGTCAACGGACGAGCTTCTGGGCCTGTTTGAGCAGATAAACAAGAAGGGTCAGACCATCCTCATGGTCACGCACTCGGTCAAGGCCGCATCTCACGCGGGACGCATACTGTTTATTAAGGACGGCGAGGTCTTCCATCAGATATACCGCGGCAATTGCAGCGACAGCGAGCTGTATCAGAAGATCTCCGACACCCTGACCATTCTTGCATCGGGCGGTGAAGTGAAATGAAGCTCGGCTTTTATCCCAAGCTCGCATGGAGCGGCATCGTAAAAAACAAGCGCCTGTACGTTCCGTATATCCTCTCGGCCTCGGGCGTCGCGGCGGTGTTTTACATCATGTTTTACCTCGCCTCGGGCAGCTTCCTCGACGGTATGCGCGGAGGCAGCACGGCGGCAACGACGCTCTCGCTGGGTGTGTATGTCATCGTCGTGTTTGCGCTCATCTTCCTTTTCTACTGCAACTCCTTCCTCGTTCGCCGCAGATACAAGGAATTCGGACTTTACAGCATCCTCGGCATGAATAAGCGCAATATTACGCGCGTGCTCATATGGGAAACGCTTTTCTGCGCGCTGCTTTCCCTCGCGGGCGGAATTATCGTCGGCGCGCTGCTGTCAAAGCTCGCGGAGATGATAATGGCGCGCTTTTTGGGCGGCACGGCGGACTATGCCCTGCATATATCGCTCCCTGCCGTTGAGTATATGTTCTTTTTCTTCGGCATAATTTTCGTGCTTATTCTCTTAAACAGCATCATTCGCGTCAGGCGCATGACCGCAACGGAGCTCGTGCGCAGCGAAAACTACGGCGAAAAGCCCGTCAAGGCAAACCCCGTGCTCGGCATCGCGGGCATAGTCCTGCTCGGCGCGGCGTATTATCTCGCCGTCAGCATAGACCAGCCCGTGCAGGCGCTCATGACCTTTTTCGCTGCCGTCATCATGGTCATCGTCGGCACCTATCTTCTCTTCATTGCCGGCAGCGTTATGCTGTGCAGGGCGCTTCAGAAGAATAAGCGCTATTACTATAAGCCCAACCACTTCGTGTCCGTGGCGTCGATGACCTACCGCATGAAGCGAAACGGAGCGGGGCTTGCGAGCATCTGCATTCTTGCAACGATGGTGCTCGTCATGATCTCCTCCACCTCCTGCCTGTATTTCGGGATGATCGACCTGACAAACGCCCGCTACCCGCGCGATATCGACGTGACCGTCGGCTACACGCACACCGCCGACGCCTCGGTCATGTCGGAGGAGAAGATCGGCACGCTGCGCGATAAGCTCGTGTCCGCACTCGGCGATACCGAGCGCAAAAACGTCCTCGACTTCCGTCAGGCGAACGTGACGGGCGCGTTTGAAGACGGCGTGGTGGATATTTCCGAGGACTATGCCAGCAGCGGCGGGCTGCAAGACGCGAACGTGCGTCTCGTGCCGCTGTCCGACTATAACCGTGCAGCAGGGACGAACGAGATCCTCGGCGAGGGCGAGGCGATCGTGTACATCCTGCGCGCAAGCTATGATCTCAAGACCGTGTCCCTCGGCAATGCGCTGACCTTCACCGTCAAAAAGACCGTTGACACAATGCCGCTGGTAAACGGAAGTGACACCGCTGCCGTGGTGCCGACCGTGACGCTCGTGGTCTCGGATTTCGACAAGAGCGTTGACGCGCTGCTTGCCGCGGCGGAGGACGGCGCCGTCAGAATGCAGTGGCACTATGATTTTGACTGCTCGGACGATGTCGATGAGCAGGAAAAGGTCATAGACAAGATAAGCGGCGCTGCCGAAAGCGGGGCGCTGTCGCCGGAGGAGCCCGATGGCTGGAGTTACCTCGTTTACGAATCCCGCGCAGCCGAGCGCTCGTATTTCGCGGGAACGTTCGGCGGACTGTTTTTCCTCGGCATCCTGCTCAGCGCGGTGTTTATCTGCGCGGCGGTGCTCATCATCTACTATAAGCAGCTTTCCGAGGGCTATGAGGATGCGCACAGGTTTGAGATAATGCAGAAGGTCGGCATGACAAAGCAGGAGATCAGGCGCAGCATCAATTCTCAGCTCCTGACGGTGTTTTTCCTGCCGCTCATCTTTGCGGGACTGCATCTGAGCTTTGCGTTCCCGTTCATCCGCAAGATCCTCTATCTGTTCGCCTTTTACAACACGAGCTTCCTCGTCTGGACGACCGTCATCAGCTTCTGCGTCTTTGCCCTCATCTATGCCGCCGTCTACAAGAAAACCTCCAACACCTACTACAAAATCGTCACCTTTTAATGGCGCTTTGACGCACCTACCGATACGCTTTTTGCGTGGACACGGTAACGAGGGTACCGACAAAACCGTAACTGCCTCGCACTGTTTCAGTGCGGGGCTTTTTTTGTTCCGCCTTGACGCAGTTACCGATACGCATTTTGCAGATGCTCGGTTACGAAGCTGCCGAAGAAACCGTAACGCTGTCGCTTCCCATGAGTGCAAACTTTGTCGGAAGTTCGTTACCGTGTCAGCGCAGTGAAATCAATCACCATTGTTCGTAGCGCATTGGCTCAACGCCGGTTGCCCTTTGCACAAGGGAGGCAATGGTGCAGCCTTAGCCTGCACTTCCGACTATAATGTAGGGGCGACCAGTGGTCGCCCGCATGCAATGGTTTTGTCGGTAGAATAGTTGCCGAGCCACCGCAATAGATGTATCGGTAAAACCTCAAGGCGCATCGGCTCAACGCCGGTTGCCCCTACGGCGAGTAGTGCGCGGCATTTGCGGTTTCCTCCGCACCATCGTAACCGAGCTGACGCAATATATGTATTCGTAAAATCCCAAGGCGCTCTGCCCCTGCGGCAGCAGTTTACGAGGATTTTACAAAGAGGCGGTAATCCATTTGACATTTCACCTGTATTATCAAATCGTAAAGAAAAAGTAAAACGGTAATACGGAGGAATTTTGATGGATATATTCGACGCGCTGGAGATGATAGGCGGGCTGTGCCTGTTCCTTTTCGGCATGAACATAATGGGTCAGGCGCTGGAGCGCCGCGCGGGCAGCACGCTGCGCACCACGCTTGCTAAGATGACCGGCAAAAAGCTCACGGGCTTTCTCACGGGCCTTGTCATAACCGCCGTTATCCAAAGCTCCTCGGCAACGACCGTCATGGTCGTGGGCTTTGTAAACTCGGGGCTCATGACTCTGCATCAGGCCATCGGCGTCATCATGGGCGCAAATATCGGCACAACGGTCACGGCGTGGCTGCTGAGCCTGGGCGGCATAAGCGGCGACGCGGTGTGGGTACAGCTTTTAAAGCCCACGTCGTTCACGCCCGTGCTCGCGCTCATTGGCGTCGTGCTGTATATGTTCTGCAAGGACAGCCGCAAAAACGATACGGGCATGATCCTGCTCGGCTTTGCGACGCTCATGTTCGGCATGGAGACCATGAGCGGCTCTGTCGCTCCGCTGCGCGACGTGCCGGCGTTCAGAGAGCTGTTCGTCGCGTTCACAAACCCCGCGCTGGGCGTGCTTGCGGGCGCGGTGCTGACGGGGATAATCCAGTCAAGCTCCGCCTCCGTCGGCATTTTGCAGGCGCTTGCGCTGTCGGGTCAGGTCAGCTACGGCGCGGCGATACCCATCATCATGGGACAGAATATCGGCACCTGCGTCACCGCGCTCATATCCTCCGTGGGCACGAGCAAAAACGCAAAGCGCGCTGCCGTCGTGCATCTTTCGTTTAACGTCATCGGCACCGTCGTGTGGCTTGCCGTGTTCTGCGCGGTGAAGGCCGTTGCCGCTCCCGCCCTCCTCGGCGAGAGCGCGACGATGTACGGCATCGCAATGGCGCACTCGGCATTCAACATACTGTGCACGGCGCTGCTGCTGCCGGCTTCGGGGCTTCTCGAAAGGCTCGCGGTGCGCCTCGTGCCGGACGGAAAGAAAAGCGAGACTGCGCCGGTTCTCGACGAGAGACTTCTGGCTACTCCGCCGCTTGCTCTGGAGCAGTGCAGCGTCGTCGCCGAGGACATGGCCTACTGCGCGGAGAACGCGATGCTGCACGCGATGGACAGCATAACGCGCTTTGACCCGAAGCTTGCGCAGCAGGTGCGCGAGGACGAGGACAGGACGGATAATTACGAGGATATGCTCGGCACGTATCTTCTCAAGCTCGGCGCGCAGCCCCTGAGCGAGGCGGCAAGCGAGGAGGTCACGGAGCTTTTGAAGCTCATAGGCGATTTCGAGCGCATCGCGGATCACGCGGTGAATATTTCCGAATCCGCGCAGGAGCTGAGCGAGAAGAACCTTGCGCTGAGTCCCGCCGCGCAGCGGGAGCTTGCCGTCATGACGAGCGCCGTCGGCGAGGTGCTCTCGCTTGCGGTGAAGGCGTTTGCGGAAAACGATATGCGCTCGGCAAAGCTCGTCGAGCCGCTCGAGCAGGTCGTGGACGATCTGAAGGACGAGCTGCGCACACGGCATATCCTGCGCATGAAAAAGGGCGATTGCAGCATCGAGGCGGGCTTCGTTTGGGCGGATCTGCTGACGAATTTCGAGCGCGTGTCCGACCACTGCTCCAACGTCGCACTGTGCGTGCTCGACGCGAAAAAGCACACCCTCAGCGCCCACGAGACCCAGCACGAGCGCAGCCTGCGCCCCGACTTTGCCGCGGCGTATGAGGAGTTCGGCAGAAAATACGCATTGCCCATGTGAGCGAAAGTATGCTATACTGCGCTCGACAGGGGGAATTTGAAGATGCTGATAAGAACGGCGAAAATGAGCGACGTCGAGCAGATAGCGGCGGTGGAGAGTGCGTGCTTTCCGCCTGCGGAGGCGGCGACGAGAGCGGAATTCGAACAGCGCGTCAGAGTCTACGGCGAGCACTTCTGGCTCATGTTCGAGGGCGAAAGGCTCGTGTCCTTCGTTGACGGCTTCGTGACGAACGAGCGCGATCTGAGCGACGAAATGTACGAAAACGTCGCCATGCACGACGAGGCGGGGCAGTGGCAGATGATATTCGGCGTCAATACGCTGCCGGAATACCGCCGCCGCGGCTTGGCAGAGCAGCTTCTGCGCCGCGCCGTGAGCGATGCAAGGCAGCAGGGCAGACGCGGTCTCGTGCTCACCTGCAAGGATAAGCTCGTGCATTACTACGCGCGCCTCGGCTTTGTCAGCGAGGGCGTTTCGGATAAGTCCGTCCACGGCGGCGCTGTTTGGTATCAAATGCGTCTTGAGCTTTGATTTTCGGGCGAAAATGTGATATACTCCTTTGCACAGAAGCTGCAAAGGAGTAATTTTTATGGTACTGTATTTTTCCGGCACCGGCAACAGCCGCCATGTCGCGCAGCGCATCTGCGCCGCCCTCGGCGAGAGCTGCATCGACCTGAGCAAGAGGATAAAGGCTCACGACACGAGCGCGATCGAAGCGGGCGAAAGGCTCATTTTCGTCACGCCCACCTACGGCTGGCGCGTGCCGCGGATAGTGTCCGAGCACATTGAAAAGACCGAGTTTGGGGGCGGGGAAAAGGCGTGGTTCGTCATGACCTGCGGCAGCGAGATCGGAAACGCCGCAAAATACAGCCGCGCTCTTTGCGAGAGAAAGGGCTTTGAATATATGGGCTCGGCGCAGATAGTCATGCCGGAAAACTACATTGCGATGTTTAACGCGCCCGAAAAGGACGAGGCGCGCAAAATCGTCGAAAAGGCGCAGCCGGATATAGACCGTGCCATCGAATGTCTTAAAAAGGGCGAATGCTTCCCCGCGCCGAGAAATAATATCTGCGACCGCTTTATGAGCAGCGCGGTAAACCCCGTTTTCTTCGCGCTCATCGTGAAGGCGGGACCGTTCAGGGTGCTTGACGGCTGCGTCGGCTGCGGCAAGTGCGCCGCGCTGTGCCCGACGAATAATATTAAGATCGTTGACGGCCGCCCCGTGTGGGGAGGCGACTGTACCCATTGCATGGCCTGCATTTGCTACTGCCCGAAAAACGCCGTGGAGTACGGAAGAAAGAGCCTCGGCAAGCCGAGGTATAACTTCGAGGCGCTGGGGATCTGAGCGCTTTTGCTGCGTCAAAATTCGCAAATCGAGCCGCCGACGGACGAAAAAATTTGTTGAATTCGTAAAAACGGCGAAAAAGCGCTTGACAAATCGGAGATATGGGGCTACTATGCCCTCGTCAAAGCAAAATGCTTGGACGGTAAATTTTGAGGAAAGGCAGAAACCTTCATGAAGAAGCTGAGCCGCAACATGATGATGATGGAGATGTACATGTGCCGCATGTGCATGTTTCGTCGCACTCACTTCGGTCAGGAACTTTCTGAAACCTGTTTGACGGCTTGAAAGCCGGAAACCTCTTGGGATACAGACAGCAGCGGAAGGCACCGACCTCCCGCTGCTTTTTCTTTTTGCGGGCTGATTTTCGCTCATGCTTCGTTAAGTCTCTTGCAAATACAAAAAGTATTCGCTGCGAGCCTTGCCTTGCCTGAGCAAAAATCGCTTCCCGCGAAGCCGCGTATGCGGCGCATTAAAGCTTGCGTATACCCCACAAAATACACCAAAATACACTATTTCACCGAAAAGGAGATGTGCCGTATGAAATGGCTGAGAGAACGAATGTGTCCTCGGGACACAGAGAATTTAAGAACTATCATCGGACGACACAACGGCATTAAAAAAATACTTTAAGGAGAAAATAAAAATGAAAAAGCTTACTAAGATCATCGCACTTGCACTCGCACTTGTTCTCGCCTTCTCTCTTGCAGCCTGCTCCGGCGACAAGGACGCGAAATCGGACACCATCAAGATAGCCGTTCCCAACGACACCACCAACGAAGCCCGCGCACTTCTGCTCCTGCAGGAGGCCGGCATCATCAAGCTCAAGGACGACGCAGGCATCACCGCGACCAAGAACGACATCGTTGAAAACCCGTACAACGTCGAGATCGTCGAGGCCGAGGCCGCCGCTATCCCGCAGCTCCTGCCCGACGTTTCATACGCCGTCATTAACAGCAACTACGCAATTAACGCAGGTCTCAACCCCGTCAAGGATTCCCTGTTCAAGGAAGGCTCCTCCTCCGCTTACGCAAACATCCTCGCAGTCAAGTCCGGCAACGAAAACAGCGACGCCGTCAAGGCACTCAAGGCAGCTCTCGAGAGCAAGCAGGTAGCCGACTTCATCGCCGAGAAGTACAACGGCTCGGTCGTTTCCACCGTTGATAACCCCACCGACGGCTTCGACAGCAGCGTTGACTACGCAGCCCTCGCCGGCACGACCATTTCCGTCGCGGCTTCTCCCACCCCGCACGCAGAGATCCTCGAGGTCGTAAAGCAGATCCTCGCCGAGAAGAACATCACCCTCGATATCCAGAGCTACAACGACTACGTCGTTCCCAACACCGTCGTTGAGGACGGCACAGTTCTGGCAAACTACTTCCAGCACACCCCCTACCTCGATGACTTCAACGCACAGCAGGGCACCCACATCGTTTCCGTTGCAGCCATCCACGTTGAGCCTATGGGTCTGTACGGCGGAACTCAGTCCACTCTTGACGCAGTCAGCGGCAAGTGATAATCTATATAATCGGGACTACATATTTAAATAAGTAAGTAAGAAACCTCAAGAGGGAGACGCTCATGATAGAACTGAAAAACGTATGCAAGACCTTTGACTCCGGAACAGGAGAGGTGGACGCACTCAAGGACGTCTCCCTTACTATAAATGACGGCGACATTTACGGCATCATCGGTATGTCCGGCGCCGGCAAAAGCACGCTCGTGAGATGCATAAATCTTCTTGAGAGACCCACGAGCGGCGAAATAATCGTAAACGGCGAAAGGCTCGACACCATGAGCCCCGCCCAGCTGCGCGCGGCTCGGCGCGAGATCACGATGATCTTCCAGCACTTCAACCTGCTCATGCAGAGGACCTGCCTCAAAAACATCTGCTTCCCGATGGAAATTTCGGGCGTGAAGAAGGACGAGGCGGAGAAAAGAGCGCGCGAGCTGCTTGAGCTTGTCGGACTGCCCGACAAGGCCGATTCCTACCCCTCGCAGCTCTCCGGCGGCCAGCAGCAGCGCATCGCAATTGCCCGCGCGCTTGCGACCGACCCCAAGGTGCTCCTTTGCGACGAGGCGACGAGCGCTCTCGACCCCAAGACCACGCGCCAGATACTTGAGCTTATAAAGGACATTAACTTAAAGCTCGGAATAACCGTCGTCATCATCACCCATCAGATGAGCGTCGTCAAGGAGGTCTGCAACCACGTTGCCATTCTCGACGACGGACAGGTCGCCGAGGAGGGACTTGTCGCCGCGGTGTTCGCCGCGCCCAAATCCGGAGCGGGACGCAGACTCGTGTTCCCCGGCGGCGTGGACGAGATGGTCTCAAACCCCGCGACCGAGCGCAGAGTGCGCCTTATTTTCCGCGACAGTCAAACGACGGCGATCCCGCTCGTGGCTCGCCTCGCGTCCGAGGAGAACATTTTCTGCAACGTCATTTCCGCATCGACGCAGAAGCTCTCCGAGGAGGTCTACGGCAGCCTGCTTATAGGCATACCCAGTGCGCAGTATGACCGCGCTATCGGCTTTATTTCATCCGTCGCAAACGTGACGGCAGAGGAGGTGGACGGCAATGTACAGTAATATGTTCTCCGAGCAGTCTGTTCAGGACCTGCTCAACGCGCTGCCTACCCTCCCGACCGCCGTGTGGGAAACCTTTTACGTCACCGTTTTGAGCACCCTTCTTGCGCTCGTTATCGGACTTCCCCTCGGCGTGCTTTTGGTCACCGGCGAAAAGGACGGCATCCTGCCCCTGCCGGCATGGCTCATGCACGTTTTAAACGTCATCATTAACCTTCTGCGCTCCATCCCGTTTCTCATTCTCATGATCATGGTGCTGCCGCTTTCACGCGCGCTTATCGGCACGGCCGTCGGTACTACGGCGACCATCGTGCCGCTCGTTGCCGCGGCGTTTCCCTTCGTTGCGCGTCTTGTCGAGAGCAGCCTGCGCGAGCTTGACAGCAACATCATCGAGGCTGCGCAGAGCATGGGAGCGACCCCCAATCAGATCATTTGGAAGGTCATGATCCCCGAATGCGTTCCCTCGCTTATCCAGAACGTCACCATCGCCCTGACGACCATTCTCGGCTACTCTGCCATGAGCGGCATCATCGGCGGCGGCGGTCTCGGTAAGATCGCAATCGACTACGGCTACTATCGCTACAAGTATCTCGTCATGCTTGTTGCGGTCGTGCTGCTTATCATTCTTGTTCAGCTTTTCCAGAGCCTCGGAACCTATCTCGCAAAAAAGAGCGACAAAAGGCTCAAATAAGGGCGGCTATCCCCGAAAAATGACCGCCCGATAAAACGACATATTATATATGTGTAAGTCGAAAAATCGGACGGTGTAGAATTGCATCGTCCGATTTTTGAGCAAATGAGCAAAATTGCCTGAAATCAGGGCTGAAAGCTAATATTGCCTATGTTAATTTAAGTTATTTTAGTATAACCTTATATTAGGTCAGAATATCCGAAAAGGTGATGTCATGCGCAATACGTTAAAAATTTTCTTCTCAGACCTGAAAAGCATCTTCAGGCACTTCTTCGCGGCGGTCATTGTCGTTGCGATAGCCATCATACCTGCGCTGTATGCGTGGTTTAACATCTACGCAAACTCCGATCCCTACGGCAACACGGGGAATATCAGCATCGCGGTCGCCTCCGACGACGCGGGGTACGAGGGCGAAAACAAGGGTGAAGCCATCCTTGACAGCCTGAAGGACAACAAGTCCATCAACTGGGTCTTTACCGGCAGCACGGAAAAGGCCATAAAGGGCGTGGAGTCGGGCAAATACTACGCCGCCATCGTCATCGGCGAAAATTTCAGCCGCAATATGTATGACTTGAAGGCCGCCCTCACGGACGATGAAAGCACCATTACATATTACGAAAACGCGAAGAAAAACGCCATTGCGGTGAAGATAACCGAGACCGCCTCGGAAACGGTCAAGCATAACATTCAGGTCGAGTATCTGAAGGTTTTGTTCCAGACGGTGTTTTCCACTACGCAGGAGGCGAGCGAGAGCGTTGACGGCGAGCAGATGATAAACTCCGTCATCTCGCAGCTCACGGAGCTGAGCTCGAGCCTGCGCACCTACAGCGATTCCATCGGCAGCTTTGTTTCCCAAAGCTCGTCCGTTTCCTATGTCCTGTCCGGCATCGGCAGCGGCTCGGCAAACGCCTCTGCGGCTCTTGCGGGAAGTCAGGCGACTCTTAATAACGCCAAGGCGGAGGTAGCAAACGCGCAGAGCGCCGTTGATAAGCTCGGCGAGGGCATTGACGCGAAGCTCGCGGAGCTTCAGACGGACCTGGACGAGCTCACCGCGGCTCTTGAGAAAATAGCCTCGAGCGAGGTCATAAACGGGGCGATCGAGCTTCATAACGAGATGGTCGATAACGCCATCGCCGCCGCGCAGAAGCTCCAGTCACACCTTGAGGCGCTGCGGGCGATAATCCCCGAAGACAGCGCGATGTCCGGCGCGTCTTACGTTGCGAACACTCTTGACGCACTCATAGAGCGCACGAAGCAGATGCAGACTCAGCTCGGCTTCCTGCACGACGATGCGAGCTTTGCAAGCGACGCGGCAAACATCACCGCCGCCTGCGCAGACACGGTTTCGCTCATCCGCTCGATGATAAATAACGAGCTCAAGACCGGCATCGACATGATGCTCTCCAATCTTTCGACAACTCTCGGAATGCTCGCTCCGCTCATTTCGAGCCTCGGAGTCACGCTTGACGACATTGCGCCCGTCGTGGGCGCCGCGGGCGACACGCTTTCTTACGTTTCGTCCTCTCTCACGCGGCTTCAGGATCTCATGACGCGCACGGCGGATTCCGTTGACAAGCTGCTTGCGAAAATAAACGACGGCACCGCGGACGAGCGGCTTCAGGCGCTCATAACCGTCCTCAACGGCAACGCCGAAAAATACGCGGACTTTCTCTCCTCGCCCGTGAGCGTGAGGGAGGAGACCATCTATCCCGTTGCAAGCTACGGCGACGCAATGACGCCGTTTTACTCCGCTCTGGCCATCTGGGTCGGCGGCGTTATCCTCGTTTCCATACTCAAGGTCGAGGCGGAGCCTAAAAATCTTCGTCGCGTGACCGAGGGGCAGAAGTTCTGGGGCAGATTTTTGCTGTTCCTGCTCGTGGGGCAGGCGCAGGCGGCGGTCATCGTGCTCGGTGACATCTACCTGCTCGGCTGCCAGTGCCAGGAGCCTGTGCTGCTGTGGGTGGCCGCGGCGGTCACGAGCTTCGTGTTCCTTGCGATAATCTATTCGCTCACGCTGGCCTTCGGCGACGTCGGCAAGGCGATAGTCGTCGTCATCATGGTCTTGCAGATAGCAGGCTCCTCCGGCTCTTACCCGATCGAGATACTGCCCGAGATATTCAGCAAGATCTATCTGTTCTTCCCGTTCCCGTATGCCATCAACGCGATGCGCGAGGCGATATGCGGCGTGTACGGCTGGGACTTTGTGATATACCTTGCCGAGCTCATGATATTCGGCATAGCGGGTCTTGCCGTGGGCCTTGTTGTGCGCAAGCCCTTCATCGGCGTCAACCGCTTCGTCGAGGGCGAGATGGAAAAGACGGGGGTGCTGTGATATGACGAAAAAGCTCAATGTCAAGGTTCGTGAAAACAACACCGACGTTCTGTACGGTAAGCTCCTTATGTACGCGGAGCAGCGCCATCAGGATAACAAGCGGCGCATCCGCCACGGGCTTATAAGTCTGTTCGTCATTCCCTTCGTGCTTCTCGTCATCATGCTTTTGACCGACAGCTCGAGGATAGTTTTCCTCCTGATCTGGATATTCTGTATGTTCATTGTCGCGGCGTTTCTCATATTCATCGCGTATTTCGACAATCAGCTTCAGGCCACGCTAAACGAGCTGTCGCGCTGCGAGCTCGGCGAGTTTGACAGTCTCATAAACGTTAACGTCAAGCGCAGACCGCTTCGGCACGAGCTGCGCAGGTCTGATGAGGAGGGCGGAAGATGAAAAATATCCTCACCATAATCAAAAACGATTTTAAGCGCATAAATTCAAGCGTCGTCGGCCTTGTCATCATTCTCGGCCTGTGCGTCGTGCCCTGTCTGTATGCGTGGTTCAATATCTTTTCAAACTGGGACCCCTACGGCACGGACGCCACCTCGCGCATAAAGGTCGCGGTCGCCTCCGAGGACGAGGGTCAAAGCGTGCTCGGACTGAAGATAAACATCGGCTCGCAGGTCATAAGCGCACTTGAGGCCAACGACAGCATCGGCTGGGTGTTCGTTGACAGCGAAAAGGACGCGCTTGAGCTGGTTTACAGCGGCGACTGCTATGCCGCACTCGTCGTGCCCGAGGATTTCACCGCAAACGTCACGAGCTTTCTCAGCGGCGAGATCAAAAGCCCCGAGATAGTTTTCTATCAGAACGACAAGAAAAACGCCATCGCGCCGAAGATAACCGGCAAGGCCAAGACCGCCGTTCAGGAGCAGGTCAACTCCACCTTCGTGCAGACCATCTCCGACGACATTGCCGATCTCATCTCCGTTGCCAATGCAAACGGCATAAACGCGGAGTCGCTGCTGACAAATCTCAGCGCGGATATCGGCAGCCTGAGCGTCAAGCTCGGTGACTGCTGCACGGCGCTCAACGCCGCGAACGGGCTCACCAACGCCGCGAAAAACCTCATAAGCGTTTCGGTGAACCTGTGCCGCAGCACGGGTGAGACGCTCGAGCAGTCCAAGGCGCTGCTCGAAAACGCCGAGAATAACACCGCGACGATAGACAGCCGCATCGACACGACGGTTAGCTCTATAACGACGGCGCTCAGTCAGGCAGACGCGGATCTTGCGTCGATCCAGGCAAGCCTCACCGACATTTTCTCCGACATAAACCGCTATAACGACTATGTCACGACGGGACTCAGCGCCGACGTTGCGCTTTTGAATTCGCTCTCGACCAACTGCCGGGACATGGCGCAGTCGTTTACCTCCATCGGTTTTGACGCCGCCGCAGCCCAGATGAACGGTCTGGCAAACAGCCTTTCCGCACTCAGCTCGCGCCTTGCCGCTCTTGAAACGGCGACGGAGGAGAGCTGGGAGGGCGTGCGCGCACAGCAGGACGAGATACTTTCCGCCGTCGAGCAGTGCCGCAGCACGATAAGCAGCCTTTCTTCGATGATAAGCTCCGAGCTTGCCCCGAAGCTGCACGAGGCGCTCAGCGGCGCGCAGGGTGCAGCCGCCAATGTATCGGGCGTTCTGAGCCGTCTGCAAAGCAGCACCGGCGCTCTGAGCGGGACGTTAAACTCCTACCTCGGCTCCATCGGCAGCATGCAGTCGGGCTTTATCGACACCCGCAAGGCGCTTGAGGGTGCGCAGAAGCAGCTGGGCGTTGTCTCCGAGTTTATCTCCGCCCTTGCCGGCAGCAAGCTATTCAAGGAGGTCACGGACGCGCTTGAAAACGACGGCGACCTCATCGGCGGCTATCTTGCCTCGCCCATCGGCATGAACACCGTCATAAAATACGAGATCGCGACCTACGGCTCGGCAATGTCGCCGTTTTACACCGTGCTTGCACAGTGGGTCGGCGCGCTGCTCTGCGCGGTGCTTCTGAAGGTGAAGCTGCGCAAGGAGGATGAGCCTGCGGGATTGCGTCTGCACGAGAGATTTTTCGGGCGCTACGGACTGTTTTTCGTCGTTGCGCTCGCGCAGGCGCTCATCGTGGCTCTCGGCGACCTGTGGTATGTTCAGATACAGTGCGTCTCGGAATGGAGATTTGTTCTTGCCGCGGTCGTCACGGGTCTTTGCTTCTCTCTTATTAACTACGCACTTGTTTTCGCACTTGACAATATAGGCATGGCTATCTCCGTCATCGTCATGGTCGTTCAGGTCGCAGGCTCCGGCGGTACCTACCCCGTTGAGGTCCTCCCTGAGGTGTTCCGGAAGCTCTATGCCTTTATGCCGTTTAAATACGCTATGGATGCAATGCGCGAGACCGTCGCAGGAATGTACGGCAACGCTTATCTACGCAATATACTCGTCCTTCTCGGCGTCGCCCTCGGCGCAATAATTCTGGGTATTGCGCTGTATTATCCCTGCCGCGGATTGAATCGCCTTATCGAAACAAGTAAAAGAAAGAGTGAAGTTATGCTATGATAATTGATTTCAAAGCACACATCATGCCCGGTATGGATAAGACCTGCAAGAGCAGGATCGACACCATACGCCGCCTGATGGCGGCAAAGGACGCGGGAGTCGATCTGATCGTAGCCGCTCCGGTGTATGACCCCGACGAGAGCACGGTCGAGGAGTTTCTTGAAAGGCGCGAGAAGTCGCAGGATATACTCGACAGCCTTATGAACGAGGAGCTCCCCGAGGTGCTTCCCGCGGCGATGGTCATCTATCGGGACAGCCTCCTCACGGCGCAAGGACTCGAGAAGCTCTGCTTCGGCGATAAGTGCTTACTGCTCAGCATGAAGGACGCTGAGTGGAATGACACTACCGAGGCGGTGCTGCGCCGGCTCACGGGGGCGCTCGGCATGAAGGTCATTCTCGCGAATGCGGGCGAGGCCGTGTTAAAGCACGGCGAAAAGATGCAGCAGCTCGGCGTGCACGTTCTGCTTGATCTCGACGAGATCCACCACAAGAAGCAGATACGCGCCTTCCTGCCGTTCATCGCAAACGGCCTTATAAGCGCGCTCGGCAGCGACTGGGAGTCAGAGAGCCCCTATCGCTTCCTGCGCAAGGCCATAAGGCGCATGGATGCCGCGTTTGACACGATCATGTGCGCCTCGGCAAAACTTTTGGGGAAATAGGAAAAAAGCAAATGCACTCCGCTTATCCGACGAAGAAAAGCGGGGTGCATTTGCCATAAAAAAACTTGACCTTTCATGCACTGTGTGGTATATTATTGATTACCTGTCGGACGAGAGGTCTTTTTTCGTGCGCACATTTGTGCGGAGCGCGGCGGCCGGACTCCAATACAGGGAGGCAAATGTCCGCACCGTAACGCGGATAAATAAAATAGGAGGTGCCGAAAAGTATGGCTGACAACAGAGTCAAGATCACACTCAGATGTGACGAGTGCAAGCAGAGGAACTACAATACTGTCAAGAACAAAAAGAATACTTCCGAGAAGCTCGAAAGAAGCAAGTATTGCCCCTTCTGCCGCAAGCACACCAAGCACGTTGAAACCAAGTAACTTTCTGAAAGGATGAGTGCAAAAAATGGCTGAAGAGAAGAAAAAAGCTGCTCCTGTCAAAAACACTAACGCCGTCAAGAAAGACGAAAACAAAAAGCTTGGTTTTTTCCAGCGCATCGGTAAATGGTTCCGCGAGCTCAAGAGTGAGCTGAAGAAGGTCGTATGGCCGACTCCCAAGCAGCTTGCAACGAACACCGGTGTCGCGCTTTTCGTAATGGCGATCGCCGCCGTTGTCCTTTGGGGCTTTGATGAGCTCGCGGGACTGGTCGTGAACGTCATCTTCGAGATTGCAGGTTAGCGATTATGGCAGAAGACGCAAAATGGTATGTGATCCATACCTATTCAGGTTATGAAAACGCAGTTGCGGCGGCTATCATGAAGGCTGCCGAAAATCGCGGAATGCAGGATCTGATCCACGAGGTCAATATCCCCATGGAGACCGTCACCGAGTTCACCGACACCGGCGAAAAGACCGTTGAGCGCAAGGTGTTCCCCGGCTACGTTCTGTGCAAGATGATACTGACCGACGACAGCTGGCATCTGATCCACAACGTCCGCGGTGCGACCGGCTTCGTAGGCTCGGGCGGCAAGGCCGTTCCGCTCACGGAGCAGGAGATCTATGATCTCGGCGTCGAGCGTCACGAGATCGTCACGGGTTATCAGATCGGCGACACCGTTAAGGTCACCGACGGTCCTCTTGCGGGCTTCCTCGGCACCGTTGAGGAGCTTGAGCCCGAAAAGGACAGGGTCCGCGTCGTCGTCTCTATGTTCGGCAGAGAGACTCCCGTCGACCTTGAACTCGATCAGGTCGAGGAAATCAAAGAATAATAAGAAAGAGGTGCTGAATAATGGCACAGAAAATAGTTGGATATGTC
>CAKTOX010000013.1 GCA_934590355.1 uncultured Oscillospiraceae bacterium
CGATGGACAACGCCCTGTACTACGTCAACGGCGAGTACGACAAGGTCAAGGCCATCCGCAACGGCGTCAACGCCTGAGCTTAGAACCCAAAGGCTCTGCCGGTCTTTTGCCGGCGGAGCCTTTTGCGCTGCAAAGCAAGCTCTGCGCTTTTCTTGACTTTGGACGGCTTACAGGGTATAGTAAGATGGGTTTATCCAATAGAGAGAGCGAAAGGTAAGAATAATGGAAAATAACGATCATCTGCGCGACGGATTTCGCAGCCGCAGCGGTTTTATCATCGCCTGCATCGGCTCCGCGGTCGGCATGGGCAACATTTGGAGATTTCCCATGCTCGTTTCGACTTGGGGAGGACTGACCTTCCTCCTGCCGTACTTTATTTTTGTCATACTCATCGCGTCCACCGGCGTCATCGGCGAGTTTTCCCTCGGCAGAGCCGGCGGAGCGGGGCCGATGGGCTCCTTCGGAAAGTGCACCGAGCTGCGCTGCGGCAATCGCAAAATAGGCGAGCGCATCGGCTATATCCCGATCCTCGGCTCGCTTGCCCTTGCCATCGGCTACACCTGCGTCATGGGCTGGATATTTAAGTACACGTTCATGGCGGTTTCCGGCGGTCTGTTCGGCATGGGCCAGGATATGGACACCATCGCCGGCACCTTCGTCGGCACCGCAAGCGCATGGGGCGCGAACCTCTGGATAATCGTTGCCATCGTTGTGAGCTTCGGCATAATGTCCTTCGGCATCGCGGGCGGCATCGAAAAGGCGAACAAGGTCATGATGCCCGTGCTGTTTATCCTGTTTGTCGCGCTGGGCGTTTACGTGTTCACCCTGCCCGGCTCGTCGGACGGCTACAGCTACATTCTGACCGTGAATCCAAAGGGACTTGCCGACCCGAAGCTGTGGATATATGCCTTCGGGCAGGCGTTTTTCTCGCTGTCCGTCGCCGGTAACGGAAGCGTTATCTACGGCTCGTATCTGAGCAAGGACGAGTGCATACCCTCCTCGGCGCGCAACGTCGCGATATTCGACACCCTCGCCGCGCTGCTTGCGGCATTCGTCATTATCCCCGCCATGGCAACGGGCGGCGCACAGCTCAGCGACGGCGGCCCCGGACTTATGTTCATCTATCTCGTGAGCGTCATGAACGGCATGGTAGGCGGCCGCGTGGTCGGCATCGTGTTCTTCGTGTGCGTGACCTTTGCGGGACTGAGCTCGATAATAAACCTCTACGAAGCGCCCGTGGCGTTTTTGCAGGAGAAGTTCAAGCTGCGCCGCGTACCTGCGACCGCGGTCATTCACGTCATAGGCTGCGGCATCGCACTGTGCATTCAGGCCATTGTTTCGCAGTGGATGGACGTCGTTTCCATCTACATCTGCCCGCTCGGAGCGCTGCTTGCGGCAATCATGTTCTTCTGGGTCGGCGGCAAAAAGTTCGTGCTCGAGAGCGTCAATCTCGGAGCGCGCAAGCCCATCGGAAGTTGGTTTTACCCCCTCGGCAAATACGTCTACTGCGCCTGCGCGCTCATAGCGCTCGTTGCAGGAGCGATACTCGGCGGTATCGGCTGATATAACAGCAAAAAGCACCCCACAAGGGGTGCTTTTTGCTATTTAAAAAGATATTCGCTCGCCTCCACGGCGGGCAGGAGCGCGGAGGTATCGACAAGCTCGGAAATGCTCTGCGCGGAAACTATATCGCAATCGGCGAGCGGGCTCACGCCGCGGTTAAACGCGCCGCTCATGACGCTCGGCTTGTCCACCGGCAATATCCTGCGCCCGTTTTCGCATATGAAATAGAGCCTCAGGTCAACGTCGTGACCGCTTGTTGCGTGCAGGGCGCACTGCCCCAAAAGCGGATACATCTGCTCGAACATTTCCGCCTGCGTGACCTCAAGAAGCCTGATTTCACCTGCGCCCTCGGGCTGCCGCCCGACCCATTTTTTTATTATCCTCATGCCGCTCCCCCTCGTGCGTTTTTTCTTTGAGCGTACACCGCGCAAGGGCGCGCTGTCAAGCGGAAAATCAAAAACCTCCCCGACATTATGCCGGGGAGGAACGAGGGGGAGAAATATCAGATCAGTATGCTTATGTCACTGACCGGATAAGTCACGCAGGGATGGATATAGCCAAAGCGCATATCTGCCTTGCGCAGAAGCTCCGTGCCGGGGTGGAACACCGTACCGGAGATGAGCTTGGTTCGGCAGGTGCTGCACTCGCCGCTGCGGCAAAGACTGGGAACAACGACGCCCGCCTTTTCAAGCGCGGTCATGATGGTGTCCGTTGCGCAGGCGTCTATGCGGCGACCGTCCGCAAGCGTGATGGTGAAGTGGCTGGAGGAGCCCACATCCTCCGGCCAGCCCGCAAACTGCGTGGGATCGCCGGGAATGACCTCGACCTCCTGGCGTATGCTGCGGCGCGGAACGCCGAGAGCCTCAAGCTCCTTGCGCACAAAGTGATACATCACGTTCGGGCCGCACATATAGTAGGTGCAGGCGGAAACATCGCCGGATATTTCCTTTATAAGCTCGCCGGTCACAAAGCCGGTGCGGTACTTGCAGTCGGGCTTGGGGTTGGAGATGACATAGTGTACACGGCAGACCCCCTCGGCTGCGAGCTTGTCGAGCCGGTCCTTGAAAATTATATCATCCTCATCGGCACAGCCGTAAATGAGGTCGATATCAAAGTCCTTGACCATCTTGTCATAGTCGGTCTGGAGCATGCTCATAAACGGGGTGATGCCGCTGCCGCCGGCGATGAAAACAAGACGCTTGCCGTGCACGCAGGGCAGACGGTAGAACGTGCCGGACGGAGCCGAGGCGATGACGGTATCGCCGAGCTTCACGTCGTCGAGCATATGCGCGCTGCCGAAGGCGTTGGGGGCGCGCTTGACGGTTATCTCATAGTAGCTGCGCTGGCTCATCGGAGAGCTGATGGTGTAGGCGCGGGTGGTGCGGATGCCGTTTATCTCCATCTCAATGTTTATAAACTGACCGGGGCGGAACGGCGGCACAAAGCCGCATTTCGGCGTGAGACGGAAGGTCTTGGCCGAGGGGCTTGCCTCGGTAATCTCGGTCACGGTGAAGTCAATGTGCTTCGGGTGCAGTTGATTAAGCGTCTCCGTGTGCCAGCCGCGGCGGGCACGGTGGTCTACGGAGTAGGTCTTGCAGACCTCGATCTCATGCGCGATCTGATCTATATTGGTCATGCCCTCGAATTCTTTAAGATTTCTCATGCTTATGCCTCCTTTCCTGCGTCATGCAGCATTCTTTTTGCTGAGAAATGGCCGCTTGTCATTGATACGTTGAAGCCGCCCGCAAACACGGACGAGCCGCAGAAGTACAGCCCCTTTATGGGGGAGTCAACATCGAGCTTGTTTGCTATGTAGTCCTTCATGTATGCGTCAAGGCCGTAGATACCGCCGTTGAGCGAGCCGAGGTAGCGCATGAGCGTTACGGGCGTTGCCGCGTCGATCTCCTCGATATGTCCCTTCACACCGGGATAGCATTCGTAGACGTAGTCGAGGACCTCCTCAAGATAGTGGTCCTTGCGCTCGTAATATTCGTCGATAGGGCAGCTCAGGAACCAATCGGGAACCTTGCTTGCCAGAACGGAAAGAACGCAGGTGCCCTCGGGGCTTGCATCCGGAGTATCGACGTTATAGCAGGAGAACTCCACGCCGGACAGATAATCTGTGCGCAGGTTGACGTCGTAGCGGGTGTTCATGGTCTTTGAGGGGTCTGTGACCCTGCGGCAGAAGCTCGTTTCGTTGAGTATTCCGGCCTCCTCGGGCGTGCAGTCGAGTCCCATGTAAACGGAGAATATGGACTGGCTGGGCACGGAAACGCGCAGGTCGTCGAACACCTGCTCGGGAACGTCCTTTTCGTCCAGAAGATCGACATAAACACGCACCTTGTTCATGTTGCTCAAAACCATGTCGGCGTAGTATTCCGAGCCGTCGTCGCACTGTACGCCCTTGACCTTGCCGTCCTCGACTAGTATCTTGGTCACGGCGCTGCCGAGCTTGACCGTGCCGCCGCAATCCATAAATTCATTGGTGATAGCGGCCGACATCATTGCGCTGCCGCCCTTGACGTAGCAGGTGCCCTCACCGCGGGCATAGCACAGTGCCATATCCACAAAGGGACTTGTCTCGACGGGGATGCCGAGATATCCGTAATAGGTGGAGTATGCGCCTATGACGAGCGGGTGCTTGAAGAACTTCTTCAGAAGATCTGCGGTCGGCAGGGGGCCGTACTCAAACAGGTTGGGGAAGCGCTCCTTGGAGATCGGCTCGTCCTCGGCGATGCAGCTGAACAGATCGTAGAATTCCTCGGCGACCTTGTCGCAAAGCTCCTGATATTTATCCACGGCCTCGGCCTCCATCGGAGAGACCTTCTTGCAAACCGCCTTGAAGCCCTCGTGGCTGCCGGGGAAGGCTACGGACAAGTCACCCATCGCAAGACGGAAGGT
Organism: uncultured Oscillospiraceae bacterium; assembly: GCA_934590355.1. Classification (GTDB taxonomy): domain Bacteria; phylum Bacillota; class Clostridia; order Oscillospirales; family Oscillospiraceae; genus F23-B02. The sequence continues at coordinate 4,465 of CAKTOX010000013.1, forward strand.
CTCGTGCTGAACGACAAATTCCAGCTTGTCATACACTCCGAGCTCTTCAAAAATCTTTCTGAGCTGTCCCTTGTCGCCCTTGTAGTCGTCCGTTATGCCGTAAAGCTGGTGCAGCGCGGTCTCGAACTCGAAGCGCCCGCGGCGGAAGGATGAGCCCGTACCTCCGGTGATGTTGTGCTTTTCGATGAGCAGAGTCTTTTTCCCGCCCTTTTGCAGCGTCAATGCGCCGACATTTCCGCCGGAGCCGCCGCCGATAACAATTGCGTCAAACTTTTGCATCGTTTTCCTCCTTAAAGATTTGTTTAGATTTGCGCCGTGGTCTAATCACTGAGTGCAGTATAGCGCTTGTCAAAATTAAATCAAGTATTTACTTGACTTTTTGACGAAAAAAGGCTATATTTTTTCTGTGGTCAGATTTTGACCAATATCACGGCGGAGGTTGTCTGATGCAGAAGTTTGAAGCGATAGTGGCGCCGACAATAACGGAGATGTTCGAGCAGCAGATACAGGGGATGATTTTATCCGGACGGCTGAAAATAGGCGAAAAGCTCCCGACGGAGCGGGAGCTTGCCGAGAGCATGCGGGTCAGCAAGAGCATCGTGCATCTAGGGATCAAAAATCTCGAGCGGCAGGGCTTTCTTACGATCAGCCCCCGCCACGGGGTGTATGTGGCAAATTATTCCGAGACCGGCAACGTGGAGACGCTGCTTGCGCTTTTGAAATATAACGGCGGAAGACTTGACCGCGAGTCGATCAAGTCCCTTTTGCAGGTGCGCGAGGCGCTTGAGGGCATGGCGATGAGGCTTATGGCGCAAAAGCATACGGCCGATCAGATATTACTGCTGCGGATGCATATAAAGGACGTCCGCGACGCCGCGGTGCGCGAGCCGGAAAACGTCGATCTGCTCGCAGAGCTGGTTTATCGGTTTCATATTTATATATGCACAAAGTCCGGAAACAACATGATACCGCTCATTATGAACGGCTTTAAAGATGTGAGCATCACGTTTTGGCGTGACTGGATAAGCAGAATGGGCGTTGACGGGACGATAGCGTCGCTGGAGGGCTTTGCAGGATGCATTGCCGCGGGCGACGGTGACGGAGCCGTCAGGCTGTTCCGGGATAATGCGAATGATTATCTCGGCGTCTGCGGCTCCTGAAGCAGGACTGTCCACGGCGGCACAGATGTTTCCATAAAGCAGATTTTGTACTAATTAACAAAGATCCTCATACCATCTAACAGAGGTGATGGTATGAGAATCTACGTTGTGCGCCGGGGCGACAGTCTGTATTCGATAGCAAAGGCCGCGGGGGTCTCGGTTCAGACCCTTGCGCGGATAAACGCCGTTTCCGATGCCTCGCGGCTGTGCGTGGGGCAGGCGATAGTCGTTCCGGACGGTGCGCTGCCCGACAGAGAGACAGAGATAAGCGGCTACGCCTATCCGAGCATCGGCTCGCGGCAGCTTGAGGAGATCTTGCCGCGGCTTACGTATCTGTGCCCGTTTTCGTGGCGCATCGACTCGGGCGGAGGCATAACGCCGATCGCGGACGAGGGCATGATAAGCGACGCTCGCCGCCATGGCTGCGCAGCCCTGCTCACGCTCACAAATATCGGCTCAAACGGCGGCTTTTCGAGCGAGATCGCCCATGATATATTCACGAACGCAGCCTCGCAGCGCTCGCTTATAGAGAACGCGCTCTCGGTGCTGCGCCGCCGCGGGTATTACGGAGTAAATCTCAACATCGAATACGTCCAGCCCTATGACCGCGAGGGCTGCAACGAGTTTTTAAAGCGCCTGTCCGAGAGCCTGCACGCAAACGGCTACGTCCTTACGAGCACCGTCGCGCCCAAGACCTCCGACACGCAGCACGGCATTTTGTACACCGCGCACGACTACGAGGCGCACGGCGTTTACAGCGACAGGGTCGTTATCATGACCTACGAATGGGGCTACACATATTCGCCGCCGCGCGCCGTGTCGCCCGTAAACGAGATGCGCAGAGTGCTCGACTACGCCGTGACGCGCATACCGCCGTCGAAGATACTGCTCGGGTTTTCAAACTACGGCTATAATTGGCGTCTGCCGTGGCGGCAGGGTCAGCCCGCGCAGGTCATTTCAAATGCCGCCGCTACCGAGCTTGCCGCGTCGGTTTTCGCGCAGATAGGCTTCGACGAGGGCGCCAAGGCGCCGCATTTTACTTACACAGACCCCGACGGAGTGCGCCGCGAGGTGTGGTTCGAGGACGCAAGAAGCGTCGCCGCGCGGCTTTCGCTCGTGCGCGAATATGCGCTGGCGGGGATAAGCATATGGACGGTCAATATGAAAAATCCCGCCGGCCTTGCGATACTGGACGGCGAATTCTCCGCCGAGAAGCTTATATGAAAAGCAGCACCCACTGTGGGTGCTGCTTTTGACTTATATTTTATTTGCCGAGGCGCCCGGAGATGACCTGCGCGACCTTGACGCCGGAGGCTGCCGCCTGAGCGAGACCGCGGGTGATGCCTGCGCCGTCGCCTATTGCGAAGAAGTTCGAGAACTTTGTTTCGAGCTCGCCCGACAGCTCAAGGCGGGAGGAGTAGAACTTGACCTCTGCGCCGTAGAGCAGAGTGTCGTAGTTCGCGGTGCCCGGTGCGATCTTGTCGAGAGTGTAGATCATTTCAATGATGTCGTCAAGCTGCCTCTTGGGCAGAGCGAGGCTGAGGTCGCCGGGGACTGCCGCGGTGAGCGTGGGGTGGGTGTAGGACTGAGCAAGACGGTGCTCGTTGGTGCGAACGCCCTTTACGAGGTCACCGAAGCGCTGCACGAGTACGCCGCCGGAGAGCATATTGCTCAGCGAGGCGATGTGCTTGCCGTAGCGGTAGGGCTGATCGAAGGGCTCGGTGAAGCGGTTGGAAACGAGAAGCGCGAAGTTTGTGTTCTCGCTGCGCAGAGCCGGGTCGGAGTAGGAGTGACCGTTTACGGTGTTGATGCCCTCGACGTTCTCGGCGACGACGTGGCCGTAGGGGTTCATGCAGAAGGTACGGACCTTGTCGCCGTACTGCTTGGTGCGGTAGATGAGCTTGGACTCGTACACAACGTCGGTTATGTGCTCAAACACGGTCGCGGGCAGCTCGACGCGAACGCCGACATCCACCTGATTGTTTATAAGCTTGACGCCGAGCTTTCTGCACTGCTCGGAGAACCACTCCGCGCCGCTTCTGCCGGGAGCGACGATGAGGTAGGCGCATCTGACGGCGTCTCCGTTTTTGAGGGAAAGCTCGTAGCCGTCGTCGGCACGGTCGATGGAAACGACCTCGGTGCGGAAGCGGTATTCGATGACCTTGCGCAGGTCCTCGTACATATTCTGAAGTATGCGAAGGTTATTCTCGGTGCCGAGATGCTTGACCTTTGCCTGAAGAAGGTGCAGGTCGTGCTTCAGTGCCTCGCGCTCGAGAGCCTTTGCCTCGGGAGTGTCGGTCGAGAAGGTCTTGTCGGTCGCGCCGTATTTCATATTGACGGTGTCAACGTAGTTAATAAGCTCCATGACCTCGTCGTCGTCCATGAAATCGGTCAGCCAGCCGCCGAACTGGGTCGTGAAGTTATACTTGCCGTCGGAAAAAGCACCCGCGCCGCCGAAGCCGCACATGGTGTCGCAAATGCTGCAATGGATGCATTCCTTGACCTTGCCTGCAACAATGGGGCAATGCCTCGAATAGATATCTCCGCCCTGGTCGAGAACGCAGATCTTAAGCTCGGGATGACGGGCAATAAGCTCGTAACCAGCAAAAATACCGGCCGTGCCGCATCCGATTATCGCAACGTCGTAGTTTGAATTCATGATGATCGCTCCCATTTGTAGTTTAGGCCGAAACAGCCCTGCGTATTATACGGATTTCGCGTGGTATAGTAATTAATAAATTGTAAATTTTCATTGACTTTTCAGCAGATACCGAACATTTGCCGCTTGGAGTGTATTGCCAATAACTTGACGAGAGGGGGAATTGTCGGTAAAATATGCTTTGAAAAACTATGGACGGAGATGGTGAGAAAATGTCAGGAGAACCTGAAATGAGAGACATCGGAAAGCAGATCCGCGAGGAAGCGTTTTCTATTCCGAACCTGCTGAGCTACTTCCGCCTGCTGCTGATACCGCTTTTCGTGGTGCTGTATGTGCGTGAGGAGTTTGCGAGTGCGCTCATAACGCTGGCAGCCAGCGGTCTGAGCGACATTCTTGACGGGCGTATTGCGCGCAAATTCAACATGGTGACGGATCTGGGCAAGGTGCTCGATCCCGTTGCGGATAAGCTGACGCAGTGCGCGATGATGTTCTGCGTTGCCATGCGTTTTCCCGCCATGTGGTGGCTTTTGGGGCTTCACGTCATAAAGGAGCTCGTAATGCTCGGTATGGGCTGGTACGTCCTTAAAAAGACCGACACCGTAAACAGCGCCATCTGGGTCGGAAAGCTGTGCACGGGCGTCATCTACGCCGTCATGATGCTGCACGTCATCGACCCCTATCTTCCGCAGGCGGTATCCGTGGGCTGCACGGTCGTGTGCGCGGCGCTCATAGTGCTGAGCCTTATCGTCTACACGGCAAGGTACGTTAAAATACTCGGAGGCGAAAAATGAGCCTTTTGTATGCTGCGCTGTATGTTGCGGCGCTCGGAGTACTGTCGCATTTTGCCGGTCAGGCGCTGCCGAGGGCACATTTTGATCCGCAGAGGTTCCCTTACCGCAGTGCGGACTGGGAAAACGGCGGCAAGGTCTATGAAAAGCTCGGCATAAAGCACTGGAAGGACAGGCTGCCGGACATGAGCAAAATAATGCCCGACATGGTCAAGAAGAAAATGTCGGCGGTAAAGTCGCAGGGCATGGACGTGCTCATTGCCGAGACCTGCGTTGCCGAGTGCGTGCATTGGGCGCTAATGCTGCTGTCGTTGGGGATATTTTTCTTCTGGCGAGGTGCGTGGGCAGTCGTTTTCTGGCTCGTGTATAATCTTCTCGGCAACCTGCCGTTTATAATCATTCAAAGATACAACAGACCGAGGCTCGTAATGCTCGAGCAGCGAAGAAAAAGGAGGGCGGCAAAGGAATGAAGGTACTGATACTCACCTGCGCCACCGGCGGAGGACACAACAGCGCCGCTGCCGCGCTGTGCGAATATTTTAAAAAGCAGGGCTGCGAGTGCGACGTTGTCAACGCGCTCGGCTTCCTGCCCAAGGCACGCGCCGATTTTATCAGCCGCGGCCACGAGCTTGCGTATAAATACGCCCCGCGCCTTTACGGAGCGGGCTACCGCATAAGCGAAAAGCTGCCGCAAAACAGAGCCATCTACGAGCAGAACGCCAAGGGCGCGGACGAGCTGTGCAAGACGCTTTTCAGCGGCAGCTATGACGTTGTCATAAGCGTGCATATCTTCGCCGCCATCATGATGACCGAGCTGAGGATAAACCGCGAAATAAACATTCCGAGCTTCTTCGTTGCGACCGATTATACCTGCTCGCCCGGAGTTTCGGAAATTGACGCGGATAAGTTTTTCATCCCCCACGAGAAGTTGCGCGAGGAGTTTGAGTCGCAGGGCGTTATGCCGGACAAAATAATCGCCTCGGGCATTCCCGTGCGCGAGGAGTTCTGCCGCAAGACCGAAAAGGGCATGGCTCGCCGCGCCTTGGGCATGAGCGAGGAGGGCAGACTGCTGCTGATGTGCTGCGGCAGCATGGGCTGCGGCCCGATACGCAGCATTGCGATCAAAATAGGCGAGGTGCTCGGCGAAAACGACAGCCTTGTTATCGTCTGCGGCAGCAATCACCAGCTCGAAAAGGATCTGCAATTCCTCACGGGCGATGATATAAGAATTAAAATCTGCGGCTTCACCGACAAGATGAGCCTTTACATGGACGCTGCGGACTTTATTATCACCAAGGCGGGCGGACTGAGCACGACCGAGGCCGTCATGAAACGCCTGCCGATACTGTATATTGACGCGGTGCCCGGCTGCGAGAGCCGCAATATCGAGTTCATGACCGAAAACGCATACGCGCTTGAAGCGGACACGGCGTCGGGCATGGTGAGCCTTGTCGAGACCTGCCTGAGCGGTGCGGTCGATCCCATGGAGATGGTGCGCCAGCGTGAGCATGACTTCCCCTTCGAGGCGGCAAAGACCATTTACGAAACCGTCCTTGTCGAGTACGAGCGCTTTGACAAGGAGCGCTCCGATTCGCAGTCCGAGCCGGAGAAGGTGCACACACGCGCCATGCCCGAGGCGCAGAAGCAGATGATGCTCATAATAAATCCCGTTGCGGGCAAGGGCGAGATGATGCGAAACCTCGCGGAGGTCACGGGGATATTCATGGACGCGGGCTACCGCGTGAGCTTCTATCCCACGCGCGAGCGCGGCGACGCGACGGAGTACGTCAAGGCATACGGCGCGGGCTATGATATGATCTGCTGCTCCGGCGGCGACGGAACGATGAACGAGGTCGCGGCGGGGCTTATCGAGGCGGGGCTGGACATACCCGTGGGCTATATGCCGTCCGGCTCTACGAACGATTTTGCCGAATTTCACGGCATCAGCACCGACGTCGTCAAGGCCGCGAAGAGGATAGTTTCCGGCAAGGAGCACCGCGTTGACGTCGGCAGGCTCGGCGCGAAGTATTTCATAAACGCGGCGGATTTCGGCGCATTCACATGGCTGCCGTACACCACTCCGCAGCGGCTCAAGAACAAGCTCGGCTTCTACGCCTACGTGCTTGACGGCATAAGGGATCTTGCAAAGCTGCAAAGCGAGCATCTGCGCATCACGATGAACGGCGAGACTAAGGAGGGCGAATATATCTTCGGCATCGTCGCGTCCTCAAGCGAGCTTGCCGGTGCGCTCGACTTCTTCGGGCAGAAGGTCGTCGCCGACGACGGTCTGTTCGAGGTGCTGCTCATTCGCCTTCCGACCTCCACGGCGGAGCTTCAGGCGACCATAAACGCGCTTGGAAGCCAAAATCTCAACAACGAGCTCATCTCGTTCTGCCGCACCGACAGGATAGAGATCGAGTGCATGAAAAAGCTGACGTGGGCGCTTGACGGCGAAAAATGCGTGGGCGGCAGCCGCCATACGCTCGAAATGCTCACGCGGCGGATAAGGATAGTATACTGACATGACCGAATTGCGCGATATAGAGCTTGCCGCTCTCGACCTTGACGATACGACGCTGCTGAGCGATTCGAGCCTCGCCGAGGAAACGGAGAGCGCGATAAGAGCCGCCATTGACGCTGGGATCGAGATAGTCATCGCGTCCGGCAGAGCCTTCAAAGCCCTGCCCGCGCGGGTCTGTGCGATACCGGGCATACGGTATGCGATAACCTCAAACGGCGCCGCCGTTGTGAAAAATCCCGGCGGCGAGCGGATAATGAGCCTCACGCTGCGTGCCGACGAGGTCATGCGGGTGCTCGAAATTTTCGAGGGCGAGCTGATGGAGGTGTTCGTCGGCGGTCAGGCGTACTGCGACGCAAAATACATGGCGCAGCCGCTCAAATACGGCTGCTCGCCGCGGTATGTGTCCTATGTGCAGACGACGCGTCTGCCGCAGGAGAATATGGCGGAGTTTATGCGGAGCAATGCCGACAGGCTCGACAGCATTGACGTGCTGTGCCGCACCTCCGAGCACATGGACGAGCTTTGGGAGAAAACGCGGCTGCTGCAAAATGCCTACGTTACGAGCTCCTCGCCGAGGCTCATTGAAATTTCGGATAAAAACGCGGGCAAGGGCGCTGCACTCGGCAGACTGTGCGAAAGGCTCGGTGTTTTGCCCGAGCGAACCGCCGCGTTCGGAAACGGCGATAACGACGCGGATATGCTCGCCTTTTCAGGGCTGGGCGTTGCCGTCGAAAACGCAAGCGCGCGCTGCCGCGCCGCCGCGGACATCGTGTGCCCGAAAAACGATGAGCACGGCGTTGCGAAGATACTTTATGAAATGATCGGAGCGAAAAAAGCGTGATAAGACAGGCGAGGACCGCGGATATTGACGCGATCGAAAAAATCTACGATAACATCCACACAGCCGAGGAGCGCGGAGCCTTGTGCATAGGCTGGGCGCGGGGCGTCTATCCCGTGCGCGGGACCGCCGAGGCCGCACTGTGCAGAGGAGAGCTGTTCGTTTTTGACGACGCAGGAGTCGTGAAGGCGGCGGGGATAATAAACAAGACGCAGGTCGACGTTTACGAAGGCGCGCCGTGGACATATGCCGCCGAGCCCGACGAGGTGTGCGTTCTGCATACGCTCACGGTCGAGCCGAGCTGCGCGGGCGGCGGGATAGGAACGAAATTCGTTGCTTTTTATGAGGAATATGCCGCCGCTCACGGTTGCACGGTGCTGCGGATAGACACCAACGCGAAAAACGCCGCGGCGCGCAGATTATACGCGCGCTTGGGCTACCGCGAGGCGGGCATAGTGCCATGCGTGTTTAACGGACTTGCGGGCGTGAATTTAGTCCTGCTCGAAAAGAAGATATGAAAAAATCCGCTCTGTGAGCGGATTTTTTTACTATTGAATTACGGTGGTGATTATCGGTTTGCCCTCGCGGTCGAGCAGCGGGGTCAAGCCTCCGGAGTAACCGGAGTAGTGGTAGAGATAATTTACGCCGGTCTCCTTATCCACCCAGATCTCCATAACATCGATCGCGCCCTGAGCATAGACCTTTTCAAAACGTTTTTCTGACATTTTACTTATTCCTTTCTTTATACATCTTTGCCGCCATGCTCATGGGGATGAGCGCAAGGGCGGTCACGACGGCGGCTGCTATAAACAGCTCGTTTACCGGCAGATAGCCCTCGGCTATCTGAGATATGTCATAGCCCATTTCACTTGCCTGCGCGCCCGTCACGAAGATGAGGTTTCCCTTATCCACGACCTGATAGACCTTCTCGCCGAAGGCGCGGCATATGGGGTCTGCAAGCAGCGGACCGGCTATCATCGGGAAGAACACGAAGAACATTATTCTTATGCCCTCAAACTGGCCGCGGTGCTCCTCGGGGTAGAGCCGCTTCATCCAAACCGTCATCGCCTGCATGAACACGACGTAGCCCACTCCGACGAGGATGATGCCGACAAAGCAGGGCCAGTTCGCGGCAAGATCGAGCGCGTTTTCGGTGTTGAAGGTAGAGCTCATATTGCCCACGACGAAGAACACGAACAGGCAGCCGAGAATGCTCAGGATCGTTGCAAACGCCGCGACTGCGGGCACCTTTTTGTTGTTTATGACCTTAATAAACGGAACGGAGAGCGCGACCGCGAGCAGCAGCGGAATTCCGAGGATGAGGCTCGGGTCGGCAAAGCCGAGGGTGTAGTTCATCCAGTTCATGATGTGTATAAAATAGCAGTTGTAGCCGATGAAAAACACGCAAAGAGTTACGAAAACGAGCGCAAGCTCGCGGTTTGCGGCAAAGCGCTTGAAGTTGAAGGTCGAGCCGAACTGATGCCAGAAGCCGCCGTCCTTGACGGGCTTGAGCGTGGGTGCGTCCTTCAAGAGGAAAAACGACGCTATGCCGACGAGGATGGTCACGCCGCCTGCGACGGAGAAGAAAATGATGTAGCCCGCCTGCGGGTTTGCCTCGGTCGCAAGCCCGGTCACGAACATACCGCCCACGAGGGTGCCGACGAGGGTGCCGATGACGGGGAGCGTGGCCGCGACCGCGCCTATCTGACCGGAGTTTGAGTCGTCCATCATGTCCGCGTACCATGCGTTATAGCCCGCGTCGTTTGCCATCGAGCCGAAAAAGCTCATTATCGTGTCCGCCGCGACGATGGTAACGCCCACGAGCATGACGTTGTTGTAAATGCTGTCGCGCAGATAGTGCGTGAGCCCGAACGCAATGGTGAACACGCCCCAGAGTATCGAGCCCCAAGTGATGAGCTTCTTGCGTGAGCCTATGCGGTCGGACAGCGTTCCGAAAAACAGTGCCGAAAACGTCGTTGCGCTTGCCGAGCATATCGTCATGGCCGTCACGACGCCGAGCTGGGCGCCGAAGTCGGAATACAAGAAGTTTGCAAACCAGTTGTTTTCTATGACCCATGCGATCTGTGCGGAAAAGCCTATGACCAAAAGCAGCGTCCAGTTGAGAGCGCCGATGCCTCCCTTACGCTCTTTTGCCGATTTCCCCATTAGTTTATCCTCCTGTGCTTATTTATAAAGTCCTTCACCATGGACTTGTATTTCTCGTTTGCGCACATGAAGCTTGCCGCGTGACCCGTGTCGGGCACGAGCAGCAGCTCCTTTTCCGCGCGGCAGGCGTCAAAGATGCGCTGCGCCATGTCCTTGGGCACGTATCGGTCGCACTCGCCGCAGATGTATAAAAGCGGGGTCTCGGAAACGCTCAGGCTGCGCGGGGAGCTTGCTTCCTTAAAGTCATAGCCCGCCTTGAGGAGGTTGACGTATTCGAAAATATCGACGAACATCACCGGCAGATGATACAGCGTGCCGACGAGATTTTTAAAAACCGTTTCGAGGTCGGAGTAGCCGCAGTCGGCTATCATGCCGCAAACGCGTCCGTCAAGCTCAAGGTCGGCGCTTTGCATGACGGAGGCTGCGCCCATGCTCATGCCGTGCAGGAAGATGGAGTTTTCGGGGAAAAGCTCGGCGGCCTTTTTCGTCCACAGCACGACGTCGTATCTGTCGAGAGCGCCGAAGCCTATGTATTTGCCCTCGCTTTTGCCGTGTGCGCGCATATGCACGAACATGAGGTCATAGCCGAGCTCGCGATAAAAATCATACATCGCCGCAAAGTCGCAGGCGGGCTCGGACTTGTAGCCGTGGAAGAATATGACCGTGACGCCCTTGCCGCTGCCGCGAAGCACGTCGGCGCACAGGCGAAGTCCGTCGTCGGAGGTGACGGTCACCTCGTCAAACGGCAGGTCACGAAACGGCGCAAAATAGGGGATATTGTGCTTCCAGAGCGCTTCTCCCGTGGGCTTTAAAAGCCCCGAGCTTTTCGCACCCGTTTCCGGAGTCGGGAAATCGTCCTGTCTGACGATGAGCTTTTTCACGAAGATGAGCCCCACGGCGTATGCCGCTGCGAGAAGAACGCATATGATGATGAGCACTGCGAGTACGGCTTTCATATAATTACTGCTCCGTTTTTTAATATCACTTGGAGCTATTTTATATCTTTTTTGCCGAAATTGGAATAGCAAATATTGAAGAAACGGACGGCTTATTATATAATATTTTATTATTTAAAATAAAGGAGCGGTAAGATGGAAAAGTCAAAGGTTTATTTTATAAAAGAAGTCACCCCCGAGAACGTTGTCAGAGCATATGACGCGCTCGGCATCACGCTCGGCGGCAGCGTCGCCGTCAAGCTGCACAGCGGCGAGCCGGGAAACCAGAATTTCCTGCGCCCCGATTTCATGAAGAGCGCCGTTAATCACGTAAACGGCACGATAGTCGAATGCAACACCGCGTATGACGGCGGCAGAGATACCACCGAGCGTCACAAGGAGACCATGCAGCTTCACGGCTGGATCGAGATAGCGGACGTGGACATCATGGACGCGGAGGGTCAGGTCGAGCTCCCCGTTGTCGGCGGCAAGCAGCTTGAGACGAACTACGTGGGCAAAAATTTGCTCGATTACGACAGCATGCTCGTTCTGTCCCACTTCAAGGGCCACCCCATGGGCGGCTACGGCGGCGCACTCAAAAACATCTCCATCGGCATCGCGTCGAGCTACGGCAAGAAGTATATCCACGGTGTCAGAGATATCGACAACTTCTGGCACTCGGATCACGACAGCTTCCTTGAGTGTATGGCGGACGCGGCAAAGAGCGTTGTCGATCACTTCGGCGGCAGGATGGCGTTTGTGAACATCATGAAGAATATGTCCGTTGACTGCGACTGCTGCGCCGTGGCGGAGAATCCGAAGATAGGCGATATCGGAATCCTCGCCTCGCTCGACCCCGTTGCGATCGACCAGGCCTGCATAGACCTTGTCTACGCAAGCGACGACCCCGGCAAGAGCGACCTCATAGAGCGCATCGAATCGCGCAACGGCATCCACACCATTGAAGCCGCGGCCGAGATCGGCGTGGGCAGCCGCGAGTACGAGCTTATAGAGCTTTGAGCATGAAAAAGCTTGTCCTCGGCGTGCTGGCGCATGTGGACGCGGGAAAGACCACTCTGTCCGAGGCGCTGCTTTATACAACGGGCAGCATAAGAAAGCTCGGCAGAGTTGACCACAGAAACACGGCGCTCGACACGCATCAGATCGAGCGCGAGAGAGGAATAACCGTATTTTCAAAGCAGGCGCAGCTCCGAACGGACAAAATGGAGCTGTGCCTTCTCGACACGCCCGGACACGCGGATCTGACCGCGGAGACCGAGCGCACCCTCGGCGTCATCGACTATGCGCTGCTAGTCATATCCGGCACGGACGGAGTTCAGGCGCACACGGAAACGCTGTGGCGGCTGCTCGAAAAATACGGTGTGCCGATAATAATCTTCGCAACGAAAATGGATTTGGGCATCTGCGAGCGGGAGAAGATACTCTCCGAGCTGCGCGAGCGGCTTTCGGAGGGCTGCTACGATCCGCTTGACGGCAGCGAGGAAAACGCCGAGCGCATCGCGGTCAGCGACGAGCGGCTTTTTGAAAAATACGCAGGCGGCGAGCGCATAGACGATGCGGATATTGCCGAGAGCATACGCGCAAGACGGCTGTTTCCCGTGCTCTTCGGCTCGGGGCTCAAGCTCGACGGCGTTGCGGAGCTCGTTTCGTTCATCGAAAAATTCACCGTTTCGCCCGAGTACGGCGCACAGTTCGGCGCGAAGGTCTATAAGATCATGCGCGACGGGCGCGACCGGCGCCTTGCCTGCATGAAAATAACCGGCGGCACGCTTAAAAACCGCGACAGCGTAAACGGACAGATCGTGACGGAGCTTAGAGTTTACAGCGGTGCGGGCTATGAGACCGTGCAGGAGGCGGCCGCGGGCAGCATAGTTGCCGTGCAGGGGCTTGGCAATGCATATGCGGGGCAGGGACTCGGCTTTGAGGGCGATATGCTCCCGCCGGAGGCGGAGCCGGTTTTGTCCTATACGATCGAGCTTCCCGAGGGCGCGGACAAGCAGGACGCGCTCAAAAAGCTGCGGCAGCTCGAGGATGAGGACCCGCAGCTCAGGCTCGAATGGAACGACGTCACAAAGACCATACATATTCATCTCATGGGCAGAGTGCAGACGGAGGTGCTCACGCAGCTCATCCGCGAGCGCTTTGACATGGACGTGCGCATAGGCGCGGGCGGCATCGCGTACAAGGAGACGATAGCCGAGCCTGTGTACGGCGCGGGGCATTTTGAGCCGCTGCGCCACTATGCCGAGGTGCATCTTCTCATTGAGCCGTCGGAGCGCGGCTCGGGGCTGCGCTTTGAAAGCCGCTGCTCGACCGACGAGCTCGACCGCAGCTGGCAGAGCCTCATCATGAGCGAGCTTGAAGCAAAAACGCATCTGGGCGTTCTCACGGGCTCGCCGTTGACGGACGTTAAGATAAGCCTCATTGCGGGCAAGGCGCACGTTAAGCACACCGAGGGCGGCGATTTCCGCGAGGCGGCGTGCCGCGCGGTGCGTCAGGGACTCATGAAGGCGCAGAGCGTGCTGCTTGAGCCGTGGTACGAGTTTCGCATCGAGCTCGCGCCCGAGCACATCGGCAGAGCCATCAGCGATATTCGCGCCATGTCGGGAAAATTCGACACCGAGGGCAGCAGCGTTATCGTCGGCACCGCGCCCGTTTCGGAAATGAGCGGCTATGCCGAGACCTTGGCGTCATACACCTCCGGCAAGGGCAGGATAAGCCTGCGCAGCGCAGGATATTACCCCTGCCACGATTCGCAAAGGGTCATCGAGGCTGTGGGCTATGAGCCGGAGAGCGACCTTCCGAACACGCCCGACTCCGTTTTCTGCTCGCACGGCTCGGGCACGATAGTCAAGTGGAGCGAGGCGGACAGATTCATGCATCTTAACCCCGCCGCGGAGCGGGATGCCGCACCCGCCGCGCCGCTGCACAGGTTTTACACCATCGACGACGCGGAGCTTGAGGCCATCATGGAGCGCGAATTCGGACCCGTGCGCCGCAGACAGTACACCCGCGCCCAGCCCGTGCGAAGCGAGGAGCCTTCCGTTGCGCCGTCCAAGCGCGAGTATGTCATCGTGGACGGGTATAACTTCATTTTCGGAACGGGCGAATACGCCGCTCTTGCAAAGCAGTCGCTCGACCTTGCCCGCGCAAGGCTCACCGATGTGCTGCGAAGCTATCGCGCCATGCGTGACTGCGAGCTCGTCCTCGTATTCGACGGCTACCGCGTTTCGGGAAACACCGGCGAGCGCGAAAGCGACGGCATCCGCACGGTCTACACGAAGGAAAATGAGACCGCCGATATGTACATCGAGCGCCTTGCAAACGACATAGGCAAAAACTACTCGGTCAAGGTCGTCACGAACGATTCGCTCATTCGCCTGTCCGCGATGCGCTCGGGCGTGCTCAGAATGTCGGTCGCGGAGTTCGAGTCCGAGCTGCGGCTTGTGATGGAAAAAATCATGGAGTATGTAGATGGAAAACGATGAGCTTTTAAGGCGCGCGGAGGATCTGTTCCGCCGCTGCGAAAAGACCGCGAGCGTGACGCACACGGCGTTTCTCACGCCTGCTGAGCAGTATGCGCTCTCGGCATGGGCACAGCGGATACCCGACTGCAATATGGTCCTGCTCGGCGGCAGCGACGCCTGCGAGCGCCGTGCGGCATTTTTCCTGCCGTTTTACGTTTCCGCCGACGAAGTTGACGCCTCGGAATACATAAGCGCCCTGAGCGTCAAGGCGCATTTCGCGCAGCCGGGACACCGCGACTACATGGGCGCGATACTGGGGCTCGGAATAAAGCGCGAATGGCTCGGCGATATATGGGTCAGCGGCGAGGACGCAACGGTTTTCGTGCTCAAAAGCGTCGAGCGCCATATTGCCGACGGTCTGGACAAGGTCGGGCGCGCCGGTGTTAAGGTGAGCCCCGCGCGGCTTGAGGATATAAAGGCGCCCGAGCGCAAGGTGAAGAAAGTCTCGTTCTCGGTCAAGAGCATGCGCTTTGACGCTGTGCTTGCGGGACTTTTCGGTCTTTCGCGCACACAGGCGGCGTCGCTCATAGCCGAGGGAGAGGCGAGCCTTAACTATTCCGAGTGCACAAAAAACGACGCCGCGGTCGGAGCGGGGGATATCATCTCCCTGCGCGGCCACGGAAAGGCCGAGGTCGGGGGCTCGGGCGGCGTGAGCAGAAAGGGCAGACTTTTCGTCGAGGCCGAGATATATAAATAAGAAGCGGCGGAGCTGTGTGCTCCGCCATTAAAATATTTTTATATAATTTGCGGAATAATTTATATAAAATGCTTGACAAATTGCAAAAGCGGTAGTATATTAAAATCACAAAGAGAAAAAATAGGGTCGGGCCGTTCGGTTCGATCCATAAATGCCGAAAAAATGCGAAAAGAGAGAAGGAGCCATGAAAAAGACATTATACAGCCTTATGCTTTCCGATGAAGTTGTCGCCGAGGTGGACAGACTTGCCCACAGACTCGGAACGAACCGCTCGAATCTCATAAACCAGATTCTCGCCGAGCACGTCGATCTTGTCACGCCGGAGCGGCGAATAAACGATATTTTCTCCGCGATGGAGCGCCTGATGACGCCCTCGCGCGAGCTCGTGCCGTTTTTCGCGCCCAATGCGCTCACGATGTCGCTCAAGTCCTCGCTTGAGTATAAATACCGCCCCACGGTCAAATACGAGGTGGAGCTGTACCGCGGCGACAGCGACAGTCTGGGCGAGCTGACGGTCGTGTTCCGCACGCAGTCGGCGGCGCTCATCAGATCAATGACCGAGTTCTTCCGTATATGGAAGAGCATCGAGGACGCGCATCTGCGCCCCGTAATGGGACAAAATGCGCCCGACTATGCCCTGTATGAGGGCAAATTTATCCGTTCCATCGCGATCCCGACGCGCGATTGCAGCTCGCAGGAGCTTGCAAACGTCATCTCGGAATATATAAAGCTCTTTGACACGATGATGAAGGGATACCTCGCAGGCAAGCTCAATGCCCGCGATATAGAAGCCTGCTACTATTCACAGCTCAGGAGAGCGGAAATACTTATTTAGTTTTGTCTGAGCTGCAATTCATTTAAAAGAAGGTGTTTTTTATGAATGCACAGAACTTCACTCAGAAAACTCTCGAAATGCTCCAGACCGCAAAATCCATGGCGATGGAGAACAATAATCAGTATATAACCCCGGAGCATATGCTCTATGCGCTCGTAGATCAGGACGGCGGTCTTATCCCGTCGCTGTTTGGCAAGATGGGCGTTGACTGCAATACGGTGCTCTCCGAGCTCGACACGGCCATAAACGCCATGCCCAAGGTCTCCGGCGACTATGACATCTATCTCTCGCGCGAGGCCGAGCGCGTCATGAACGCAGCCGAGAAATCGGCAAAGAGCCTGGGCGACGAGTACCTTTCCGTCGAGCACGTCGTGATCGGCATCTTCGCCTCCCCGACCGCCGCTATCAAGCGCATTTTCGATTCCCACGGCATCACGAAGGCAAAATTCACCGAGGAGCTTTCCAAGGTCAAGAAGGGCCCCGTCACGGGCGATAACCCCGAAAACAGCTACGATGCCCTCGGCAAATACGGCACCGATCTTGTTGAGCGTGCGCGCAGCAATAAGCTCGACCCCGTCATCGGCCGTGACACCGAGATAAGAAACGTCATTCGCATCCTTTCGCGTAAGACGAAGAATAACCCCGTGCTCATCGGCGAGCCGGGCGTCGGCAAAACCGCTATCGCCGAGGGTCTTGCCCAGCGTATCGTGCGCGGCGACGTGCCCGAGGGACTTAAAAACAAGACCATTTTCTCGCTGGATATGGGCGCGCTGATAGCAGGCGCAAAGTACCGCGGCGAGTTCGAGGAGCGTCTGAAGGCAGTGCTTGAGGAAGTAAAGCAGTCCGACGGACGGATAATCCTCTTTATCGACGAGCTGCACACCATCGTCGGCGCCGGCAAGACCGAGGGCAGCATGGACGCCGGCAACCTCCTGAAGCCTATGCTCGCGCGAGGCGAATTGCACTGCATCGGCGCGACCACCCTTGACGAGTACCGCAAGTACATCGAAAAGGACGCCGCTCTGGAACGCAGATTCCAGCCCGTGCAGGTCGATGAGCCTACCGTCGAGGATACTGTTTCCATCCTCCGCGGACTCAAGGAGCGCTATGAGGTCTATCACGGCGTGCGCATCCACGATAATGCCCTTGTTGCCGCGGCAACGCTTTCAAACCGTTATATAAGCGACCGCTTTCTGCCCGATAAGGCGATAGATCTTGTCGATGAAGCCTGCGCGCTCATCCGCACGGAGATAGACTCCATGCCGGCGGAGCTTGACGATATGCGCCGCAAGATCATGCAGCTTGAGATCGAGGAGACCGCGCTCAAGAAGGAGACCGATAAGCTTTCTCAGGACAGGCTCGCAAAGCTCACCGAGGAGCTTGCAAACCTCAAGGACAGCTTTAACGAGCAGAAGTCCCGCTGGGAGGCCGAGAAGGGCAGCGTGGACGAGGTCAAGAAGATAAAGAGCCGGATCGAGCAGATGAACGCCGATATCGAGAACGCTCAGCTCAGATATGAGTACGAGACCGCCGCAAAGCTCAAATACTCCGACCTGCCCGCGCTCGAAAAGAAGCTTGCCGAGGCTGAAAAGCTCAGCGAGGAGCGCAAGAGCAGCAGCATGGTGCACGACACCGTGACCGAGGAGGAGATAGCGGGCATCGTCGCAAAGTGGACGGGCATTCCCGTGTCGAAGCTGCTTGAGGGCGAGCGGGAGAAGCTGCTCAACCTCGACAAGGTGCTGCACAGATCCGTCATCGGTCAGGACGAGGCGGTACAGAAGGTCACCGAGGCAATTTGGCGCTCACGTGCCGGCATAGGCGACCCGAACAGGCCCATCGGCTCGTTCATGTTCCTCGGACCCACGGGCGTCGGCAAGACCGAGCTTGCAAAGGCTCTGGCAAGATGCCTGTTTGACGATGAGCACAACATGGTCAGAATTGATATGACCGAGTACATGGAGAAGTTCTCCGTGTCCAGACTTATCGGTGCTCCTCCGGGATATGTCGGCTATGACGAGGGCGGCCAGCTCACCGAGGCGGTGCGCAGAAAACCCTATTCCGTCGTGCTGTTCGATGAGATCGAAAAGGCGCACCCCGATGTGTTCAATATCCTGCTTCAGATCCTTGACGACGGCCGCGTGACCGACTCTCAGGGACGCACGGTGGACTTCAAGAACACCATCATCATCATGACCTCGAACCTCGGCAGCCAGTATCTGCTCGACGGCATCAGCGAAAACGGCGAGATCGAGGAGGGCGCAAGAAATCAGGTCATGGCTGCTCTGCGTCAGCAGTTCAGACCGGAGTTCCTCAACCGTCTTGACGAGATAATCTGCTTCAAGCCCCTCACCAAGACCGAGCTTGACGGCATTATAGACATTCTCACCGCAGCGCTCAAGAAGCGTCTTGAGGACAAGAGCCTCGGCCTTGAGATCACTCCCGAGGCAAAGCAGCTCATCATCGAGCGCGGCTTCGACCCCGTGTTCGGTGCGCGTCCGCTCAAGCGCTATCTGCAAAGCACCGTCGAAACGCTCATCGCGCGTGCGATACTTGCAGGCGATATGCCCGCAGGCCACGTCATCAAGATAAGCGTCAAGGACGGCGAGCTATGCTGCGAATAAACGCAAAAACACCCGTGTCATCAGACACGGGTGTTTTTTTACTGCAGATCGAAGTATTCCAGTACGACCTGGATGAACTTTTCGGTTGCGGGGGAGGGGCGGCGGCCCTTTTTGACGGCGATGGCAACGTCGCGGTACTGCGGCGGGTCGAGCTCCTTGAGCCTGATGTCAAATGGCATTCTGCCGGTGACGAGCTCCGAGAGCACGGAGACGCCGAGCCCGCTCTCGACCATTGCCATGATCGAGTAATCGTCGTTAACGTCGCAGAAGGCGCTCAGCGGCTCGTCAAGCTGCGAATTGAGCTGGGCGAACACCTTGGAGACCTCGTTATTCGCCTCGTCCGTGAGCTTGATTATGCGCTCCTTGCCAAGCTCCAGCAGCGGGTAGCAGGGTGCGTCGGCAAGCGGGTGATCCGGCGGCAGCACCGCGAGCATCCTGTCGCGCATGAGCACCGTCACCTCAAGCTCCGAGGAATACGGAGCGCTTATGAAGCCGCAGTCGATCTCGCCCGCGCACAGAGCGTCCTCGGTTTCGCTGTACTCCATATTCTGGAGCTGGAACACGATCCGCGGATAGCGCTGCTCGAAGCTTTTCAGTATCGCGGGCAGGCATTGCGTCGAAAAGCTCGAGCACGAGCCGATGCGGATAAAGCCGGTCTCAAGCCCCTTGAGTGAGTTTGCCTGCTCCTGAAGCGCCTCGTAGTGGCTGCACAGGTCCTTTATATACGGAAGCATCATCAGCCCGTCCGAGGACAGGGCGAGTCCGCCTCTGCTGCGGCGCAGGAGATTGAGGTTCCATTCGTCCTCGAGGTCGGCGACCATGCGGCTTACCGCCGACTGCGTATAGCCCATCGCTTCGGCGGCCTTGGTTATGCTGCCCAGCTCCGCGACCTTGACGAATGCCTGATATTTGTGTATCGCCATGCTCAAACCTCCAATTCCGTAAATGAATGTTTTTCATGTTTACAATTCTAATACATCATATTATATGCCAAAAGGCGCAAAAATGTCAACAACGAATTTTATATTCCGAAAACGCATACAAAATATGAAAAATGTTCGCTTGCGTAATACGAAAAAACATATTATACTTTGACTACAAAATAACGATGCTTGAAAAAAGGTAAGTACCTTTTAGTCATATTTCATCCATTCTTTCTCTCTCGTTATCGGGTCTCTCCACCCCCGATAACACAACAATCTCCCGAAAAACCGCGTGTCCGTGAATAACGGCATGCGGTTTTCGACTTTTTTCGGGCAAAATCCCCCCCTGTGGAGCAATCGACTCCGACGGCGGCGAAAAACGGCGCAAATAACAGGAGAGCCTCCGGTTTTCAGGGCACGGAAAAGTGCTTAAAAATATTGATAGTTATTTAATTAACATTACAAATCGTCAAATATAGTATGATTTTTATTCGCTTGCCAAATGCAGGGCGGTGTAGTAGTATGTAATCAGAAAGAGATGGTTAATTAAAAAACGATCTCAGACGACAATCAAAACCATAACACAATAATTATAAAAGGAGTTTTCAAAATGAGTAGCGAAGTAAAGAATTTCATCCGTAAGATAGTGTTCACCGTCATCGCATTTGCAGCACTGTGCCTCTTCTGCTTCGATATGTTTGGCTCCTCGAGCTCGCATATCGGCTTCCTGGCTCTGTTCTTCCCGTTCCTGGGCATGCTGGAGCTCATCCTCCCCACTCCCGACTTCACGAAATGATTTGATTCCGCGATTTAAACAAATACCTATCTTATCACAAAAAACCTCCGGTTCTCCGGAGGTTTTTTGGTGCCCATTTGGGTCTTTTTACGGGTCTTTTTTGAGGAAAAAGCATATGAGGGCGATGCCGATGGCGGCGACGAGTGCCATCAAAATATATATTGGCGTACTCGCATTGCCTATGCCGCCGGACCAGCTTACATTGACCGCAGGGTCAACATACTCGGTCGTCACATCGTTCCCGTCGGCGTCAAATAGCTTCACGGAATAAAGCTCGATAGCCACAGCATCGGACGGTGCGGAGAGGCGGTCGGCCAAGGCGTCAATATCAAAAACGGTGAGGCTGTCCGACTGTGTTATCTCGATGGTGGTTGTGTAAGCCTCCATTGCGCGGGAGTCAAAGTAGACGTGGAAGCACAGCTCGGCGGAGTATACGGAGCGGCAGTTGTACGCCGCGACAGCGTAAGCCGAGGATCTGCCGTTTTCGTCGTATATCCCCTCGTAACTGATACCGGCGGTGCTTTGAGACGGCGAGACCGATGCTCTTATAGCCCTGTATCTGCCGTTTATCCCGCGCTCAAGCTGTACGAAGCCTTGAATATAGGCACCGTCCTCGGCGGTGTAAAATATATACAGCTTCCCGCCGTGCTCTGCCCATGAGCGCACGGCAAGCGGCGGGATGTTGTCGTCGATGCTTGCGGATTTTACGGCGTACTCCTCCGCGGCGAGCAGACGCCCTGCCTCGGTGTTCGGGTATTTAAACTCCGATGAATACAAAAGGCACATGAGCAAGACCGCGATTATCGCCGCCAAGGCTGCGGATATGACTTGCCGCCGCTTGTATCGGCGCAGAAAGCCGAGCCTCGGTGCGGGCGCGGGCGCGATGCTGATACGGCTGCGCATTTCGGTCTCTGTCCTGCGGCACTCGGCGCAGCAGTCGAGATGCTCCTTCACGAGCCGCGCCGTTTCATCCTCCGTCAGCTCCTCAATATAGGACGGCAGAAGATCGCGCACGACGCAGCATGATAATTTCTGCTCATTCATTGTTTTCACCTCCGATGATCTCTGAAAGCTCCTGCTTGCCGCGATAAAAGCGCACCCGCGCCCAGACCTCGCTGCGGCCGAGTATCTCGCCGATGTCGCGGAACGAAAATTCGCCCGCAATGCGCAGGTGTATGACCTCGCGTGTGTCGGCGTCGAGCTTTTGCATTGCCCTGTACAGCCGTTTTCTGTCGTCGCGGTGCTCTACGAGCCGCGCCGTGTCGTCATCGGCGGCAATGCTTTCGGCAAAGCCCTCGTCAAGCGGGACGGCTCTCGACCTGCGCGCAAGCTCCTTGTACCAGAGCCTTTTTGCTATCGCGCACAGCCATACCTGCGGGGAAGCCTCGCCGCGATAGGAATCCATGCTCCTGAGCGCCTGATAAAAGGCCTCCTGCGTGAGCTCCTCCGCCGTATCCGCCTCGTGTGAGAGCGAGAACAGATACCGATAGACGCTTTTCGCGTGTCGGGTGTATATATCGTCTTCCTTCGCCACGGACTTCACCTCCCGTCTGACCGTTAGTTACTTTAAAAGACCGTTCGTTACAGACTATTCATTAAAAAACCTATGCTGCTGAGGAAAGATAACCGCGCAGCGGGGGAGTTTGAGGGGGCAAGGCCCGCCTCAAGTTGGATCATAGCCATCAAAAATGCCTGAGATAGCAGGCTTTTTGACGAGCGGAGCGAGATTTTTTGTGAAGCGCAAGCTTCACAAAAAATGTGGCGTTTTTTCAGTATGCGAAAAAGTCTCTGACTTTTTCGCATACTGAAAAACTCGGGCAATTTTTGAATTGCCCGAGTTTTTTGAATGTTATGGTTTTTACTCCTTTGCGACGGTGTCGAGAGACTCCATGAACAGGGTGTTTTCCGCATCGGAGGGAATGAGGAAGCCGACTCTGGGCGAGACGGAGAACGCCTCGACGCTCGGACCGTCCATGAGGCAGCTGCGCTTGAACTGCTGGCTGAAGTAGCGCTTGCAGTAGCTGCGGAGCCACTTGGTGAGCTCCTCGTCGCTGTACTCGTCGCCGTAGGCTGCCTTGGCAAGACGCATGGTCTTTGCCGGGGAGAAGCCGCAGATCATCATCTTGTGGGTGAAGAAGTCCTGAAGACTGTACGAGCCGACGTTTTCCTCGCTCTTCTGCTCGATCTGGTCGTCGTGTATCGGCAGCAGCTCCGGAGTTACGGGGCAGTCGAGAACGTCCCACAGTGCGTCTGCGAGGATCTTGTTGTCGGTGGTCCTTGCGATGTAGCGCACGCCCTCGCGCACCTGAGTCTTAGTAAGGCCCATGTTCACGTCGTACATACTCGTGTGGTCGCCGTTGTAGGTGCACCAGCCGTCAACGAACTCGCTGAGGTCCTCGGTGCCGACGTCAAGGCCGTTGACCTTGTTGGCGATGTCCATGAGCACCTGAGTGCGCTCGCGCGCCTGTGCGTTCTCGAAGGCGATGGAGTAGTCGTCGTGAGCGTGACCGATGTCGTCAAAATGCTTGTAGACGCTCTCGCCGATGTCGATGACGCGAACCTCCGCGCCGACCTGCTCGGCGACGATGATGGCGTTGGACTTGGTGCGGGAGGAGGTGCCGAAGCAGGGCAGGGTGCAGGCGACGACGTTCGTCGACGGCAGACCCATGCGCTTTACGGCCTCGGCGCATATCATGACGGTCAGGGTCGAGTCAACGCCGCCGGAGATGCCGACGACGCAGTGGTCGAGCCCTGCGTAGGTCATGCGCTTTACAAGACCGGAGATCTGGATATCCATCATGCGGCGGCAGTAGTTGGCCATGTCCTTTTCAAATTCGGGCAGGTGCGGGAGCTTGCGGTAGGTGCGGGTGAGCGCGGTCTCGCACAGCTCCTCGCCCCAGTAGAACTCGGAGTGGCTGTACTTGTACTCGTTTCTGCCGTACTTGCCGGTCTTGCGGCGCAGATTTTCAAGATATTCGATGTCGATCTCGGAAACCACGAAGCAGTCCTCGCACTCGTCCGAGACGAGCACCTCGCCGTTTTCCGCGACCATGCACAGACCGGAGTAGACGTTGTCGGTCGTGCTCTCGCCCTTGCCGGGGGCGGCGAGGATCATGCCGCAGCGCAGGTGCTTGGAGCGGTATTTGATGGCGTCGGTAGCCTCGATGGTGGAGGTCACAGTGGCGGGGAAGGATGCCATGGAGGCGATGACGGTCGCGCCCGCGAGAGCGTGACGCGCAGCGGGGGAGTCGATGGCCTCTGCGTCCGCGCCGAGCTCAACGGCGACGGAAAGTCCGGGGACTACGTCGCTTGTGAACAGAAGCTCGGTGTCGAAGTATGCGTCGAACTTGCCGCACACGGTCGCCTCGCCGCCCTCGTCGTCTGCGGGAGCGAACAGGGTGCCGTCGGTTTCGGAGCGGGGGACAAGACCGAGCAGCTCGCCGTCGGTTATGACCGCCGCAACGCTGTACAGAGCGCCGCCGCGCGGAGTGTAGGGCAGACCGACGATAACGAGCATATCGCTTCCGGCGCTCGCCTCGATGACTCTCTCCAGAGCGGCCTCCGCGCCGCGCAGGATGACGCTGTGACCGATGAGGTCATAGCAGGAGCAGCCGGTGAGCGTCAACTCCGGGAAAACGAGCACCTTGACGCCTTCATCGGAGGCTTTTTTCATGCACTCGATGACCTTGCCGGCATTATAGCTTGCGTCGGCGACCTTTATCATCGGAGACGCAGCCGCAACTTTGATAAATCCGTCTTTCATTTTTGATCACTCATTTCTCTGATTTTTGTATGTCAAATAAACTTTTGCCGTAATAGTGGGTAATTATTGCCGATGACGAGTCAAAATGCTCGCCGTCGATGACGATGAGTATCTTGTCGCCCTCGATGCGGCAGTCCTCAATGCCGTCTATCTTGGGCAGGAGATTGGTTTTGAGCTCCTGCTCGAACTCGTCAAGGTGCTCGGAATAGTATTCCGTCGTCTGCGGGCAGGAATAATCGTCGCCCAGCGGAGCCTTCGCCGTGAAGCAGAATACGAGAAACACGACGAAAAGAACGAGAAACACCGCGCAGCCGAGCGGCTTTATGGCCTTTACAAAGCTTTCTCCGGCAGTCATGGCTGCACCTCCGAATACATAAAGCTGCGGCGCATATAGTATTGCTCCGCGTTGACGGCATTGCTTTCGTCAAGCAGAGTGCCGCTGAGGGAATTGACTATCTCCCCGTCAACAACATAATGTCCGCCCGTGTTGATAACAGGGATAGACTTTCGAGCCTCATTCATGAATTTCATATAGGCAGGCCCCTCCCAGCCGAGCTGTGAAAAGAGCTCGTTCATGAGGTAGCACGGACTGATCAT
This sequence comes from uncultured Oscillospiraceae bacterium, assembly GCA_934590355.1. GTDB lineage: Bacteria > Bacillota > Clostridia > Oscillospirales > Oscillospiraceae > F23-B02. The sequence continues at coordinate 29,312 of CAKTOX010000013.1, forward strand.
GGGACCTTCCCCGACAAAGTCATTGCCGGCAACGGCTTTTGCGGCGCTGTTTGCCCATATGAGATAGCGCGTGGCATAGTAGTTCAAAAAGCCCTCATGCGTCGAGAGGTCAAGGTTCACGCCGAGCTCAGAGTACGTCGCGTTGTTATCGCCCATCCAAGGCTTGTGGTCACCGTAGACGAGGAGCACAACGGGCTCGTCCATGGCCTCAAGCTCGTCTCTGAGCACACACAGCCTGTCTATCGTATCCTTAACGGAGCCGAGGTAATTGTTCACGACATAGTAGCTGTAGTCGGAAACCTCGCCGTCCCAAAGCGGCTCGCCCCATGCAAGACCGCCGGCATAATACGGGCCGTGTCCCTGATAGGTGACGTTAAACGAGAAAACATCCTTGCCGGACGAGACGTCCTCCTTAAAAAGCCTGAGCATTTCGGGGAAGAGCGCATAATCCATCGAGAAGGGATAGTCGTACATTTCATAGTACCCGTCGGTGTAGAAATAATTCTCAAAGCCGAGATACTCGTTGACGTTATAACGATTGTAGTAAGTCCGAAGGCAGGGGTGACTGCCGTTTGCGGTGTAGCCCTGCCCGCGCAGATACCAGACATAGGAGTTGGTGCTGTGCCTGTAATCTTTAAGCTGCGTATAGCCCGTAAGGAAGCATCTTTCGGTGTCCACCGTTCCGCCGCCGAAAACATTCGTAACAAGCTCACCCGTGTAGCTTTCCTTTTCAAGCTCGTGATAATCGGCGTAAACATCCGCAAAACCGTCGAGCCCAAGCTCCGTAAGATCGCAGAATGCCTCAAGCTGGATAGCGAGGATGTTCACCCTCTTGTCCCCGGGAATGTCCGAATTTGAATACGCCGCAAGGGAAGCCTCGGCTTCGGCTTCGTCATAATTCTCGGGAGGCAGGTCCATAGTCGCTTGTATGCTGTAAATGAAGGGATAAACAAAGCCCTTCGAGCAGTAGACCTCGTTGGCAGCCCAGCGGTTTACATGAGTATAGTTTTCCGCTTTCCATCTGTAAATATCAGTGCTTGAGAAAACGAACTTCCATAGCGGCCATATGCTCAGAGCCATGGTCAACGCCATGGCTGCCCTTGTAATGCCACCGGCACGCCCGCGCACGAAGAAAAACAGCAGAAGGGTGCCGATAACGACGCAGACAAGGCAGATGACTATTCGCTTTGTGAGCGTGATGTTGTAGTTCGAGGACACGCCCAGCGCAGTATGTATCGCCGATATGTCAGAGAACATAAAGGGATCGTCGCGGAACATGAGCTTAAAGTAGTTTCCCACGCCCGCCGTGACAAATACAAGGCTGCTTACGAGAAACGCTATCCAAGCCCGGTTTACAAGGCAGTAGACCAAAAGCTCAAACAGGAAAATGGGCAGGAAATTCAAAAAGAATATCAGGGGATGCCGGAGGTAATCGAAGAAAAGCTGCTTGCCTCCGTTTCCGACTCCGAGCATCAGCGTGAGAGCGCATATCCCCGCTGCCGACATGATGAGCATGCCGAAATTCCAGACGTAAAAGCCGACCTTTTGAGCGCGCCCGGCACAGACGCCCGCGTCCGTGCCGAACAGGAAAAATCTCTCTTTAGTGCCGGTCATGGCTGCACCTTAGAACTTCACTCTTTCGGCGATGTAATCTCTGACCTCGCTGATGGGGATGCGAACCTGCTGCATGGTGTCGCGCTCGCGGACGGTGACGCAGTGGTCGGCCTCATCGGTCTCGGTGCCGACGGTGTTGAAGTCAAATGTGATGCAGAAGGGAGTGCCGATCTCGTCCTCGCGGCGGTAGCGCTTGCCGATGGAGCCGGTCTCGTCGTAATCGACCATGAAGTCCTTGCTCAGCTCGGCGTAAAGCTCCATTGCGGGGCCCGTGAGTATTTCCTTCTTGCTCAGCGGCAGTATCGCGCACTTAAACGGTGCCAGTGCCGGGTGCAGATGCAGAACGGTGCGCACGTCGTCGTTGCCCTTCTTGTCCTGACCGACGACCTCCTCGTCATATGCCTCGCACAGGAATGCAAGCGCGACGCGGTCGCAGCCGAGGGAGGGCTCGATGACATAGGGAATGTAGTGCTCGTTTGCGTCCTGATCGAAGTAGGTCAGGTCCTTGCCGGACGCCTCCTGATGACGGCCGAGGTCGTAATCGGTGCGGTCGGCAATGCCCCACAGCTCGCCCCAATCGGTGAACGGGAAGGCGTATTCGATATCGGTGGTGGCGCGGGAGTAGAATGCAAGCTCTGCCGGCTCATGGTCGCGCATACGCAGGTTCTCCTCACTTATGCCGAGGGAAACGAGCCAGTTCTTGCAGAAGTCTTTCCAGTATGCAAACCACTCGAGGTCGGTGCCGGGCTTACAGAAGAATTCGCACTCCATCTGCTCGAACTCGCGGGTGCGGAAGGTGAAGTTGCCCGGAGTGATCTCGTTGCGGAACGCCTTGCCGACCTGGCAGACGCCGAAGGGCAGCTTTCTGCGGGTGGTGCGCTGGATATTTGCGAAGTTTACGAAAATGCCCTGCGCGGTCTCGGGACGCAGATAGCAGGTGGAGCTGGAGTCCTCGGTAACGCCGATGGCGGTCTTGAACATGAGGTTGAATTTGCGGATGGGGGTGAAGTCGTGCTTTCCGCAAACCGGGCATATAATATCCTCGTGAGAGGAGATAAACTCGTCCATTTCGTCAAAGCTCATGGCATCGACGTTCACCTCGTGATGTTCCTCGGAGATGAGCTTGTCGGCGCGGTGGCGCGCTTTGCAGGCGCGGCAGTCGAGCAGAGGGTCGGAGAAGCTGGAGACGTGACCGGTGGTGACCCATGTCTGCGGGTTCATGATGATGGCGGCGTCAAGTCCGACGTTATACGGGCTTTCCTGCACGAACTTCTTCATCCACGCCTTTTTGACGTTGTTTTTGAACTCAACGCCGAGGGGACCGTAGTCCCATGTGTTTGCAAGACCGCCGTATATCTCGCTTCCGGGATACACGAAGCCGCGGTTTTTGCACAGTGCAACTATCTTGTCCATGGTTTTTTCGCTTTTTTTCATTTTTCCGTCCTTTCCCGCGGCTGGCTGCCGCAGCAAATAATTATTATATAGTATTACCTACAAATTGTAACTATATCATCAGCGGGGGCTTTTAGCAAGCCAATGTCAAAATATAAACTAAATGCGTTCTTAACGCCGAATAAGCGCGAATATTCCGACTTGTCATGTATTGCATGAAAAAACGGTCAATTGCGCACATCCGTGGGATATGTGAAGCCGCAACGGAGCATAAAAAAGAGCAATCTGCGAAAATATCCGTGAAAAACTGCCGATTTTCATTCGTGATGTGTTTACAAATGCTCTGAATTATGATAAATAATATATTAAATGATTTGCAAAAAGCATTATCATAACAGGAGGAAAGAATACCATGATCAAATTTTCAAGCAGAATGGACCTTCTCAAGGGTTCCGCGATCCGTGAGCTGCTGGCACTTGCCAACAAGCCCGAGATCCTTTCGTTTGCAGGCGGTATGCCCGCACCCGAGCTCTTCCCCGTTGACAAGATAAAGGCTGCGACCGATGCTGTCCTTGAGGAGAAGGGCAGAGTCGCTCTCCAGTACTCCAGCACCAACGGCTTCGAGCACTTCCGTCAGCAGATCGCAGATCGCATGGAAGCAAAGCTCAACATTAAGACGAGCGCAGACAACATCCTCGTGACCTCCGGCTCTCAGCAGGGTCTGGATTACTCGGCACGAGTATTCTGCGACAAGGGCGACGTTATCATCATCGAGAGCCCGTCCTACCTCGGCGCACTTAACGCATTCAAGGCCTGCGAGCCCAACTTCGTCGCTATCCCCACCGACGGCGACGGCATGATCATGGAAGAGCTCGAAAAGGTTCTCGCCACCACCGAGAACGTCAAGATGATCTACGTCATCCCCGACTTCCAGAACCCCTCCGGCCGCACTTGGCCGCTCGAGCGCCGCAAGCAGTTCATGGACATCGTAAATAAGTACGAGATCCCCGTTGTTGAGGATAACCCCTACGGCGAGCTCCGCTTCGAGGGCGAGTACCTGCCCGCACTCAAGAGCATGGACACCAAGGGCCTTGTCGTTTTCCTCGGCACCTTCTCCAAGATCCTCGCTCCCGGCTACCGTCTCGGCTGGGTCTGCGCAGACGGTGAGATCCTCCAGAAGTACAACTTCCTCGCTCAGGCCGCATCTCTGCAGGCTTCCACCGAGGCTCAGCTCGTCGTTTCCAAGTTCATCGATATGTATGACCTTGACGAGCACGTTGCGACCATCAAGGAGTGCTACCGCAAGCGCCGCGACGTCATGATCCAGACCATGGAGCGCGAGTTCCCGCCTGAGGCAAAGTTCACTCACCCCAACGGCGGCCTGTTCACTTGGGTCGAGCTGCCTGAGTACATCAACACCAACGAGATGGCAAAGCAGTGCCTGGCACGTAACGTTGCATACGTCCCCGGCGACGGCTTCTTCCCCGATGCAGGCCACAATAACTGCATCCGCCTGAACTACTCCTGCATGCCCGAAGACAAGATCGAGCAGGGCATGACCATCCTCGGTCAGGTCATCAAAGAGAACCTGAAGAAGTAATTCATCATATGACTTTTATCCTCCTGTCGCTTTCGGCAGGAGGATTTTTTTCGGCGCTTATATGCATAAATGTAATAAAAGTTTAAACAAATATAAAAAAGTGTTGCAATTATCCTGCGGCCATGCTATATTGATGGCGATGACAAGGGTCGCGTCCCCCCGTGACCCTCTCTCCCGGAGTCGGCGCACTCCGGGAGATTTTTTTGTTGCCCTCGGCGTGATTATGTGCTAAATTGATTTTATCGGCAGTAAAAATTTTTAAATTACTATTGAAAAAGGAGATAATTCAAATGGAAATAGGCATTAAGGGCAGAGCTGAGACTGTCGTCAATGAGAATAACACCGCGAAATTCGTCGGAAGCGGCTCTCTTGACGTGTTTGCGACTCCGAGCATGATAGGTCTCATGGAGCAGGCGGCTCAGATGTCGGTCGCACCCCATCTCGAGGAGGGACAGGGCACCGTCGGCACGAAGCTTGAAATTACCCATGACGCAGCCACGCCTCTGGGCATGAAGGTCTGGGCCGAGAGCGAGCTCATCGCCGTCGAGCGCCGCAAGCTCGTTTTCGAGGTCAAGGCATTTGACGAGTGCGGTCAGATAGGCGCGGGCAGACACGAGAGATTCATCATCGACAACGCGAAGTTCGTCGCAAAGGCCAACGCCAAGGGAGCAAAATAATGAAACGTTTTGTCGTGCTCATCGGCAACTACGGCTCGGGCAAGACGGAGATCGCGATAAACCTCGCCGTGAGCTCCGCCGCGAAGGGGCTGAATACTCTGGTCATCGATCTCGATAAGGTCAACGATTATTTTCGCATGAGCGACAGGGTGGATGTGCTCAGGGACAGTAACGTGAACCTCGTTTCCCCGACCTTCGCCGGTCAGGGCGTGACGCCGAGCAATATGTCTGCGGCGGTCGCCTCTGCGTTTGACGGCGATTGGAACCTGTGCATCTTCGACGTCGGCGGCGACGCTGCGGGCGCAATGTCGCTCGGCAGATACCACACGGATTTTGCCGCTCTTGAGGACGGACAGCTTGAGGTGTACGATATCGTGAACGTCTTTCGCCCCATGTCCGAAAGCCCGGAGAAGATCCTTCGGCTCAAGGAGGAGATGGAGGGCTTTGCGCGCCTTGAGGTCACGGGCTTTGTGAATAACTCAAATCTTCTCAATTACGCGAGCGCCGACGATATTCGCAGGGGCTACGAGGTCCTGCGCGAGACGAGCGACATGAGCGGTATTCCGGTTGTGCATACGACCGGACGCCGCGAATATCTTGAGGAATTCCTGCGCGACGGCAGGGACGCAAAATACATCGGCGAGCCCATCGGACTTGAGACCTATATGCACCGCTCGTGGGAAGCGTTCACGAATCTTGGACTATAAAAAATCCGCTAATAGAGCGGATTTTTTATCCCTCCATGACGTGAAGGGCTCGTATGGCGGCGTTTTCAATGCCGTTTTGGACGTGAAACGCCTGATTTTCAAGCGATTGCGACTGCGAGGCGCTCAGTCCCTGCGCGTGAAGCTGCGGTATTATCTGCGCGCAAATATCCTCGATCACCATGCGCTTGAGCTTTCTGCCGTTCCCGTCGTTTTCGGCGGTGAGTAGAAATTCGAGGGGGTCTGCGAGCTCGGAGAGTATCGGCAGGGGGCGCATCGCGCGCAGCAGCCATTTGTAATAAGGCGCAAATTTCCGATTCAGCAAAAACACGAGCTCCGCCGCGTTTTGGACAAATTCATTTATCGCCAGCATCGCCGCGCCCTCCTCGCCGTGAGCAAGGCAGCGTGCATAATTATACTGCCCCGACTGCGCCGCCAGCGCAAGCCGCGCGGCAATTTTTTTGCGCCGCACATCCTCGGGCATACCGTGCGCGATCTCGTTTCGGATGCGCGAAAACTCGCCGAGCCCGTCGGAAAAGACCTCGCCGTTTATCGCCTGCGCAAGCGAATACGAGGGCAGGTAAAGCCATTGCTGCCATGTTTCCGGCGCTGCGGGCGAGCCGATGAAGCGGCGGTAGAAATCGCTCGTGCGCATGACGCCCGTTCCGGGAGTGCCGAGCGCGGAGGACTGAGATGTGCGCGCCCCGACCAGCTTGCGATACTCCCTTGCGAGCGCAACGCCGATCTTTTCGTCGTCGGAGTCCGTGAGCCAAAGACAGAAGCCGTTCTCGAAATCGTGGTCACGCGAAACGTCGTCGTCAAAGCCGAAGCACTGCGAGCCGCTGCCGGCAAGTCCGACGGCAATGCGCGCCTCGTATTCGGGAAAGCGCTCGCGTATCATGTCCGCGCCCTTTTCAAGATAGAGCTTTTTTGCCGCGTCAAGTCCCTTCATGCTGCGCCTCCAAACGTTTTTTCAGCTCATGTGCATATACGAAAAAGCCGAGCCGGTCGAATGCGGGGATGCATTTTGAAAGCGTGAACGCGTAATACCCGCCGGCCCTCTCGGCCTCGGGCGAGCACAGCAGCGCATAGGCCGCGTCAAGCGCTTTTTCGAGCTTTTCGCCGTCGCCGCGCATTTCGTAAAGCTCCGCGAGGTTGCACCACGTGACCGCCGTGTCGTTTTCGGGGCTTTGGCAGAAGCGCATGACCTCAAGCGCAAGCAGAAAGTGCCGCTCGGCGCTTTCGAGCTCGCCCGCGTCCTGATATGACAGCGCCATGTTGTTGTACAGCCCCGCAAAGCGATAGTCGTGCGCGTCAAGGTGCTCGGAGTATATGCGCGAAACGTGCCTGAATATCGGCAGCGCCTCGTCGGAGCGGCCGAGAAATTTCATCGTCGTTGCGGCGTTGAGCATGACAGTCGCGCCCGATACCGTCGCGCCGAGACGGTGCTCGCGGATGAGTGTGAGGCAGCGGTCAACGGCGCTTTGCGCGGCGCGGCGATCGCCCGTGCGCCTGTGCAGACCGAGCTGCTCGTTTTGCAGGGAAAGCTCGGAGCGCCAGTCGCCGCTTTCGCGTGCAAGGCTGCATTTTTCGTCGAGAAGGCTTGCCGCCGCGCTCAAATTTTCCGTGTTCAAAATCTCATCGAGCTTCTTTATCGTGCTCGGTACGTCCACGACCTGCGGACAGAGCAGCGCATCGGGTGTGCCCGTGTATGCCGTCGCGTCAAAGCAGCAGCGCGGCTCGTTGTGATCGTTCATGTCATCACCTCGTTTTATGCTCTTATATTAGCACTTTTCCTCGCCGCAAAACAGTGGCTTGCGCAACAGAGCGCGGCGGGATATAATAGCTGCATGAAAAATATGCCGATGAAAATGTTTATAGCGCTTGAGGCGGCAGCGTATATTGCGTTCACCGCCTTGGATATCGCGGGGAGCGTGAACACCGCGCCGATAAAGTTTTTTGCCATCGCGCTGTGCTTTGCCTTTTCCGTTTTCCTCTCGCTTCGCTCGGGCGAGCGCACGGTCTCGTATGCCGTCGGGCTTTCGATGACGGCGGACGTGTTTTTGCTGCTGCTCGATTCGGGCTACGCCGTCGGAGTCGCATTGTTTTTCGCGGCGCAAATGGTGTATTTCGTGCGCATTTACCGCCTCAACGGGCACAAAAGCGCGGTCTTGGCGCGCGCTGCGGCGATGCTTGCCGCGATAGGCATCGTCTTTGCAGTCGGCGCTGCGAGCCCCTTAAATATCCTTGCCGCCGCGTATTTTGCGTTTTTTCTGTGCAATGTCGTACAGAGCTTTTCGGCGAAAAACAAACTGTTTTCACTCGGCCTGTGTATGTTCTTATGCTGCGATGTTTGCGTGGGGCTTCACAATATGCCCGCCGCGCTGCCGCCTGCGCTGCAAGGCGCCGCCGACATCGGAATGTGGACTTTTTACCTGCCCTCGCAGGTCATGATAGTTCTTTCGGGGAGGAGATCGGATGGCTAAAATACGGAGCGTTTTAATGAGCCTTGCCGTCGCGCTCGTGCTGCTGACGGGAAGCGTCGCGCTGCCCATTCTCGTAAGACCGTTTTACTATGCGCATATTGAGCCGCTGGGGCTTGAGCGTGCAAGCGGGCTCAGCCGAGATGAGATAGTGCGCGCCTATGACGAGGTGCTCGACTTCTGCGTCGGCGCGAGGAGCACGTTTTCAGCCGGAGTGCTGCCGTTTTCGCGCTCGGGAGCGGAGCATTTTGCCGACTGCCGCGTGCTGTTCATTCTCGACCTGACCTTATTTGCCGGCAGCGCCGCCGCGGTCGGGGTACTTGCCGTAATTGAGAGAAAAGCACCGTCACACCGCTTTCGCGGCAGGAGCGCAGCGTTTTGGGGCGCGGCGGGACTGTGCATTGTGCTCGGTGCTGTCGGAGTGCTTGCCGCCCTCGACTTTGACGGAGCGTTCACCGTGTTTCATTCGGTGTTCTTCCCCGGCAAGGACAATTGGCTGTTTGACCCCGTGACCGACCCCATCATAACGCTGATGCCGGAGGAGTTTTTCCGCAATTGCGCCATTCTCATCCTCGCCGCCGTCATAGCATCGTGCACCGCCGTTATGCTCTGCGCGCGCAAAAAATCAAAATAATGCGAAAAAGACCATGCAGAGCCGTTACTGCATGGTCTTTGTGTTTAGTCTGGTTCGACGGGAGTCGAGAAGGGCTGCTCAAGGCATTCGGGGTGCTCGAGAATGTGCTTGAGTATTCGCACGCTCTTGGAGTAATAGTAGCCGTCGGCAAGTCTTTCGTCGATGGTCAGGCCGAGGTCGACGCTGTTTCTGTATTCCTCCGTGCCGTCTTCGCGCAGGAACACGCGCTTTTTCATTTCGCCGACAACGACGAAAATGGAGGTCGTGCCCCAGTTGGTGAGGTGATGGTAGCCGCTCTTGAGCTTGATGGAGCCAAGATTCGAGAAAATGACCGAGGCATAGTAGGGGTCTGCGGCGATGATGTCCTGAGGGACTATGCCGTGGCGGTCGAGCCGGCACAGCAGCCAGATGATGATCTTTACGAGAAAGCGCGGAATGGTCGTGAAAAAGTCGAGAGTGTCGGCGGTGGAATTTGCCGAGGACGCGCTCTTTTCGCGCTTTATCTGCTTATACAGCTCATCGTGCAGGGAGTTAAGAGTCGAATCCTCGTTTGCATAGATAAACGCCATGCCCTCCTCGGAGGTGTCGGAAAACTGCTTTTTGACGATGAACGAAGCGCTGTAATTATTGCGCTGATAGAGATTTTTGTTGACGATAAAGCGGTTGAGCTTCGGGCGCAGAACGAGAAGCTTCATAACGGACGCAACGATGACGTGGAAAAGCGTCAGCTTGAATTCGGGATCCTTGGCGTTATAGTCGGCGATGTATTTGTCGATATTCGTCAGGTCGATGCGCTCGGAGATGAACGCTTCGTTGTCGCAGCGGTTGGGGTATATCATCGGCATGATCAGATGCATACCGTCGATGTCGCGCAGCAGCTTACCGTCCCTGCGGTCGCCGAAGCGCCTTTTTTCTGTGCTCATATTTCATTCCTCTTTTATAAATATATTTTTTACGATGATTTGTATATAACATAGAGATTTTATCACAATGATTTCGTAAGTCAAGGCTGTATTTGCTTGACATTGAGTCGCTTGTGTGCTGTAATAAAATCTATCATATTTCAAGTCTGGTGACATAATAATTGAGCTTTATTGACATTTTTCTTATCGCGGTAGCTTTGAGCATGGATGCTTTTGCGGTTTCGGTATGTAAGGGGCTCTCCGTGCAAAAGGTGGGCGCAAGGCATGCTCTGACTGTCGGCGTGTATTTCGGAGGATTTCAGGCGCTCATGCCGGTGCTGGGCTTTCTTCTCGGCTTTAAATTCGAAGCCTTCATAACGAACGTTGACCATTGGATAGCCTTCGTACTGCTCGGTGTAATAGGAGGCGGCATGATAAAGCAGGCTATGAGCGGGGAGGATGATAAGCTTGACAACAGCTTTTCGTTTAAGACGATGCTCCCGCTGGCGCTTGCGACGAGCATTGACGCACTTGCCGTGGGCATAAGCTTTGCTTTCCTTGGAGTTAACATAATAACTGCTGCGCTGCTCATCGGAGTGACGACCTTTGTGCTTTCCGGAGCCGGAATTGTCGTGGGAAACGTGTTCGGCGCAAAATACAAGTCAAAGGCGGAGCTTGCGGGCGGAGCGGTGCTGATACTTATCGGGCTGAAGATACTGCTTGAGCATTTGGGCGTTGTGAGCTTCTGAGGAGCGGGATATGAAAGAAAAGATCAGAATGTATCTGCCGGTGCTGCTGATGCTCGTTGTTGCCGCAGCTGCGGGAGTTTTAATTGCGACGGGCGTTTTGCAGGTGGATAAGATAATTGCGGCGGTCAATAACAATAAGCCTCTCGCGGCGCTTGTTATCTTGGCGCTTTTCGCCTTCAAGGGCTTTTCGTGCATTCCCTATGCCGTTATACTTATAGGCTGCGCGCTCATATTCGACCTGCCCGTTGCTATACTTATAAATACGGCCGGCACGGTGCTGTGCATTTCCGTGTCATATCTCGTGGGACGCTTTTCCAAGGAGCTGACCTTTGACGGAATGCTTGAAAAGCACCCTAAGTTCAAGCGCTATTTCGGCAACGCGCAAAAGAGCAGCTTCACGTTCGTATTCGCACTGCATTCGCTGCATCTTTCCATGGAGGTGCAGGGTGTGCTTTTCGGGCTGCTGCGTACTCCGTATCTGCCGTATGTGGGCGGCTCCATGCTGGCGCTGCTGCCGAGCATGCTGTGGTACACCGTGCTGGGCGAGAATTTCGATTTGAGCGATATACGCTTTTGGATATTTGTCGGCATTGACCTCATGACCGTCGTCCTCGGTCTTGTCTACGCGAAGAAAAACATCATAGACGGCGGCAAAAAGACTCCGAACGCTTAGTTCGGAGTCTTTAGATTTTGCAAATATTTAAAACAAAAGATCGCTCGTAAAGACGATGTCCTTACCGCCCATGGTGATAACATCGCCGGAGAATATGCGCTCCTTGCGCTCGAGTCTGCGGCCGTTGAGATACGTTCCGTTTGTCGAGTCAAGGTCCTGAATATAATAGTGATCGTCGCACAGCTCGATCTTGAAATGCTTGCGCGACGCCTTCGGCAGCGGGTAAACGCAATCACATTCCTCGCTGCGCCCGAACACCCAAACCGTCTTGCCGCTTGCGGGGCGTACAGCCTTGCTGCACACGGTCGCATCGCCGAACTGATTTATAAACTCACGAAGTCCTTTGAATTTATCTCCTGCCATATCCATCACTCCTTATTCGATTAAAGTATATCAATAACAATGAGATTAAGCAAGAGTAAAAGAATGCGCGCTTCGGTTGAAAAATGGGAAAACTTAATGTATTATAACGACTGATGCAAAGGGCTGCATCAAATAACACACAAGGAGCGGCGCATTTGAGAAAAATCGCACTTTGGGAGGCAAAGCACCCGAAAACGGTACTTTTGGCGGCACTTTTGCTGCTTATCCCCGCCTTCCTCGGCTTCATCGGCACGAAGGTCAACTACGACATTCTCTCGTACCTGCCTGATGAGCTTGAGGCTGTGCAGGGCGAGCAGGTGCTCGACGAGACCTTCAATACGGCGGGCATATCCATCGTCATAACCGAGAATATGCAGCCGAAGCAGACACTTGCGCTTAAAAATAAAATACTCACCGTCGATGGCGTCTCCTCGGTCATTTGGGTGGATACCATCGCCGACATCGGCATACCCGCGGACATTCTGCCCGACACGCTGCGGAACATATTTTACAGCGCCGACGGCAGCAAAACGATGATGCTCGTGCGCTATGACAACACGGGCTCGGAGGACAGTCAGCTCAAGGCGATAGCTCAAATAAAGGAGCTTTTGGGCAAGGGTGAATTTATGAGCGGGCTGTCGGTGGTCGTGGACGACACGCGCTATCTTGCCGAAACGCAGGTGCCGCTTTATATAACGGTCGCGGTCGTTCTGGCGCTCATTATCATGAGTGCGCTTATGGAATCGTGGTTTCAGCCGCTCATCGTCATCTTTTCGCTGGGGCTCGCGGTGCTGTATAACATGGGCACGAACATCTTCATGGGGCAGATATCGTTTATCACCCAGTGCGTCGCGGCGGTTTTGCAGCTCGGCGTCACGATGGACTATTCCATTTTCCTCATCGACCGCTACGCCGAGGAAAAGCCGCGCTTTGAAACGCGCGAGGCGGCGATGGCGGAGGCTGTCGCAAATTCCTTCACCGCGCTCATGGGCAGCTCGCTCACTACGGTGTTCGGATTTCTCGCCCTGTGCTTCATGAAGCTCGGGCTCGGCTTTGACATCGGCTTTGTCATGGCAAAGGGCGTCGTTTTCGGCATACTGACGGTCATTTTCGTTCTCCCGTCCGTCGTTCTCATCTTCGAAAAGCAGATAATCAAATACCGCCACCGCAGCTTCGTTCCGAACTTCACGAGGCTCAATAAATTCACGCTTCGCCACAAAAAAGCCTTTGCGCTGCTGTTTCTTCTCATGCTCGCGCCGGCGTATCTTGTTCAGAAGGATATTAAGATGTATTACAGCATGGACAAGGCGCTGCCGGAGTATCTGACCTCGATGGAGGGCCTTACAAAGCTCAAGACGGACTTCGGCATGGCGTGCACGCAGTTTATAATAATCGACGACTCCATGCCCGCGCAGAAGCTCATTGAGATGGAGAAAAAGCTCGAGCGGCTTGACGGAGTGAGCTCGCTTTTGGCGTATAACTCGATCATCGGATCGGCTGTGCCTGACGATATTCTGCCCGACGAGATACTCTCGCTGTGCAAGCAGGACGGCAAGCAGCTTATGATGGTGAATTCCGAATACGGCGCGGCGACGCCGGAGCTGACGGAGCTTTTGCACGAAATGGACGCCGTAGTCAAATCGTATGACCCCGAGGCGTATATAACCGGCGAGGGCGCGATAACGCAGGGGCTTATCGACACGACCGACCGCGACTTTGCCGTCACGGCGATACTGTCCATCGCCGCAATATTTATACTCATTGCGATATGCTTTAAATCGCCCACGCTGCCGGTCATTCTCGTGTTGTCGATAGAGCTTGCCATATGGATAAACCTCTCGATAACGGTCATGCTCGGCACGGTCGCGTCCTTTGTTGATCCCACGGTCGTAAACTGCGTCCAGCTCGGCGCAACGGTAGACTATGCGATACTGCTCACGACGCGTTTCCGTGAGGAGCTGCAATATCTCCCGCGCGAGGAGGCCATGCTCAAGGCCGTCTCCGCCGCGCAGCAGTCCATCTTCCAAAGCGCGGGCGTGTTTTTCGCCGCGACCTTCGGAGTTTATATGGTTTGCGATATTTACATCGTGCGCGGAATGTGCGCCCTGCTTGCGCGCGGTGCGATAATAAGCGAAATAGTCATCATATTCCTGCTCGCGCCCGTGCTGTGCGTGTGCGAGGGGCTGATAGCAAAAACCACCCCCGGATGGAGGCTGAAAAAACCATGAAAACGAAACGACCGATATGCCTTGCGCTGAGCCTTGCAATGCTGCTGTCACTATTGTCGGGCTGCGGGAAAAAGGGCGGGGACGAGGCTCCCGTAACTACGCCCGAGCCCACGCCGAGAACAGAGTATGAGCTTAATTCCGACGCCGTAGTCAACAAGGAAGAAACGGTGTATATTAACGTCACTCCCGACGGCGAGGTCAAGAAGGTCAGCGTCACCGACAGGCTGCACACCGATATGCCGCAGGTGCGCATTGAGGATAAGACAAATCTTGAGGATATCCGCGATGTCAAGACCTTTGCAGAGCCCGTAAGAGACGGCGAGCGGCTGTACTGGGACATGGATTCAACGGATCTTTACTACTCCGGCACGAGCAGCGACTTACCGCCCATGAAAATTTCCGTCAGCTACACGCTCGACGGAAAGGAGATAAAGGGCGCGCAGCTTGCCGGAAAAAGCGGCGAGGTCGGCATAACGATAAAGGCCGAGTCCGCGCTAAAAACCTCTGCCGCGGGCTATGAAATATCCTGTCCGATGCTGTTTCTGTGCGGCATGATATTGCCCGACGACGTTTTCAGCGAGGTCGAAACTCCCGACGGCGTGCTTTTGAGCGACGGCACGCGGCAGCTCGTTTTTTTCGCCGGAGTGCCGGGCATGAACGAAAGTCTCGGATTAACGGAGCTCGGTATATCCCTCGGCACGACGCTCGGCGGCGGCGAATATACCCTCACCGCGCAGGCAAAGGACTTTAAGCTGGGCAACATGATGTTTGTCGCGGTGCCGTTTTCGTCTGTAAGCTCACTCGGCCCTGACGATATAAAGCTCGGCACGGAAAGCGTGAAGGGGATGCTCGCGGACATTCAGGGGCTTATGAGCACTTTCTCCGCGCTCAATATAAATGAGCTCGTTCAGATGCTCTACGGCGATGCGCAGCAGGTCGAGCAGCTTATTGCCGCGGTCGGCAGGACGGCGAAGCTATATCAGGAGAATAAGGCGCTGCTTGAGGTGCTGGATAAATATATAACCGAGGGCAACCTCGCAAAGCTCGAAAAGCTGCTTGCGGATATGGAGAAGATAGACACCGAGCGTCTGCAATCCTTTGCCGAGTTCACGCACATGGCCGAGCTGCTTGAGCTTCTGAGCAAATTCGACAATAACATCGGCGCTCTTGCGCAGTTTGCCCGCGATTATATGGACATGGCGCCGCTGTTCGAGAGCCTAAACAAGGATCTTTCGTCGCCGGAGGTGAAGAAATCTCTGGACAACCTGCCGAATATCATCGCCGAGCTCAAATCGCTCGTTTCGGTCCTGCGCGAGAGCGAAAAGATGCTTGAGCGCATGGGCAGCATGCTTGACAGCGAGGGGCTGAGCAAGATGCTCAGTCTTGCCGACAAGCTCGAAAACAGCATCAGCATCGACGCGCTCACCGAGGCGCAGAAGCAGAAGCTGTCCGAGCGTATGCAGGCATGGGTCGATTTCGGCAACGGCTACGATATCTTCACCCGACGCACCGATAAAATGACCTCCACCGTCGTATTCGTCTATAAATCTGACGCAATCGGATAAGACCATGGAAAGACCCGTGCGAAAAGGCGGCAGGCTCCCCGATTATGATTACAGTCAGCCGGGAGTATATTTTGTCACGCTCTGCACTTGCGATCGCCGCGAGATCTTTTGGGAAGCCGTAGGGGCGAGCAGTGCTCGCCCGCAAATAGCGCGGCTCAGTCCCGCGGGAGAGGCGGTTAGGCGCGAGATAGATACTATACCTGCCTCTTATCCTGCTGTAAGCATAGACAATTATTCTATAATGCCCGACCATGTTCACATTCTGCTGAGGATAGACTGCGACGAGAGCGGGTGAGCAATGCTCGCCCCTACAGTATCGACGGTAGTGCAGCAGCTAAAGGGCAGAGTGAGCAAAAAGCTCGGTGGCGGCGTGTGGCAAAAGTCATTTTACGACCACATTATCCGAAGCGAAAGCGACTATAAGGAAACATGGGAGTACATCGAGTCGAATCCGTCGAAATGGCTTGAGAAAAAACTGAACAAATAAAAAAAGGACTGCACGGGGTGTCCCAATAAGAAAACATTGTTGGGTTTGAAAGAAACGGTATAGCTTCGGCTATGCCGTTTCTTCATTT
>CAKTOX010000014.1 GCA_934590355.1 uncultured Oscillospiraceae bacterium
AGCACCGCATCGGCAGGAAAAAGCAGAGTTGGAGCGGCTTCGGATGGAGAACAAACTGCTGCGGGATTTTCTGCAATCAGCAGGAAGGAGGTGAGACCGCAAGTAAAATATCAGGTCATATACATGAACCGCAACCGCTATCCAATAACACAAATGTGCTGCTTCTTTGGCGTGTCACGCAGCGGTTATTACGACTATGTCAAACGCAGGGATCAGCCGGCGCGCGATGCGGCTTTGGCTGAGATAATTCGCAAGCAGCAGCTCAAATGCGACAAGACCTATGGGTATCACCGGATGCGGAGATGGCTGAAAAATGTGAAAAAATACACAGGAATCCTAAAACAATCCTGCGTATTATGAAAAAATATGAACTTTTGGCCGAGATTCGCCGTCGCAGAAAACGGAGACAAATGGGGCAGCAGCTTCACAAATACGAGAATCTGCTCAACAGAGAGTTTCAGTCTGACCGGCCGAACCACAAATGGGTTACGGATATCTCATATATCCGCACAGGGCAAGGTGTGCTCTATCTGTCGGTAATACGGGATCTGTTTGACGGCAGCGTGGTTGCGCACAAAACAGGAATGACACAGACGGTGGATCTTGTACTCGATACCATCCGCCTTGCTATGCAGAGGGAAAAGAAAGCCGCTGCGGAGTTGCAGCTCCACAGCGACCAAGGCAGTCAGTACACCTCTCAAGCATACTTTGACTTGACTAATTTGTGCTGTCTGTACATTCTGGGGCTGGGCAGTCTTTTGTGAGCGGATTTTTTATCAGCCGAAGATGCCCTTAAAGAACTCGACTATCTTATTTACAAATTCGGTGACGGTCTCGGCGACGGTGCTGAGAAACTGCTTTACCTCGCCGTGGGTCTTGACGATGTCCTGAAGATACTTCTGCACCTGCTCGACCTTGTCCTTGAGCGCCTGAACGTCGAGCTTTTCCATCGAGCGGCACAGCGAGATGAGCTGGTCAATCTGGCTGTCCTTGAGATTAACGTCGTACTGCTCGGCGATCTTGATTATCTCCGCGCGAAGCTCCTCGTCGCTCATGTCCTTGGTCCGGTCAAGAATGAGCTTGAGCTCGTTGACGATGGCTGCGGAGTCCGCGCTGCCGATCTCCTCGGCAAGCTCCGCCGTAATGGTCAGCTCCTTCGTGCCCACGAGCTTTGCGTCCTCGTCGAGCTTCTTGCCGGTGATGTCCTCATAGGCCTTGTAAATGCCCGTGAGCGCCGCCGTGCCCGAGACCTCGAAGGGTGCGACTATTTTGACGTTTGCGTCGGTGATGCCGGCGGTGACCATGGCGTTCATGTACATATCAGGCGTGCACCATGTGATGTTCTTGACTGTGACGTCCAGCCCCTTGCCCTCGGAGAGCGCTTCGATGTAAATGCATGAAATGCTTCTCGAGCCGATGAGACTTTCATCGACGAGCCCCTTGAGGTACTCGCGCTCCTCGGCGTTTGTAACGCTAAGCTCCTTCACGTCGCCGCGGTCGATGCCGAACTGCTTGTAGACGTATGCGATGTCCTCCTCGTCGAGGTCGGCTCCGATGACGGCGCGGCTGCCCTCTATCGTGTCGGCATAGGCAAAGCAGCCGCCGAGCATGAGCACGCAGAGAATAAGCGAAATTACTTTCTTCATGTTTAATCAGTCCTTTCACGGATGTCAATCAATTGTATTATATGCGAATATTCTTTGTGTTAACTAAGTATGAATTGTGCATTTAGATAAATATTGTTTTAACGATTTAAAGTTATTGACATCGTGTGAACATTGTGTTAACATACACGCATAATCCGATGAAACCTCAAGAATCGCAAGAGACTGGGGGCGGAGGATGCTCTGGAGAATCCCGAAAGGGTGCCGAAGGTGTAAGGTGAAAGCCGAATCTCTCAGGCAAAAGGACAGAGGAAAGCATAAATATGTTATTTTATATGTTTTCTAATACGTCTCCGGAGCTGCTGAATAATTTCAGCAGTTTTTTTGTTGCAAAACAGGAGGAAAAGAAAATGGACGCAATACTCAAAATCGTGCAGACCGTAAACCTTTATCTTTCGGACTATATTCTTATAGTCATGCTCGTAGGCTGTGGTCTGTATTTCAGCTTCAGGACGAAGTTTGTTCAGGTGCGCTGCTTCAAAGAGGGTTGGCGCAAGGTCTTCGGCAGCTTCTCGCTCCACGGCGGCAAGCACGAGGGCGGCATGAGCTCATTCCAGGCTCTTGCAACGGCTATCGCGGCTCAGGTCGGCACCGGCAACATCGTCGGCGCCTGCGGTGCTATCCTCGTCGGCGGCCCCGGCGCTATTTTCTGGATGTGGATCATCGCCTTTTTCGGCATGAGCACCATCTACGCTGAGGCGATCCTCGCGCAGAAAACCCGCGTTGTCAATCCCGACGGCACCGTAGCCGGCGGTCCGGTTTACTACATTAAGAAGGCCTTCAACAACGGCTTCGGCAAGTTCATGGCAGGCTTCTTCGCAGTCGCCATTGTCCTTGCGCTCGGCTTCATGGGCACCATGGTTCAGGCAAACTCCATCGGCGAGAGCTGCCAGAACGCATTCGGCATCCCGTCATGGGTCATGGGCGTCGCAGTCGCAGCCCTGTGCGCATTCATCTTCATCGGCGGTGCTTACAGAGTCGCGGCAGTCGCGGAAAAGATCGTTCCCATTATGGCGCTGCTGTATGTCCTCGGCGGTTTGGTAGTTCTCATATGCCGCATTCAGTACATCCCCGAGACCTTCGGTATGATCTTCAAGTACGCATTCAACCCCACCGCAGTCATCGGCGGCTCGATAGGCTTTGCGATAAAGCAGGCAATTTCTCAGGGCGTCAAGCGCGGTCTGTTCTCCAATGAGGCCGGTATGGGCTCGACCCCGCACGCACATGCTCAGGCAAAGGTCAAGACCCCGCATGAGCAGGGCGTCGTCGCAATGGTCGGCGTGTTTATCGACACCTTCGTCGTTCTGACCATGACCGCTCTCGTCGTTATCTCCACCCTCTACACCGGCGACGGGATCCTCTCCGGCGTGATGACCTCCTCGGAGAACCTTGCGGCTCTCGGAATTGCAAAGACAAATCTCGCGCAGCTCGCCTTCGGCAGCGTGTTCGGCGAGGGCCTCGGCGGAGCATTCGTTGCCATCTGTCTGCTGTTCTTCGCTTTCACGACTATCATCGGCTGGAACCTCTTCGGCCGCATAAACATTGAATATCTTTTCGGCAAGAAGGCCGTTCTGCCTTACTCCATCATTGCGGTATGCTTCATATTCCTCGGCTCTGTTCTCTCCAACGATCTCGTTTGGGAGCTGACGGATATGTTCAACCAGCTCATGGTCATTCCGAACGTCATCGCACTTCTTGCACTCGGCGGTATGGTCGCGGCGAGCGCCAAGGCCGGCAGCGACGAAAAAATCGACAGCAATAAAAAGTAAGGCACACTCCGGGAAAGCCCGCTTCGGCGGGCTTTTTCCATGCCCTGAACTGAAGATTGACACGCGGCGTATAATGTATTTAAGACTGAAAATCAGCATCGGAAGGTAATAAATATGACGCAAATGAAGATAATTGCGCGAATAAAGACCCCCTTTGATACAAAATTCGGAATCCCGCGGCAGAGCGGAGTCGCGGCTCGGGTGCGCGGTGAGATCGTATTCGAGCCGCCCTACCGTGACACGGACGCCGTGCGCGGGCTTGAGGGCTATTCGCATATTTGGCTCATATGGTGCTTTTCCGAGTCCGTGACGGATAAGTGGTCGCCCACGGTGCGCCCGCCCAGACTCGGCGGAAACGTGCGCATGGGTGTGTTTGCGACGCGCTCTCCGTTCAGACCGAATCCCATAGGGCTCTCGTGTGTGGAGCTTGAGAGCATTGAGTATACGCGTGACAGGGGCGCGGTTTTGCACGTGCGCGGCGCAGACCTCATGGACGGCACACCCATATTCGACATTAAGCCCTATATACCCTATGCCGATTCCCATCCCGAGGCGCGCGGCGGCTTTACGGACACGGTCGAATTCAAAAAGCTGAGCGTTATAATGCCGCAGGGCGCGGAAATACCCGACGGACTGCAAAGCGTTCTTGAAAACGATCCGAGGCCACGCTATCACGATGATGAAAGCCGCGTCTACGGTATGCAGTACGCCGGGTATGAGATAAAGTTCCGCGTGAGCGGAGATACGCTCACGGTGCTCGGTATTGATTAAAACAGCCTGCTGCCGATAGAATCGGCGAGCCTTTTTACGCTGTCCTCCGAGATGGGCGAGGGGAGTCCCGCGCCGTCGAGAATGTCGAGGAAGCTGCCGTCGTCAGCGGCCTTGAGGAGCTTGTTGTACGCCTTGAGCCCCGCACCGCTGCGGTCAAGCTCCATATTGTAAAGCTCAAACGCCGCGCTGCACGATACGCAGTAGCTTATTACGTAAAACGGCGATTCGTACATATGTTGGATGTTTGTCCATATATAGGGCAGATATTTTTCGGGAACGCCGTTGGCACCGCCGTATTCGTTTGCGAGGCGAGCGTAAAGCGAATTGAGATTTTTGACGGTGAGTTCATCGTCGTCCAGCTCCCAGACCGCGTTTTCAAACTCGTTAAAGCACATCTGGTCAACGTAGGTCGATACCGCGTCAACGAGCTTAAAGCTCTCAAGCTGCGAGGCGAGCTTTTCGTCGGGCAGGTATTTCGTGATGAGAAACTCCATCGCCTGCGAGAACATTTCGCTCGAATCGTTGTCTGAATTGAGCCCCTCGTTTATGTAGTCGTCGGTGAAATGTCCGAATTCGTGCCCGACGGTGAGGATGTCCTCCTGATAGCCCGAGGTGCGCGAAAACAGAAACGGCGCGTCAAAATCGGTGAGATAGGTGACATAGGAGCCGTCATACATATTTTCGCTGCTGCCGATGCAGTAAAGACCCTCGGATTTTAAATATTTCATCGCAGCGGAAATATCTCCGCCCATATTTGACGCCGCGGACGCGACCGTGCTCAGGCAGTCGGCGGAGCTCAGCTTCTCAAAATCGTCGTAAAGCGTGTCCAGCCGGCCGCTTTCGACGAGTTTTTTATATATGGGCACGAAGTATTTTTTCACGGCGCCGCAGTATTCCTCAAGCTCCTGCGCGTCATAGCTGCGCCCGAAGCCGTCGTAGCAATAATCGCGGTAGCTGTCATAGCCGCACTTTTCGGCGATCTGACGGCGCACGCGAACGAGGTCTATGAATATCTGCGCGGCCTCGGCATTGTACTTTTCGTAAACGTCGTAGCTGTCGGCAGCGCTGAATTTCGCATAGACGGCGCGGTACTTCGTGAGCAGGCGGCTCTCCTCGTTTTGCAGGCTGACGAGCTCGTCGTCGGCATATATGCCGTCCTCGTCGCCGTAGCCCTCCTCAAGCATGCCGCCGAAATAATATGTGTCGAGATATTCGCTCAGATGCGAGCGCGCACAGGCAAGCATAACGTCGTCATAGCACTTGTCGACCGTTGCCGAAGCGCCGGTGCAGTAGTCGTATTCCTCGGCGCAGTGCTCGTCGCTGAGATCCATGTCGCTGCGGATCATCGCAAGTGTGAGCATGGTGCCGAAGTGCGAATAGGCGTCGAAAAAGTCGTTTAATGCAGAGATCGTCTCCTTTCGGGAGGCGTTCGAGTCAAGAAGCTCCTTAATGTTATCCGTCAGGCGCACCAGCTCGTCCGCGTCGGGACGCTCATATGCCATGTCCTCGAAGCCGAGTCCGGAAACGCGGTCGGAGCCCTTATTCGCGCCGAATATGTGCTCAAGCCTCGAAGTGTCATAGTCGGGGAAGAGCGTACCCATGGGGTCACAGGCAGTAAGCGACAGCAGCATCACCAAGGCTGTCAAAAGCGCGGTTATCTTTTTGCCAAAATGCATCAAACTTTTCCTCCAAGCGGTTTTATTCGATAATATCACAGTTTTATCGCTTCGTAAAGATGAGAAAACCCTGATAAACTGAGCCTCGGTTTTAATAAATCCACACAAATTCGCAAAAGTGTATAAATAATATACAAAACGCACAGGATAATACTGTGCGCTTTTGCTATTGCATTACTTAAAAATTTTGATATAATATAGTTAAAATTTTTGAACCAAGGAGGCTCGCCATGATTTATACCGCAAGCGCTCTCATTGCATACCTGCTCGGCTCGTTTTGCGCGTCGATCCCGCTTTCCAAGGCAATGTGCGGCGAGGATATACGCACGATGGGCAGCGGCAATGCGGGAGCCACGAATATGGCCCGCTCACTCGGAATGAAGGCGGGGGTCGTGACGTTCATTTTGGACGCGGCAAAAACGGCTGCGGCGGTTTATTTGGGCTATCTTATGTGCGGCGAGGCGGGCAAGGCCATTGCCGGCTGCGCGTGCATAGTCGGCCACTGCTTCCCCGTGTATTTCGGTTTTCGCGGCGGCAAGGGCGTGTCCGTGGGCGCTGCTCTGGGCATGATAACGCACCCGCTCATATTCTGCATCGTCATTGCGGTCTTTTTCGCCGTCGTCAAATTCAGCCGTAAGGTTTCGCTCGGCTCAATAACGGCCGCCGTAGCGCTGCCGATCGCCGCGCTTGCCTTCAGAGTGTCCGGCGCGATGCTTGCAATGTGCATTTTTGCCGCAGTTTTGGTTATTTTTATGCATCGCAGCAATATCGCACGCCTTATAAACGGCACCGAGCCCGATTTTCGCGCGAAAAAAACCGGTTGAGAAATTTTGAACTAAAATTTGTCTAAAACGTCAAAAATGCAGTCTCGGTGCGCCAACGTCTTGACAAAGTGTTCATATTTGTTGTAACATGAGCATATCATCAAGCGGACGCAGGGAAGGTCCGTGTATAAAAGCTAAAGGAGAATTATTATGCCTAATTTCAATGAAGTCACCGGTAAGCAGTTTCTGGATGATTACAACGGCAAGCAGCTCTTTAAGGAGTTCGCTCCTGTCATCGGCAAGATGCCCAACATAGCATATATCCCCTTCCACAAGAAGATGGCGAAGGACGTAATCGGATATGTTGTCGGCAAGGGCTACTGCACTCAGGAAGCGGCAGACGCCCTCGTCGCGAAGTTCAACGAGCTTTACGATAAATAATAGGAACATTCTTTGAGAGCCCTGCCGTTCGGCGGGGCTCTTTTTCCAAAACACGGATTTTTAAAGGAGGAGCGAAATGGACTTTAAAAGCATGACGGTTAAAGACTTCTTTGAAGTTTACGGCGGCAAAGAGCTGTGCGAGAAGTACGCCCCGAATCTTCTCAAGTATCCCATCAAGCTCTTTTATAAAAAAACCTGCGGTGAGGTATTCCCGCTCGTGCTCGAAAAGGGGCTTATCCCACCCGACAAGGCTGCGGCCATCGAAGCCGCAATAATGGCCAAATAAGCAAAAAACTCGGCAATACACACGGTATTGCCGAGCTTTTTCCATACTGTGAAAAGTATTTGCCCAACTTGTTCTGCCGGAGCTTAAAACGCGAAATTATGCGCCGTAGTCCCAGTCAACAGCCTTCTTGGAGTCGACGAGGCTCTGGTATACGCTCAGGTGAGCGACGGCTGCCAGCAGGTTGCCCTTGAGCTTGAATTTGCCCTTTACGAGCGGAGTCTTGGAGTCCCACTCGCCCTTGATGACCTTAACAAAGTTCTCGTAAGGTCCGATGACGGTGAAGGTCGCGTCGGGGGCGGTATCTTCGCCTACGCCGCACTTGTGCTCGATGCAGACGTTGTCCTGAACGTCAACGTAGAACCAGAAGGTGCTTCCGTCGGGGTTGTCGGTCCAGACCTCGGTGTAAGTGTAGGTGTTGAGCTTGCCGGGCTTCTTTTCGGAAAACTTGGGCAGAACGTCTGCACACAGTTTCTCGAACCATTCCTCGTTAAGCGCTTTTGCCATGATTATTCCTCCTAATTTTTCTCCCACTCTGCGGTGGCACTTTAAAAAAAGCTTTTACATTATACCTGTGTACAGGATTAAAATCAAGGCAATAAAAGGCAAAAGAAGGCGTTTGTCCAAAAAAGACTAAAAAACGAACACGTCTCCGAAAGTGTATAGAGAAAGCGTGAACAGTGCCGTTACAGCGGCGAAGGGGTATAGCGTTCACAAAATAAAAACTGTCATACACGGGAAAAAGCCGGCATGGTAAAGACCACACCGGCTTTTCTTCTCGGCAAAGCTCAGCCGCCGAGATAGTTCGTGAGCAGCTCGTGCATGAGCTCGTCTCTGTCGATCCTGGTTATAAGGCTTCTTGCGTTGTTGTAGTTCGTGATGTACGTCGGGTCCTCCGAAAGAATATAACCAACAAGCTGGTTAATGGGGTCATAGCCCTTTATCTTCAGAGAATTATATACGGACGACAGGATCTCGCGCATTTCCGTTTTGCTGTCAACGACTGCAAATTTTCTCGTTATGTCTTCCATATTCTATCACTCCCCGGAAAATAATATGTTTATTCTATTATAACCATTCTACTCGCAAATGTAAAGCAAAATGCGAGAAATATTGAACACGGCGTATGAAAATTATCGCATGGAAGCGCCGAGTTCGCGCTCGAGCGCGTCAAGAACGCTCTTCATTGTCTCTTCGGCGTGCTCATCGGTGAGGGTCTGGTCGTCGGCTCTGAGCGTGAGCGAGAACGCGACGGACTTTTTGCCCGGAGCGATGTGAGAGCCGGTGTAAATGTCAAACAGCTCGCAGTTTTTCAGATACTGACCGCCGGCGGACATGATGCAGTCGATGAGCCTTGCAACGGTGATGGCCTTGTCGCACACAACGGCAATGTCGCGCGTGACGGCGGGGAACTTGGGCAGTGGCTTGTAAACGGGATCGCTGCCGCAGGCGCCCATGAGCTTTTCGAGAGAAAGCTCTGCGCAGTAAAGCTCCGCGTCGACGCCGTAGTTTGCTGCGACCAGCGGGTGGATCTGACCGAAAACGCCGATGCACTCATCTCCCGCGTAGACCTTGGCGCAGCGGCCGGGATGGTAGGAGGGATTGTCCGTGCACGCCTCATAGCGGACGCTGTCTGCGCGAAGATCCTTGAGTATCGCCTCGACAAGACCCTTGACGGAGAAGAAGTTGACCTTCGCGCCGTAGGTACCGAGGGAGAGGTACTTCTTTTCGATAGCAAGACCGTCCTCGCCGCCGAGGTGATAGGTTCTGCCGAGCTCGTAGAGCTTGACCTCCTTGTTGCGGAAGTTGTAGTTTCTCGTGAGTATCTCCAGCATGGAGGGCAGGGTGGTCGTGCGCATGATGGAGGTGTCCTCGCCGAGGGGATTGAGTATCTTGAAGCTCTCGCGCTCGGGAGAATCCGCGGGCATACGAATTTTGTCGTAATAGGTGGGGGAGATGAACGAGTAGGTGATTATCTCGTCATAGCCCGCAGCGCGGCACAGTGCGCCGAGGCGCTGCTCAAGAAGCTGCTCCTCGGAGTAGCCGCCGAGGGTGCTCTGACCGGAAACGAGGGTGCAGGGGATGTTGTTGTAGCCGTAGAAGCGGGCGACCTCCTCGGCAAGGTCGGAGTAGTGACCGACGTCGCCGCGCCAGGAGGGGACGCTTATCGTTTCGCCCTCGACGCCGAAGCCGAGGCTGCGCAGTATATCCTGCATTGCCTCCGTGGAAACATCGGTGCCGAGTAGGGCGTTGATTTTATCGGGGCGCAGCTCAAGCACGGTGGGTTCGGGAATGCTGTTGATGACGTCGATGACCCCGTCAACGACCTCGCCCGCGCCGAGAAGCTCAACGAGCTCGCACGCGCGCTCAACTGCCGGCAGCGTGTTCATCGGGTCAAGCCCCTTCTCGAATTTTGCAGACGCCTCCGTGCGCATACCGAGCGACAGCGCACCCTTGCGGATGCAGGTGCCGTCGAAGTTTGCCGACTCGAAAACGACGTCAACGGTGTTGGAAACTATCTCGCTGTTTTCGCCGCCCATGATACCGGCAAGACCGACCGCGCGGGTGTCGTCGGCGATGACGAGAATGTTGGGGTTGAGCTTTCTGACGTTGCCGTCGAGCGTGGTGAGCTCCTCGCCCTCGGCGGCGCGGCGCACGACTATCTTGCCGCCCTTGACGTAGCGATAGTCAAAGGCGTGCATGGGCTGGCCGTACTCCATCATGACGTAGTTTGTGATGTCAACGATGTTGTTGATGGGTCTTACGCCCATGGCGCGCAGCCTCTCGCGCATCCACTTAGGGGAGGGAGCGATCTTGACGTTGCGCACCATGCGCGCGGTGTATCTCGGGCAGAGATCGTCTGCGGGAGTTTCGACGGAAAGAAGCTCGCTCAGATCGCCCTGTGCGCCGCCGTTTACAACGGGGGTGTGCAGCTTGAGCTGCTTGCCGAAGGTAGCCGAGGCCTCGCGCGCAAGACCGATGACGGAAAGGCAGTCGGGGCGGTTGGGGGTTATCTCGAACTCAATGACGTGGTCGTCCGCGCCGATGATGGGGCGAATGTCGTCGCCGGGGGCAATACCGTCCTCATGCAGAACGAAAATGCCGTCGGCAATGCAGTGCGGGAACTCCGCCTGCTGCGCGTGAAGGTCGGCAAGCGTGCAGATGCTCTCGGACTTGGTGTTATACGCAACGAGGTCGCCCGCGTGGATGTTCTGGCAGGCGGTCACTGTGTCGGCACTGCTGACGCCGAGGTCGAGCGTGACCTTCCAAAGGTTGAGCCCTGCGTTTTCGACAGCGCTTACCTGCGCCGCGACGACGGGCCCGAAGACCTTGTCGCCGGCCTTGATATCCGCCGGGATGGAGGGCTTATCCTTATCCAGCGCGTGGTAATCGTTTAAAAGCGCGGCCGCGGTGATGATGCCGTAGGGGAAATCGCGCTCGTCAAGACCCAGCTCCTTGAGGGAGCAGAACATACCCTCGGACATGACTCCGCGCAGCTTGCCGCGGCTTATCTTCTTGCCGCCGGGCAGCTCGGACTCATGCAGCGCGGCTGGGACGAGATCGCCCACGTGGACGTTCCATGCACCCGTTACTATCTGCATGAGCTCCTCGGCTCCGACGTCTGTCTTGCATATCCACATATGGTCGGAATCCGGATGCTTTTCCATGGAAACGATCCTGCCGACGCGCACGTTGACGATATCTGCGCCCAAGTCCTCGTATGTCTCGACCTTCGAGCCGGAAAGGGTCATTGCTTCGGAAAACTCGCGGTCGTTTATATCGCTGACGGAAACGCCGTCAACAAACTCGCAAAGCCATTTTCTGCTTAAATTCATTCTTCATTTCCTCCCATCAGAACTGTTCCAGGAAGCGGACGTCGTTTTCAAAGATAAGGCGCAGGTCGGCGATTTTGAATCTGCGCATGGCGAGTCTTTCAAGACCCATGCCGAACGCCCAGCCGGTGTATTCCTCGCTGTTTATGCCGCTCATTTCGAGCACCTTCGGGTGGATCATGCCGGCGCCGAGCACCTCGATCCAGCCCTCGCCCTTGCAGGTGGGGCAGCCCTTGCCGCCGCACTTGTGGCACTGAACGTCCATCTCGCAGCTCGGCTCCGTGAAGGGGAAGTGGTGCGGGCGGAATCTCGTGACGGTGCCCTCACCGAAAAGCTCCTGCATGACGAGGTTGAGAGTGCCCTTGAGGTCGGCCATGGTGACGTTCTTGTCGATGACCATGCCCTCTATCTGGTGGAACATCGGGGAGTGGGTCGCATCGACCTCGTCCTTGCGGTAAACTCTGCCGGGGGCGACGATGCGTATGGGCAGCGGCATGGTCTCCATTGCGCGAACCTGCATGGGGCTCGTCTGCGAGCGGAGCATCACGCGGCTGTCGGTGTCAAAATAAAAGGTGTCCGACCAATCGCGGGAGGGGTGACCCTCCTCGGCATTGAGCTTGTCGAAGTTATAGCTTGCAAGCTCGACCTCGGGGCCGTCAAGCACGGTGAAGCCCATGCCGACGAAAATGTCCTTGATCTCGTCCAGCGCCTTATACATCGGGTGCTTGTGACCGAAGCGGAGCTCCTCGCCGGGGACGGTGACGTCAAGCGCTTCAAGCTCCAGACGGGCCTCAAGAGCCGCCGCCTCAAGCTTTTTGCGGGTCTCGTCTATTGCCTGCTCTAGCTCTGCGCGGATCTGGTTTGCAAGCTGACCCATAACGGGGCGCTCCTGCGCGGAGAGCTTGCCCATCTGCTTCAAAATTGCGGTCAGTTCACCCTTTTTGCCGAGATATCTGACTCTCAGCGCGTCAAGATTTTCAGGACTGTCAGCGGCGAGAATAGCCTTGACGGCGCTTTCTCTGAGCTGATTCATGAGTTCTTTCATTGTGTATCTCCTTATCATCAGATCATAAAATAAACATAAAAAATAGTCTCCCGTCCCCATTGGGACGAAAGACTGCGCTTCCGCGGTACCACCCTGATTCGATGTTTATCGCACTTAAACGGCCTTAACGCAGCCAACGCCGGGGATTAGCCGGAGCTCACGGGCGAACCGAATATCAGCACCACGGGCGGCTTACAGCCGGCGACCGCCGTTCTCTGAGTGATGCAAGCGATATTATCTTCCCGATCAAAGCGGTAGCGATTATTACTATGATATTAAATCCCACATTTAATTAAATGTCAAGAGCAAATTTCAATAATCTTGCGCAAAGCTCGGGAATAGGATTAGATAAATCGAGTTTTGCGGAGGATGGGGTATGAAAAGAATTGCGCCTGTTATCATGTGCCTTGTGCTGCTGTGCGGCTGCGCCGACACGGGGGAGAAGGAGTTTATACGTTTTGTTGAGCACACCGTGCACGCCGAGGAGATTGCCTTCACTGCCGATGTCCGTGCAGAGTACGACGACAAAACGGCGCGGTTTAAGCTGCGCTACGAGCATGACGGCGACGGCAGCGAGGTCACGGTGCTCGAGCCCGAGCTTCTGTCGGGCATAAAGGCGAGGCTCGCGGGCGACCGGCTGAGCCTTGAGTATGAGGGCGCGATACTTGATATAGGAACGCTGCCCGACGCGAGGCTCAGCCCTATGTCGGCTCTGCCGCTTATGATGAAGGCTATACGAAACGGACACGTTGAAATAACATGGCTTGAGGACGAGCGCATCGCAGCGCGTATAGTGCCCGAGGACGATTACGCCGTGACGCTGTGGCTCAGCTCATCTCTTGTGCCGGAGAGTGCGGAAATAAGCTACAAGGAGCGCTCGGTCGTGTTTATCGAGATAAGCGACTGGTCGGCCGAATAAAATTCACGCCGCCGTGGGAGAATATAGTCAGCGCACTACATAAGATGTAGCGGGCGACTATATACCCTCGTGCAAAGCCATACCGCGCTGCGGATCGGCTCTGACGGGGGAATATCCGGAGTGTGAATTAAATTGAGTATAGTCAAACGTGGAGATATATTTTACGCCGACCTCAGCCCCGTAGTGGGCTCCGAGCAGGGCGGCATGAGACCCGTGCTCATCGTCCAAAACGATACCGGCAATAAGCACAGCCCAACGGTCATCGCCGCAGCCATAACAAGCCAGACCGGTAAGGCGCGGCTGCCGACTCATATCGAGCTGAGCGGCCGCAGCGTCGGGCTGTCGCGCGACAGCGTCATACTGCTTGAGCAGATACGCACCATCGACAAATCCCGCCTGCGCGAGCGCATGGGAAAGCTCGACGAAAGCACCATGACCAAGGTGGATAACGCCATTGCCGTGAGCTTCGGGCTTTGAAAAACAGGCTCCCCGACGGTTCGCCTCGGGGAGCTTTTTAAAAGGAGAGGGCTATGAAATATCCGGTGTACATAGACGGACAGCGCTGCGGGGAGGCTCTGCGCGAGAGCGCGGGACTGGTAACGGTGTTCACGGTGCGCGTGGAAAAAAGGCTTGAGCATCCGCTGCGGCTTTATCTGTACTCCGAGGAGGAAAGCACCCTTCTCGGCACGCTCTCGCCCGACGGCGACGGTATGTCGCTGCGGCGCAGCTTCAGCCGCGCAGAGCTTAAAAACGTTCCCCAAAATGCCCAATATGCCGCGGATAAACGGCTTAAAAAGCCCGAAAGCGGTGAGGATAAGCTCTGGAGGCAGGCAGCGCGGGGCTGTCTTGTCAGCGGAAGTGAGCTTGCCATACCTGCCGCTCCCGCCCGCCTTGCGCGGGTCAAAAACAGGCTTCGGAGTATAGACGGAAAGATATATTTGATTTTTGGAATTAAAACGTGATATGGGTAGAAATCCGCTTGTTAATATGTTAATATGATGTCATATCACACATGGAGGTATTAGCTATGCTGATGACTGATGTTATAGTTAAAAAGCGCGATGGGGGAAAGCTCAGCGCGGAAGAAATAAAGTTTGTCGTTGACGGATATACGAAGGGTGACATTCCCGATTATCAGATGTCGGCGCTGCTTATGGCGATACTGCTGCGCGGTATGGACAGAGAGGAAACGCTTGAGCTGACGATGGCGATGCGCGATTCGGGCGAAACGCTCGACCTGAGCGCCATTAAGGGCGTGAAGGCGGACAAGCATTCGACCGGCGGCGTCGGCGATAAGACCTCGCTCATACTCTGCCCGATGGTTGCGGCGCAGGGCGTCAAGATAGCGAAAATGTCCGGCCGCGGACTCGGCCACACCGGCGGCACCATCGACAAGCTCGAGAGCTTCCCCGGCTTCACCACCGGCATTTCCGAGGAAAAATTCATTTCCAACGTTAACGATTTCGGCATTTCCATCATCGGGCAGACCGCCGACCTCGACCCTGCCGACAAGAAGATATACGCTCTGCGCGACGTAACCGGCACCGTGCCGAGCATACCGCTCATTGTAAGCTCCATCATGAGCAAGAAGCTCGCAGCGGGCGCTGACGTCATCGTGCTCGACGTTAAGACGGGCAGCGGCTCGTTTATGAAGACCACCGAGGACGCGCATGAGCTGGCGGAAAACCTCACCGCAGTCGGCAAGCTCGCCGGCAAAAAGACCGTCGCCGTCATAACCGACATGGACGAGCCTCTCGGCAACGCCATCGGCAACGCACTCGAGGTAAAGGAAGCCATCTCCGTGCTGCGCGGCGAGAAGCAGGGCGAGCTGCTTGAGCTGTGCCTTACGCTCGGCGCGTGCATACTCACCGAGGCAGGAATCGCCGAGAATGACGAAG
The DNA here is from genome assembly GCA_934590355.1 of uncultured Oscillospiraceae bacterium. Classification (GTDB taxonomy): domain Bacteria; phylum Bacillota; class Clostridia; order Oscillospirales; family Oscillospiraceae; genus F23-B02. Next base: position 15,064 of record CAKTOX010000014.1, read on the forward strand.
CGGCAAGAGCTATGCTCGAGAAGGGCATCGAGGACGGCTCGGCTCTCGAAAAGCTCGCGGAGCTCGTTGCGGGTCAGGAGGGCGACAAGCGCGCCGTTTATGACACCTCCATGCTGCCCGTGGCGCCCGTGCAGTACGAGGCAGTGTGCGACCGCAGCGGCTATGTAAAGCACATCAGCGCCGATGAGGTCGGTCTTGTTTCCATGCACCTCGGCGGCGGCAGAGCCACGAAGGAGAGCGTTATCGACCTGTCCGTGGGACTTGTTCTCAACAAGAAGGTCGGCGACGCGGTCACGGCCGGCGAGAGCCTCGGCACCATCCACGCACAGAGCCTTGAGGCTGCGAAGAAGGCAGCGGAGATGCTCAATTCGTGCTACACCATCGTGCCCGACCCCGTCGAGAAACCTGCGTTCATTAAGGGCATCGTGAGATAAATTTAATATTTAAATAGTAAAAAGGACAGTCAAACGACTGTCCTTTTTAATTTGTAAAAGCAATTATAAACGATGCAACTACCATGGTAAGGGCAAAGACGATCTCGCCCGCCCATATCATGCGAAGCTGAGCTTCGGATATTACGAGCCCACTGCCTTGCGCTTCGCGGGGCGCGCCTGTATCCTCCTGCTCGGGAGCTTTCTGCTCCTCGGCGGCTGCGTCGTATTCGTTGTAGCTTACGTCCTCATCGGGAATATCCTCGTTTGGAATATTCTCGTTTGGAATATTCTCGTTGTGAGCTGCGGTGTTTTTCTTGCCGAGCTTGGGTATTTTGATTTCGGGAATCTTGAATTTCATAGCATCACCTGAAAACGGCGGGCGCGAGGCCCGCCGTTTGACAGTTATTTATTACTCTGCCTCGGCAAGAGCCTTGGCTTCCTCGATGACCTTCTGCTGAACATTGCCGGGAGCTTCCTCATAGCGAATGAACTTGCAGGAGAAAGATCCGCGACCCTGAGTCATGGAGCGCAGGTCGATGGTGTAGGAGCTCATCTCGGCCATGGGGACCTCGGCCTCGACGGTCTGCATGCCGTCCTCTGCGGTCATGCCGAGCACGGTGCCGCGGCGCTTGGAGGAGATGTCGGACATAATATCGCCGAGGTTTGCGTCGGGGATGGTTACCTGAAGCAGACCGATGGGCTCAAGAATGGTGGGCTTTGCCTTGGGAATGCCGTCCTGATATGCAAGACGTGCGGCGGTCTGGAATGCCATATCGTTGGAGTCAACGGGGTGGTAGGAGCCGTCGTACAGAGTTGCCTTCAGACCGACGAGCGGGTAACCGGCGAGGACGCCCTTGGTGACCGCATTGCGCAGACCCTTTTCGACGGAGGGGAAGAAGTTCTTGGGAACGGAGCCGCCGAAGACTTCCTCTGCGAAGATCATGTCGTCCTGCTCGTCCTGCGGCTCGAAGCGGATCCAAACGTCACCGAACTGACCGGAACCGCCGGACTGCTTCTTGTGACGGCCGTGAGCCTCAACCTTGCCCTTGATCTTCTCGCGGTATGCAACGCGAGCGGGCTTCAGCTCGGTCTCGACGCCGAAGCGGCTCTTGAGCTTTGCGCACAGAACGTCGACCTGAATGTCGCCCGCGCCGGAGATGACCATCTGATGGGTCTCCGCGTTGTTGACGAGGGTAAAGGAGACGTCTTCCTCGTTAAGTCTTGCAAGACCGCCGGCGACCTTGTCATCCTGGCCCTTGGTCTTGGGGGAGATAGCCATGGAGTAGCAGGGATCGGGCATCTCAAGCGCCGGAAGCTCGACCTCATGCTTGGGATCGCAGACGGTATCGCCGGTCTTCCACTCCATCTTGCCGACGGCAACGATGTCGCCGCAGCAGGCTTCCTTGACCTCGGTGGTCTTCTTGCCGCAGATGGTGTAGAGTCTGCCGAGCTTGTCGGTGCTGGAGGCACGGACGTTGCGCAGGGACATATCGGCGGTGATCTTGCCGGAAACTATCTTAACGAAGCTGTACTTACCGAACTGATCGGAAACGGTCTTGAAAACGAAGCCGCAGGTGGGCTCGGCGGACTTATCCTCGGGAGCGGGGACATAGTCGCAAACCGCCTGAAGGACGGCCTCGGTGCCGACGTTGGACATTGCCGCGCCGCACAGAACGGGAACAACACTGCGCTCTGCAAGGCCTGCCTTGAGGCCTGCCGCGATCTCGTCGTCGCTCAGCTCCATGGTGTCGAGGAACTTTTCCATGAGCTCCTCGGTAACGGCGGCAGCCTCCATAAGCTCCATGCGCATTTCCTCGACCTTATCCGCATCGGCTGCGGGAACAGCGACCTTAGCGGTCTTGCCGCCCTTGGTCTGGTATGCGGTGTTGTGAACGAGGTCGATGACGCCGGTGCCGTCGGACATGGGGATCATGACCGGGCAGATGCTTGCACCGTACTTATCCTTAAGTGCGCTAAGAGCAGCGTAGTAATCGCCGTGCTCTTCATCGATCTTGGAGATGTAGAACATAGCGGGAACGCCGGCTGCCTTGAGGTACTTCCAGCTTCTCTCTGCACCGACGGTTATGCCGTCCTTTGCAGAGCAGAAGATGATGCCCGTCTCGACAGCGCGGATGGCGGCGAGAACGTCGCCGACGAAGTCGAAATAGCCGGGGCAGTCGAGTACATTGATCTTGCAGCCGCCGAAATTAACGGGAGCGACGGAGGTCGCGATAGTGATCTGACGCTTGATTTCCTCTGCGTCGTAGTCGCAGACGGTGTTGCCGTCGGTGACCTTGCCCATACGGTCGATAGCGCCGGTAGTGAACAGAATGCTTTCAGCAAGGCTGGTCTTACCGCTGTTGCCGTGACCCATAAAGCAGATGTTGCGGATGTTCTTGGTTTCGTAGCTCATGTGTTGCTTCCTCTCTAAAAAGATTATATTTAAAGATTTTATAATTCAAACTGACTTTTTAATTATACACTAATTAAAAAGTATTATCAACAGTTTTTTACGGGGTGCTTACCGTAAATGACAGTATTACCGAAATAAGGAGCCAGACCATAAGGTATATGAGCGCGACAGTCACGCCGGGCATGGCGTTGAGGCTCAGAATGAACATGAGCGCGATGCCGATAACGGCACTCATTACGCTGAGCATAACGCACAGTCTTATGCGGGAAAACAGCGCCTTGCCGTGTCCCGCGAGGCTCACAAGAGAGCCCAGACCCTCACGCGAAATGACAGCCGCGGGCTTGGAGCCCTCGCCGGGGACTGCGCCGGAAAGCTCATAGCGCTGCGCATACGGCGGGAAGTCAAAGCCGTCCGTGGGAATGTCGAATTTAACGGAGAGCATCTGCGGTGTGATGTTAAAATCGCGCAGCGCAAACACCGCGTGCCGCCCCGAGCTCATGAGCTCGTACAGCGCGTCCTTAACGGCGTCAAACGCCTCGTACTTCACCTCGAAAACGCCGCATATGGCGCTCGCCGCCGCAACGTAAACTCCGCCGCGCACAACGTATTTTTCGGGCAGGACAACGCCCATAAGGCGCATAAACGCCGCATCACCGCAAAACACCTCCTTGCCGTCTACCATGGCGCGCAGACCGCCGCTCTCGTGAACGGTGAAGTCGTCAACCGGCAGTGTATGCCCGCCGGCCTTGGCCATAAGCGATGCAAACGCTCCCGCCATTGCGCAGCCGGATGCGCCTATTATGCTGCTTGCGTAGGATATGACCTCGGAGGCGTCCATATGGCTCAGAATACAGACCTTGCCGATCTTTATACTGCCCTTGGGGAAGAGATCGGCGTCGGTCACGATGAGATGCTTTGCCTTGCCGATGTCATAAAGCCCCGACCAGCCGGCTATCGTCAGGCCGCTTTTTATAAGGCCCTTGACCGAAACGTAAAACGGCATGGGAAAGGTCAGAAGCATCGCCATGGGCGCGGCGCACACGAAAATTCCGGAGAATATGTGAGCAAAGCCAGCAAAATTCTTGCTTACTGCCGCGGCAATGATGCTCAAAACGAGTGCCGCGACGATGAAATACGGGGTCAGCACACCGAAAACGGCCTCGTCGGGACCCTCCTCCTCGGTGCGGCGGACTATACCCGCCGTCGTGCCGCGAGCCTTGACGAGCGTTATGTCGCCGCCTGTAAGCTCGGACTCCGCCGTGAGCGTATAGGGGCTGCGTGCGGAGTGTGCGGTGTTGAAAACTATCCTGTTGCTGCGCGCATTCAAGATGCAGCCGAGCAGCGTGCAGGCAATGGTAAGCGAGGGGATAACGCAGAAGGGGATGACCTTCTGGGTGACGCTTGCCGCGGAGAGAAAGGCGTCTATCATGCACAGAAGGCAGGATACGGCGATGAGCGAGCTTGCGTGGAATTTAAAGCGCGCAAGGCTCATGATGCCGGTAGTTGTTATATCAAGTCCGCATATCATGACGGCAAGCATCATGATAAGGCACACGGCGCTTCTGATGCCGGTGTCCGCAAGCGCTCCCGCGAGCGGGAGACCGAGAGATATGTATATCATGACAGCACACAAAAGGAAGGCGATACGCGTTCTTATCCGCAGACCCGCGATGTGCCTGTCGTAAAATCTTGCCGCCTTGTCCGGCTTTTCCTCCTCGCCGAGATCCTCGTCCTCATAGCTTGCGGGGCCTAATGTGAGCTCACTCTGCTTAATGCGCATCGCAATGAACGCAAGCGCGGATATGACCGGCACAGCGACGGCCTCACGGAAGGAGCGGTGCGGTCTTTTCGCCTTCGGCTCACGCTCGACCTGCGCCTCGGAATAGTCGGAGTCTGCGGCATAATTCTCGGCAGCATCGTCCGAAAGAGCCGAGTCGGCAATATCGTCATCGTCCGTACCGCTCTCGGCCTCGGAGTTATCAATAAGCCCCGAGCCGTCGTAAAGCTCCTCGTCCATGCCGTTTTCGGGCTTGTCGGGGCGCTCTGCGCGCTTTTTAGTGGGCTCGCGCTCAATAAGCTCGGAGGTGTTTTCACCCTCAGCCTCGGCAGCCGGCTCCGTCTCGATAACGGACTCGGGTACAGGCTCCGGCACGGCTTCCGGCTCGACCTCAGCATCGGGCTCGCACTCGGCCTCGGCCTCAAGCACGAGCTCCGGCTGAGACTTCTCGCGCCGATACCGGCTGATTATCCTGTCCACCTCGGTCATGAGGGGATCGTCCTCCGGCTCGGACGGCTGCTTTTCGATGCTGACGATAAGAGCCGCATTGCTGCCGTCGTCCTGCGTCTCGAAGCGTATCCGCTTCTTTTCCGGCTCAAACACGGGAGGCTGCGGCGCGGGCTCGTCGGGCAGGGAACCGAATTCCTTCAGAATATTGTCGAAATCAAATTCGTTGTTTCCGTAATTTTCCTTGCTCATAGAATCATCCTCGGCGTACTCAGCCTCTGCGCTGACGCAGTACCTCGTACATGATAATAGAAGCGGCGGCGGATGCGTTGAGAGAGTTTATTTTTCCCGCCATGGGGATGTTCACTATAAAATCGCAGTTTTCGCGCACGAGCTTGCCCATGCCGTCGCCCTCGGAGCCGATGACGATGGCGCAGGAGCCGGTGAAGTCGGTGCTCCACAGCTCGCTTGAGCCGTCGGCAGCCGCACCGTAGACCCAAACGCCCTCGTTCTTGAGCCACTTGAGCACCGTCGGGATATTGGGCACGCGGGCAATTTTCATGTGCTCCGCCGCGCCTGCGGACGCCTTGCCGACGATCGCGGTAAGTCCAGCGCTGCGGCGCTTGGGGATAATGACGCCGTGTGCGCCCGCACACTCCGCGCTGCGGATGACGGCGCCGAGATTACGGGGATCGCTGACCTCGTCACAGACGATGATAAACGGCTGCTCGCCCTTTTCGCGGGCGTGCTCGAGAATGTCGGACACCGTGCAGTATTCGCTCACGCCGACGAGCGCAACAACGCCCTGATGCGCCTTCGTGACGCTCATGGAGTCGAGCTTGCGCCTGTCGGCATCGGCGACGACGATGCCCAGCTCACGCGCCTTGGACGCGATGTGACCGAGCGTTTTATCCGTCTCGCCCTTGGCTATGAATATTTTGTCAATATTTCTGCCTACGCGCAGCGCCTCGATAACGGCGTTTCTGCCCTCGATTATTTCGTTTTTTATTTCAAAGTTATTTTCCTTGTTTTGCATTTTTTCACCTGTATAGATAATAATTCAAAATACAGTTTAACATATAATCGCAAAAACTTAAAGGGAAAAGTTTTTCCTTTGACAATTTTTTTGTGGACATTATTTGATATAAGATGTAAAATATGAAATAATGTATAATCAAGATAACTGTGCCCGAAAGGAAATATGCATGAAGAAGCTCAACCAAAAGATCGATTTATTCTGCTACCGTCACCCGAGATTCGGCATCCCGAATCTTATGCTGTATATAGTCGTTATAAGCCTCGGCGTATGGCTGCTGAGCACCATGGACAGCAGTCACAGCCTCATGAGCTATTTGGAATTTTCACCCGCTCTAATTTTCAAGGGGCAGGTCTGGAGACTCATAACCTTCATTTTCGTCCCGATGGATATGAGCATATGGGCGCTGCTGTTTTTCTATTTCTACTATTGGATAGGCAGCACGCTCGAGCACGAATGGGGCACCGCACGCTTTAATATTTTTATTTTCAGCGGCGTTATCCTCACCGTCATCTACGGCCTTGTGATCTACCTCATAACGGGGCAGTCGGCAAGCGTGGGAACGTATTACATCTACCTGTCGATGTTTTTCTCCTTTGCGACGCTTTTCCCGGAGGTGCGCGTGCTTTTCATGTTCATCATTCCGATAAAGATCAAGTGGCTTGCCTATCTTGACGCGGCATTTTTCGTGTATGCCATGCTAACGACTCAGTTCCCGTTTAACCTTCTGCCGCTTATCGCGATATTGAACTATCTTATCTTCTTCGGAGCGGATCTTATCTCCGCACTGTCGAGAAACCGCGTGCATTACAACAAAACGACGGTCAACTTCAACCGCGAGAAGCAGAAGATGAAATACGAGCAGCGTCAGAAGAATTACACTCACAAGTGCTGCGTGTGCGGCAGGACGGACACCGATTTCCCGAACCTTGAGTTCAGATACTGCTCCAAGTGCGCGGGCTATCACTGCTTCTGCCAGGACCACATAAATAATCACGTTCACTTTACGGAATAAACATACAGGGTGGATAAAGACATGGAAGAAAAGACAAAGAGCACGGTCAAAACCGTGATACAGGCGATCATTCTTGTGCTGCTTGCGGCGGTCTTGGCATTTGTCGTGTACTGCGGCGTGAAGGCCAATAACGAGCTTGCAAAGCCCGCACCGACGGCTGCGCCCACTGCCGCGCCCACGCCTACCCCGACTCCGGAGCCTACTCCCACGCCCATAGGACTTCCGGATTTTAAGCCCCACGCGACCGAGAATACCGCGCCGGAAAAACTCATTTCCAGCACGGCTATCATGGTTGACGGCGAGGTGGTCGAGGAGTACAAGAATAAGTACGAGATAAACTTCGACCTGCCCGAGCGCTACACCGAGCTTGAGGGCGTCGTCACCTTCCGCGGAAACAACTTCCGCAACGGCGCGGCATACGGCACGGCGAGCATCAGCGGCAAGACCATGTCCAAGGCGTGGGTCAAGTCCACGAGCGGTCTTAGCGATACCGAGGGCATCTACTGGTCCGGCAGCGGCTGGACGGGTCAGCCCCTCATCGTCAAGTGGCCCGAGGCAACGCGCAAGAACATGAGCGCGATGTATGATTGGGCGCGCGAAAAGCAGGAGCTCGTCGAGGTCATTTACGCGACTCTTGACGGACACGTTTATTTCTATGAGCTCACTACGGGCGAATACACCCGCGATCCGCTCAACCTCGGCTTTAACTACAAGGGAGCGGGCGCACTCGACCCGCGCGGCTATCCCATTCTCTACGTCGGCTCCGGCGTTGACAGCATAAACGGCAGATCCCGCGTCAAGGTCGTAAACCTCATGGACAACACCGTCATGTTCGAGTTCGGTCACAACGAATCGTTTGCAAACCGCGGCTGGCATATGTTTGACTCCTCGCCGCTCGTGAGCGCGGATACCGACCAGCTCATCTATCCGGGCGAGAACGGGATCCTCTACATAATCCATCTGAACACCAAATTTAACGAGCAGACGGGCGAATTGTCCATCGACCCCGACAATATAGTTAAGTGGAAGTATAACGGCGTGCGCACCGGCAGCCGCTATTGGCTCGGCGTGGAGTCCTCCGCGGCAGCGATAAACAATTATATTTTCCTTGCCGACAACGGCGGCAACCTCATGTGCCTTGACCTCAACACGCTCAAGCTCGTGTGGGTGCAGGACGTGCTTGACGACACTAACTGCTCGCCCGTCATCGACATTGAGGACGGACACCCGTATATCTACATAAGCACCTCCTTCCACTACGGCTGGCGCTCGTACTCGACGGCGGAGATACCCGTTTTCAAGATAGACGCCGAAACGGGCGAAATAGTATGGCAGACCAATTACACCTGCTACACCGTGCAGGATCTCTCCGGCGGTGTGCAGGGCACGATAGCGGTCGGCAAGAATAAGCTTTCGGACATGATATTCGTGCCCGTTGCGAGAACTCCGGGCGCAAGCTCCGGCACCCTTGCGGCGCTCAGGAAGGACACCGGCGAGGTCGTTTGGGAGAAGGAGACCTCGATGTATTCCTGGAGCTCACCCGTTGATTTCTATGACGAAAACGGCAACGGCTACCTGCTCTACTGCAACTCCGGATTTAATATCTATCTTCTTGACGGCAAGACCGGCGAGCAGCTTTCCTACATGAACCTCGGCGGCAATATCGAGGCGTCGCCGGCAATGTACGGAAACTACGCGGTCGTGGGCACGCGAGCAATGCGCACCTACTGCATACAGGTGAGTTAATTAAACAATATACATAAGAGGAAAAAAGGAAGGGAAAACAAATGAAGTACGCAATTTTCTACTTCAGTCCGTGCGGGGGGACAAAATCCGTCGCGGATATTATAAGCAAGGAGCTGGGTGATGCGCCTATGCAGGAGCTGACCACTCCGAGCATGGATACCCGCATTGACAAGGATACGCTCACGTTCTTCTGCTTCCCGGTCTATGGCGGCAGAATACCCAAGCCCATGTACGACCGCATGAAGATAATAAGAGGCGACAACAGCCCCTGCGTTCCGGTCGCCGTTTTCGGCAACCGCGCGGTAGATGACGCGCTGCTGGAGATGAGTGAGCTTGCCGAAAAGAGCGGCTTTGTGACCGTCGCGGGCTGCGCGATGGTGGCTCCGCACTCCATTGACCCCGAGTTCGGCGCGGGCAGACCCGATACGAGCGACAGAGCAAAGCTGCATGATTTTCTCGAAAAGCTCAAGGCTGCCGAGAGCTTCAAGAGCGTTAAAATGCCCGGCGACCCCGGCTATGCAAAGAAAAAGGCGGTCGGACTTCCGCTGTACCCCGTTGCATCGAAGGAATGCATCGGCTGCGGAATGTGCGAAAAATACTGCCCGGCGGGAGCTATCAAGGGCAAGCATATGAGAACCGTGCCCACCAAGTGCATAAGCTGCATGAGATGCGTGAGCATGTGCTCGACCGATTCGCGCAGAGTGCCCGCCCCGATGCGCCTTGCGGCTCACATGACGCTCAAGAAGCTCTGCTCCGAGCGCAGAGAGCCGGAGTTTTATCTCTGATACGGGAAAATTGCAAATTTTCTGACAAGTAACTGTTGTAACACAACGCGATTTTGTGATATACTGCCATTGCACAAAAAAGACCTAATGGAAGATATATAAAATTGAAAGGGGATACATATGGCAAGAGAAAAGATTATTGCGCTCGGCAAGAAAATGACCGACCGCATACCGCAAAAGCTCGGCCTCGAGAAGATCACCGAGAGCGATCCGGAATACTACGGTCTCGCTTCCGTGGTTTCCGATGAGGAGGCTGAGGTCGCGCTGGCAATGGACCTGCGCAAGCCCACCACTCCCGAGAAGATCGCAAAGAAAATGGGCAAGGACGTCGAATATGTGCGCAAGCACATGGACGCACTGTCACGAAAGGGCGTTCTGGAGGGCAACTATGACACTCCCGACGGCAGCCTTCAGTACATTCTGCCTATCTTCGTTCCCGGCGCGGCGGAGCTCATGAACATGCACCTCGATCAGGTCGAGGAGCATCCCGAGATAGCCACGTTCTTCGAGCGCATGGCATTCCTGCCGCTGACGAAGATCACTCCCATGGTACCTCCCGGAGGCAACGGCATCGGCATGCACGTTATCCCCGTCGAGAAGGCCATTCCCGCAACCAACGAGTCCGTCAGCATCGAGCACATCTCCCACTGGCTCAAGAAGTATGAGGGACAGCTCGGCGTCGGTTACTGCTCCTGCCGTAACGCGATGCGCATGATGGGCGAGGGTTGCGGCGAGCTCCAGGAGGAGCTGTGCATCGCAGTCGGCACCTTCGCAAGATACTGCGTAGAGACCGGCAAGGGCCGCACCATCACCTACGAAGAGGCAATGCGCATTCTTCAGCGCGCCGAGGATAACGGCTACGTCCACCAGATAACCAACATCGACGGCGAGAACAAGATATTCGCTATCTGCAACTGCGCACTCGGCTCCTGCTTCGCACTGCGCACCTCGCAGCTGTTCAACACCCCCAATATGTCCGCCTCCGCATACCGCGCACACGTTGACAAGGAAAAGTGCGTCGCCTGCGGCAAGTGCGTCGAGGTCTGCCCCGCAGGTGCTGCAAAGCTCGGTCAGAAGCTGTGCACCAAGGACGGCCCCGTGGTATATCCCAAGCAGCCGCTTCCCGATGACAACCATTGGGGCGAGCATATGTGGGATATGGACTACAAGAACAACAACCAGAAGAACTGCCACGAGAGCGGTACCGCTCCCTGTAAGGCAGCCTGCCCGGCACATATCGCCGTTCAGGGCTACATCAAGATGGCAGCCCAGGGCAGATACATGGATGCTCTCAAGCTCATAAAGCAGGATAACCCGTTCCCGGCAGTCTGCGGCAGCATCTGCAACCGCCGCTGCGAGGACGCCTGCACCCGCGGCCAGCTCGACCGCGCAGTCGCCATCGACGAGATCAAGAAGTTCATCGCCGAGAAGGAACTGAGCGAGAAGACCCGCTATATTCCCGAGAAGCGCCGTCATAAGACCCCCGACGTTGACTACGAGGAGAAGATCGCAGTCATCGGTGCGGGCCCTGCCGGCATGAGCTGCGCATACTACCTTGCCGAGATGGGCTACGCAAACGTCACCGTTTTCGACCGCAACCCGACTCCCGGCGGTATGCTCACCCACGGCATCCCCTCCTTCCGCCTCGAGCGCAAGGTCATCAATGCCGAGATCGACGTTCTCAAGAAGATGGGCGTCAAGTTCAAGTGCGGCGTTGAGGTCGGCAAGGACGTCACCATCGACGAGCTGCGCAAGCAGGGCTATCTTGGCTTCTTCGTCGCCATCGGCGCGCAGAAGTCCGCAAAGCTCGGCATCGCGGGCGAGGAGCTCAAGGGCGTTTACGGCGGCGTTGACTTCCTGCGCGAGGTAAACCTCGGCAACAAGGTCGAGATCGGCAAGAAGGTCGCAGTCATCGGCGGCGGCAACGTTGCAATGGACGTCGTTCGCACCGCAGTTCGCCTCGGCGCAGAGGAGGCTTACATAGTCTATCGCCGTTCCGAGGACGAGATGCCCGCAGATAAGGAAGAGGTCGCCGAGGCAATGGCAGAGGGCGTCAAGTTCTGCTACCTCAACACTCCCGTGGAGATCACCGGCACCGCGGCCGGCAAGGTCAACGGTCTCAAGGTCGAGATCATGGAGCTCGGCGAGCCCGACGAGAAGGGCAGAAGAAAGCCCGTCGGCACCGGCAAGTTCAAGACCCTCAAGGTCAACTCCGTCATCGGCGCGATCGGCCAGACCATCGATTGGGGCAACATCGATGCCGGTGCACTCAAGACTACCGGCAAGGGCATCGCAATGGCAGACCCCGTCACCCTCCAGACCGCTCAGGAAGACATCTTCGTCGGCGGCGACGTGTACACGGGCCCGAAGTTTGCGATCGACGCTATCGCGGCAGGCCGTGAGGGCGCAATCTCCCTGCACCGCTATGTACACCCCGGCCAGAGCCTCACTCTCGCAAGAAATCCGCGCGACTTCTACGAGCTTGATAAGGATAACGTCGTCGTTGACATCAACTGCTTCGACGCACCCGTCCGTCAGGAGGTCAAGCACGATCCTCGCAAGGCAAAGACCATGAAGAACGACCGCGTCACCTTCACCGAGGCCGAGGTCAAGGCGGAAGCAAGCCGCTGCCTTGGCTGCGGCGTAAGCGTCGTCGATCAGAACAAGTGCATCGGCTGCGGCCTGTGCACCACCCGCTGCGAATTTGACGCGATCCACCTGCACCGCGATCACCCCGAAGCCAGCAAGATGGTCAACACCGACGACAAGATCCCGCCTCTTGCCGTGTACGCCGCAAAGCGCGCCGCCAAGATCGCGATCAAGGATCTCAAGCAGAAATTCTCGAAGTAATAACATCGGAGGAAGCGTCCAATGCATGAGCTTGGAACCGTATTTTATGTCATAAAGGAAGTCGAGAAGCTGTGCGACGAGAATGATCTTACAACAGTCGGCAGCGTCACGCTTCAGATAGGCGAGGTCAGCGGAATCATACCCGAGTACATCGTTGACTGCTGGAATTGGGCGGTTAAGGAGTCCAAGTACATGAAGGAGGCCGAACTCAAGGTCGAGAAGCTCGAAGCCGTGACCTTCTGTGAGGACTGCAAGCAGACCTATCCGACGGTTAAATACGCCAAGGTGTGCCCATATTGCCAGAGCGAGCATACATACCTCGTCACCGGCAATGAGTACATCATTAAAGAGATCGAAGCAATGTAAAACCCACAGCTCCCCCGTCCGAAAGGGCGGGGGAGCTTTTGCGCGCATTTTTCGGCTTCGGGGGATAAAATAACTCCTGCCGAACGACAGGAGTTATTTTCAGAAGAACCATATATATCAATGCAGGAGCCCGCATCCACTGGAAAATTAAGTTCGATGATATGCACCGTATGAGGAAGTGGGGGATTGTATGTTGGAAGGAATGGTGAGGTGTATTTGTAGAGTGATATTAAAGGGAAACGGATAACGGGCTCCGCCGCTGCTTCCGAGTCTGGGGCTCAGCGGCAGAGGTGAGTCTGCCGCTGAGCATTGGGTTTATTCGTTATTCCATTACGCCGAGGTCTTCGGCAACGGTGAAGTCTGCTTCGGTGCAGGCACGGATGTCATCGACGGTGTAGCCTTCCGCAACTTCCTTAAGCACGAGGCCGTCAGGAGTGACCTGGAAGTATGCACGCTCGGTGACGATATCGGTGACGCACTTTGCGCCGGTAAGAGGCAGGGTGCACTTCTTGAGAATCTTGGAGGCACCGGACTTCTCGCAGTGGTCGGTGGTGACAACGATTCTCTTAACACCTGCGCACAGGTCCATCGCGCCGCCCATGCCGGGGATGACCTTGCCGGGGATTATCCAGTTTGCGATATTGCCTTCACAGTCGACCTGCAATGTGCCGAGAACAGTGGCGTCTACATGGCCGCCGCGGATGAGACCGAAGGACATATCGTGGGGGATAACACTGCCGCCCTTGACGATGGTGGTGGGCTGACCGCCTGCGTCGATGCAGTCGGGGTCAGCGTCTGCCCACTTCGGGGTGGGGCCGCAGCCAACTATACCGATCTCGGCCTCAAGCCAAAGATCAACACCTTCAGGCAGGTAGTTCACGCACATGGTGGGAACGCCGATGCCGAGGTTTACAAGATCGCCGTCCTTAAAGAACTTTGCGGTACGGGATGCTATAAGAGCACGTCCAGTCAGTGCCATATCACTTTCCTCCTTCTGCTGCTTTTGCTTCAGCTTTTGCTTTGGCTCTCTGCCACATCGGGCAGAAAGGCTTCTTCTCGCCCTTGCGGACATAGATCATGTCAACAACGGGTGCGGGAACGTCTATTTCGTCCGGCTCAAGCTCGCCGACCTCGACAAGCTCCTCGACCTCACACACAACAACGTCTGCTGCAAATGCCATGGTGTTGCTGATGGCGCCGCTGGTCTTGTTGAAGCAGATATTGCCTGCCGTGTCGCCCTTGGTTGCCTTAATGAGGGCAACGTCGCCACGGATGGGCATCTCAAGGAGGTAATCCTTGCCGTTGAGGTTGAGGATCTGCTTGCCCTCTGCAACTGCGGTGCCTATGCCGGTGGGGGTCAGGCAGCCGCCGAGGCCGTAGCCTGCGCAGCGGATACGCTCGGTGAAGGTGCCCTGCGGGATGAACTCAACGTCCAGCTCGCCTGCAACGTACTGCTCCTTCGCAACGGGGTTGAGACCGATGTGAGTGGTGAGCAGCTTCTTGATCTGGTGATTGACGATCATTCTGCCCAGACCCTGGTCGGGCATGCCGCCGGAAACGCCGACAGCGGTGATGTCCTTAACGCCCTTCTCGATGAGGCCGGTTATTATCTCTTCTGCGGAGATCTCGCCATGCCAGTCGGCAAAGAGGATAGTCTGTCCGTCTTTGAAAGCTGCTAAGGCCTGATCCAGTTCTACAACTTTGTTTTTCAATTGACTTCCACCTTTCGTATTATAGTGTGTTTAAGTTTTGTCCTTAATCCAAGGGGTGCCCAGGGGGAATACGGTCTTGCCGAAGCAGGAGTTGAGCTGGATAGCGCTTGCGACGTAGATGCCGAGAGAGCCGGCAATTGCGAGGCAGATAGCGACTATGGGCTTAACGATTCCGGCTGCGCTGCCGAGAAGGTACATGTCGTTGAGAATAACGCCGATGAGGGCGATGTCGGTGAACACGACGGCAGTTGCAAAGGGCTTGTTAGCGGTCTTGAGGTAACCCGGCGTCCAGAGAATGAGAGCCAGAGTGCAGGCGAGCCAGCCGAAGCCCTCGACCATGGTGTTGTACGGGGTGTTCCATACGAACAGGCACAGGTACTTCGCGAAGCTGCTGATAGCTCCGGTGAGCATAAAGAATCCCTGGAAGAACAGGAATACGTTGCCGCCGAGCTGTACTCCGTGATCGATTTCCTTACTTGCAACGATTATCTGCACTACGAAGCCGCCTAAAAGCCAGCAGCCGAGCAGGAAAAGACCTTCACCAGGAACAAGACCGGCAAACACGGCCGTGAAGGTATAGCAGGCCACAGCAAATGCTACGAGGCCGGCAGGGGTCGGGGATGCTGCATGATGTTCCATATTATTTCTCCTTTAATTAAGTGTGGGGTTGTTTGGGGCGTTACTTGCCTTCAAATACAGCCTTGCGCTTCTCCATGAATGCCTTGCAGCCTTCCTGGAAGTCCATAGAAGCGGCGCACTCGCGCTGAGTGGGGACCTCGGTCTCGTCGAGCCACTTCTTGTAGTCCGCATAGCAGGTGTCGTAAACCTGCTTTTTGATGTTCTTGTAGGAAACGAGGGGGCCTGCTGCCAGCTTGTGAGCAAACTTCATGGTGACAGCCTCGAGCTCCTCGGGCGTGGTGACCTTGTATGCCAGGCCGAGTGCCTTTGCTTCCTCTGCGCCTACGGGACGGCCGGTAGCCGCAAGCTCGAGTGCACGGGTGGTGCCGATGCTCTTTGCCAGCAGGTAGGTTGCGCCGGTGTCGGGAACAAGGCCGAGGTTAACGAATGCGAGGATGAACTTTGCGTCGTCTGCGCAGATCATGAAGTCGCCGCCGAGTGCAAGGCTGACGCCTGCGCCGGCTGCCGCACCGTTGACGGAGGTGATGACCATCTTGCTCATCTTCTTCAGACCGTCTGCAACAACGCCGACCTTGGAGATGAGGCCGTCCATGTTGACCTCGCCGCCTGCCTGGATGAGCTTATAGAAGTAACCGATGTCACCGCCGGCAGAGAATGCCTTGCCGAGGCTCTTTATGACGACGACCTTGACTGCGGGATCCTTTTCCGCAGCGTCGACGACGTACATGAGCTCGTCTGCCATCTGCTCGTCAATGGCGTTAAGGTTTTTGGGGAAGTTCATAGCTATGGTGGCTATTCCGTCCTCAACAGTGTAAATGAGTTTCTGCAGTTCCATGGATATTCCTCCTAATATAATTTATTTTTGCCCGGGTAATGTCTGCCCGGTTGGCTGCTTAAAGATTTTTTCTTGCCTTAATTTCCTCGATGACCGCAGGGATGAGCTTTGAATAGTCAGCCACGGCACCGTAGTTGGAAACGTCCCAGATGGGAGCCTCCGCAAAATTGTTGATGCTCATGATGCATTTTGCCTTGTCCATGCCTGCCAGATACTGCACGGAGCCGGAAATCGCGACGTTCAGGATGAAATCGGGCTTTATCGTAGTTCCGGACTGACCGATCTGCTTCTCGTGGGGGAGCCAGCCTTCATCAACGAGCGGACGGGATGATGCAAGCTCACCGCCCAGAAGCTCCGCCAGCTCCTTGAGCTGAGCAAGATCCTCCTCGCTCTTGATGCCGCGGCCGCCTGCAACAATAATGCTGCTGTCTGTGATGGGACGACCCTCGAAAACGCGCTTTTCGGTGCCGATAACGGTGTAGCAGTCATCCGCCTCGACGTTTACCTTCTCGATGATGAGCTCGCCTGCCGCTCCCTGCTTGGGACGGAACGGCTCAAACACCTTCGGGTGCACGGTGACCATCTGAGGACGCTTCTCCATGATGCAGATGTGCGACAGGATATTTCCGCCGAAGTTAGGCGTCGTCTGAACGAACACACCGTCCTCGTCGATATCCAGGTCAATAGCGTCTGCGGTCAGACCGGTGAGCAGCTCGCACATTGCGCGCGGAGCAACGTCACGACCCTGCGGGCTTGCGGGGAAGAGGAATATCGAGGGCAGGTACTTGTTGCACAGGTCGGTGAGGACCGTTGCGTAAGGTCTTGCGCTGTATTCCTTGAGATTGTCGCTTTCTGCGGCGATGACCTTTTCGGCGCCGTAAGCGTAAAGCATGTCTGCAAAATGAGCAACGTTGTCGCCCAGAACAACTGCGGTGATCTCGTCCTTGCCGCCGAGCTTTGCCTTAAGATCATGAGACTTAGCAAGCAGTTCGAAAGTGGTCTCGGAGAGAACGCCGTTTTCGTGCTCTGCATATACCCATATGCCGGCGTAGTTTTCCTTGTTCATACTAAAACCTCCTGTCTCCTGCTCATATGATTTTTTCGGCTTCGAGCGTATCCACTATGGCTCTTGCCATTGCTTCAACGTCGCCGCTGAAGTAAGTGGTCTCTGCCATGCGCTTAGGAGGCTCAAATATTTTCTTGTTCGACGACGGCGATCCGGGGATACCGATCATATCCTCCTTGCACTCCAGATCCTTTGCGCTCCAAGTAAGACGTGGCTTCTTGAGCGCCTTCATGATGTTCAGGGGAGTGGGGTATCTGGGGGAGTTTATTTCGCTGCACACGGTGATGAGCGCGGGCAGCTTGACCTTGACAGTCTCGTATCTGTCGGGAAGCAGCCTGCGGCAAATCGCGTACTCGCCTTCAATGCGTACGCTGTCGACGAGGGTGACCTGCGGAATGTCGAGGAATGCCGCGATAATGGGGCCGGTCTGAGCGGTCTCCGCGTCGGTTGCGTGTCTGCCGCAGATGATGAGGTCATAGTCGCCAATCTTCTGCGCCGCCTTGGCGAGGGGGTAGCCCGTTGCCAGTGTATCCGCACCGCCGAGAGCGCGGTCGCTTATGAGCACGGATTCGTCACAGCCCATTGCCAGCGCCTTTTTAAGGACGTCGTCGGCCTGGGGAGGTCCCATGCTTATCGCAACGACCTTGCCGCCGTTCTGCTCCTTGAGCTGAAGCGCGGTCTCAACGCCGTTTGCGTCAAGGGGGTTTATGATGCTCTGCACGCCGTCGCGCATCAGGTTGCCGGTGCGCGGGTCGAGCTTAACATCGTCGGTATCGGGTACTTGCTTAACAAATACTAAAATCTTCATATCAATCTCTCCGGATGTCAGACGTTTTTATTTTTTTGAGAGAACGGTGCCGCTGACTATCATGCGCAGGATCTCGGTGCTGCCTTCCATGACGGACCATACTCTGATGTCGCGCAGGAGACGCTCGATGTCGTATTCCTTGCTCATGCCGTTGCCGCCGAAGACTGCCTGAGCCTGGATGCAGATCTGGGTGCCCTTTTCGGTTGCGAAGAGCTTTGCTGCGGCTGCGTCGAGAGTGCAGCGTCCGCCGGCGTCCTTCGTGGTTGCCGCATCATATGCCAGAAGCTCCATGGCCTTTATGTCTGCATACATATCTGCAAAGCGGAATGCCAGACCCTGGAATGCCTTGATGGGCTTGCCGAATGCCTTTCTCTCGTTGGCGTAATCTCTTGCCAGATCCAGTGCGTGCTGGCAGATGCCGGCGCAAACTGCGGCGGCGCTGATACGGCCGATGTCGAGAGTCTGCATTGCCATCTTGAAGCCCTTGCCGCGAACGCCCAGAAGTGCGTCCTTCGGGAGCTTAATGTTATTGAACGCCAGCTCGCAGGTCGCCGAGCCGCGAACGCCCATCTTCTCCTCGAACTTGCCGACTGCAAGACCCTCGGTATCCTTGGGGAGAATGAAAGCGGAAATGCCGTTTGTACCCTGCTCGGGATCGGTCATTGCGAGAATGATGTAGTAGTCTGCAACGCCGGAGTTGGTTATCCATGCCTTGCTGCCGTTGAGGACCCAGCCGTCCTCGGTCTCGACTGCCAGGGACTTGATGCCCGCTGCGTCGGAGCCGGCGTTTGCCTCGGTCAGACCGAAAGCAAAGATCTTGCCTGCAACTGCGAGAGGCATGTACTTCTGACGCTGCTCCTCGGTGCCGTTTTCAAGAATGAGGTTGGAGGCGAGCCAGTGACCGCCCATGAAGGTCGCGATACTTGCGCTGCCCTTTGCAAACTCCTGTGCGATTATGGTTGTGTCCACGATACCGCCGCCGCCGCCGCCGTACTGCTCGGGGATGTTGGCTCCCATGAAGCCGGCCTCTGTGATCTTCTTGCACAGATCCCAGTCAAAGCCGTTGTCGTCCATCCATTTGTCTCTGGGGGCGATTTCGTTCTGAGTGAATTCTCTCGCTACTTGCTGAAGCATCTGCTGCTCCTCGGTCAGGTGAATAAGCATTTTAACTCCTCCTTAAATTTTATATAACAGTCTGTTACACATGTGTTATATCGGCACATGCATATTACACTTGAAAAGTCAAAGTTTAGACACAATACGGTGAAGCGTCATAACTCACAATAAAAATGTAACATAATAATTGCCTTGCGTCAATATAATAACGAGTTGTTTCGACATTTTTGTATAATAGTTCAATTTACAAACCAGTGTTATATTTTCGACAATAACAAAAATCAGCTTTTTTGCACTGAAATATTGACACAGGTGCGCATATCTGTTATAGTGCGAGTGGAAGGATATAAAAATGGTTCAAACAACGCAGATGCAACATGTCTGATTACGGGGAAATGTGATACAATGTCTGGAAAAAAAGAAGAAAAGCTTATAAAGTACATATCCTCCCTGCCGGTTGGCACGAGAGTTTCGGTGCGAAATCTGGCGAAAGAGAACGCGGTGAGCGAGGGTACGGCATATAAAGCGATAAAAACGGCGGAAAAACTCCGCTTGGTCGAGACGAAACAGCGCTCCGGCACGGTAAGACTTAAAACTGACCTACTTTCCGATGCAAAGACTGTAACACTTTCTCGGGCAGTCGGTACACTCGGACTGACGGTGCTCGCAGGCGAAAAGCATACAGATGCCCAAATCGGCGCGATTGTCCTCGGCGACGGCAGCTTGGAGCAGTTTAAAGCTACTCTTGCAAATGCCGAGGAGAACGCGCTGTGTCTTGTAGGCGACCGACCCGACCTGTTTTCATTTCTGGCCTCGATGGGGGTCAATATGATAGTCACGGGAGGAGCGCAGCCGGGCGAAGTCGTGCTTGATCTTGCCGAGGAGCACGGCTCATGCGTCCTTTCCTCGCAGCAGGACAGCTACACGGTGCTCAATCTGCTCAACGCTGAGCTCGGCGGGACAAATCAGGAGGATGTAGCCGACACCGCTGACAAATGGATGCGCATGCCGCCTTACCTTTATTATAACGATATGGTCATCGACTGGTATAACTCCTACGGTCCGGTGTTCGGCATGAGCTCAAAGCAGGCGGTCGTGGACGATTCGCTCAAAATTTGCGGCACGGTCGATGCAACGAAGGTCATCGCCTCTTCGACCTACACGAAAATATCCAGCCTGTATGAAGATACGGAGAGCATATACGCAGCAGACGTGTCAACGCCCATAACCGATATTGCGCGCCATATGGTATCAAGCGAAATATCGGTTGCGTATATAACGCGAAACGGCGAATTGTGCGGCATTGTGACGGCAAACGACGTTTTGCGATATTATTTGATGAATTCTACGGTCAAGGGCACGGCGTCGGGAATGCCGGTGCTTGAAAACATAAGCTCGGATAACAGCCGCAGCGTCTATACGATGCAGGCGGGGGAGGACGGCACGAGCTCGGCGAATATACTTATGAATGTAGTAAATAAAACGGTCAAGGAGTTTGCGGCGGAGCGCGCGGCGGAAAACGGCGTCATTGCGAGCGGAACGTTTTTCGTTTCACCTGCACCGGAGGGGGAAATAATGCTGTCGTGCGACAGCCGCCGGGCAAGCGCAAACCGCTCGATCGTTGATATTGAAATGTATGACGAGGCGGCGAGCTATGCAAACTGTATGCTTGTCCTCAGCGAAAACGGAGACAACTAATTTGATGTAAAGGATCTAAAGCTATGTATTACCTTACCGAGCGTCAGCAGAAGCTGAAAAAAGAGATCCGCGAATTCGTGGATACGGAGATCTCTCCGCAGGTCGCCGAGCTGGACAGACAGGGGATCTATCCGCGTGAGCTCGTGCGCAAAATCGCCGAAAAGGGCTACTGCTCGCTGCCGTTTCCCAAGGAACTCGGCGGGGCGGGGCTCGGAGTGACGGAGGCTGCCATCTTCCTTGAGGAGATCTCGCGCGGAATGGCGTCACTCGGGCTCATTTACTGCGCCCATATCCTGCCATGCTGCTATACGATGAGGGACCTTGTGAACGCAAAGCAGCGCGACGAATGGCTCGTACCTGCGATAAAGGGCGAAAAGCTGCTCACCTTTGCAATAACCGAGGAGCGCGGCGGCTCGGACGCATTCGGAGTCGATACCATGGCCGAGCGCAAAGAGGACGGCTGGCTGCTCAACGGCTCGAAATGCTGGATAACCAATGCCGGCGTTGCCGACGGCTATATAATAAACGCCAAAACAGGCTCGAGCATACGCAGCCGAAACGTGAGCCTTTTCTATGTTGACGCAAGAACGCCCGGCCTTGAGGTGAGCCGCAGCGAGGACATGATAGGGCTTAACAACTCCCCCACGGGTACTGTGACCTTCAATAACTGCCTGCTGCCGCCCGATGCACTCATTGGCGAGGAAAACAGCGGCTATAAGCACGTTAAGCTCGCGCTCAATTGCGGCCGGCTGAGCCTTGCGGCAGTGTCGATAGGGCTTGCGCAGTCCGCGTTTGAGCATGCCGTTGAGTTTGCGCGCAGCCGCGGTGACTACGGCAGAACGATATTCTCCTATCAGGGCGTGAGCTTCCCGATAGCGGAGATGTACTCGAATATAAACCTCGCCCGCAACTCGCTGTATCATGTCGCGGCTATCACCGAGGCGGGCAAGAACGCAACGCTCGAGACAGCGTCTCTGAAGCTCTTTTCCTCGGAAATGTGCCAGAAGGTCTGCAAGGACGCGGTACTCATCCACGGCGGCCGGGGCTTCAGGAGCCACTGCGATGTTGAGCGTATGCTCCGCGATTCGCAGCTTTTGACCGTCGCAGAGGGCACCTCGCAGATATGCAAGGTCATCATATCCAACGGCATAAACAACACGGACATCGACAAGCTGAATGATCTCATGTAAAATGGCAGAATATAAAAACTCCCGATCATCCGATCGGGAGTTTTTTGCAGACTGTCAAAAAACCTATGCTGCTGAGGAAAAATAACCGCGCAGCGGGGGAGTTTGAGGGGTAGCGAAGCGGCGGCGCGGGAGTGAATGACATGCCGGGGGCATGTCAGAGCCGCGCCGTGACCGAGCCGCAGCGAGAAAAGGCCCGCCTCAAGTTGGATTATAGCCATCAAAAACGCCTGAGCTATCAGGCTTTTTGACGAGCGGAGCGAGATTTTTCGTGAAGCGTAAGCTTCACAAAAAATGTGGCGTTTTTTCAGCGTGCAAAAAGTCGCAGACTTTTTTAACACGCTGAAAAACTCCCGACCGTACAGTCGGGAGTTTTTGCGTTTTAATATTAAGCTTTCATATCACAACGGTGAAGGTGCTGCCGCGCCCGGGCGTCGAGTCTACGCTCACCGTGCCGCCGTGCAGCTCGGCTATTTCCTTTACGAGAGACAAACCGAGTCCGTTTCCTACGTTTTCGCCGCGCGATGCGTCGGCCTGCCAGAAGCGCTGCCATATGTTGTCCAAGTGCTCCGGAGCGATGCCGATCCCGTCGTCCTGCACGGATAGTACAGCCTTGCCGCCGCAGCTTTTGAGCGTGAGCAGTATGCTGCCGTTTTGATTGCCGTAGCGATAGGCGTTTTGCAGCAGATTTTGTACAAGGCTTGCCATGAGCGGAGTGTTAAAGCACGCGGTGACGCCGTCGGCAATGTCCGTTTCGAGCGTTATGCCGCGTTTTTGCTCGGGCATATAGTCCGCGCACGCCTCGCGCACGAGCTCGCTCAGATCGCCCTCGCAAAGCTGATAGCGCTCCGTGCCCTGCTGAAGTCTCGTCAGGTCAAGCAGGTGCATCACAAGGCAGGACATATGCTCCGCCTGCTCGCTTATTATGCCGATGGTCTCCTCAAAATCCGCGCGTGTGCATCCCTTTTTCATGGCTCTGTCGCAGCTTGCCTTTATGACGGTGATGGGAGTGCGCAGCTCGTGGCTGGCGTCGGAGGTGAACTGCTTTTCCGCCTTGAACGAGTCCTCAAGTCGGTCAAACATTCCGTCAAAGGTGTCAGACAGCGCGATCATCTCCGTGGGGCCCTTTTTGAGCGCTATTCGCTGAGTAAGGTCGTTGCCGTCCTTTATGGAATTTGCCGTGCGGGTTATTTTCTCGATTGGGTCAAACGAGGTCTTTGCCATGAACCAGCCGCCGACTATGCTCAAAATAAGTATAAACGGCAGGAGCGAGAAGGTGAGCACCGTCACCAGGTGTGCAGCGCCCGAGTCGTCGCTTGCCGGAATAATGCCGCGTATCCAGACGAGGGTAGCGTCCGAGGTGTACAGCCGCGCGTCGTAGATGCAAAATTCGTCGCCGTCCACGTCTATCGAGCGCAGCTCGTATTCCATAAACGGCAGGTCGGCCGGGGTGAGCTCGTCAACGGTGAGTCCGCGCAGCAGCCGTCCGGAATTGTCATAGAACGCGCAGTACACTCCGTGCGAGAAGAAATCGACCTCATCCCACACGACGGGGTCGGCTTCTGCCGACAGCAGCTTTTCGTTTTCAAGCACCGTTTCCACGAGCCGCTCCTGTACGCCGTCGATAAGTGAGGTTTTGTCCACCCAAATAACTACCGCGAGCGTGAGCAGCGACAACAGCAGCATCATCGACGCTATCCACACCGTGAGCTTGAGCTTTGCCGACATTCTCAGTCCTCCCTGAGCACCCAGCCGATGCCCCACACGGTGCGTATGAGCTTCTGCTCAAAGCCCTCGTCTACCTTTTTGCGCAGATAGCCGATGTATACGTTGACGACGTTCGAGCCGCCCTCGTATTTGTAGTTCCAGAGATTGTTTTCTATCTGCTCGCGCGAGAGAACCATGCCCTTGTTGCGTATCATGTACTCAAGAAGAGCATACTCCTTTGCCGTGAGCTCAATTTCGCGTCCCGCGCGGCTTACTCTTTTGGCTGCCGTGTCAACGCGAAGGTCGGCGATCTCATAGACGTTTGATCGGTTGCCGCTGGTCTTGCGGGTCATGACGTGGATAACGGCGATAAGCTCGCGGAAATCAAAGGGCTTTACCATATAATAATCTCCGCCTGCCTCAAGCCCGCGCACCTTGTCGGACACGCTGTCGCGCGAGGTGAGATACACGACCGGCGCCTTGCAGCCGCGCTCGCGCAGTCTGCGCACAAGCTCAAAGCCGTCCATTTTCGGCATCATTATGTCCAGCACGATGACGTCATACGCCGCGCAAGCGCAAAGCTCAAGTGCCTCAAGTCCGTTAAAACACGAGTCAACGCTGTAACCCTCGTCCTGAATTGCTTCCGATATCATTCGATTTAAGTGCTTTTCATCCTCAACAACCAAAGTTCGCATGAATTTTCCTCCCGAAGCTCTTGATTTTTCTATTGTATTGGTGAATAATAGCATTGTCAATGCCCTCTAATTCTTTTCTTATATTCAGCACGTAAAGTAGACAGTGGGTAATAATAATCATATTGGGGGTTATTGCGCCTTTGACGGCGTATATTACCGAGAAGACAATTCTCAAGGAGAAAACGCTTATGAAAAACACCGTTAAAAGAGCGCTTAGCCTTGTCTTGTGCATGGCTATGGTGCTGAGCCTTTTTGCAATGGCTCCGACGGCGAGTGCCCTGACCGACAGCAGCGGTTACGAGTGTACGGGTTCGGTCGAGCAGCTGCTCAAGGGCAACACGGACGCGGCGGCGGGTGAGTGCTACCGGATCGTCAACAACGACGATATCATCGCGCTTGCAGACTATGTCGCTGCCGGACGCAACACCAAGGACGTCACGTTCTATCTCAAGCATGACGTTGACATGAGGATAAACGCATGGAACGGCATCGGCACCTCCAAGTATGCCTTCGAGGGTATATTTGACGGCTGCGGCTATGCCGTGGTTGGACTTATAACCTATCTGTTTGCCTATGTCGGCGAGAATGCCCTTATCATGAACCTCGGCGTTAACGGCGTAGCAAACGGCTCAGATGCCGCGGGCATCGCATCTTACCATGCCGGTACCATCGCAAACTGCTGGAGCGCGGTGCGTGTAAACGGCACGGGCAACAACGGCGGCATTGCGGCTGTTGTCGACGGCGGAAAGATAATAAACAGCGCAAACTACGGTAAGGTAGGCGGCACGGGCAACGTCGGCGCAATCGCCGGTAAAATAAGCTCAGCGGAGATCAGCAACGCCTACTATACATATTATAGCTGCGATAAAAACATCGGCTCTGCCGACGAGGCGAGCAGCGTTGACACCATGCGCTTTGCGTCAAGCCCCACCATGTGCCCGACCGAAGAGGAAAAGACCGTCGGCGACGTCAGAAGCGACGATCTTTTGCAGCTTCTCAACGCATGGATAGCGGCCGACGGCAGCACTAAGTGGCGCAGATGGATATTCGACACCTCCGCGAGCATGATTGAGCGCACGGGCGGCAAGTATCCCGCTCATGCCTTCCCCGGCTATGTTGCGGAGCCCCCGGTCTACACGGCAAGCGTACCCATGTCCACGCTCTATGAGTCGCAGGCGGACGCGCAGCCGGGCATATGCTACAGCATAAGCGACGTCAAGGAGCTCGAAATGCTCGCAAAGTTCGTAAACGAGGGCCACAACACCGAAAACGCGACCTTCTTCCTGACGACTGACCTGAGCATCGTCGTAAACGGCTCGTTCTATAAGGGCGAGAGCTGGGTGCCCATCGGCAGCAGCGAGACCAACAGCTTCAAGGGCGTCTTTGACGGTCAGGGTTTTGTTATAAACGAGCTTATAATCACAAAGAGCAACGACCCCGCGGGTCTGTTCGGCTATGTTAACGGCTCCAAGGCGGTCATCAAAAACCTCGGCATAACCGGCGGCAGCATAAAGGCCAACGACTATGCGGGAGGCATCGTCGGCTATCTCAAGGCAGGCAGTGTGCTCAACTGCTGGGCAAAGCTCGACGTTAACGGCGACAAGGCGACCGGCGGTATTGCGGGCTACGCCGATATTGCGTATATCTATAACTGCGCATACTACGCAAACGCGACCGATAATCATAAGTTCGGCGCCATAGTCGGCTCGTCCACTGCTAACGCGCGTGTACAGTATTGCTACTACAGCAGCGATAACTCCGCCGTATCCGGCACCCCCGACAGCGGCAATTATCAGATGAATATCCCGTTTAAGATCGTAAACGGCGTTTATACGCTCACGAGATCCGTAAACATAAGCGGCAACAAGACCCTCAAGGTGCTCAACGCCCTTAACTATTGGGTCGATACCCTCGGCAAGGATCAGGATATGCGCCATTGGAAGCAGGACGCTTCGCCCTCGAGCGTTGCGCGTCTGCGCGGTACTATGCCGGCTCATATCTACTATAACGACCCGAGCGAGCTTCGTTATATTCCCGAGACCTCGGACGAAACGGAGCGCACCGATAACCCCTATAACGTCCACTATAAGCGCACGGCGACCATGACAGAGCTTTACGAGAGCAAGAAGGACGCCATATCCGGCGGCAACTACAGCATCTCCACGGGTGATGAAATGGGACTGCTGTCCAAGTACGTTCAGGAGGGCTTTGCCACCAAGGGCGCGAACTTCTACCTGACGGACAATATAAACATTGCGACTCAGGGCATAGACACCGAGGGCGCGGGCTGGGTCCCCATCGGCACGACGCTCAATAACCATCAGGGCATCAGCACGATAACCTATTTCCGAGGAAACTTTGACGGCTGCGGCTATGTCATCAGCGGCCTGTACCTTGTCTCCGACTATATCGACATGGCGGGACTTTTCGGCCAGTGCTGGGGCAGCACGATCAAAAACGTCGGCGTTGCGGGCGAAATACTTGGCGATGACGAGGTCGGCGGTATCGTCGGCAGAGCAAACAGCTGCACGATCGAAAACTGCTGGTCGTCCGTCATAATACAGGCGTCAACCGAGGTCGGCGGCATCGTCGGCTACGCGCATAACTCGACCATCTCCAACTGCGCTGCCTACGGCCCGCTGTACACCACCAGCGACGAGCACGAAAAGTCGGGCTTTGTCGGCAGATCCAACGGCTCGACCTTCAATAACTGTTACTATCTCTACGGACTTATAGACGATTTCTATAACAAGACCGACAAGGACAGCATATTTAACGACTGCATGTACTTTAAGTACGACGTTGACGGCGACCAGAAGTGCACTCTCCAGAAGGCGATAACCGTTGACAGCTACACGGGCGACGATATGCTCCACGCCCTCAATGCGTGGGTGTATATGCAGGACTGCGAGCTCTACTGCACTTGGCACATTGCCTCGTCCATCACCGAGGTGCCCGGTGCCAACGGCTACTTCCCGGTGCTTGTCAATCCCTCCGTGAACGGTCCTGAGGTGGACGACAAATACTGCGGCGACTATGAGGCGACCGACAGCATGAGCGGGCTTTACGGCACTCGCTCCGACGGTGTTGAGGGCGGGTGTTACAGCATCAGCAATATGGATGATATCATTGCCTTCAGAAAGTACGTCAACGAGGGCTACAAGACCGGCAAGATAATCTTCTTCATGACCCGCGATATCGACATGAGCTACACCTATTCGGCGACAAACGACACCTCGTGGACGCCCGTAGGCACGGCCAAGAACCCGTTTAAGGGCATTTTCGACGGCCAGGGCTACACAATAAAGTACCTGTACATCTCCTCTCAGGCAGCCGATGATCAGGGCCTGTTCGGACACGTGACGGGAGTTAACGCCGTAATCAAAAACCTCGGCGTAACGGGCTCCGTTACGGCGCGCGGCAAGAACACCGCCGCAATATGCGCAGACTTTAACTTCGGCACCATAGCAAACTGCTGGACGAGCTGCGTCGTCGCGGGCTCCGCCGGCACCGGCGGCATCATAGGCGCCGGCAACATGGGCACCGTCATCAACTGCACCAGCTACGGCATGGTAAACGGCGCCTCCACCTACGGCGCGATAGCCGGCGCACCCGTCGGCACTGTGCTCAAATATTGCTACTATCTCTACGGCTCCTGCCAGCAGGGCTACCCCAGCGACGGAGAGTACAGCGTTTTGTATCCGACCGTTTTGTACTTTAACGGCACGGGCGGTGCGTGCATACTCTCCGACTATGTCAACGTCGAGGGCAACCGCACGAGAAACGCCTCGAGCGCGCTGAAAATGTACGTCGACGCTCACCCCGAGACCAACTACTGCTATTGGGGCATAGCCGATTCGCAGGAATACTACCTCATGGGCGTGACCGGCTTCCCGGTGCTCATTTCGGCATCGAACACCAAGGGCAACCACGACTACAAGACCCCGCAGGCGGAGTTTAAAGGCAAGACCTATTACTCCGTCGTGACCGCAATTAACGAGGCAAACGCTGCCGAGGGCGGCGGCACCGTCAAGCTGCTCGTAAACGCTCGACTCAAGAACAGAGAAGACATCGTTCTGGATGACGACGTCACGCTCGACACCTCCGACTTCTCCCTGATAATCATGTCCAAGGTCAGCGTCGGCAGCATGAACAGGCTTCAGGGCACGTTCATCGTCAAGGACGGCGGCACGATAAACCTCGACGGCAGGAAGTTCCTGTATGCGGATAAAAGCGCCGACGACACCTGCAACAGCGAAATCTACGGCAAGGAGAGCCTGACCATTCAGACCAAGCCCACCGACCTTGACTCGGCATATGACCTCACGCTTTACAGCGGCGAGTTCATCGTAAACGCCGCGCTCGAATCCGGAAATCCGCATAAGATACCCGGCGGCAGCACGCTGACCATTCAGGAGCGCGCGACCCTCAACGTCGAGAGAAACGCCCGCATCCGCACCACGGGCGGCGCCGAGATATATGACTACGGCACGATAAAGATCGGCAACGCAACGCTTGACCGTAATAAGGGCAGCCGCATGGTCGGCGTCCTTGAGGACGATGGCGGCAAGGTCAGTCTTCCGTTTATCTACTTTGACGGATATTATCTGCGAGGCTGGAGCGACGGCACGGATGCCCCGTTCTATCCCGCGGGCAGCATAGTAGATGTTCCGACGGCGACCACCTTCACCGCACAATGGGGACTCGGCGACAGGGACGATCCGTACCCCGGTGATGACAGCTACAGCGACGTCGATGACCCCGTGTATAACCTGAAGATAAACGTCATTCAGGCAGGCGGCGGCACGATAAGTCCCGATAGCATCAATGCCGCAAAGGGCGAGACCCTCAAGTTCAAGGTGACTCCCTCTGACGGCTACTATGTCAAGAATGTTCTCGTTGACAAGAAGAGCATTGCGCTTGACGACGAGAGCTGCTACACCTTTGTGTCCATAGGCGAGGATCACACGATAACGGCTCTGTTTGCGAAAATAACAAGCTCGGAGTATTATGATTACCGCAATGTCTACAATGACGTTTCCCGCAGCGATTGGTTTTACAATAACGTCCGCTTCGCGACAACGATGGGGCTCATGAACGGCACCGGCAACTCACAGTTCTCCCCCTATGACAACACTACGCGCGCACAGTTTATAACCGTGCTTTGGCGTATGTCCGGTTCTCCGGTCATACCCGGTGAATACTGTGAGTTTGACGATATCGTTAAGGACTATTACTACGAGGCAGTGCGCTGGGGCGTTGAATTCGGCATCATAAACGGCTACGGCGGCGGTAAGTTCGGACCTGATGACAGCATCACGCGCGAGCAGCTTATAACCATGCTCTTCCGCTATGCCAAGAACTATGCAGGCGACGACGTTTCCCTGTACGACGGCACGAATATCCTCGGCTATGCCGACATCAACGATATTTCCTACGGCATGGTCCAGCCCATGCAGTGGGGCGTTGGAGCAAAAATAATAAACGGCACGAGCGACACAACGCTCTCGCCTAAGGGCACCGCTACCCGCGCCGAGGTCTCGGCATTCCTCTCGCGCTACTGCAACAAATTCGTGCTCAAGGTTCCCGTGACCCTTGATATTACAGAGGCCTAAAGCATAAAGCTTTGGCTGAGGCGACCTAAAAGGGCTTGCCTCCCGCAAAAACGGGAGGCAGGTCTTTTTCCTGATAAAACCGATATTCATAGCTTTGCCGCTGTGCACTTTTTTTCGTGCCGCCACGGGAAATTAAATTAAAATTTTGGTTGACAAGAGACGGCCTGTCTGTTAAAATACTCATTGCGTCTGGGGGTATAGCTCAGCTGGGAGAGCGCTTGAATGGCATTCAAGAGGTCAGCGGTTCGATCCCGCTTATCTCCACC
>CAKTOX010000015.1 GCA_934590355.1 uncultured Oscillospiraceae bacterium
GGACAGAACGAAGGCGATCTTCTTGGTGAGGCTGCGGACGATGGCGTGCATGCACTCGTGTGCGGTGACGAGCTCGTAGCCGCGGAAGCCCTCAAACAGGCGGTCGATGAACATAAAGGTGCCGAGGTAGGAGCCCATCCAGCGGTACTCCCAGAAGCCCTTCAGGCAGGGGATCGGAGCAGATGCGACCATCATTGCCATGTAGCCGAGGTTCTTCAGCCACGCGCCGTAGTCGACCAGGGTGTCCTTAACACCGCGCCACTCACGCCATTTTGCAACGCCGGTTTTGTCGTAGTAACGTGCTCTCTGACCGCCGACGCCGTTCTGAGCCTGCCAGATCGGGTCAAAGCGCTCGAGCTTTTTATCAACGGATGCTATTACCTTATCAAACATCATTACTTTCCTCCCTGAATGGACTTGATCTCCAGAGATTCGATGAATGCCTGGAAACGTGTACGAAGCTGGCCGACTGCGCCCAGGGAGTACTCTTTCTCGATGGTGCAGCATGGAATATGCTTCTCGTTGGTGAAGATGTGGTTTGCAAGGACCTTTTCATAGCTCCAGAACTCACAGAACTTCATGTTCTCGTAGATAACGCCGTCAGCCTTGAAGTCGTCGATGAGCTGGCTGACGACCGCGTGACGCTGGTCGATCTTCATGCCGTCCATGAAGCGGGCGCACTGGTTCCAGTGCAGGTAGTGGCGGCAGATAGCGTCAAATGCGCTCTCGCCGTCCTCGATGACGATCTGCTCTCTGCTCGGGAAGGAGCCGAAGCAGTAACGGTCGGCAACGACCATTGCACCGCACATCTCGATGAGCTTGGTGAACTCGGGATCGTCGACCTCGGAGCCGACAAGTGCGATGCGGGCGCGGAACGGGAACTTCTTCTCGGGCTTGCGGGTCTTGAGCTCCTCGAGAGTCTCCTGCAGGTAGGGCAGGATCATTCTCTGCGGGCAGACCTGGCTGACGAGCTGAATAACATGGAACTCATAGCCGGTGATGGGAGGATTATCGAGCTTGCGGAAATCGCCGATCTCGGTGATGACGCGGCTGACCTCATTGTGCAGCTCGATAGCCTTGCGCATTGCGTCCTCGGATACGTCAACGCCGAGGCGGTCTCTCATGGGATCGACGACCTTGAGCTTGAGCTGTGCCTTGTAGTAATCAAGGTTGGTCTCGTCGCCCTTCATGGGAGGGTCGATCTGAGTCACGAAGAAGCCGTCGTGCTTTACGGGGTTTATAAGGAAGAAGTGCTCCTCCATACGCTCCATGGTAGCACAGCTCTCCGCACCGAACAGTGCGCTGAGGTAGTTGTAGCCGCCTTCGATGGCACGCTCGAGAATGGAGCGGGCATACGGGCAGGTGCGGTTGGTCATGTAGTAGTTTGCGATGTCGCTGGACGTGCAATTGGGAGCGCGCAGTCTTGAAGAGAAGCAGCCTTCAAGATTGAGAAGGACTTCGGGTATGTAATAGCAGTTGTAACCGAGTGCTATCTGCCCATCCTCCACTGCTTTAGTGACGAGCTCATTCTGAGCATCCTGAAGCAGATTTTCAAAATAGATCAGATGTTTTAGGTCTTTCATTTGCAACCCCTTCCGCTTATTTAAAAATTTTTGCCTACTTTCCTTCAGTACGGACCTATCCATACTTTTATTGATTATACTAAAAGTTCAGCATAAATGTCAAGTTTATGTCAAGTATAATCTGCTTTTTTTAAGATCCGCCCATGATTTCTGAACAAACGGTTAATATGTTGTGCAGATAACTGCGTCACGCCTCGGCTTCGGGCGCAAAAAGAGCCTCGCAAAGGCGGATATATTCGGGCAGAATGCCTTCAAAATCGAGCCCGTATTCACGCGGCGTGGCGCGCAGCGCGGTGCGCTCTATGGCGGCGGTGACAAACTGCTCGGCGGTGCAAAGCGCCTTTTCGAGCGGTGCGCCGCGGGTCAGAAGCGCGGCAAACGCAGACGCGAACACATCGCCCGAGCCGTGGAAGGTGCCGTCAAGAGCATCGTTCATAACGCAGCAGGACTTCTCCGTCGTGTTATCCCGCGCGGCTATCCCGACCTTCCCCCGCTCGGGACTTACGCCCGTTATCGCAACGAAGTCGGGGCCGAGCTCGGAGAGCTTGTCGATGAGCTCCGTCACGAATTTTTCGTCGTGTTCGACCGCGCGGTACGGCGTATCCGTAAGAAAGCACGCCTCGGTGATATTCGGCGTTATGATGTCCGCGCGCTTTATAAGGCGCCGAAAGCATTCGGTCATGCGCCCGTCGAGATTTGCATAGTAGCTGCCGTTATCCGCCATGGCAGGATCAACGATTATATGGGTATCCTCCCCCGCTATCAGATCGATTGCCTGCTCGAGCAGTTTGCCTTGCGCCTCGGAGGCGAGATAGCCGGAATAAACGGCGTCAAATTTGAGAGCCATATCATGCCAATGGCGGGCAATGGGAACGATATCCCCGCTCAGATCGGTGAAGGTCCAGCCGGTAAGGCAGCCGCCGGTATGAGTGGACAAAAGCGCCGTCGGAATGCAGCAGCATTCCACGCCCGTGGCAGAGACTATCGGCAGCGCGACGGTCAGAGAGCATTTGCCCATTCCGGACAGATCGTGGACAGCCGCCATGCGCGGCAGCTTCGGTAATGCTTGAGTTCTATGCATATATATTGTACCTCGAGTGTTTTCTGCGTCCGATTTTAGCACAATATACGCCCGTTAGCAAGCCTCCGCAGAATTTGGCATGATGCAGTACGAAATTTGTGCCGAGCCGAGCCGCTTTCGGCCGCGTTAAGAAGTAATAAATTTTTCGAAGAAAATAGTTACATAAATATCATTTTACATAAATAGGCATTGA
This sequence comes from uncultured Oscillospiraceae bacterium, assembly GCA_934590355.1. Lineage (GTDB taxonomy): Bacteria > Bacillota > Clostridia > Oscillospirales > Oscillospiraceae > F23-B02. The sequence continues at coordinate 2,858 of CAKTOX010000015.1, forward strand.
CATTTGATGTCCAATATATTAACATAATGTAAATATTATTATTATTCCCTTGCGCCGCTTCCGTGAGCTTACGGGTGATCGCGCCCGGGTCGTACGCTCGGGTAATTGAGGCCGCACGGATAACTCGCCCCGGAATATGCATTAGTATTAGTCTTTGAGGAAAGGAGGATACCAGTTAACAATGTTCAAGACAGAAAATCTGAGCAAGCGGCTCGTGATTGCTGCTGCAATGCTTTCGGTTTTACTGTTGGCCGTGTTCTTTTTGGGAACTTCTGCGAACGCAGATGATGTAGACGATGCGGCGGAGCCGGCTGTGCTGGTCGATGAATACGGCCGCTCGGCAGACAGCGGAATTGTCGCACTCAAGAATACCGAGTATTCAGGCGGTCCTTACTTCAGGCTTTGCCTGCACGGATATCAGGAGCTCGCTCCCGATGCTACCGTTACCGTTACGGCATATCTGCCCGGAACTCTCGTACCGTTCTACCGCGCTACCTTCACTAAGGACTATCTCGTGTTTAAGGACACCGTTAACCTCATCGGAGGAGTCCTCACTCAGGGCGCTTCGCTCCGTCTTCCCGCTGTTTGCCAGCTGAAGATCGAGGTCAACGGCGACACCGTTGACGGATGGAAGCTCATCTACGGCACTTACGTAGAGGAAGCCGCCATTTGGAGTCCCAGCACTACCAGCCCCCTGAAGTGGTTCTGGGAGGTGTTCGGCTCCGATTACGTTTACGGCAACGCGACTTGCCTGTGGGCTACCAACTTCGGCGGTCATGTCGTTCATCTTCGTATTGACGGCGCTGCCGGCGGCGTAACTCCCGATCCCGACGTTCCCGATCCCAAGCCCGATCCCGATCCCGATCCTGACGTTCCCGATCCTAATCCCGATCCTAAGCCGGATCCCGACCCCGATCCCGACGTTCCCGATCCCAATCCCGATCCTAAGCCGGATCCCGACCCCGATCCCGACGTTCCCGATCCCAATCCCGATCCCAAGCCGGATCCCGATCCCGATCCCGACGTTCCCGATCCTAAGCCGGATCCCAAGCCGGACCCCAAGCCCGACGATCCCAGCACGCCCGACAAGCCCGTAAATCCGGACAAGCCGAGCACCCCCGACAAGCCGTCCGATCCCAAGACTCCGTCTAAGACCGGCGACACTCGCAGCATTGCCGTTCTTTCTGCAGTTGCAATTATAAGCTTGGCAGTGTTGGCAGGTACTTATCGCAAGAAAAGGCCAGACTGATCATATGTGGGCGATTAGTTGACTTATTGCAAAAGTGCATATAAAATAGGAGTGGTTTTATTACCGCTCCTATTCTTTTTTGCCGAGGGATGGCCTATGTCCGATAAAACACGGAAAACAGTACGCATTATCGCGCTTATTGCACTTATCATTTCCGTAGGTCTTCTTGCCTTTTACGCTGCCGACGATATCCGCAGCAAAAACACCGACGACAAGCTCCAAGACCTAAAGGGCGCGCATCCAACCTTCACGATACCCGACGTTTTGCCCGAGTACGAGGCTTTGTGCGCCGAAAATCCGGACACGATAGGCTGGCTCAAAATTGACGGCACGGGGATAGACAACGTCGTCATGTACGCGCCCGACGAGATCGACAAATACCTGCACACGGATTTCTACGGCAACTACGCTTACCGCGGCTGCCTGTTCATGGACGAATACTGCGATATTTTCAGCTCCGACAATATAATTATTTACGGGCACAACATGACCGACTACACCATGTTCGGCTCGCTCATGTACTATGTAAGCGAGGATTTTTACAAGGCGCATAAGACCATAAGCTTTGATACGATATACGAAAAACAGACGTATGAGATAGTCGCCGCCGTTAAAACCGCGCTCGTGCCGGCGGACGATGACGGATTTAAGTATTACGAATACACAGGTCACGACGACGCACAGTTTAATGAGTATGTCAAATTCATCATGGAAAACAAGCTCTATGACACCGATGCCGAAATCGAGCCGGGCGATAAGCTCCTCACCCTTTCGACCTGCGCATACCACGTCAAGGACGGGCGTTTCATCGTCGTGGCGAAAAAAATAGACCCCGCAGCATAAAACGAAAAAATATAAGGCCGGCCACAAAAAGTGGTCGGCCTTTTTCCGCGGCTGTATGAGGAAGAAAAGGAAGTTAAAAGGTGTGGCAATATATTTGTATGGCAAAAGTTTAAGCCGCGGCGGGGGGACATAACTATGCGCTCAGCTATAGCAGGCGCGCTCTGATTTTTCGCTTTGTTTTGTCTAATCATAAACTTTTCGCACTGTTTTGTCAATCGGTAATTGTACTTATTCCGTGCTTTCGTTCATTTTTGTACACATTCACATTTCGTGTAGTACGAACGCCGAGTTTTTTGACAAATATATAGTCCGTTTATAAATAGACTGTATCTTTGTTAATTATATAATTTTATACTTTCAACTTGAAATTACTGTTACGCTCAGTTATAATATACGGGTAATCTGATATTAAACACCGCGAACGGGTTACTCGACTCCTCGGCGGCGTGTTAAAACCGTAATTACAACTTTTGAGGTAGAAATTATGAGCGGAAACAACAGAATGGTAGAAAAGTCAAGGAAAGCGATCAAGGACGCGCTTTTGGACATAATGTACGAAAAGGACTTCAAGCAGATCACCGTTAACGAGCTTTTAAAGCGTGCCAACGTCAGCCGCGGCACGTTTTATGCGCATTTTTCAAATCTTGAGGACGTGCGTCAGCAGCTTGTAAACGACCTGTATGCTCACGCGGATTATCTCTTCGGAGACTACACCGCAAGCGAGCTTGAGCGCGATCCCATGCCCGTCATGCGCATGGCTGCGGATATGATGATCGCCAGCCGTGACCCCGCAAAGAGGCTTTTCAAGTTCATAAGCGTCTACGATTTGGGCATACATCTCAAGGACTGGCTCGCGAATTTCATCCTCTCGGACAAGGCGCTTGTCGAGCGCTGGGGTGGGATCGACGCTGCGACGATCTATGCGCGTTATATAGCCGGCGGCGTTATGCACACGTATAACCTTTGGATATTTGACGGCGCAAACGTATCGGCGGAGTTTCTCGTAAACACACTGTGCAACATTCTCGTCAACGGTCTCAGGGCATTCGAGCCGCAGAATTAAAAGAAAACAAACAGGCACAGCATTGCTGTGCCTTAATTATTTCAGGAGGAAATTATGAAGAAAATTGCAGTCATAACCGGTGCTTCATCGGGCATGGGCAGAGAATTTGTCTACGCGATCGACAAGGACATGGAGCTTGACGAGCTTTGGGTCATCGCGCGCCGCGAGGAGAGACTCCTTGAGCTTCAGGCTCAGGTCAGAGCCAAAATTCGTCCCATCTGCCTCGACCTTCTTGACCGCGGCAGTCTTGCCGAGTTCAAAAAGCTGCTCGATGAAGAAAAGCCCGATGTCCGAGTTCTCGTAAATGCCGCAGGCTTCGGTCTGTTCGGAACCTACACCGAGATGGACATGGAAAAGCAGCTTGAGATAATAGACCTCAACGACCGCGCTCTCACCGGCATGACCTATATAACGCTTCCGTATATGCGCGGCGGCGCTCAGATATACAACATGGGTTCAATGTCATCCTTCCAGCCCGTTCCGTATATTAACGTCTACGGCGCATCGAAGGCGTATGTGCTCAGCTTTTCCAAGGCACTGCGTGTCGAGCTAGGACAGCGCAATATTAAAGTTATGGCAGTCTGCCCCGGCTGGATACAAACTGAATTTTTCAGCCACGCAATACACGACAACACCGTCAGCTACTTTAACCGCTACTACGGTCCGAAGGAGGTCATCGAGAAGGCAGTTAAGGATATGCACCGCAATAAGCCCGTGTCCATCCTCGGTCTGCCCGAAAGACTTCAGGTGCTCAGCGTTAAGCTCCTGCCGACGCGCTTCGTGCTCAAGACCTGGTGCAAGCAGCAGAATAAGCCCTTCAAATACTGATAGATAAATAATAAAACCGCCCGTATGGGCGGTTTTATTATTTATCTCCGAAGGATATTCCGATATCGCGTGCGACCTGAATGAGCGGATGGTCGGTGGGCAGAAACTTTGTCTTGCTCGCGGCCTCGTCAAGCGGGATCGACACAATGCTGCCGCCTTGGATAGCAACCATGCGGCCATACTGCTTATTTGCGATGAGGTCTGCCGCAGCGGTGCCGAACTGAGTCGCCAAAACGCGGTCGTACGGGCACGGGGGGCCGCCGCGCTGATAGTGCCCGGGCACGGTGACGCGAGCTTCCTGACCGAGCGCCGCCTCTATCTGCGCCGCTATCTCGTAAGATATGGTCGAGTGCTTGGACTGCTCACGGCGCTTGCGGCTCTCCTCCTCGGTGAGTATCTGATCGTGGATGCTCTTTGCGCCCTCCGCGACGGCGAGAATGGAAAAGCTCCTGCCGTGACGGCGGCGATGGTCTATCGCCTTTACGATGCTGTCTATATCATAGGGGATCTCGGGAATGAGGATAATGTCCGCGCCCGAGCCTATGCCCGCGTGCAGCGTGAGCCAGCCCGCGTCGCGCCCCATGAGCTCGACGAGGAACACACGGCTGTGGGAGGAGGCGGTGGAGTGGATATAGTCGATGACGTTCGTTGCGATATCCACGGCGCTCTGGAAGCCGAAGGTGGTGTCCGTGCCCCAAATGTCGTTGTCGATGGTCTTGGGCAGGGTCACGACGTTCATGCCCGCGTCCATTAGGAGCTTTGCGCTTTTCTGTGTGCCGTTGCCGCCCATGATAACGAGGCAGTCGAGATTGAGCTTATTATAGGTGTCCTTCATCGCGGGGATAAGGCTGTTTCCGGCATCATCGACGATGTCCTTTCCCGGGACGTAGCGCTGGCGCGAGGTGCCGAGAATGGTGCCGCCCTGAGTGAGAATGCCCGCAAAATCCTTGGGCTCCATGTATTTATAGTCGCCGTCAACAAGGCCGCGGTAGCCGTCATACATGCCGAATATTTCAAGATTTTCGATCTTGTTATGCAAGGCCTTACCGATACCGCGCATGGCGGCGTTGAGACCCTGACAGTCGCCGCCCGAGGTTATAAGGGCAACTCTGGTTATGTTTTTCAAGCTAAAACCCTCTTTTAATGTATTTACATTAGTATTTTAAAGCAATCTCAATAAAAGTCAATCGTAAATAATACCGAAATCAAAACGGGAGCTCAGGCTTTGAGCTCCCGACTTTGTTTATTTTGCACTTTTGAGGAGGGCTATATACCGTGGGATCAGTTCACCAAAGTACATATCCGTGCTCTCGCAGGAAACTTCGATATATTTATTCTCATACCTCACGATGATATATTGCGTGTGGAAACCGACGATCCTATGGTCGCTGCATAGATAAAAAACGTGCGCACCGTCAATGTCGTATTCATATATAATGCGCGTCGGTATCTCTTTCGTCACCTCGTATCCTCTGCTCTCAGCTTCGGCACGTCCCTGCATTACGCTGTTATAGCCTTGCTCATCATATGTCTTCAGCTGCTCTATCCGTTCTTCGCTGGCTCTTTTTGCTATAGCAGGAAATCCTTCATAATAGTCCGTTCTAAAGAACACATCGCCATGCTGCCCCAGTGCATAGCTTATATCGCCAAAGGTGCCGGTGCTTTCATATGCAAACATAAGCTCTCTGTCATACGACCATCCGAAGTCCTCGCATGTCGGGAACGGCAGTGTGGAAGGATCGCTTATATGACGATCTTCTATCAGGTCTGCGGGAGAAAGCATAAATACCACCCACGCAATTATTACCGGTACGGCGAGAGGGATAAGCACCTTGCCGACGGCGCGGCGAAAGACGTATCGTTCGCCCGTCGGTATATTCTTGCCCTTTTTAAGTCGCTTTGTCATCAGAGCCAGTCTACAGCAGCGGACGGCATTAAATAATGTCTCAACAGAGAGAAGCAGCAGCACAAGGCAGGCAAACACATAATACGGAAGCGTATAGCGCGCTGTTATGAAAGTGAGCGTTGACCCGCCGAAGTGCTCAAAAGCAATAAAGAATATGACAGCAAACGCCAGCGTACAGACCATGTATTTATACATGATCTTCCTCAGCGGCTTGATCAAAAGCTCGGGGTCTGTATATATCTCCGGTGCGTCGGTGTCGTCGGTGCATACCACCACGAGGTCGCTGTTATAATCGCCGACGACCTGCCAGCCGCACTGCTCATACAGCTCCTTTTTCTCCTCGGGAATATCGCAGGCCACAACGTCACAGAAATCAAGGCGATAGCGCATTTTCTTAGGCTCAGCCCTTGTGAACTTCGCAAAAAACATGCCGCTTTCCTTGAAAAACAGCCCCTTTTCCGCCATCTCCTCAAACCAAGACTGCACGGCCGGTATATCGCCCGAGCCGTAGGGTCTTATGCGTCGTACAGTTTTACTCATCCTTTTCCGCCTCCTTCGCGTCATCAAGGCACCGTCTGAGCCGTATAAGCTCGTCACTGTAAGCCTTCTCCCCTATCGGCGTGAGCTCATACAGCTTGCGCTTGCCCTCAACGCCGACATATTTTATAAGTCCCTCCTGCTCAAACTCCGACAGCAGCGCATACAGTGTGCCCGGTCCGAGCTTCACGCGCTGTGAGCTGCGGCGGGCAATATAATCGCTGATGTCAATTCCACACTTTTTCCCGCTGCGCAGCGACATGAGCAGATAAAACATCGGCTTCGTCAGAGTCGAGAATTTTTTCCTTGCCATCGGATCCGCCTCCAAGCGTGTTATATATCGATTATCGATATAAGTCAAGATTGTTTTTCCCTTGACTAAACATTGTATATAGTTTAGAATATAACTACCCAAAAATTCGGAGGATATGCTACATGGATTGTCTAAAAAAAGCTTACTATCGCACTTTTCAGGCGATATTCAACGTCGGCGCAAGATGCCTCAACTGGCGTAAGCCCATCACCATCGAGGGCGAAGGCTCGCTGAGTCAGGCGCCGGAGCTTTTTAAGAGGGAAGGCGTAAGGAAGGTCATGATAGTGACCGGCCGCACCGTCGGCAAGACTATCGCTCCCATCGCTAAGGCTGCGCTTGAAAAAGCGGGTATTAAATACGAGCACTATTCCGAGGTTTCCGCTAACCCGACCGTCACCGTTGTCGATGCCATCCAGAAGCTCTACCTCGAGACCGGCTGCGACGGCTTCCTCGCAATAGGCGGCGGCTCTCCGCTGGACGCCGCAAAGGGCGCTGCCGCAAGGGTCGTGCACCCGAACACACCCGTGAATAAGATGGCGGGTCTGCTTCGCGTAAGGCACAAGATCCCCACCTTCGTCGCCGTTCCCACGACCGCGGGCACCGGCTCGGAGACCACGATCGCAGCCGTCATTACCGACCCCGAGACCCACCACAAGTACGCCATCATGGACCTGTGCCTTGTGCCGAAATACTCAATACTCGACCCGGAGCTCACGCGTGATCTGCCGCAGAAGACGACCTCCACGACCGGTATGGACGCACTCACGCACGCAGTCGAGGCTTACGTCTGCTGGACTTACAACACCAAGGAATCCATCCGTCTCGCCGAGGAAGCGACTGTTGCTATCTTCAAGTACCTTGAGAGAGCGTACAACGACGGAAACGACATGGAGGCCCGTCAGCAGATGCTCACCGCGTCCTTCAAGGCAGGCTTTGCATTCACCCGCGCCGGTGTCGGCAACGTCCATGCAATTGCACATACCCTCGGCGGTCTGTACAACACCCCGCACGGTCTTGCAAACGCAGTAATTCTCCCCATAGTTCTTGAGGACTACGGCGAAGCGGTATACGCGAAACTGGCACATCTGTCCGAGCTTACCGGCACCATGACCACCGGCACGGACGAGGAAAAGGCAAAGGCCTTCATCGCAGAGATCCGCGCAATGAATAAGCGCATGAACATCCCCTCCGGATTTGATTTCATCAAGGAAGAGGACATTCATCAGATGTGCATTTGGGCGCTTGAGGAGGCAAACCCCGTCTACCCCGTCCCCGTTGTCTACAACGAGGAGCGCTGCGCCAAGGTCATCCGCCGCATCATTAACGAGGCATAATAAAACCTGCAAAAAAGCCGCTTTTAAGCGGCTTTTTGCGTAATAACGAGAGGTGTTATATGGAACTGCTATACGCACTTGAGAGCATACGCACGCCGTTTTTGGATAAGCTCATGGGGCTTGTGACCAACCTCGGCGGCGAGGCCGTGTTCATCGCGGCGGCGATAATAGTTTTTTGGTGTCTGAGCAAAAACTGCGGCTACTACATGATGACTGTGGGCTTTGCAGGCACTATAATAAACCAGTTTCTAAAGCTGTGGTTTCGCATACCGCGCCCCTGGGTCAAGGATCCGAATTTCACGATAGTCGAAAGTGCGCGCGCGGAGGCGACCGGATATTCATTCCCGAGCGGACACACGCAGAACGCCTTTGCCGTTTTCGGTGCTCCCGCAAGGTACTCCAAAAGCACGGCGCTGCGCATAGTTTTCGTGCTGCTAATTGCACTGACCGCATTTTCGAGAATGTACGTCGGCGTGCACACCCCGCTTGACGTCGGCGTTTCGCTAGTCGTCGGCACGGTGCTCGTGTTTGTCATCTATCCCGTTTTCCGTGACATGGACAAGGCCCCGAAAAGGGTCTACATTCTCTTCGGAGTGTTCATTGCGCTCGCGGCGGCATTCGTAGCATTCGTTGAGCTGTATCATTTCCCCGCCGATCTTGACGCGGAAAACTACGCATCGGGGCTCAAAAACGCATACATGATTCTGTTTTGCGCGATTGGGCTTGCGCTCGTTTTCTACGTTGACAGCAAGTACGTGCACTTCCCCACCGAGGCCGTGTGGTGGGCGCAGATAATAAAGGTCGTGCTCGGACTGGGTATCGTGCTCGCCGTAAAAGCTGCACTCAAAGCTCCGCTGCTCGCGCTTTTTGCAGGCCACAGCGTTGCCCACGGCGTGAGGTATTTCATCGTCATTCTCTTCGCCGGCATCGTCTGGCCGATGACGTTCAAGTATTTCGCAAAGCTCGGTAGGAAATAATAGGATATTCAATGCAAAAACTCCCCGTAATAACGGGGAGTTTTTTATCCGAACAGGCTTATTCTTACCGTATAGGTGACGGTCATGCCGCCGTAGCTTATGGTCGCCTCGCGGTTTCCGAGGCCGGTCATGTCGCACTCGGCGTCGTATTCGCTCGGGTCGGTGATGCGCTTGGCGGAACCGTTATTATAATACGCGCGCAGGACAAGTCCCGTCGTGTCGAGCTGCTCGCCCATCGTATAGACGGTCTTTGTCGGCATTTCCTCGATGGTCAGCTCCGTGACCTTAGGCTCCTCGACAATGACTGTGCACTGGTCATAGACCTCCATCTTATCCTTCACATAGACCATGACGGTCGCAGCGCCGGGGCTTATCGCCTTGAGCTTGCCGCTTTGGTCGACCGTTACGATATCGGTGTCGCTGCTTTTCCAGATATACTCCGGCTCCTCCTGCCCATCCTTGGGCTCGGGAGTGCAGGTGACCTTGAGCTGCGCCTCGTCCTCAACGGTGAGCTTGAGGCTGGGCGAGCTGAGCATGAGGGATTTGACCTCGAGCTTTTCGGGCTGCTTCGTTGCGGTCACGGTCGGTGCAACGCTCTCACTCGGTTCAGGATCACCGTCTCCGTTCTTTCCGGCGGCTATGAATATGACGATCGCGGCTGCCATCGCAAGCACGAGAAGAATAAGAGCGACGACATAGCCGGGCATTTTTTTATCCTCAGAGCGTGCTTTTTCCGGCGGCGCAGGCTGCTTTTTCGGCTGCGGCGCAGGCTGCTTGGGGCGCGGTCGGGGCTGAGGTGCGGGCGCCAGCTCGGCTTCCGGTATGTATCTCGGGCGTCTGTCGGGAATAAATTCCTCGCGGATGGTCGCATCCTCCGATGCCGGTGCCGTCTGCGGCTCCGGTGCTTTGCCGGATAGCGCTGCGTTAAGAGCGCTCTTGAGCTCCGTCGGGCTCTGATAGCGGTCGGCAATTTTATAGCTGACGGCCTTCTGCACGACCTTTTTGAGCGCCGCGCCTCCCTTTCCCGGAGGCGGCAGCGGCTCACCGCGAAAACGCCTTATCTGAGCATCAGCGGTCTGGTCTGCCGTAGGCGTCTGCGGCGGAAGCGGCAGAAACGGGCCGCGGCGGTCGTTGAGAAGCCAGTACAGCACCATGCCGAGAGAATAGATATCCACCCTGTCGTCATAAACCGTACCCTTGTAGACCTCCGGCGCCATGTAGGAATAGGTCCCGACCTTATCGCCGGATATGCGCGGCATGGAGGACTTGGCAACGCCGAAGTCACCGAGCTTATACACCCCGTAGGCGCTGACGAAAATGTTCTGCGGCTTAATATCGCGGTGGATGATGCCCTTTTCGCGGCACAATTCAAGCGCAGAGCACATATCCGAGCCGAGGTGCACAACGTCCTCGACCGTCATGCCGTTTTGGCTGACATACTCGGGCAGCGAGGTGAGCAGCTCCATACGAATATAGATATCCCAGCCCATATCCTCGGTGTGCGGGATTATCATCTGATCCTCGCAGTTGACGACGTTCGGGTGTCCGCGCAGTGCGCCGAGGAGCCTGTATTCGTTGCTGATCTCCTCGACCTGAGCGCGGAGCTTGGCGCGCATGGTGAATTCATCCATGCTTGCCGCCATCTCGTCGTACTCCTTCTGCGTGCCGGGTACGCTTATGACCTTGAGCGCACAATGGAAATCGCCGCCGTATTCATCTTTTTTTCTGATTTCGTAAACCTTGCCGGAGCTTCCGCTTCCGATGCAGCGGACTATCTCCCAGCCGGGCAGTGAAGTTCGCAGATCATCCATATCATTGCTTCCCTGTTAAGTCAAATTAAGTTACCCTTAAATATAATATATTCCTAAATTTTTGTCAAATCACTCTATGGATTTGAGTGCACCCGCCATGTCGATATTGTCAATTCTGCGGCGCATGATGGAGTTGACTATGAGCGCAAAGACGAAGGTTATGACTATCGCAACCGCAAAGCTGAGCACGCTTATATGCGGCTTAAAGTACATCATATCGACCTTTATCGCGTTCATTACGAAGGCGTGCAGTCCGACGCCGAGAGCCAAGCCGAACACGGCTCCCGCTCCGGTGAGGATAATATTCTCACGGAAGACATATGCCGCCGCCTCGTTGGGGTAAAAGCCCAGGACCTTTATCGTCGCTATCTCGCGGATACGCTCGGAAATGTTGATGTTCGTGAGGTTATACAGAACGATGAACGCCAGAAGCCCCGCGCAGAGGATTATCGCCGCGACGATGAATTCAAGTCCGTCGAGCATACTGCTCATGCGGTCCTTGGTGTCAACGCTGAGCGTTATGCCGCGCACGCCGTCGACCTTGGACAGTGCCACGTCACATTCGTTAATGTCCGCGCTCTCGGGTGCGTTGACAAGAGCGGATTTATACTCCGGAACACGTCCCCACTGCTCCTCGCAGGTCTCGGGGGAAACAAAGACGTAGCTGCTGACGTAGTTATCGAACAATCCGCTGACGGTGACGGTGAGCTTTTCGTTATCCGAGGTCGTTATAGTTATCGTATCTCCGACCTTTACGCCGCCGAGCTGACGAGCAAGGTTATAGTCAAGGATGGCCTCGCCCTTGCCGGGGTATTCGACGTCGTACTTGCCGTCCTTGAGGTTCATGAAGTTCCATATCTTTTTGCCGTCGGTCACGCTTATGGTCGCGCTCTTTATGGCTCCGCCGCCGTCGACCTGTGCGAGGCTGCGGTACATAAACATGACGTCGCCGATATTGTCGCCCGCCTCGGCGCGGAATATTTTCTGCTCCTCATCATTCATATCGTATGCGAGAGTGAGCTCATAGTCATAGAAAATGACATCGTCATACTGCTCCTTCACGACGTTTTGAATGGTATCGTTAAGGCCGAGCGCCGTCAGCACGAGCGCGGTGCAGCCGCCTATGCCGAGCAGCATCATGAATATTCTCTTTTTATAGCGCATGATATTGCGCGCGGAGACCTTCTGCATGAAGCCCATCTCGTTCCAAATGCTCGGAAAGCGCTCAAGGAAAATTCGCTTGCCTGCCTCGGGAGCCTTGGGGCGAATAAGATTTGCGGGCACGCTCTTGAGCTCGTTTGCACAGCAGTACCACGTTACGAGGAGCATGACGATGAGGTTTGCAGCCGTTATGCCCAAAGCGAGCGGCCAATCGACCGTGAATACGATTGACGAAAGATTATACAAAAGGCTGTATCCGTACCATATGACCGAGGGGAGCGCAAAGCTTCCGACCACAATGCCGAAGACGCTGCCAAGAAGCGTTGCGCTGCCGGAATAGAACAGGTACTTGCCCATGATCGCGCCCGAGGAATAGCCAAGAGCCTTCATAATGCCTATCTGAGTGCGCTGGTCGTCGATCATACGGGTCATCGTAGTCATGCAGACAAGAGCCGCAACGAGGAAGAAAAACACGGGGAATATCGCCGCAACGCTCTGCACGACGTTGGTGTCGCTCTCAAAGCAGACGTAGCCTGCATTGGTATCGCGGTCAAGAACGTAGACGTCCGCGTTATTCATGTTCTTTATCTGCTTTTCGGCGGAATCAAGCTCCTCTGCGCCCTTATCGAGCTCCGCCTTGGCCTCATCGAGCTGCGCCTTGCCGCTTGCAAGCTCCTTTTCCGCCTCGGCAAAGCCCTTTTCTGCCTCTGCCTTGCCCGCCTCGTATTCCTTCTTTGCCTGCTCAAGCTGCGCACCGCCGCTCGATATCATCTCGCGTGCCTTGTCAAGCTCTGCCTGACCTGCCGCGATCTGCGCATAGCCCGCGTCAAGCTGCGCCTTGGAATCGTCAAGCTGCTTCTGATACGGCGCAAGCTCTGCGTCTACCTCAGCCTTCTTCTGACGGTGGACAGCAAGACGCTCGTTGCAATTGTCTATCTCATTTTGCGCGAGCCTAATGCGGCGGTTTGCCGAATCTATCTTGTTCTGGATAAGACGCGCTTTGACGTTTTCGCCGTTTGCCTGAGCCTGAGCAAGCTCTTCGTTGAGCTGCTCTATCTCGGCATTGAGAATTGCAATGTCGTTATTTTTCTCGTCTATACGGTTCTCGTAATACGCGATCTGCTCGTTTACCGTGCCGTAAGCCAACTTCTTTTTCGCTTCAAACTGGCGCAGACCCTTTTCGTACTCGGCCTGGCCCGCATCAAGCTGTGCCTTCGCCGCGTCAAGCTCCGCCTGCTTCTGATCAATAACAGAGGTGTCCCCCATCATTTTCTCGGCATCCTCTATTTGCTTGCGGGCCTGTTCGAGCTGAGCCGTGGTCGCGGCCTTCTTCTGAGTATATTCGGCATAGCCGCGGTCATATTCCGCCTTCGCCGCGTCGTACTTCTCCTTGCCCTCTTCATACTGCGCCCTTGCATCGTCAAGCTGCGCCATCGCGTCGTCGATGATGCTGTCATAGCGGACGACCGCGCGCTCCTTCATGAGCTTTTCAAGGGGAGCCTTATAGCGCTCGATGCTGTTTTCGTACTCCTCGGAATATACATAGCCCTCGGAATCCACGCAGAGGTATATCTCCGTGTAATAATCCGTCGAATAACCGTCGGAGGGCAGGTAGATATAGCCCTTGACGCTGCCGTTGCCGAGGGTGCTCGAGCCGCGCTCGACGTTAATATACAAAACGCTCTCGGTTATTCCGACTATCGTGTACTCATCGTAGGCGAAGGTGTCAAAGGTGCGCTGGGAGTTATCCTCGGACAGCTTCACGGTCTTGCCGATATCGTCCTCGGAGTACAGCTCAGAGTCGGCAAGGCACTCGCTGCCCTTTTCCGGCATACGGCCGTACTTGAGCTCGATGAGGTTAACGTCGCTCGGAATGCTGTGCGCCATCATGATGAGGTTTTCCTCATCCTCGGTGTTAAACAGAAAATCCGCGCTGACCGTGCCCTCGGCACGCCGCACCCCGTCAAGCTGCTTGACTGCGGCAACGTCGTCGTCCGTCAGGCCGAGGGTGGAGACAAGGCGGAAATCGTAAAAATGCGTCCGGGCGATGTATCTGTCATACGTTTCGAGAAAGTCCGGGCGCGATAGACGAAGGCCGACAAAAAGCCCCGCCCCGAGCGCGATTATAGCAAAAATCGCCACGTAGCGTCCGAGGCTGTTTTTTATTTCTCTGGCTGTTAGCTTAATAGTTGAACTGTTCATGTGCTTACCACTCAATGTTTTCTATGGGCACGGGGTGCTCGTTTATACTCATATCGGTGACAATGCCGCTTTTTACCGAAACGACTCTGTCTGCCATCGCTGTGAGCGCCTGGTTATGGGTTATGATAACGACGGTCATGCCGTTTTTCCTGCTGCAATCCTGCAAAAGCTGCAAGACCGCCTTGCCTGTGTTATAGTCAAGTGCGCCGGTGGGCTCATCGCAGAGCAGGAGCTTCGGGTTTTTCGCAAGCGCACGGGCTATCGCAACGCGCTGCTGCTCGCCGCCGGAAAGCTGCGCGGGGAAGTTATTCGCTCTGTCCTTGAGTCCGACAAGGTCGATGACCTTTGCAGCATCCATGGGGTCGCGGCATATCTGCGCGGCAAGCTCGACGTTTTCTATAGCCGTGAGATTCTGCACGAGGTTATAAAACTGGAACACGAAGCCGACGTCATAGCGCCTGTAGGTCGTGAGCTCCTTGGGACCGTAGGAGGATATATCCTGCCCGTCAAGGATGACCTTGCCGGAGGTCAGGCTGTCCATACCTCCGAGGATATTAAGAAGCGTCGTTTTACCCGCGCCCGATGCGCCGACGATGACGCAGATCTCTCCCTTTTCTATCTCAAACGTGGCGTCCTTGAGTGCTTCGATGTTAATTTCGCCGACGTGATAGGTCTTTTTAACTTTTTTAAACTCGACATATGCCATTGTCTTGACCGCCTTATGTAGTAATAGATACATTATACTAAATGTCTATACTCTTTGCAATAAAAAACCTTCTTATGTTAAGCTTTTTAACACAATATTCAACGCTTTTTTTCAAAGCTATTAACTGCGCAAATTAAATACTTGCAATACGGCAGCACATGGGGTAAAATAGGTGCAACAAAGGTGCAACACTTTTTAGCCCAAAAAGGGCTGTTTTTTCCGCTCTTTACCGTTTTTCAAAATCGGCACAATTGCAAAAGTCCTGTATTTTCAAGGCTTAATGGCATAATGTGCGACAGTGGCTCAATGGTAGAGCATCGGCTTCCCAAGCCGAGGGTTGCGGGTTCGATCCCCGTCTGTCGCTCCAATTCCCCCGAAAGTGATGCTTCGGGGGAATTATTGCGTTTATCGGCTTGACCAAATCGCAAAGCTGCGGTAAAGTATAGATATGGAGATTATTTATTACGACAAGAACCTGATCGTGGCAGTCAAGCCCGCGGGGGTCATATCAACAGACGAGCCGGGCGGCATGCCCTCGCTACTGCGCGAGGCGCTTGGCTGTGAAAATGCGGATATTCGCACAGTGCACAGGCTCGACCAAGTGGTTTCGGGTCTGATGGTCTTTGCGCAAAATCCGGAGACTGCGTCGGAGTTAAGCCGTCAGATACGCGAGGGCGAGTTTAAAAAGACTTACCTTGCCGTTGTGCAGGGCGTGCCGGAGCAGAGGCGCGGACGCATGGAGGATATTTTGCTGCGTTCAAAGGAGCAGCGCAAGACCTTCGTCGTGAATAAGCCCTGCCGCGGCTCGCAGGAGGCCGTTCTCGAGTATCACCTGCTCGGTTCAAACGGCGAAAAGAGCATGGTCGAAATCAACCTCATTACCGGGCGCACGCATCAGATACGCGCACAGTTTACCCACCGCAGAATGCCGCTCATCGGCGACAGGAAATACGGCGGACGCGACGACGGCTGCAACATTGCGCTGTGGTCATACTGTCTGGGCTTCACAAATCCCACGACGGGGCGCTTCATGACAATTAAGGTCAAGCCGCCAAAGGAATATCCGTGGACGGACTTTGATCCGTCTGTATACCCGAGATAGAAAAAACCTTCGGTCTTTACAAACCGAAGGTTTTTTCAGATTTAAGATCAGATCAAGATGCCGCGCTTTTTGGCTTCAAAGGTGAGCTCGTCGCGGAAATCGGGGTGAGCGATCGCTATGAGCTGACGGGTACGCTCACCGAAGCTGCGGCCGCGCAGATGAGCTATACCGTACTCGGTAACGATGCAGTCAACGTCATTCTTTGATGTGGTGCAGACGGCACCCGGGGTGAGAATAGGCTTTATCTTGCTGACCGTGCCGCCCTTTGCGGTAGATGCAAACGCGATAAAGCTCTTGCCGCCCTTGGACTGGCACGCGCCGCGCACGAAGTCTATCTGGCCGCCGGAGCCGGACATATGCTTGGTGCCGACGGATTCGGCGCAGACCTGACCGTAGAAGTCGACCTCGATGGCCGCGTTTATGGATATCATGTTGTCGTTTTTGCAGATGACCTCGGGGTTATTGACATAATCGACCGGCAGTATCTCGATGGAGGGGTTATCGTCCACGAAATCGTAAATTCTCTTGGAGCCGAAAGCAAAAGTAGTGACGCTCTTGTTGCGGTGGATCTGCTTTTTGGAGTTATTTACGGCGCCGCACTCGAGCAGCTCGACCATGGAGTCGGTGAACATTTCGGTGTGGATGCCGAGGTCGTGCTTGGTCTTGAGCGCCATACCGGTGGCGTCGGGGATAGCGCCGATGCCGAGCTGGATGCAGGCCCCGTTGGGTATCTGCTCCGCGATAAGCTCACCTATGGTGCGGCTGACGTCGTCGATGACTACGGGAGGCAGAACGGGCAGCTCGTGGTTATGCTCAACGATGGCGTCTACTTGAGAAACATGGAGCTGAATACCGGTCACACAGCGGGGCTGGCACTCGTTGACCTCGACGAAGATCCTCTTGGACTTATCGATCATCGCTTCGGCATAGGAGCCGTTGAGAGCGAGACTGAAGTAGCCGTGGCTGTCCATGGGAGATACCTCGACGCAAAACGCATCGTACTCATACCCCGCGCGGATGTGACGGGGGATGTCCCGGTAATACGTGGGAATGAAATCCGCCCGGCCGCCGTTCACCGCATTGCGGGCATTTCCGGAGCTGAACCACGAAAAGCCGGTCATCTTGCCGAACATTTCGGGGTTGGTATAGAATTCGAACGGATAGGCATCAAGCAAGGTCTGAACACGCACGTCTTTAACGTCACTGTTCTTTATTTTGTCGGCGATAGCCTGCATGATCGCCGGTGCCTGAGAAGGTGCGCTGTCCATGCCGAGAACCCAGCCGGATTCGACGCAGCGTGCAAGTTCTTCGGGTGTGGTAAGCTTTTCTGCGTATAATGCTTTATAATCGATCATTTTTAACACTCCTGACACGATTTTGTATTTAAGCTTGTGATATTATACAATAGTGTGCGAGTAATTTCAAGTATTCACCCGCAGTTCTTGGGCGAATTAACTATAGTTTTTAAAATAACGATTTGGAGGGCAAAAATGAAGTTCACTAAAATGCACGGAGCGGGAAACGACTTCGTGATCATAAACACCCTTGAGGAGGAAACAGACCTTTCCGATATTCCGCGTCTTGCAAAAACGCTTTGCAGCCGCAGGACGGGCATAGGCGCGGACGGGCTCATGCTTGCAGCGAAGGCCGAGGGCGACGCCGACTTTAAATTACTGTTTTATAACTCCGACGGAAGCTTGGGTGAAATGTGCGGCAACGGCGCGCGATGCATCGCCAGATACGGCTTTGAGCACGGTCTTGCCGGCAAAACGCAGAGGATAGAAACGACTGCGGGGCTTGTGACCGGCGAAAGGATAAGCCAAACGCTTTATCGGATAAGGCTGAACGACCCGAGCATCATTGACCTTGATCGCGTCGGATGCGCATACGTCGAGCTCGGCGACCCCGGAATACCGCACGCGGTGCTCATAAAGGACGACTGGGACGCGATCTCCGAGGATGAGCTGCGCTCTCTCGGAAAAAAACTCAGGTACTCCCCCGCTTTCCCGAAGGGCGCGAATGTGAGCTTCGTGAGGCTCACGGGCAGCGATGAAATCAAGGCCATGACCTATGAGCGCGGGGTCGAGGACTTTACCCTTGCCTGCGGCACGGGCTGCGGCAGCATAGTGACCGCACTGACGCTCATGGGGCTTGTGTCGGGCAAGAACGTGAAGGTTTCCATGCCCGGCGGTGAGCTTTTTGTTACGCTCACGCGCGATGGGGACAGTGTGCACGACGTGTTTCTCACAGGTCCCACCTGCGTTGTGTTCGAGGGAGAAGCAAAGGAAATATAATTTTCAATAAAATTTTTCTTTTCCATGCAATAAAAACACAGGCTCGTGCATTGTTATGGTGAAAGGACTTCAGACGATGCTTTTTATGACATTTGCAGCAAACGAATACTCCGAAGCTGCCGCGCTGGAAGCGCTGCTGGCGCGAGTAGCACACGGAGACAGGGACGCGCTCGGCGAGGTTTACGAGCGCACGCACACGGCGGTGTTCGGCTTTGCGATGAGTATGTCGCAGACTCCCTCGGACGCGGAGGATATTCTTCACGACACCTATCTCGCTGTCTGCTCCTCTGCCGAAAACTACACGGCTAAGGGCAAGCCCATGGCGTGGATCATGACCATCGCCAAAAATCTTGCCCGTATGCGAATGAGAAAAGCAAAGCGCATTGCCGACGCGCCCGACGACGATTGGGGACGCTATTTGTCGGCGAAGCCGGAGGTGAGCGCCGATGAGCGCATCTTGCTCCGAACCGCGATGAGGATCCTTTCCGACGACGAGCAGCAGATCGTGATGCTGCACGCAGTATCCGGCATGAAGCACCGCGAGATAGCGCAGCTTCTCGATATGCCGACTGCGACCGTACTTTCCAAGTACTCACGAGCCATTAAGAAACTCAGGACTGCGATGGAGGCGGAATGAAATGAAAAACGATAAGAACATCGAGAATATGCTCCGCAGTGCCGTTTCCCACGCTGCCCCCGACGCTCGGGACACCATCCTGAGCGCCTGCGACCATGAGAAAGGAAAGGTAATCTACATGGAAAAGAAAAGAAGCTCTCCCCTGCGCGGCTTTGCCGCAATTGCGGCGGTGCTCGTGCTGATAATTGCCGGCGTTTTCGCCGTGAAAAATCTCGGTGCACCGTCCGACACGCTTGCAGCGGTCGTATCATTGGACGTTAACCCCAGCATTGAGCTGAATGTGGATAAGGACGAAAAGATAATCTCCGCAAAGGGTCTCAACGACGACGGCCGAAGGGTGCTCGGAGACATGGAGCTTGAAGGCAGTTCCCTTGACGTTGCGGTAAATGCGGTCATAGGCTCCATGCTCAAAAACGGCTACCTCGACGAAATGGCAAACTCCATTCTCGTTTCCGTTTCCGGAGTGAACGGCTACGATGCCGACAAGCTGCGCAGCACGCTTGCAGACGACGTTAACAGGCAGCTTGAAAACTGCTCCGTGCTCAGTCAGGACGTTTCAAACGCCGACAGCGACACGGTGAAGCTCGCCGACAAATACGGCATCACCGTCGGCAAGGCCGCACTCATACAGCAGATCGTTGCAGCCGACAGCCGACACAGCTTTGAGGAGCTTGCGCCGCTTAGCATAAACGAGCTCAATCTCATCGCGGACGGCAAAACACTCTCCGGCATAGCCTCAGTCGGCGCCGCCGCAAGCGCTAAAGCTTACATCGGACGCGACGCCGCCGTTGACGCAGCTCTCGGTCACGCGGGATTTACCCGCGACGAGGTGAGAAAGCTCGACGTTGACCTCGATTACGAGCACGGCAGCATGGTCTATGAGGTTGAGTTTGAGGTAGGCACGGCTGAGTACGAATATGACATCGGCGCAGCGGACGGTGACATCGTTTGGTACGAGATTGAGCGCGACGGCAGCGTTGAGCAGGGCGGCTCGGCTATTGACGGTAAGGCGGCAATAAGCATGGACGATGCAAAGACCGCGGCTCTAAATCACGCGGGACTCACCCTCTCTCAGGTCGCTCATCTCAAGGCAGAGCTCGATCGTGAGGGTGGAAAGCTCGTTTATGAAGTCGAATTCAAATCGGGCGGACATGAATACGAATATGTGATAGATGCATCTTCGGGCGCTGTTTTAAAAAGTGAAAAAGAGCACGATTAAGCTATAAATGAAAGAAAAACTCCCGTAATATTACGGGAGTTTTTCTTTCGTTTAGACGTACTGCTTACGCGGTATCCTGTCGTAATTCCACAACAGGATCGGCTCTACGCAATACGCAAGGAACTTCATATCAAGATTGAAAAAGTATATAGCGAACGTAACGGCAAAAAGTCCCGCTCCGCCGCCGAGCATTTTAAGGGGCAGCATTCTGAGTTTTGACATATCTATCCTCCTATCTCACCATGCGTGCTCATCGGGAAGTATCTCGATGGTGGAGTCTATCGGCTCCTCGCGCATGACGGTGCGCATATACTGGTTAAACTGGTCTCGTATTGCCTGTCTCGGGAAAATACGCGGGTCGGCAAGGTCGTGGCAAACCCAAACGAGGTTTATGCCGCGCTCTCTCGCCTGCTCCTCAAACATACCGTGCAGTCCGGTCAGTGCCTTGCAGGACATATGCTCCCACATCATGACCATGTCGGCATTCATCTTCTCGCAGTGCTCCCAAAGCTCGTCAAGAAGCACCTTGTAGCCGCCGTGGGTATGGTTGCGCATGATCATGTTCATCGTGAGCCATGCCATATCGTAATACGCCTGCTCACGGTTTTCCGGAGTGTCCTCCTCGGCTATCTCATCGCTTATGACCATCGAGAGCATATCCGTCAGAGGTACAACGCCCCAGCACTGGATCATCCAATAGAGCATATCGATTATGTACTGCGGCTGAACGCCCCAAACTATGCATCTGTGGCGGTATTCCGGAGCCATCATGCTCTTCTTCTTGTAGCCCTGCTGCACGTATTTCATTATCTTCTTGTCGATATCGCTGAACACGGCAAAGCGGCCGCAGTTGCCCATGTAGTTTGTATCGTTATACAGCGAGAACACCGCGCCGACAAACTGCGGATAAGGTGTGCTGTTGACCTCGAGCCAATTCACGCGGTTGCGGGTGGTTTCATTCACGCGCTTTGCGCACTCGAAATATGCCTTCCAATCCCACTTTTCGCCGGTCTGCTCTTCAATAAACTTAATGGCAGCCTTGACGTCATTTGCCGCGTATGTCTGAACGTCCTCCTGCTTATGGCGCATGGGAGCGGCGAGCTGAAAGGTCGGTATGCCGTACTCGCGCTCAAGGCGCTTTGCGATGAGGCCGTTGCCCATGAGCGAGCCGTCGCAGGTCGTGTTGACCTGAACGGCGCACTTGCCGAGCACGGGGAAGTCGTCGTCAATGGAAACGCCCGCCTCCGCCTCCGGCATCGGGCACACGTCGCCGGGAATACCGAACTGCTGCGCAACGTCGAGGTAGTGCAGACCCGAATTCTGGTTGAGGAGGTTTGCCGAGAACATCGTGGGTACCTCGCGCAATATACAGTTGAGCGTCGGGAAGCCCATCATGACCGCCGTCATAGCGTTTTCGTCCCACAGCACGCACTTTTCGGAATATTTCACGTCGTTGCCGGTCCTGCGGTCGCCTCGTATGGAGTTATCAATACAGGTGGCAACGTCCTTAACAACGAAGTCCATAGCCGTGTGTGTTATGCGAAGCGCCTCGTCGCGCATGCCGATCGTGAATTTATCCATCATATGCGGCACGGCAAGGTAGTTTCCGAACCAGCGATAGCGGAACATCGCCTTGACATTGCGTGGCTTTATTATGACCTTTGCGAGTATCGACAGAAGGTACAGCCATCTGGTGTAATCATACAGAGTGTCCTTCAGTCCGCGCCACTCGCGGCGGCGGCGCACCTTACCCTGATCATACAAAACGCCTAAGCGCTGCTCTCCCTTGCGCACCTTATCATTTACGACGATGGCCATTACTTCGCACCTCCCTGAAGCTTCTTGATCTCAATGCTTTCAACGAACGCCTGAACTCTCGTTCGCATCTGACCTACGGATGCGCTGATGTTATAGGGACGGTCGACCGAAAGTACGGGATAGTTATAGTCGTCTCTGAGCATCGTCGAGCCCAAAAGTCTCTCATATGCCCACGGGTCGCAGAACTTTATCTGCTCGTAGATTATGCCGTCAGCGCCGTATTCCTTGGCAAGGTCGTTGACATATGCCTTTCTTCCGTAGACCTTCTCCATGTTGAACATACGCGGGCAGTGTCCGTTATAGACATAGTGGCGGCACACCTGAGTGAGTGCGTCCTCTTCATCGTTAAGCGCGATCTCCATTCTGCCGGGCAGTGAGCCGAAGCAGTAGCGGTCGGCGCATACATAGGCTCCGGTCTCCTCTATCAGCTTTATAAAGCC
Organism: uncultured Oscillospiraceae bacterium; assembly: GCA_934590355.1. Lineage (GTDB taxonomy): Bacteria > Bacillota > Clostridia > Oscillospirales > Oscillospiraceae > F23-B02. Next base: position 25,298 of record CAKTOX010000015.1, read on the forward strand.
GCTGTCATCGACCTCGGAGCCGACTATCATGATACGCGCGCGGTAGGGCTTATCCTCCGGCTCGCGCGTCTTGAGCTCCTCAAGTGTCTCCTCGAGCTTATCGATTATGAGATACTGCGGCATGACGTAGGTTGCAAGCGTGAGGATATGGAACTCGTATCCCGTTATCCTCGGCTTTTCCTCCTTGCGGAAATTGCCTATCTCGGTTATCACGCGGCAGACGCGGTTGTGCGTCTCGACCGCTTTTCTTATTGCGGCATCGGAAATGTCAATGCCGTATTTTTCGCTCAACGGCGTGAGAATATGATTTTTGCACTGCAAAACAAGAAGCTCAACTCCGTTTTCGTCCGCCTTGAGTGGGATCTCCATGAACTCGTGGAAGAACTTATCGTTCCCCGCGCCCATGGTCTTGAGAAGCTCCATATTCTCGACGCAGCGGTTGATCATCGTGCAGCCGTCCGGCGCAATAACGCAATCTGCGAAGTTAAAGCCGCCCTCGATGGCGCGCTCGAGCAGCGCTCTTGATGTTTCGCAAAGAAAGCTCGTCATATAATACGTTGCAATATCCATCGAACCCGTGTTAGGCGCGTGCAGGCGGATGCCGAAGGCATTGCCCAAATTCATAAGCGGCTCCGGTGTGTTCTCGCAGACATATGCGACGCAGATCTTGCCGTCTTTCTTGGCCTTGCTGATGAGCTGATTGTTCGCTTCCTGCAAAAGATTTTCAAAGTATTGCAGATGCTTCAGGTCTCTCATTGTCTAACTCCCCCATTTCTTGTTAATACTATTGCCGTTCCTTACGGATATTGCCTGTTAACAGTTTATCAGTTTAAGCACTTTAATTCAATATATTTATGCACTTTCTACATTATGTCTATTGGTTGAGCGATATTTTGTATATAATTACTACAAAATATTAAGAAGTTGTATATTTACTGCGCATTTTCTGCTCATCGTCGCGGCGACGGCGCGAAAAAAACTCCCCGGCATCTGAATGATACCGGGGAGAAAAAAGCTATTTTTATTATTTTAAAAAGGAGATCACTTTACTGCACGGCCGATGAATGCAACGAGCTGTGCACGGGTGCAGACGCTGTCGGGATCGAAGGTGTCGGCGGTAACGCCGTTTGCAACCTTCGCGCCGGCTGCCCAAATGACTGCATCGTAGTAGTAGGAGCCCTCTACGAGGTCATTGAAGGGATTCTGGCCTGCTGCCTGAGGATTGTTCTTATAGCGCCAGATGAAGGTTACGGTCTGTGCGCGGGTAACTTCCTCGTACGGGCTGAAGGTGGTGTCGCTGGTACCGAGAGTAATGTTATTCTCGTATGCCCACAGGACAGCCTGCTCGTAGTAGGAGTCATTCTCAACGTCCGTAAACGGCATGACGGTTGTCTTGGGAGTCGGGCAGCCTGCCTCACGCCACAGCATGGTGACGATCTGTGCACGGGTGCCGCTCTCGTTCGGGCTGAAGGTGGTGTCGCTGGTGCCCTTGACAATGCCTCGGTTTGCAAGAGCCATCAGGCTCTCATAGAAGTAGTCATCAATGCGGACGTCAACGAAGGGATTGCTGGTGATGAGCTTCCAAGTGGAATCGTGACCGCGAACGACTCTGTCGGTGGGAGAAACAACGCCCATGTGAGCAACGTACTCGCCGATGAGAGTGGGTACGGGTGCGCGGTCTGCGCCGAGGTTCATGCTGGCAGTCCAGCAGCAGTCAGCCTCACTCAGGCCGGTAGCCTCGGCAAAGCCGTAGCCGCCGGACATACGGTAGGAGTTGAGTGCTACGCGGATCGTGCCCTTCATATCGAGCAGGTCAACACCGTTGATCTTTGCGTAAGCGACACGCTCGCCTGCGGGCTTGGTGAGGTCGAAGCAGTAGTCAACGCCGTAGAAGGTATCCATGCCGAAGATGGATGAGCCTTGGCCGATAACGGCCTTGCCGTCCTTCAGAGCATACATATCCGCAACTGCGCTCATCCATGTGTAAAGCTGCTTCGGGGTCATATCGACCGCGCAAAGGAGGTTGTTTGCATAGCGGTAAAGCTTTGCAAGCTCGAGGGTGGAAATGGTCTGACCGTCGGTAGGAACGAGGCTGAGAGTCCAGTTGCTGCCGGAGGTGCCGAATACGGGGGAGGCAATGGAGACAGTTGCGCCCTTGATGCCGTCCTTCTCGTAGTTCTGCCAGGTTGCCCAGATCTGAGCCTTGTGGATGAGGTTGGAAACCTGAGTCTGGCTGTAAAGGATGTCGTTGTTGTTCTTGCCTTCGGTCTCGGACTTGTATGCGTCCCAGCCGTTGTCGAACTTGCCGAGAGGTGCGGAGGCCCATGCGAAGGTCTCGTCGTACCAGGGCTGAAGCTGCTCTGCGAGAGCCGTGTCGTCCTTAACATCCTTGAGAGCTATGTTGTTGGCGGTTACGGTGAAGTCCTTGACCTTGCCGTTCTCGTCGAAGCTTACGGTAAAGACGTTCTCGGTGAGGTGGGTGCCGCCGCCGTTGACGAGGTAGATCTCCTTGCCGTCGGCGTTCTTAACGGTCTCAACGCTTGCTCTGTGGTCATGGCCGCAGATGAAGAGGTCAACATCGTGGGACTTGGTTGCGGCGATGTATGACTGAGACTCGAGGTCACGGACGGTGCTGGAGCCGCGGCCGCTGTGAGCGGTGACGACGATGATGTCGGCAAGATCCTTATCCTTGATTTCCTTGGTCCACTTGTTGACCTCATTCTCGAGATCGCCGTTGGGGTTGTCAAGGCTGCTGAACTGGAGGTTGGGGTAGTTGGTTGCGAGGTCCCATGTTGCGTTTGCTGCGTTGCCGAAGCCGATGATGGCTACGCGGACGGTGCGTCCGTTGCCTGCGTCAAGGGTCTTGATAATGTACGGGTCATAGTAGGAATCGCCGGCATTGGCGTCCTCGCCGCGGAAGTTCTTTCCGTCCTTGAGGAGAGTGAGGTTAGCGCTGAGGACTGCAATGCCTGCCTTATCGGCAAGAAGAGTCTGAGTGTCGCGCTGCTCGGGAGTGTAGTTAAACTCATGGTTGCCCATGCCCCAGACGTCGTAGCCGATCGCCTTCATTGCGGTAATCATTGGGTTTTCCTTGTCTGCCTTATGGGTGATTGCGTACTGAGCTACCAGAGTGCCCTGAATGGTATCGCCGTTGTCGATAACGATGGTGTTCTTATCGCCGTAGATATTACGAACGTTTTTGACTGCGGTTGCAACGCGCTCCATGGAGTTGGAAACAGCCTGCTGGCTGGAAACGTCCTTAACAGTGGAGCGGCCGTGCATATCGGTGGTGGACAGAACAGAGAAATAGAATGCACCGGGAGTGGTGTTGACGATCTTCCAGGTGGAAGTGATCTCGGGAGCGATGGTGCCCTGCTCGGTGATGTAGTCGGCAAGCAGATTACGTGCCTGACCCTTATCCTCGCCCTGGATCATGTTGTACTGGGTGGAGTAGATAACGCGGCTTTCATCGTTGGGCGTGAAGTTGCAGCCATGATCGTTAAGGTACTGAACATAGTTACCGCCGCCGTTGAAGCGGTAGTTATTGATAACTACGGTGAAGCTGTCGTTATCCTTTACCTCTTTGCCGTTGTAGGTCATGGAGGTGATGCGGCCGCCGGAGGGCTTGCTGGCGTCGATGACGTAGGAGAAGCCGTCGCCGGAGATAATGTCATAGTAGGTCAGGCCGCCGCTGATGCCATAGGAGCCGTCATCATTGACCTTGACCTTGGATGCGGAGCACTCAAGCCAAGTGCGGACCTCCTTGCCGCTCATGGTGATCTGGTAGAACCAGTTCTCGTAGCGGTACAGGCGGAACATATCGCCGAGGGTGATCTGGCCTTCGGGGATGAGGTTCTCTGCGCTGCCGGAGGTCAGAGGCGCGGTGATGGAAAGCTGAGCGGGCTTATCGTCGTTCTTGTTGTCGGGGGTGTTGAGACCGGTGCGGTCATATGCGCCCCAGGTCTGGACCTTGTTTACGAGGTCAACGAATGCAGAGGGAGCAGTGCCCAGGTTCTTTGCGGAGAAGTTGCCGCTTGCAGAGCCGATGGGCTTGAGCATGTACTCGTTCCAGGTAGCATTTTCGTAGGGCTCAAGAGCTGCCTTCAAGGTAGAATCGGCATCGTACTTAGCGACGGTGGTGTTGCCCTCTCGCTTGCTCATGGTCTCAATGCCTATTTCGGTGGTGTAGGTCTCGGCGGTCTTGTCGTAGGTAACAAGAACACGGCCGACTGCGCCTGCGCTGCTGCCCGGGGAGATGACGGGAATTTCCTTGCCGTCAACGTTTTTGATCGTTCTTGCGGACTGACGGTGCTCATGACCGGTGAAAACGAGGTCGATGCCGTCGGTGGTGGAAACGAGCTCACGGATGAAGTCAGAGTGAACGGGATCGCCGTCAACACCGCTGTGGGTGACGATAGCGACGAGGTCTGCCTTCTCGTGCATCTCTTTTTCATAATGCTTGTAGGTCTCGATAACGCCTGCAAAGTAGATGCCTCTCCAGTTTTCGGGGACATCCCAGTTTGCGATGTTGGGGTTGCCGATGCCCATAACTGCGACCTTAACACCGTCATATTCCTTGATGATGTAAGGAGCATAGTTGTTCCAGGTCTTCCAGTCCTTAGACTCTGCACTGTTGGTGTTAGCGTCAAGGTAGTTGGCCACGGAAACCGCGACCTGAGACTCGGTCTCGGTGGAGGCGGATGTGAGGTAGTTCAGCTGGCGCTGGAGAATGTCCATGCCGTAGTTGAACTCATGGTTGCCGACGACCCACATGTCGTAGTCCAGCATACGCAGGACCTTCATTGCGGGGTCCTGTACGTCCTTCTGGTAGAACGCATAGTAGTAGGTCAGCGGGGTACCCTGAATGGTATCGCCCGCGTCGGCAAGGAATACGTTCTTGTACTGCTCGCGCTGCTGATTAATATAAGTAGCAACACGAGTCATACCAGTAGCATTTTTGCCTGACTCGGACACGCCATTCGAGTAATTGGTTCCGTACATCTGGCCGTGAATGTCAGAGGTGCCGAGGAAGAGGATCTGAACCTCATCCGATGCTGCTTCGGTTTCGCCTTCGGCGAATACAGCAGGCACCATCGTCACGATCATGCACAGTACCAGCATGAATGCAAGAATGCGCGACAGTCTTTTCTTCATTTTTTGTCTCCTTTTTAATTTTGTATCGGGCAAAACCCGACAATTCTACTCTTACTATAACCTATTTATTCGGTCGCGTCTATACGATATTGATTTTTCGTCGTTGTCACTAATTATTTAATTAAATTTTTTAAATTAACATACAATTTTTTTGCCTTGATTTTAAAAAATCTCCTATACCGATTTCGATATAGGAGATTTTCGTTATTAAATTTCAGAATTTTACAAATCCCGTGAGCGTTCCGAGCGGATAGCCGAGCGTCCACTCGTTTTCGCCGCACTTCGGGCAGACGGTGCCCCGCTCATGCAGCTCGTCGATATACGCCTCGGCGCGCTGTAAGTACATATTCGTTTTTGCGACGTGCTTGCACCTGCGGCAGAACACGAGGTAATTTGCAAAGCTGTCGTATATCCCATTCTTGCGGTTTTCCTTTTCCTCATAGGACAGCTCGCGCGGGAGAATGTTGCGGTTCGTGTAGCTCATTTTCCGAAGCCTCCTTAAATCAGGTGCTCGCGCTTTACGCTGTCATAATGCTTGTCAAGGAAGGGCACTATGACGCTGCGCATGAGCCTCATATCGAGATTATAATAGTAAACGGCAAACAGCGCGGCGATCGCGGCTGTGCTTATGCCCATGATTTTGGCGATTGCTTTCATTATGCTGCTCCTTTCTTACCAGCCCATCTCATCGTCGAAATCAACGAGAGTCGGGTCGATGGGCTCTTCATGCATGACGCTCTGCATATACTGGTTGACGGTCTTGCGCGCCTCGTTCGTGGGAACTATGCGGCAGTCCATGAGGGAGTGGGGCATCCAGATGATCTTGAAGCGGTCGCGGTGCTTGTGGAACTCCTCCTCGAGCAGACCCTGAGCGCCCGCCATGCCCTTGCAGCCGATGTCGTCGTACATTATTATTGTATCGCAATTGAACTTTTCTGCGGTCTCCCACATCTGCATGAGATGGCGGTTGCCGCCGACGGTGTGAGTGCGCATGGGCGTTCTCGCGTGCCAGTCGGCAATGTCGCTCATCATGGTGTCGCGGTCGGTGGTATCGACGATGTTGTGGCCGGTCAGAGAGTCCATGTTGATGACGGTCATGATGCCCCAGCAGTTATACAGCCACTGGACACCGTGGGCATAATAGGTCGAGCCGCACGACCACGCAAGCGCGCGGTGGCGTGCGAGCGGGAACGGATGAATATTCTTGCGCACGCACTTTTCAAAGACCTTGTTGATTTTCTTGTTCGCCTTGAGGAAGTACTTCGTGCCGCCCTGCTGATAGAAATAAATGCGGAACAGGCCCTGAACGACGGAGTTGAGCGCGCCGTTATCGCTCTTGGCATAGATATCCCAGCGGTTGAGCGAGCCGCGGTTAAATTCGTTGGTGTCCTCGATGTGTTTAATAAAGGCATCCCAGTCAAACGGCACGCCGAACTGCTCCTCGAGGAATTCGATCGCGGAATACACCTCGTGAACGCCGAGCTCCTTGGTGGTGGGGTCGTCGTACATAAGGGGCGTCGTGAATGGGTGCACCGCCTTGGTGCCGTCGCCGGAAAGGGCGCGCCACATCGCGGTGTTGTCCATCATGTTTGCATCGCAGGGGTTATTCGTCGTCAGCCAGCAGTTGCCGATGTCGGGGTACTCGCCGTCAACCGCAACGCCGACCTCGACCAGAGGCAGGGTGCACATATCGCCGGGAATGCCGCAGGCGACGGCCTGGTCAACGTAGTAGCAGCCGAGCTGCTTGCGCATGAGCGGCAGCATGAACGCCGCGTGCTGCTGCATATTTATGCCGTAATATCTGGGGAAGCCGAAGATTATGTGCTTGGGCAGAGTGTAGTCAAACGCGACGGTTATATCCGACCACTTCGTTTCACCGAGGCGGCGGTCTGCGCGCAGGCTCTTCCAGAGCGTGTCGGTCGAGTCGGAGATCATGCAATCGAGGGCATAGAGGTCGGCTCTGAGCGCCTCGCCGCGGTCGCCCTCTATCCACTTATCGACCATCATCGGCGCCGCGAGATATGCCGACATCCAGCGGTATTTCCAAAACGCCTTTGCTATGCGAATGGGGTCGTGCATGACGAATATAGCCATCTTGACCCACGTGCACAGCCACTTGTAAAACGCGAACGCCGTATCCTTCACGCCGCGCCACTCACGGCGGGCATAGAAATTCGTACCCTCTATATATCTTTGTCCTATGTAATGGCAGGGCTCGTCACCCTTGAGAAAGTGCTCAAGCGTGCCGTACTGCTCTTTAATGCTGACTTTTCTTTTCCACATAGCTTTCCCCTCCTTTATTTACTCTGGATCCTTTTGATCTCGAGCGATTCCACGAACGCCTGAAATCTCGTGCGAAGCTGACCCGTCGCAGCGTTTGCATAGTCGCGCTCGATCTGGCAGGTGGGTATCGCCGACGGTACGTTAAGCCCCTCGGCAAGCCACTTCGCCGCTATCGCTCTCTCGTAGCCCCAGTATTCGCAGAACTTCATATTCTGGAGGATAATGCCGTCTGCCTTATACTCCTTTGCGATGTCGTACAGGTAGTTTTTGCGGGCGATTATATTGTCCGACCCCATAGCACGCGGGCACTCATTTATCGTCATATAGTGCTCTGCAAGAGCGTCCAAGGGGTGCTGCCCCTCCTTGACGACAATCTCCTCCCTGCCGGGCAGCGAGCCGAAGCAGTAGCGGTCGGCGACAACGCGCGCGCCGCACATTTCGACGAGCTTCGTAAACTCCGGATCGTCTATCTCGGAGCCTGCGAGCATGACCTTCGCTCTGTACTGCGGCTTCTCATCCGGCTCGCGCGTTTTGAGCTCCTCAAGAGTTTCGCGCAGCTTGTCAACGATGAGATATTTCGGGCAAACCTCCGTCACGAGCTGAATGACGTGGAACTCATAGCCCGTTATCGTCGGCTCATCGAGCTTGCGGAAATTGCCTATCTCGGTTATCAGGCGGCATATCTCGTTGTGGCGCTCGATGGAATCGAGAAGCTTTTCCTCGGAGTAATCCACTCCATAAGTCTCCTGCATGGGCGCTATGATCTTCTTCTCGATCTGGCGGCGGAAATAGCCCGCGTACCAATCGCCCTTTTTGATGGGCATATCTATGCACGCGGTAAAGAATTTTTCGTTCGGAATGAGCCCGCAGTAATCAAAATACTGCTCCATACGGTTCATGGTGGTGCAGCATTCCTGGCCGATAAGGGCAGAGATGAAATTATATCCGCCTTCAAAGGCCCGCTCAAGGATACTCTTTGAGTATGGGCAGGAGCGGTTTGTCATGTAGTAAGTGGCAAGGTCGGGATTGGCACAGCCGGGCGCTCTCAGACGCACGCCGAAGCAGCCCTCTATGTCAAGAAGCGGCTCGGGTATGTATGAGCAGTTGTACGCAAGGGCGAGCTTGCCGTCGGAACACGCCTGCTTGACAAGCGCGTTGTTGGCCTCCTGCAGGAGGCTTTCAAAGTAGATCACATGCTTCAGGTCTCTCATTATGTTCCCCCGTTTCATTTGTCTGTGACTTTTATCACAGTTATGCTGTTACTATATTAACACTCACCCCATTCAACTTCAATTTATTTATACTTTTTCGCCGTTTCGTATATTATCATCTCGCAATTTTGTGCATTTTAACAACATATTTCAAAAAAGCGTTCCTTATCTTATATAAGAGCAAAAGCAAAATGCGCAGATCGAAATCTGCGCATTTTAAGCTGTATTATTTCCGTTTATTTGTATATGTCTCCCGCTATTGCTCTGCCGAGGAAGGTCACGACCTGAGCGCGGGTGCAGAAATCGTCGGGGCTGAACAGCCCGTCTCCGGTTCCTAAAGCTATGCCGTTTTCGGCTGCCCAGACGACTGCATTATAATAGAACATTCCCTTATCATTATCTCTGAACGGGTTTGTCATATTAGTCGGCGTGGGTTTACCGAAGAAGCGCCACAGGAAGGTCACAAATTGGCCTCGCGTTACGGTGTCTCCGGGCGAGAACTGACCCTCGCCGGTGCCTAATGCAATACCGTTTTCGGCCGCCCAGGTTATAGCCTTATAGGCATAGGACTTGCTTGAAACATCATCAAACGGACACTCCTTCGTTTTTGGCGCCGGAGCACCTGCCGCGCGCCACAGGAAGGTCACCACCTGCTCGCGAGTGCAGTTTGCATCAGGAGAGAAGAGGTTTTCTTCGGTACCCGTGGTTATCTGCGGCGTGTAGTAATATGCCCACATTACGGGGCCGTAGTAGTACGCGCTGCCCGGCACGTCATAGAACGGATTTACGCAGGTTTTCTTACATTCCACACAGCGTCCGCGTACTATCTTATGGCCGGTCTTTCTCGTTTCGGAGTCCACATAGCTGTCCTTGCAGCCGGAGCAGGTATGGGTCGTATAGCCGTCCTTAGTGCAGGTCGCCGGAGTCACGACTGCATCGTATCTGTGTGCTCCGAGCTTGCCGTACTCGTCTCCGCACTCATCGCATACTGCTTTTTTCTGGCAGGTAGCGGTGCCGCCGGTGTGTGCGGTCTTTCGGCTGAGCTCTATCCACTTGGGGTTCATCGTGACGCCGAGCGCCGCGAGTTCGTCCTGCATATCTTCAAGGGTCTTGCCGCATATCTGGCAGCCGAGCCAATGATACTCGTCGTCATGACAATGGTCAATGTCCTTTATGTGCACAAGGCTCAGGAAGTTATCCATGGTAGGATCCTTGCCGGCGAGGATCTTCAATATATCCGCAGCGTGCTCCTTGCCCACAATCTTTATGAGCTCCGCGACATCCTTGACGCCCAGTATCTCGATCATGGGGTGGATCTCGTGGCCGTGCTTTTCAATAAGATTTTCATCGGTCGCAAGGACGGAGGCATTCTTATCGACATACTCGTTTCCGCAGACCGTGCACTTATAGTGATCCTTTATGCCGTCAACATAACAGGTCTTGGGCACTCCTGCCACAAATTCGAGCGTATTCTCACAGCCGCCGGCACAGGGCACATAGCACACTCTGCCCTTTGCCGTCATCTGGCCGCAGCCGAGGCAATAGGTGTCGCCGGTGTAGCCCGGAGTGTCATCGGTGGGCTCGACCTTTCCGCGCAGCTCCGTGCCGCCGTCATGATTATTCATGTCACGCGCACCGTCGTCATAGTCGCAGGCAAGGCAGCTCTTGCCGCTGTGGCAGGTCGGGACCTGATTGGTCGGGAAGGTGTGTGCTTTATATGTTCCATCGTATTTATACTGACAGTATTTGCACACGCTCCAGTGACCCAATTTGTCATACGCCTTGGTCTGGAGCACGGCGTTAGGGATCTGAGCGCTGCCGACGCTTGCGATGAAATGCTTAAGCGGCTCAATGGTGAGCTTGGAGACGTCGCTTATTTCATTCTTGCCCGCGGCATCGTAAAACAGCGTGCCGCAAACGGTGCACTTATAGTGCTCCTTCGTGCCGGAGATACCGGTCGCCTTACATTGTGCAGGCACCTCCTCGACCTTGACAATCTCGTGCTCGCAGATGTCCTTATACTTGAGCGGCACATTTTTCTCAACATACTGCTTGCAGTCGTTGCAGTAGATATCGCACACGCCGTCATGCTCGGGCGTGGGCTGTGCGATTATCCGATTTTCGGTGTTAATGTGATTTGACGGGTCGAGCTCGCCGTATTCAAAGCCGCAGGTCGTGCAGGTGGCCTTTTCAATGCAGCAGGCGATGCCGCCCGTGTGAGAGCCGGTGTTTATGAGGCACTTGCAGCGCTCACAGCGCTGTGCGTGATATTCGACTCCGTCCTCGGAAAAGGCTCTCCACTTATAGTCGTGGCCGAGCGCGTCAAGCTCAGTGTCGCTCTTTTTTATCTTGCTCATGCCCGCCGCGTCGGAAAAATAGGTATCGCAGTCTGGGCAGTACCAATAAGGAATATTGCCCGGCTCCTCGCAGGTGGGTGCGGTCGCCTTGGTGTACTCAAGGCTTGCGTGCTTGGCGCTGTTTTTGCTTATTTCGAGCTTAGAAGCGATGGTCTTGTCCACGCCTCTTTCGTCTCTGTAATATCTGTCGCAGCCGGAGCAGTACCAATGCTCCTCCATTCCCTTGGCTGCGCAGGTAGGCTCGACACGCTCAAAGTGCTGAAGGTCGGTATGATTGGTCTCGTTTTTCGCTATCTCGACCGACGATGCGCTTATCTCCGTCGTGCCCTGCTCATCGCTGAAATATTTTCCGCAGACCGAGCACTCCCAATGCGCCTTGCAACCCTTTTCCGCACAGGTCGGGGCTTTTCCGGGCATGTGCACTATTTCGCCGTGAGTACTGAGCTTTTCTATTACGCACTCGGCAATGGCGACTTGCTCGGTGCCCTGTGCATCAAGGTAGCAGTTTTGGCAGACGGGGCAATAATAATACTCGATATTCCCCGCGGCTGCGCAGGTGGCGGGCTTTGCCTCTATCTTCGCAGGCGAATGCTCCGTGCACGGGGTCTTTCCCCCAACGGTGAGCGTAGCTTCATCACTAACCGCGTAGCCGAAGCCCTTATCCTGCCCGGATAGTCCGCCGCAGTACGCTATGCATTTGTACTTGCTGCCGCTGTCTGTCGTCGAAACGTTTTTCAAAACGAGCGTCTTTTCTTTACCGACTGCTTTGCCGATAAGGGCAATGATGTCCTTGAGGCTCAGCTCCGCGTCGGGATCTACATCGGTGGAGTCAAGCCAGATGTATTTGAGCTCCTTTGAATAGCTGCTCTCGATTTTCGCTTCGGCCGTGAATACGGCGTCCTCCCCCGAATGTACGGTCACATCAACAGGCTGTACGGTGAACGTCACGCTGACCTTGCCGTCAAGTATGCCGCGCGCATCCGCAAATCCCGCCGTCGGCACGAGCGAAATGAGCATCAGCACGGTAAGCGCAAGGCTTATAATGCGTTTTTTCATAATATCCCTCCATTTTAAATTCTTCACACTCAATTATAGTAATTATACTATGTTGTCAAATCTGCCGCAAGTGTTCGGCTTTCGGCATAATCAACAGTTTTGAGTGTTCTGTTTAGTGCAGCTTGCTATGCGCGCCGTTTATGCTCATAAGCGCAGCCTTAGGCTCATATAAATTGACTATGTGAGTTTGGGGAGTGGTGCAAGTGTACACGAATATAGAAGAGCGCGCCTGCGATCTTGCCGTATATATCATCGAAAACAGGGCTACGGTCAGGGCCGCGGCAAAGCAGTTTAACGTTTCGAAAAGCACTGTACACAAGGATCTCACAGAGAGGCTAAAAACGGTCAATCCCGCACTGTATCATCAGGTGCGTGAGCTGCTGGATATTAACAAGGCCGAGCGGCACATCCGCGGCGGCATGGCAACAAGGAGAAAATACAAGGGCGAATAGTTTACACTAGCGGCGGGCTGCTGTCCGCCGTATTTTTACGCGCGTTTCGGGCAAACTGTTTTCGGTGATGAAATTGACTAAACAAATAGGCAGGCAGACTCTGCGGCTCGAAAAGCCGCCGACTATATCCGCAAGCGCCGCAGTGGTCGGACGCAAGGAGGGCTCCGGCCCGCTCGGGCACTGCTTTGACTATATAAGCCCCGATGCGTATTTCGGCGAGGCATCGTGGGAAAAGGCCGAGAGCGCGATGCTCAAAAAGTGCTTTGAGCTGTGCTGCACCAAGGGAAAGATCGCGCCGCGCGAGCTCGATTATATTTTTTCGGGCGACCTGCTCAATCAATGCGTCGGCTCCGCCTTCGCGCTGCGCGACAGCGGAGTGCCGTATTTCGGGCTTTACGGCGCATGCTCGACCATGGGCGAGGCAATGACTCTCGCGGCGGTCATGCTCGACGGCGGCTTTGCCTCCAAGGTCTGCGCCATAACGGGCTCTCACTTCTGCTCGTCCGAGAGGCAGTTCCGCTTTCCTTTGGAATACGGCGGTCAGCGCGCCCCGACAGCCCAATGGACCGTCACAGGCTCCGGCTCCGTCATACTGCAAAGGGAAGGCTGCGGGCCGTTCATAACTTATCTTACCCCGGGGAAAATCGTCGATGCGGGCATAAACGACGCAAGCAACATGGGCAGCGCCATGGCTCCCGCTGCTTACGAAACGCTCAAGGCGCATTTTGAGGACACGGGGCGCGAGCCGGACTATTACGACATGATAATCACGGGCGACCTCGGCGCCATCGGTCACGACACCGTGGAGGAGCTTTTCAGGCGCGACGGGGTCAGGCTCGGGCGCTTTTACACAGACTGCGGCGTTATGATATTTGACCGCGAAAAGCAGGACGTTCACGCAGGCGGCTCGGGCTGCGGCTGTTCGGCTGCGGTGTTCGCGTCGTTCGTGATGCAGGGCTTTGCAGAGGGCAAGTGGGAAAGAGTGCTGTTTGCACCGACGGGGGCTCTGATGTCGCCGACAAGCACCCTGCAGGGGCAGAGTATTCCCGGCGTGTGCCACGCGCTCGCTGTTGAAAAAACGCTGCCGAGCCGGGGGGTGATGTGATGGTTGCGGAATATTTAAAGGTCTTTGCCGTCGGCGGTGCTCTGTGCGCTGTCGGGCAGCTTCTTATTGACAAGACACGACTTACGCCCGCACGGATATTGACGGTCTACGTTGTTTCGGGCCTCGTGCTCGAGGCATTGGGACTCTACTCCCCTCTCGCTGCTTGGGCGGGCGCGGGTGCTGCCGTCCCGCTCACGGGCTTCGGTGCGACGCTCGCAAAGGGCGTCAGAAGCGCAGTGGCAGAGGGCGGTGTCTTGGGCGCGTTCACCGGCGGCTTCACCGCCGCAGCAGGCGGAATATGCGCCGCGGTGTTCTTCGGGATAATCATCACATTATTATGTAAACCAAAAGAAAAAGACTGAGGGCGAAGCACATTAGTGCTTCGCCCCCCTATTTCTCACCACTGCGAAACGGGCTCCGATATGCAAAGTCTTACGCGTGATGTTAAGCGCTTATAGACCGGGTGCCTGTGTGGACATTGCGGACATTTTTCCTTTGTATATTTTTTTGACATCGGCAGTAGTGTACTGTGTTCCGTAAAATCTGTTTACTATCTGTCTTGTGATGCCCCAGCCCCACTTGTACTCGTCAATATAACGCTTTATGCGCTTTACTATATCTTCCGGTTTCCATCTTTCCATTACCACATACCTCCAACACATTAGCCAATATATAGCACAAATTATCAAACTATACAAGCGTTCTATGTCATTTTGCACAATCCTTAACGTTTTCTTTATACTAACACTGCGAAAAACTGTCAAAAGCAGAGCTTTGAGTACGATAAACAGCGTTTACAGCTGCAATTAAGCCGGGCTTTGGAACATTGGCAGAGCGTAAGACTTGCCTTTACATAGCTGTCAAAATGCTTGTCCTAAAAACCGAAACCATCCGCTCAGGAACTGCGAGATTTAGAGTTCGCAGCCGTAATACCCCATAATACTTGTTTGATAATTCGCCTATACAAACGAAATATTTTTTAGACACCTCTTGCAAAACAAAAAGAAACATGATATAACATGACCGAAAGAACCAAAGTGGTCATATTTAAGGAGGCGCGGTCTTGGCTTTTACCGATTACGAGACCGAGCAGCTCCGCAAGGCGCTGCTGAAAGAAACGAGACATTGCGCGGTCACGCCGGGGATGAGGAAAACCTCCGTGGAACAGCTGACGAAGGCTGTCGGTATCGCAAAAGGCTCGTTCTATAAATTCTACGAATCCAAAGAAATGCTGTTTTTCGCGGTTTTGGAGGATATTCACTCCGAGCTTTACGGGGTAGCTGATCGGGCGCTGAGCGAAGCTGACGGCTTACCGCCGTCGGAGCGTGCTGCAAGGGCGGTTCTCGCCGTCTGCCAACGGCTGTCCGATACCGGCGACATGGCTTTCATTGAAAGCGATGCGAAGCTGCTTTTGCAGAGACTGCCTGAGGACGTTAAAAACAACCATTATCACGACGGCGAAACACACATACGTCAGCTTCTTGAGAAGTATGAGCTTGAGCCAAAGCACGGCGCTTCATTTGCCGCCGCGACGGTGAGGGGGCTGATACTGACCGTTTCCCACAAGGAACAGATCGGTCGGCTGTACCCGCAGGTAATGGAAACGCTGGTGTGCGGTGCTTGCAGAGAGTTACTTGAATAAGCCGAAAGGCCGCAGAGATGCGGCTTTTCCAAGGCGTCTTGGTTAGCCGAGGCTAACCGCGTGGCGTATAGGTGTCAGTTAAATAACTCTAACAGTAAAGGGAATGACAGTGATGCGAGAACACAATAATTTCTGGGACAGAAATGCCGGCAGGTACGACCGCTTTATGCGAAAGGATCGGGCGGCGTATGAGGAGATGTATGAGCTGATCCGGCCGGTCGTGAAAGCCAAAACGGTGCTGGAGCTTGCCACCGGCACGGGGCTGGTCGCAAAGCACATCGTGAATGCGGCGGCGCACATCGAGGCAACGGACGCCTCTCCTGAGATGATCGTTGAAGCCAGACGGGATAACCGCTCGGCAAAGCTGCACTTTTCCGTGCAGGATATGTTCCGCCTGCCCTATGCGGAGGAGTCCTTCGACGTGGTGATCGTGTCCAACGCACTGCACATCGTGCCGCAGCCGGAGAAAGCCCTGCAAGAAATCAAGCGGGTTCTGAAAGATGATGGCGTGTTGATTGCGCCGACCTTCACCCACGCGGGGAACTCATTTTCCGGCAAGGTCAAGGCATTTTTCATGAAGCTGGCAGGCTTCCCTCTCCACAGTAAGTGGACAAGCGAGGAATACCTGCGCTTCCTAAGGCAGAACGGCTGGACGGTGCGGAAAAGCGTTGTTCTGAAAGCGTCATTTCCGTTAACTTATACCGAATGTGTGAAATCGGAGGTACGATAAGATGTCATTTTTTGAGAACACCCGCAAGCCTATAGGGCTTGGCGGAAAAATCATGGTCACCATGATGAATCTGGGTCACAGTCCCGTGGCGCGGTGGGGGCTTCGCTTTTTGGAGCTTACTCCGGACGCAAAGGTGCTTGACTGCGGCTGCGGCGGCGGTGCGAACATCAAGAGACTGCTGAAAAAATGTCCGCAGGGCATCGTGAAGGGCATTGACTATTCCCCCGTCAGTGTGGAGAAATCCAAAAAGGTCAACGAGGCCGCCATCGCGGAGGGCCGCTGCACCGTTCTGCAAGGCAGCGTGGCGGATATGATCTTTGCAGGCGACTGGTTCGATGCGGTAACGGCCTTTGAAACCGTCTATTTCTGGCCCGATCTGCCGCAGTGCTTCCGGGAGGTTTACCGGGTGCTGAAGCCCGGCGGGACATTACTCATCTGCAACGAAAGCAACGGCGATACGGACAAGGACAAGAAGTGGACGGAGATCATCGGCGGCATGACCATCTA
>CAKTOX010000016.1 GCA_934590355.1 uncultured Oscillospiraceae bacterium
AGCCCCTTTGGGGCTGCCAGTATCATGCCCTTATAGGGCTTATGCAAACCTCCGGCTTAGCCGGAGGTTTTGATTTGAGGGAGAGAGGGATTATGCTTCTAATTCGTTTGCCGCGTCCTTTGCCAGCTTCTTCTGGAGCCAATCCTTGCCGTTGACAAAGCGCTCGACGATGAAGGAGACAACATAGTCGCCGGATGCATTTATCATCGTAGCGGGAGGGTCAATGAGGTTGCCGATGGCAAGTGCGATAGGGAAGGCGATGGCAAGCTGATCGGGGAAGAACAGGGTGCACAGTACGAGCTCACCCGTGCCGCCGCCGCCGGGGATACCACTCATTGCGACGGAGGAGAAGACCGCGACGATTATTGCTAGTATCGCCTGACCTGTGCCGAAGTCCATGCCGAATATGCCGAAAAGGAACGCGACCTTGATGATGGCGCTCATTGCAGAGCCGTCCATGTGCATCGTTGCGCCGAGAGGAACGACGATGTTCGAGGTCTCCTTGGAGATACCGGTCTCCTCCGCGACCTCAAGGTTGGTGGGGATGGTAGCAACGGAGGAGCAGGTTCCGAAGGAAACCGCTGCCGGGCGGAAAAGATGCTTCCACATGACCTTTGCGCCGCCCTTGCCGCCGCCGAAGCGGGCATAGATGGGGAAGAAGATGAACATATACGCAAAGCACAGGACATAGTAGATGATAAGGGTGCGGCTGTAATCGCCGATGAGGTCGGGACCGTAGGTCGCAACGAGATATGCGAAGAAGCCGAAGAAGCCGATGGGTGCGTAGTAGGTGATGATCCTGACGACGTTCATGAGAACGGCGGTCAGATTATCAAGGAACTTTGCGACCATGGTGTCCTTGCCGCCTGCCATCTGAATGCCGAAGCCGAAGAATATAGCGGCGATGATGAGCGGGAGGATAGCCTTGCGGCTCCAAAGCTCGCCGAAGTCGGGCTTGGTGAAGAAGCTGATTATCATGTCGGAAACGCTGAGAGTCGAGCTCATTTCGCCCTCAACGACGGTGTAGCTGCCGCTGACGATGGGGATTAAGCGGACGATGATGTACATGATGACAGCAGCGATCGCGGCGGTCACCAAGAAGGTCGCAACGGTGATGCCCATGACCTTACCCGCGCGCTTGGCGCTGGACATATTGGCGATAGCGGAAGCTATCGAGCAGAAAACCATGGGAACGACGACACAGAACATAAGATTAATGAACACTGTGCCGATGGGCTCAAGAACGGTCGCTCCTTTGGAAACGATCTCGCCCGAGGCGTCCTTGACGACGGGGTTGAGTGCGCCGACGACGCAGCCGCCTATGATGCCCGCGAGCATGAAT
This sequence comes from uncultured Oscillospiraceae bacterium, assembly GCA_934590355.1. Lineage (GTDB taxonomy): Bacteria > Bacillota > Clostridia > Oscillospirales > Oscillospiraceae > F23-B02. Next base: position 1,343 of record CAKTOX010000016.1, read on the forward strand.
ATTATGAATCCGTATGTTTTAAAGAATGATTTCTTTACCATGTTTGCACTCCTTAAAAGTTTATTACGCTGCAATTATATTCGCAAGTATTTGCCATGTAAATTGATATCAGTGCTTGAAACATTGCAAATAGTGCTATATAATAACTCTAAACAACAGTGAGGGGGCAAAACGGTGACAGAACGGTTTAAATATGCTAACGACGGCTATCTCAACGAGAATTTCCGCCTTTTCCATCTGCGAGACAGCTCGGGGCAGGAAAAGGACTTCCATTTCCATGAGTTTGACAAGATCGTTATCCTCGTGTCCGGTGACGTTGACTACACGGTCGAGGGCACTACCTACAAGCTCGAGCCGTGGGATATTCTCCTTGTGCGCCATCATATGATTCACAAGGCAGCAATTGACCTCGCTGTGCCGTATGAGAGGATCATCATCTATCTTGATTCGTCTCATGTCGAGCGCTTTGCACCCGATGCGGGGCTCATGGACTGCTTTGCCGCGGCTGAAAAGCGCCGAAGCTGCCTTATAAGACCCGACAGCGACGGAGCGAAAAAGCTGCGCGAGGATCTATTCAGGCTTGAGAGCGTCATTGACGATGCGGATTTCGGCGCGGATATACTGCGCGGCACGTGCCTTGCGCAGCTTCTTGTCGGCATAAATCGCATCATGATACGCGATAAGGAGTTTGAAGCGCACAGCGACGACGGCGGCAGGATCGCTCCCGCCCTTTCATATATAAATGAGAATATCACCAATGACCTTGCCATTGACGATATGGCGGCGATGTGCTATATGAGCCGCTATCACTTTATGCGCGTTTTTAAGGCACAAACCGGCTGTACCGTGCATAATTACATACGCCAAAAGCGCCTTGTGCTTGCCGCACGCCTTATCCGCGAGGGCATGAGTGCCTCCGCTGCCGCCGCCGAATGCGGCTTTTCAGACTATTCCGCATTCCATCGCGCCTTCAGCAAGACCCTCGGAGTGAGCCCCGGAAAATTGAGAAACTAATGCGTTATGTAAACCGCAGAATTTAGCTCTGCGGTTTTGCTTCAGCCCTGCGCGGCGGAAAACTTCTGCTTTACCTGATCAATCTTCTGCTGCTGCGCCTGCTCGGTGGTGTACCAGCCGTGACCTGACATCTGCTTATAGATGCTGTCCTGCATGGCAAGGCTGCTGCCGAGCGCGGAAGTAAACGCCTGATGCACGTTTGCGGTAGACGATTCAATGCTTCCGTGCATGAACAGATCGCATATGCCCTTGGTCGTGAGAAGAAGATTTTCCATGATATCTCTGTCGTTCATCCTGCCGCCTCCTTAAACAAGCTCAAAAAACTGAGTGAAGAGCTTTTGATTTTCGTTTACGCACTGCTGCGCCTGCCTTTTAAGCGCGGGATCGGTGAGCGAGTTTGCGGCAATGCTGCACTGGGTCATGAGAAATTTGGTGTGACCGAGCGCGTCTTCGATATAGAGCAGTTCTTTCGGTGTCATAGCTTAGCCTCCGTTTATCAGAATTACTCATATTATCCGCGCTCCTGCCTGACTTTATTCGCTTCGGAGAAAAAACGTTATTAATGAATTTTTTGGCTGATGTGTATGCGATACGGTATTGAATTTGAAAAAATATTGTGATATTCTATAAATACCAAACATACAGGGGGTATAGTTATGTTCAGTTCAATAGTTTATTCTTCAACTACCGGCTCATGCAAAAAGTACGCGGAGCTGCTCTCGGCAAGACTTCACATCCCCGCGCGTCCCTTGGGCAAGGAATATGTTCCCGATGGCACCAAGATAATCTATGTAGGCTGGCTTATGGCGGGCAAGGTCATGGGCTATGCAAAAGCCGCCGCAAAGTATGATGTCGGCGCTTTGGTGCAGGTCGGAATGGGACCTGAAAATTCTAAGAGCGAGAAGATCTGCCGCGAGAAGAATCCGGTCAGAGCTGACGCCGCTGTGTTTACCCGTCAGGGCAGATTTAATATAAACAAGCTGCCGCTGCCTTATAAGCTCATAATGAAGCTGAAAAATAAAGAGATCGCCGCGCGCCTCGAAAAGCTGGGCAGCCTTGACGAAGGTCAGAAGGCAACGCTCAAGATGGCAACGACCGGCGTGGGTGAGCCCGCGTCCTGGTGCGTTGACGATATCGTCAAATGGTGCGAAAACAACTGACAGCGTATTTCATTTTTTGGAAGGGCAATGCCTGACCATTCATTGAGATAGCGCAGTGCTTTTTCCGCGAAACAGCTTCGACTCGTGATACCGAAGAGCCCACACTTGCGGTGTCTGCTTCCCGGTCTGAGCGGTGTAGCGGGGAGCGCTGCAAGAACCGGTTTCGAGGGCTGAAGGCCGCGGATCGACGCAGACTTTTTGCAGCCGTGTCCCGAGAAACAAAATAGCGGGCATTTTGATGACCGCGCCGCCGAGGACCTGAGCAATCCTCTCAGGCCAAACCATCCGAATGCCATACACACAGCGGGAGTCGTTATTGACTCCCGCTGTGTTTTTGCTTATAATTGAATGATGAAATTTTAGCTTTTGGAGCTTTGACAATGAGAAATGTTGATGCAAAAATTATCGAGGATGCGGTAGCGCGCCTGTGTATCGAGGCAAACCTGCGCCTGCCGGATGACGTTATAGGCGCGATAAAAGCGGCCGAAAATAACGAGTCATGGGCAAATGCCCGCCGCAGTCTGTCGCTGCTGTCGGAAAACGTGCGCCTTGCCGAGGAGAAAACGCTGCCCGTGTGTCAGGATACGGGTATGGCCTGCGTTTTTCTCAGCATCGGGCAGGACGTGCACATAGAGGGCGATCTGACTCAGGCTGTCAATGCCGGTGTGCGCCGCGGCTACGGCGAAGGCTACCTGCGCAAAAGCGTCGTGCGTGACCCCCTGCGCAGAGTGAATACGGAAGATAATACGCCGGCGCTTTTAAGCGTTGAGCTCACAGCGGGGGATAAGATAGGTGTCACGGTCATGCCCAAGGGCTTCGGCAGCGAGAATATGAGTGCACTGAAAATGCTCAAGCCCGCCGACGGTGTGGAGGGCGTTAAGAAATTCGTCCTCGATACCGTTGAGGCGGCCGGTGCAAATCCCTGCCCGCCCATAATTGTCGGCGTCGGCATCGGCGGCAGCTTTGACAAGGCGGCGTATCTTGCAAAGCACGCTCTGCTGCGCAGGCTCGATGAGAAAAATCCGGATGATTTTTACGCAGAGCTCGAGTGCGAGCTGCTTGAAAGAATAAATTCGCTCGGCATCGGCCCGCAGGGCTTCGGCGGCAAAACGACGGCGCTCGGCGTTGCGATAGAAGCCATGCCCACCCATGTCGCGGGGCTGCCGGTGGCGGTAAATATAAGCTGCCACGCAACGCGCAGGGCGAGCTGCGAGATATGAGGTGTGCCATGGAATATAAAATAAACGTCCCCGCTTCCGATGAGCAGCTTAAAAAGCTCCGCACAGGCGACAGCGTGCTGCTCTCGGGTACTGTGTATACAGCCCGCGACGCTGCTCACAAGCGCATTTGCGAGGCGCTCGACAGGGGAGAGGGGCTGCCCTTTGACCTTCGCGGCGGCGCTATCTACTACGTCGGGCCCACTCCCGAGCATGGCGGCTGCTGCATAGGTTCCGCAGGGCCTACCACCTCCGGTAGAATGGACGCATATGCTCCGCGTCTGCTTGATATGGGACTTAAAATTATGATCGGAAAGGGCGATCGGAATTCCGCCGTCATAGACGCGATGATGAGAAACGGCGCTGCTTATCTTGCCGCAATGGGTGGCGCGGGAGCTCTCATGGCAGCCTCGGTGGAGACTGCGGAGCTTGTGTGCTGGGAGGATCTCGGCTGCGAGGCTGTAAGGCGGCTCACGGTGCGTGATATGCCCCTGACCGTTGCAATTGACAGCGAAGGAAACGATCTGTATAAGCTCGGCAGAGCGGAGTATTTGAAGGAGGCTGAAAAGTAATGGATTATGCGAAAAAATCGCTCGAAATGCACTATGAGCTGAAGGGCAAGATAGAGATCGCGCCGCGCGCCAAGGCGGACACCCGCGAGGCACTGAGCCTTGCCTACACTCCGGGCGTTGCCGCGCCGTGCCTTGAGATTCAGAAGGACGTAAATAAAAGCTATGAGTTGACCCGCCGATGGAATACAGTCGCGGTCGTAACCGACGGTACGGCGGTGCTTGGCCTCGGCGATATAGGGCCGGAGGCTGGCATGCCTGTCATGGAGGGAAAGTGCCTGCTGTTTAAGGAATTCGGCGGCGTTGACGCCGTCCCGCTGTGCATTCGCAGCAAGGACGTTGACGAGATAGTCAACACCGTCGCGCTGCTCGCCGGCTCCTTCGGCGGCATAAATCTTGAGGATATTTCCGCGCCGCGCTGCTTTGAAATAGAGCGCAGACTGAAGGAGCGCTGCGATATTCCCGTTTTCCACGATGACCAGCACGGCACCGCGGTCATAATGCTTGCAGGGCTCATGAATGCGCTCAAGGTCGTCGGCAAAAGGCTTGAGGATGTTAAGATCGTGACCTCCGGAGCTGGCGCCGCGGGCATCGCGATAATAAAGCTGCTCTCGTCCTGCGGAGCGGGCAGCGTCGTCATGACCGACCGTCACGGCGCGATATATAAGGGAAGGGAGAATCTCAATCCCGCCAAGCGCGAGATAGCCGAGATCACGAACAAAGGCTGCGAAAAGGGCGCTCTTGCGGACGTCATCAAGGGAGCGGATGTGTTCATAGGCGTGTCCGCACCCGGAGTTTTGACAAAGGAAATGGTTACAAACATGGCGGAAAACGCCATCGTTTTTGCCTGCGCAAATCCCACGCCCGAGATATTTCCGGATGAGGCGAAGGCGGCGGGCGCAGCGATCGTCAGCACCGGGCGCAGCGACTATCCCAACCAAATAAACAACGTTCTCGCGTTCCCGGGAATTTTCCGCGGAGCACTCGATGCGAGAGCCTCGGAGATAAACGACGAAATGAAAATTGCCGCTGCGCACGCGCTTGCAGGCATGGTCGGAGATGACGAGCTCAGCCGCGACAATATTCTGCCGCAGGCGTTTGACCCCGGAGTGGGCGATACCGTAGCGGCGGCTGTCAAGGCTGCCGCAATAAGAAGCGGAGCAGCGAGAATATGAAAAAACGCCTTGCCGGAGCAAGCGCCGGAATAATTGCGATCATCATCGTTTTCGCCCTCGTGAGCTTTCTGCTGACTCCGTTTGCCAAGAGCTATTGCGCAGAGCATATATCGGCATCAGAAAAGCAGATCGCGCTCACCTTTGACGACGGCCCGGGAAAGTACACGCAGCAGCTTCTTGACGGGCTGCGCGAGCGCGGGATAAAGGCGAGCTTCTTCCTTATGGGCAGCAAGGTGGAAAAGCGCCCCGAAATAGTCAGGCAGATGCACGACGACGGCCATCTCATAGGCTGTCACACTTGGTCGCACATAAGCTTTTTTGAGCACTCCATGGCCGAGATACACGATGAAATTGACCGCACGAATTCGCTTATCGAGAGCATAACGGGGGAGCATCCTCAATTTCTGCGCCCGCCCTACGGATACTATACGGGAGCGATGCTCAACGAAATAAACAGCATTGCCGTTTTATGGTCCGCCTCTCCGCGCGATTGGGTGAACATGGACGAGGAATATATCTATAATTGGTTTCTCGAAAACGCACGCGACGGCGATATTGTTCTTCTGCATGACACCAAGGAGGCGACTGTTCCCGCCGTGCTGCGGGCTATCGACACGCTAACAGAGCGCGGCTTTGAGTTCGTCCGCGCCGATGAGCTGCTGTGCCGCAACGGAGATAAGCTCGCCCCAGGCTTAGCCTACCGCTTCTGCCCATATAACAGCCGCGCATGGTATATTTGAACAATAAAAAACAGCTCCTCTCGGAGCTGTTTTTTATCATATCAGAAATCGTGGATTTTGACTCTCTTGCCCATCTTTTGGAGGTTTGCAGCCAGCTGCTTTAGTATCTGCATTTTGACATTGAAGTTAATGGGCATCTCGTTGTGCGCGGGGTTGGCAGCGTGACCGATGAACATATTTATGTCAGTTGCGTCCTCGAAAAGTATGCGCGCGGCGAGCGAAGCACCGTCCTTTTTATAGCACCATTTTTCAAAGCTGCGGTTATCCTTGACATAATCCTTGGCGTAGGCCAGTATACGGTCAACGGTTATGATACCCTCCGTGACGAGCTCCACGCCCTGAATGTGTGAAATGGGCGGTATATCAGGGTCGGGCGCGTCAAAATCCGTTCGGATCTGCGCGTGCAGATATTCGGCCGCAATCTTTGCGGTCGTGCCGCCGCAGACGATGTGCTTGCCTTCCTTTGCGAAGAACAGCGCCATCATGCGGTGATTGTCGCTCATGTTTTCCGGAGGCCCGACGGCGATATTAACGGTCTGACGCTGGCGGATTTTGACTATGCATGCTGTGGCGTCGTCAAAAGGCTTTCCGCCGTAACGCTTGTTTGTTTCCTCCATGAGAATATTGGCAAGCACATTTGCCGTAAGGCCCGAATCGCTCAGCGGTTCGAGAAGCGCGATTATCGCGTCGCGGTCCCATGAATTGTTGAGAACACCGTTCTCGCTCGCATATAGCATACCGTCGCTGAGCGCGATGAACAGGTCACCGTCGGCAAGCTCTATGCCTGAGCGATAGATGGTTTTCTCACCGATGGTCATGGTCGAGAGCGGGAAATCGAAACGTTTCCCGTTTCGGATTAAAATGACGTTCGGGTTTTCGTATTGGATAATGTCGGCGTGTGAATCGTTTACGAGCCTGATTATCGTGAATGTCGAGAATGCGGTCTTGCGCTCGGAGCAAATGGGTAACGTGTCTGCGATGGTTTCAACGGCGTCGCGTATATCAAGTCCCGCTGCGAGCATGGTCGAAATTATCGTCGAGGTGAGCGTTGAAAGTATGCTCGCCTTGACACCGCTCCCGAGCCCGTCGGCAAGCACTACGATAGTCGAGTCCTTGCTTTCTACGACCTCTACGTGGTCGCCGCAAAGCTGCTCACCGTAGTGGTTTAGGCTCATGTACGATATTTCGCTGCAAAGATTATTCTTCTTCAAGGCTCAACGACTCCTTCAGTCTCGTAAGCGCGATCTTTGTTTCGGCAGTCGTCTCGCCGAGCAGGGAGGCGATCTCCTGAACGATGCGCATTTGGTTTTCGATGACGTTGTTCGTGACCTCGGCCGTCTGCTGGCTTATAGCCTTGCGGCGCATGGCCTCTTCCTCCTCCTCGGTGACGTCGGAGAAGATATCTATGAGGATCTTTGACGAGCGATCATAAACGATGGTCTGCTCAAAGTATTTTTCGTAGTCGGCAAAGTAGCCGCGCAGCTTTTTAACGCTCTTTCCGTTTTCAAGACAGGTGAAAAACGGCGCCGTATCAAGTACTCTCACGACGCTGTCGCCGAGAATGTCGGACTCGTGGCTGATATTAAGAAGCCGCATCGCAGTACGGTTTAACTGCTGTACCTCAAGATCCTCGTTAACAACGACGACGCCGCTGGGCATATTGTTAAGGATCTTGTTGCTGAATCGCTCCGTCTTGTCCATAATGAATGGCAGGCACATACCGTAATCAGCCGTACCGCGGTAAATTGCGATAGCCTTGTCGCGGCAAGTGTTGTATCCGCACGAGCCGCAGTCGAGCTCATCGCCCTTCGAGGTCTTGCCGAGCTTGGAGAGTATCGCGCGTATCTCATCCTCACTCGGAACGGGCTTTTTAAGCGGCGAGCCGATGTACTGCGCGGCAACGACCTCCGGCTCAGGCTGCGGCACGTCAAAGTCAACGGTGCCGGTGTTCTGAAGCACGGAGCAGATATGCCTTATGGGGGAGTTTATGTATTTTTCCATGATGGGCCCGTCGATACAGCTGCCGTCGCACATGGCAAGTTCTATGAAGCACTTGTGGATATTGCCGCTTGATATGTCGTGGAGGGCATTCATGCAGTTTTTGGGGCCGTTTGTCGCAAGGCACTGGTAGCCCGTGTCGGGGATGTCCATGGACTTGAGTATGCCGCCGGTTACGGGGAAGCTGCGCGCTCTGCCGGGGAAGCTCTCGCCGAACTCGGGCTCGATTTTGATACCCGCGGCAAGACGCATCTGGTCAAATTCCTCAAACGTGAGCACAACGTCAACGGCGGTGCCCTCATATTCATCCTTTTTCGCAACGCAGGGGCCTATGAAAACGACCTTGGCGTCGGGAATACGGCGCTTAATGTCGATCGCATGTGCGATCATGGGGGAGACCACCGGTGCAAGATATTTGCGCAGATCGGGGAAGTGCTTTTCGACGAGCAGATTGAGTGAGGCGCAGGCGGAGGTTATTATAATATCCTGCTGCTGCTCGCGCAGAAGCCGCTCGTACTCGCGCTTGACTATCGTCGCGCCGATAGCCGTTTCCTCCGCGTCCGAAAAGCCGAGCTCCATCAGCGCCTTCCTGACGGAGTTTATGCCGCACTTATCCCAGCAGGCGTAAAACGAAGGGTCAACGCTTGCAATAACGGTAGCGGAGCTGTCAAGCAGGACCCTGACTCTCTCGCGGTCGTCAACGATCTCCTTGGCGTCCTGCGGGCAGACAACGAAGCATTGACCGCACAGCACGCATTCATCGCTTATGATTCGGGCTTGGTGTCCCGTGAATCTTATGGACTTTACAGGGCATTTTCTTATGCACCTGTGGCAGTTCTTGCAGTTTGACTTCTTCAGATTGAGTACACTCGGCACGGCAGCCACCTCCTGTTTTTCTTTTACACTTTATAATTTTGTAGTATATCATAACTAAACACTTGCTACAAGAGCCAAAAGGGTGTATAATGCCTAAAAATACTTATTGGTGATTACTCTATGCTTCAGGAAGCGATAATAACTAAAACGAGAGATGACGGACTTGCCGAGGTCGTGGTCGAGCGTCTCGGCATATGCGGCGGAGACTGCAACGGCTGCAACGAATGTAAGTATGAGCACCTGATGAAATCGGTCGTGCAAAACCCGATAGGGGCTCATCGCGGACAGCATGTTATGATAGAAACGCCTACTAAGGGCGTTGTCAAGGGCGCATTTGCGATATACGTCCTGCCGCTGGTGCTGCTCATACTCGGCTATTTGGCAGCGGCGCTGCTGTCGCTTTCCGAGGGCGTGTGCATAATTACGGCGTTTGCAGCCGCCGTTTTGGGCATACTGATAGCAAGAGCGCTCAGCAAAGCTAATTACAGACTAAACCCTACTCCTACGAAGATAGTGAGTATTGTAGAGAAGGAATGAAACAAGGGGGGAACGCACCGCCGCAGCGGTGCGTTTTCTCTTTACATTTGAGAGTGTTTTGTGATAATATATTACTCTATTTGAAATTTCGGATGGAGAGAAGCATATATGTCAGATATAAGAAAGGAAATCGAACGGCGCAGGACCTTTGCCATCATCTCGCACCCTGACGCCGGTAAAACAACGCTTACGGAAAAGCTCCTGCTCTACGGCGGAGCGATACAGCTTGCCGGCTCCGTAAAGGGCAAGGCGACCGCACGCCATGCCGTGTCCGACTGGATGGAGCTTGAAAAGCAGCGCGGAATATCCATAAGCTCCTCGGTAATGCAGTTTGAATATAACGGCTACTGTATCAATATCCTAGACACGCCCGGACACCAGGACTTTTCGGAGGATACTTACCGCACGCTTATGGCGGCCGACAGCGCCGTAATGGTCATAGACGCCGCAAAGGGTATCGAGCCGCAGACGCGCAAGCTCTTTAAGATATGTGCAATGCGTAATATCCCTATATTTACGTTCATAAACAAGCTCGACCGCGATGCGCGCAGCCCCTACGACCTTATGGAGGAGCTTGAGCAGGAGTTCGGCATCGGTACGTATCCGATGAACTGGCCCATCGGCTGCGGCATCGACTTCAAGGGCGTGTACGACCGTGAGAAGCGTGAAATACTTGCTTTCAGTGAATTCCACCGCGGTCAGAACAAAATCAAGGCAATAGAATGCAGACTTGACGACACCGAAACACTTGACGAGCTCATCGGCGAAAGACTGCGCTCTACGCTGTGCGACGATGTTGAGCTGCTTGACGGCGCGGGCTACGAATTTGATATCGATTTGGTGCGCAAAGGCAAGCTCAGTCCCGTGTTCTTCGGCTCTGCTCTCAATAACTTCGGCATTGAGCCCTTCCTTGAGAGCTTTCTTGAAATGACCATGCCGCCGCTGCCGAGAATTGCAGGCGACGAGGTCGTCGATCCGTTTAACGAGAAGTTCTCCGCCTTCGTGTTTAAAATTCAGGCGAATATGAACAAGGCTCACCGCGACCGTATCGCGTTCATGCGCATTTGCTCCGGAAAATTCGCGCGCGACAAGGAGTATTTCCACGTTCAGGGCGGCAAAGCCATCCGCCTTGCTCAGCCGCAGCAGCTCATGGCGCAGGAGAGAGCGATTATAAACGAGGCATACGCAGGCGACATCATCGGAGTGTTCGACCCCGGGATCTTCTCCATAGGCGACACGATATGCGACAAGAGCATGAAGGTCGAATTCGAGGGCATCCCGACCTTTGCTCCCGAAATATTCTCGGGAGTCGAGCGAATAGACACCATGAAGCGCAAGCAGTTTGAAAAGGGCATAATGCAGATAGCTCAGGAGGGCGCGATCCAAATATTCCACGAGCCGTACACCGGCGTTGAGGAGATAATCGTCGGCGTTGTCGGTATTCTCCAGCTTGAGGTGCTCGAATACCGCCTCAAGAGCGAGTACGGCGTTGATATCCGCCGCCGCAGCATGCCGTATGAGGTGGTGCGCTGGATAGACAATGAGGACATTAACCCCAACGACCTCAACCTCACGAGCGACACCAAGTGGGTACAGGATTTCCGCGGAAATAATCTGCTGCTGTTCACCTCCGAGTGGTGCGTCAATTGGGCGCTCACGAAAAATCCCGGACTCGAGCTGCGTGAATTTAACAAGGAATAATGAAAATGATGACGGAATTTCCGTCATCATTTTTTGCTATTTTATTATGATATCATACTTTGCGACGCTTGCCCAGCTAAAGCTCTCAAGCAGCCTGTCGGCGCTCTCCGCTCTTCCGTCGGATATGCCGAGAAGCCCCGCAATGTAGCCCAAAAGCTCCTCGGACGAATACTTTTCGAACAGCGTGTCCGTGTTGAGGTCTCCGAAGCGCTTAGAGAGCTTTCTGCTGCCGTCGGTTATGAGAAGCGGGGCATGGCAATATCGGGGTGCCGCGCCGCCGAGCTCGGATATGAGCCAAATCTGCCGCGCCGTAGACGAAAGAAGGTCCCGCCCGCGCACGACGCGGTCAATGCCCATGTCCATGTCGTCAAAGGACACCGCGAGCTGATACGCGAAAACTCCGTCCGAGCGCTTAATTATAAAATCGCCCGAATCCGCAAGGTTTTCGGAAAAGCTCCCGTAGTGCCCGTCGGTAAAGCTGATAATCTTGTCCGGCACCCTTATCTTCCATGCGGGGCGCCTGCCTGCGGCCTCAAGCTCCCGTCTTTGCGCCGCCGAATAGTGCCGGCACTTGCAGCCGGGGTCGGAGCGCTGCTCACCCGGATGGGGAGCCGAGGCGGCAAGGCGCTCGCTCCTGCTGCAATAGCAGGGGTAGAGCATATCTTTTTTAAGAAGCTGATCGAATATATCCTCATACAGCGCCGTGCGCTCGCCCTGACTGTAACCCGGTTCCGGGTATCCCTCGTCCCAATCGAGTCCGAGCCTCGTGAGCACCGCTGCGATGTTCTGTGCAAATTCCGCAGAGCTGCGCTCCGGATCGAGATCTTCCATTCTGAATAAGAGCTTGCCGCCGAGCCTTCTTATATCAAGCCACGCAAGCAGACACGCCGCAAGGTTTCCCAAATGCATGACACCGCTCGGACTCGGGGCATAGCGCCCTATATTTTTGCCTGTAATATCCATTTGCGCCGCCTTTTCTGTCGTTTTATCGCTTATATTTAAACATATTTCTAAGAAAATTTAAATAAAAACCTATCATTTTTCTTAAACATATGATATAGTTAGGACAAATATTATGACTTATTACGAAAGGAAGCAGTATTTATGGCAAGTTCGACTAAAGAGGCTCTCGGCAATGCGCTTAAGCAGATGCTCGCAGTCAAGCCCATTGATAAAATAACCGTCAAGGATCTGGTCGAGGTTTGCGGCGTCAACCGCCAGACCTTCTACTATCATTTTGACGATGTTTACGATCTTTTGGAGTGGGTGTTCGAGGAGGATACCAACAAGGCTCTGCCGCATGAGATCCGCTATGAAATGTGGCGCGACAATGTCATTGAGTGGTTCCAGTACCTCATGGATAACCGCACCTTCGTTCTCAATATCTTCAATTCTCAGAATCGCGCCTACCTTCTGCGTTATTTCAAGGGGCGTCTGCACTATTGCGTGCACAGCTTTGCGGTCATCTGTGCAGAGGGCAAAAATATTGAGTGGTCGGATCTTGAATTTGTGTGTGAGTTCTATGTAAATGCCTGCATCGGATGGATCTCGCAGTGGTTTGATATGGGTATGCCTCCCATCGAGGATCACGACAGAGAGCGCTATTTGAAGCTCCTCGACGGCAGCACAGAGAATATGCTGGCAAGATTTCAAAAGGATTGACCTTAAAAACCGCAAATCAATAATATCGGACTTCCGGATACTGCCGGAAGTCCTTTTTTTGTGTTGAAAGATGAATAAAAGCGAGGTATAATATACTATTATGCAGTGCATAAAGGAGATATTATGAAAGAGCAGAAAACTAATGTTATGCGTCTGCTTGAGCAGAAAAAGATAAAGTACACGCCGCACGAGTATCCGCACGGCGACGAAGCCGTAGACGGTGCCACTGTCGCACGAATATGCGGTCAGGAGCCCGGGCAGGTGTTCAAAACTCTCGTTGCGCGGGGAGCAAGCAAGACTATATATGTTTTCGACGTTCCCGTTACTGCTGAGCTTGACCTCAAGAAGGGTGCAAAAGCGGCAGGCGAGAAGTCGATAGCAATGATCCATGTGAGCGAAATAAACGCTCTCACGGGTTATGTGCGAGGCGGCTGCTCGCCCCTCGGCATGAAAAAGCAGTATAAGACTTTCATTGATAAAAGCGCGCAGAGCTATCCGACTGTCATGGTCAGCGCGGGCAAGATAGGCTATCAGGTCGAACTTGACCCGGAGGAGCTTGCCAAACTCACGCGCGCGGAATTTACGGATCTGGTTAGCGAGAATGACTGATTATATTAAAATTAAAGGCGCAAGAGCCAATAACCTTAAAAACATTGATATTGAGATACCCCGCAATAAGCTCGTTGTCATGACGGGCGTCTCCGGAAGCGGCAAGTCGAGCCTTGCGTTTGACACGATCTACGCCGAGGGTCAGCGCCGCTATGTCGAGAGCCTTTCCTCATATGCGAGGCAGTTCCTCGGCCAAATGGATAAGCCCGACCTTGACTATATTCAGGGGCTTTCCCCGGCGATATCCATCGACCAGAAAACAGGCTCCCGAAACCCGCGCTCTACCGTCGGAACGGTCACGGAGATCTACGACTATATGCGTCTTCTGTGGGCGCGTATAGGCAGACCGCACTGCCCTAAATGCGGCAAGGAGATTGAGCAGCAGACGGTAGATCAGATAATCGACCGCCTCATGCAGCTCGGCGAGGGCGCAAAGCTCATGATACTTGCTCCCGTTGTGCGTGCGCGCAAGGGCGAGTATGTGAAGGTGTTTGAGGACGCACGAAAATCGGGCTATGTCCGCGTGCGCGTTGACGGCAGTATGTACGAGCTGTCTGAGGAAATTAAGCTCGATAAGAACAAGAAGCACACGATCGAGGTCGTTGTCGATCGCCTTGTTATAAAGCAGGGCATTAACCGCCGCCTTGCCGACTCGGTCGAAACGGCGGCATCGCTTGCGAGCGGACTTGTCATTGCCGACGTTGTCAGCGAAAACAGGCAGATACTCTTTTCGCAAAACTATGCTTGCCCGGACTGCGGCATATCCATTGAGGAGCTTACCCCGCGAATGTTTTCATTCAACACACCCTACGGCGCCTGTCCCAAATGCGACGGCTTGGGTATGCAGCTTCTTGTGGACCCCGACCTGATAATTCCGGACGATACGCTCAGTATAAATGCCGGCGCGATAAAAGCCACGGGCTGGTCATCGGGCGCGGATTCGATAGCGGCCATGTATTATAACGCTCTTGCGGAAAAATACGGCTTCACGCTAGACACGCCCATAGCCGAGCTGCCCACGGGAGTGAAGGACATTCTTCTTTACGGCAGCAAGGGTGAAAAGCTGGACCTTTCCTATGAAAGAGAGCGCAAAAACAGCAGCTTTGCGGGCAAGTTCTCGCGTCCGTTTGAGGGTATATGCAAAAATCTTGAGCGCCGCTATTACGAAACGCAGAGCCCCGCAATGCGCGCGGAGATCGAGGAGTGTATGTCCGAGGTCACCTGTCCCGAATGTCACGGACGCCGTTTGCGCAAAGAGGCTCTCGCGGTCACGGTCGGCGGCATAAGCATCGCTCAAATGGGTGATATGTCGGTCACGGAAGCGATGGACTTTGTCGCCTCGCTTGAGCTGAGCGAAAAAGAACACATCATTGCGGACAGGATCATAAAAGAGATCAATGCAAGACTCGGCTTTCTCAAAAACGTCGGGCTTCAGTACCTGAGCCTTTCGCGCGGCGCGGCAACGCTCTCCGGCGGCGAGAGCCAGAGAATAAGGCTTGCAACGCAGATAGGCGCATCGCTCACGGGTGTTTTGTATATCCTCGACGAGCCGAGCATCGGACTGCACCAGAGAGATAATGAAAAGCTTCTGAAAACGCTGATGGATCTGCGCGACCTGGGCAATACCCTCATAGTCGTCGAGCACGACGAGGAGACCATGCGCGCCGCGGATTATATAGTGGACATTGGCCCCGGAGCGGGCGTCCACGGCGGAAGCGTCGTTTGCGCGGGCACGGTGGACGATATCTGCGCCTGTCCGGATTCGCTGACGGGGCAGTACCTCAGCGGCAAGCGCGTCATTTCCGTTCCCGAGCACAGACGCAGCGCCGATAAGGGCTTTATTAAAATCTCCGGCGCCGCCGAGCATAATCTCAAGGGCATCGACATCGAGATACCCAAGGGCGTCATCACCTGCGTGACCGGCGTGTCAGGAAGCGGAAAATCAAGCCTCGTTAACGAGATACTGTATAAGACCCTTGCTCTGAAGAAAAACAGAGCCAAGGTCAAGCCCGGCAAGTGCGGCGGCATAAGCGGCATTGACGATATTGACAAGGTCATCGACATCGACCAAAGCCCCATCGGCAGAACTCCGCGCTCAAATCCGGCGACCTATACGGGACTGTTTAACGACATCCGCGAGCTTTTTGCCTCGACGGAGGATGCGAGACTGCGCGGCTACGGCGCGGGCAGGTTTTCCTTTAACGTCAAGGGCGGACGCTGCGAGGCCTGCAAGGGCGACGGCGTCCAAAAGATCGAGATGCACTTTCTTCCCGACGTATATGTGCCCTGCGACGTGTGCAAGGGCAAGAGATATAACCGCGAAACGCTTGAGGTGCGCTATAAGGGCAAGAATATCAGCGACGTTCTCGACATGACGGTCGAGGAGGCGTGCGCGTTCTTTGAAAATCTGCCCAAGCTCAAGGCGAAGCTCGATACGCTGTATGAGGTCGGACTCGGCTACGTCCGCCTCGGCCAGTCGAGCACGACGCTATCGGGCGGCGAGGCGCAGAGAGTTAAGCTTGCGACCGAGCTTTCGCGCCGTAGCACCGGCTCGACGGTGTATATCCTTGACGAGCCCACCACGGGACTTCACGTGGCGGACGTGCACAAGCTGCTGCACATCATAAATAAGCTTGCCGATGCAGGCAACACCGTCGTCATAATCGAGCACAATCTTGACGTCATCAAGACCGCCGACTATATAATCGACCTCGGTCCCGAGGGCGGCGACGGCGGCGGCACGCTCGTCTTTGCCGGCACTCCGGAGCAGTGCGCGGAGACTCCCGAGAGCTACACCGGACAGTTTCTCAAAAAGATACTTTAACAGTCCGAGCGTCTTTTCCGTAGAATAATGCGGGAGGGATCAAAATGACTGTTTGTTTTGCCGCGGGCTTTGCTACGGCGGTGCTGCTATGGCTCGCCATATGGTCTGTCAAGGAATTGCTGCTCACGCCGGTTAAGCTCGGAGGCAGCACTCACGCGTGCATAACGCTCAGCGTGGACGGCCCCGAGCCCGCGCTTGAATACACCCTGCGCAGTCTGATATGGCTGCGCGAAAACGGCACTCTCAAGGCCGATATCGGCATAGTTGCCAGAGCACCGGACGACACGACACGAAGCGTGGCAAATAAATTCAAATTGAAGTACGGATGCGTGGAATACACAGAGGAAAGTTAGTATGCAGGAATTGAGCGAGATAAACGGCAGCATTGCGGCCGTAATATTCAAAAACGATGAAAACGGCTATGCCGTGGTGCGCATCGAGCTTGACGACGGACAGCTTACGACCGCCGTCGGCTGCCTGCCGTATATCGCTCCGGGTGAGATGATATCCGCAGAGGGCTCGTGGACGACTCATGCGCAGCACGGACGGCAGTTCAAGATCGAACAGTGCAGCCGCACGCTGCCTACCTCACCGGACGCGATATACGACTATCTCGCCGGCGGAGCCGTGCGCGGCATCGGTCCCGCAACCGCGGCGCTCATAGTCGATAAATTCGGCGACAGAACGCTTGACGTGCTCGAAATGCAGCCCGAAAAGCTTGCACAGGTAAAGGGCATAAGCAGCAACAAGGCGAGAGATATAAGCGCGGGCTTCAAAAAGCAGTCTGGTGTGCGCCGCCTGACCGAGTTTTTGTGCTCATACGGAATCCAGCCCATATTTGCGCTCAGAATGTTCAAATTCTATGGCAGCTCGGCCATTGAGGTCGTGCATGAAAACCCGTACATACTTGCCTCGGCGCATATCGGCGCGAGCTTTGCCGAGGCAGACTCGTTTGCGCTTTCTCTCGGCATTGATGGCGACAGCCTCAACCGCGTCTGCGCTGCTGTTGTGTTTGAGCTTATCCATAATTCCGGAAACGGACACTGCTTTATCCCGAGAGAAAAGCTTGCCGCCGCGACCTCGCAGCTCATAGGTGTGTCGCCCGAGCTTGCTCATGAGGCGATAGATAAGCTGAGCGAAACGAGGGAGATCGTGTGCGACACCGTCGCGGGGCTCGAGGCGTGCTATCTCGCTTCGCTTTACGATGCCGAGACCTACACCGCCGAGCGCATTAAAGCAATGTGCGCGTCTCCCGCCGGCAAGGGTGTTCGTGTCGAATCCTTGATCGCCCGCCTTGAGCGCATGGGCGGTATTGAATACGCTCCCATGCAGCGTGAGGCGATAAGCCTTGCCGCAAAGAGCAATATCCTCATCATAACAGGCGGCCCAGGTACGGGAAAAACCACGATCCTCAAGGCTGTTCTCGCGCTTTATGATGAGCTCGGTCTTGACACTTATCTCGCGGCGCCCACAGGAAGAGCCGCAAAGCGCATGAGTGAGCTGTGCGGAATGGAGGCGTCAACGATCCACCGTATGCTCGGAGCAAAAATGTCCGAGGACGGCGAAACCGTTATTTTCGGTAAGGACGAGGACGATAAGCTTGCCTGCGACGCGGTTATCATAGATGAATGCTCAATGGTTGACATAACGCTTATGAGCGCCATATTAAAAGCTCTCAAGCCCAATTGCAGAATGCTTCTTGTCGGGGACGCGGATCAGCTCCCGTCGGTGGGGCCCGGAAACGTATTTTCGGACATGATACGCAGCGGCGTAGTGCCCACCGTGCACCTGACGGAAATATTCCGTCAAAAGGCCGACAGCAGGATAGTGCGCAACGCGCATATGATAAATCGCGGCGAGCACCCCGATTTCAACGAAAACAGCGGCGATTTCTTCCGCCTGCGCAGGCTCCAGGGCGGCTCTTGCGTTGATACCATAGTTGAGCTCTGCCGCCGCCGTCTGCCGGAGAATATGAAGATACCGTCGTATCAGATACAGGTGCTGTCACCGAGCCGAAAAGGGGAGACAGGCACCGCAAATCTCAACAAATGCCTTCAGGCGGCGCTTAACCCGCCCGCGGAGGGGAAGAAGGAAAAGCCCTTCGGCGACGTGATATTCAGAACAGGCGACCGCGTCATTCAGACGAAAAACAACTACGATATAGTGTGGAAGGGCAAAAACGGGCAGAGCGGCACGGGGGTGTATAACGGCGATATCGGCACCATAACCGATATTGACACGGCAGAGGAGAGCGTCACCGTTGACTATGAGGACAAGACCGCACGCTACGGCTTTGAGATGCTCGGCGAAATAGAGCATGCTTGGGCGCTCACGGTGCATAAATCGCAAGGCAGCGAGTACCGCGCCGTTATCCTCGCGCTTAATCCCGGCGTTCAAATGCTGCTGACGCGCGGTGTATTATACACCGCCGTGACGCGCGCAAAGGAGCTTCTCATCATGGTCGGCGACGACAGCGTTGCCCACCGCATGATAGACAACCACAAACAGTCAAGACGGTACAGCGCCCTGCGCATAAGACTTGCCGATGAAAATTCTTGATAAGCTTGCCGCGCTTTTATATCCGTGGCGCTGCGTGTTTTGCGACAGCGTGCTCAAGGACACGGATATTTGCCTTGAGTGCGAGAAAAAGCTGCCCTACACGAAGGGCGACAGCATTTATCAGAAGCTGCCCTTTATTGAAAAATGCGTTTCGCCGCTGTATTATAAAGACAGCGTGCGCGATGCCGTGCGCAGGTATAAATTCTACGGCTGCCGTGCATACAGCCGCCGCTTCGGCGCGATGATGGCGGAATGTGTCGAAAATAATCTTGATTGCGGCGGCATTGATGTGATATCATGGATACCGCTCAGCAGGAAGCGCCTGAGAAAGCGCGGCTACGATCAGGCGCAGCTTTTGGCGCAGGAGATATCCGCGGCCGTCGGAGTGCCGTGCACACCTCTGCTGAAGAAGGTGCGCGATAATAAGGCACAATCGACAACACGCGACGCAAAGCAGCGTGCCGCAAACGTTGCGGGAGTGTATGAGCTCCTGCCGGGCACGGATGTGAGCGGGAGGTATATCCTTCTCATAGACGACGTCGTTACAACGGGCTCAACTCTGAGCGAGGCGGCTCGCGTGCTTAAAAGAAGCGGCGCAAAGGCAGTCATGGCTGCGACTCTTGCACGCAGCGGGGATTGACCGAAAAGGAAAGTGGATAGAATAATAAATACTACCATGCCGTGCGCCTGAGCACGGCGGATCGGAGCGGAATATGGTCATATACGAAAGAGATATAGCTGTTGATATGGGAACCTCGAACACGCTCGTGTTCGTTCAGGGAAAGGGGCTCGTCCTGCGTGAGCCGACGGTCGTTGCGCTCAATAAGACGAGAAACGATCCGGAAAAGGACAGAATGCTCAAGATAGGCGAGGAGGCCAAGAAAACCCTCGGACGCACCCCCGCGAACATCGTCGCCATTCACCCGATAAGAGACGGTGTCATTTCCGACTATGATATGTCGGCGCTCATGCTGCGAGAGCTTGTCAGCCGTATAACCTCGTTCAGCCTTTTTAAGCCGAGGCTTTTAATGTGCGTGCCGAGCAGCATAACCGGCGTTGAGGAACGCGCGGTGCTTGACGCCGCGGTCGAGGCGGGAGCGCGCAAGGTCTACCTTGTAGAAACCGCGGTAGCGACCGCGATAGGCGCGGGCGTTGACATTAAAAAGCCCGACGGACATATGGTCATAGATATCGGCGGAGGCACCACCGAAATCGCAGTTGTGTCCATGGGCGGCGTAGCCGAGTGCGAGTCCATAAAAATCGCCGGAAACAGCTTTGACGAAGCGATAATCCGCTATATCAAGAAAAAGCACAATCTCCTCATAGGGGCGATGACCGCCGAAGATGTGAAGATAAGCATCGGCGGCCTTATCCCGCGCCCGGATGCTCCCGAGAGCATGGAGGTCAAGGGCCGCTGCCTCATAAAGGGATTGCCCAAAACCGTCACGGTCACTGCGGCGGAGCTTATCGAGGTGCTGCGCGAGCCCGCGCGGCTCATTCTAGAGAATGTCCATTCCGTCCTTGAGCGCACTCCGCCCGAGCTTATCGGAGACCTTGGCGTGAACGGAATGATCCTATCCGGCGGCGGCAGTATGCTCTATGGTATGGATCAGATGATCGAAGCAAGCACGAAGATAAAGACCATGATAGTTGACGATCCCATTGCCTGCGCAGCCCACGGAGCGGGTAAGATGCTCTCGCAGCTTGATTATATGCAGGACGGAATGATGAACTTCCTGCGCAACCGCGAAATGAGAAGATAAAGATACAAAAAAGCACCCCATCGGGGTGCTTTTTCAGCGTGTTAAAAAAGTCTGCGACTTTTTGCACGCTGAAAAAAACGCCACATTTTTTGCGAAGCTTACGCTTCTCGAAAAATCTCGCTCCGCTCGTCAAAAAGCCTGATATCTCAGGCGTTTTTGATGGCTATAATCCAACTTGAGGTGGGCCTTGCCCCCTCAAACTCCCCCGCTGCGCGGTTATTTTTCCTCAGCAGCATAGGTTTTTTGACAGTCTGAAAAAGCACCCCGATCGGGGTGCTTTTTAATATGCCTTGAGTTATCAGAGCTTGCTGTCTATCCACGCGAGAATGTCGCCGTAGACTTCCTTGTTGTTGATTTCGTTGAGCATTTCGTGGCGCCCGTCCTTGTAGAGCTTCATCGTGACGTCGTTCATGCCGACCTTTTTAAAGTTGTCGTAAGCGCGCCGAACGCCTTTACCGCATTCGCCGACGGGATCCATATCGCCGGACATGAAGTAGACGGGCATATCCTTGTCCATTGCCTCAAGATTTTTGACGTTAGTGATGAATTTAACGCCGGTCATCATATCTCTGAACAGGCTGCAAGTGGGAACGAAGCCGCACAGGGGGTCTGCCATGTACTTATCGACTGCTTCCGCATTTCTTGTGAGCCAGTCGAACTCGGTGCGAGCGTTTGCGTAGTTTTTGTTGTAGCTTCCGAAGGCGAGATTGTTGAGAAAATTGCTGTAATGATGTGCGCCCTTGAGCGCGGTGACTAGGCTGCCCATGAAATATCCGCCGTTAACGAGAGCTGCGCCCTGATTGCCCGTGCCGCTGATTATCGCAGCGTCAAATGCGCCGGGGTAGCGGATAAGATGAGTGCGGGCCATGAAGCTGCCCATGCTGTGACCGAAAAGAATAAAGGGAACGCCCGGGTAGGTTTTCTTCATTGCCTTGCGCAGAATCTCCTCGTCGCGCACGACGTAGTCCCAGCCGTTTTTCTCGGCAAAGAAGCCCTTCTGCTCGGGCTTTTCGATGCTCTTGCCGTGCCCGAGGTGGTCGGTGCCTACGACCACGAAGCCGTTTTCCGCCAGAAACGCCATGAAATCGTCGTAGCGCTCGATGTGCTCGGCGATGCCGTGTATTATCTGGACAACGCCGCGCATGGGAACGTCGGGAACGCAGCGTCTGACATGAATACGATTTGCACCGGTGCTCGAATCAAAATAAAAATCGTTGAAAGTAGGCATGGAAAAACTCCTCCGGATGTGTTATGATGTTATTTATAAGTATATTATAGCACAATAACAGAAAAATGCAATGCTATTAGCATGGAGGTAAACACATGAACGGTTATGTTGTTGCTCTCGACCAGGGCACCACCAGTTCGCGAGCGATTGTCTTTGACACAAAGGGGACGCCGGTGACAATCGCGCAGTACCCATTCCCGCAGATATATCCCAAGCCGGGCTGGGTAGAGCACGATCCCATGGTGATACTCGAAACTCAGTTCAGGGCGCTTGCCGAGGCGTATGAAAAGAGTGAGCTTTCGCCTACGGATATCGCCGGCATCGGCATCACTAACCAGCGCGAAACCACAATTGTTTGGGATAGGAAAACAGGCGAACCGGTGTATAACGCAATAGTCTGGCAGTGCAGAAGAACTGCGTCCATCTGCGATGCTCTCATAGCCGAGGGACTCGGCGATTACGTCCGCGATAAGACGGGACTTCTCATTGACGCATATTTTTCAGGCACCAAGATCAAGTGGATCCTCGATAACGTCGAGGGCGCAAGAGAGCGTGCCGAGCGCGGCGAGCTGCTGTTCGGCAACGTCGATTCGTGGCTCATTTGGAATCTCACCGGCGGCAAAGCCCACGTTTCGGACTATTCCAACTGCTCACGCACGATGCTTTTTGATATAAACGAGCTCAAGTGGGACGAGGTGCTTTGCAAAAAGCTCGGTATCCCCATGTCCATGCTGCCCGAGCCCGTGCCGTCGTCGATGATATACGGCAAGGTCGCGCCCGGAATAACCGGTCTTGAGGCTCTCGCGGGAGTGCCCGTGTGCGGCTCGGCAGGCGACCAGGCAGCGGCGCTCATAGGCCAGGGCTGCATCAAAAAGGGACAGGCAAAGAATACATACGGCACCGGCTGCTTCACTCTGCTCAACACCGGCGACCAGTCCGTGCGCAGCGCAAACGGTCTTGTAACGAGCGTTGCATGGAGCATTGACGGCAAGACGACCTACGCCCTTGAGGGCAGCGTGTTTAACGCGGGCAGCTCTATCCAGTGGCTGCGCGACGAGGTCGGCCTACTTGCGACAAGCTCAGAGTGTGAATCTCTTGCGACCTCCGTGCCGGATAACGGCGGAGTGTACCTCGTTTCGGCATTCACGGGTCTCGGCGCACCGCGCTGGGATATGTACGCGCGCGGAGCAATTGTCGGCTTAACGCGCGGCTCCACAAAGGCCCACATCGCCCGTGCTGCGCTGGAGGGCATTGCATATCAGGTCAAAGACCTTCTCGACGCGATGGAGGAAGATGCCGGCGAGCCGCTTTCCGTACTGCGTGTTGACGGCGGTGCATCGGTCAATAACTTCATGATGCAGTTCCAGTCCGATATACTGCGCAAGCCCATCGATCGTCCCAAGATGATCGAAACAACGGCGTTCGGCGCGGCGTTCCTTGCCGGTCTTGCCGTCGGCGTATGGAAGAATATCGATGACATCAGCAGCATCCGCGAGTCCGACCGCATCTTTGAGCCGGATATGGATATTCAGGAGGCGCAGGCGCTTCACAAAAAGTGGCTCAAGGCAGTCGAGAGATCGGCTAAGTGGGAAGAATAATGGAACAGGTATTGGTTGTAAGGCGCGACAAAATCGAGCGCTTCATATTCGGTAGAAACGGTCTTATCCGCGAAAATGCGGACGAAATTTTCTCCGTCATCATGGCTGAGCATGAGTTCATGCCGCGCCCCGAGGCGGAGGAGAGAAGTGATTTCAAGCAGATAATTCCCTATGTTATCCTGCGCCGCGGCGACGAGGTTTTCGTTACGCGCAGACTCAATAAGGGCGGCGAGGCGCGTCTGCACGGAAAAATCTCGATAGGCATAGGCGGGCATATTAACCCCGTTGACGAAGCGGGTGATCTTCTCATGCGCGGACTTTGGCGCGAGATAAACGAGGAGGTCGAGCTGACCGCCCACGGTGAGCTCACGCCGTGCGGCTTTATAAACGACGATTCCAACGCCGTCGGCAGTGTCCACCTCGGCGCGTGCTTCACTCTGCCCGTACATGGCGAGGTCAGCGTGCGCGAGACCGAAAAGCTCGAGGGCCTGTGGATGACGCCGTCTGAGCTGCGGAAAAACTACGACAGCATGGAAACCTGGACTCAGATAGCGCTGGAGGTGCTGTAAATGAAGATATTCAGACCCGCGGACATACTCATACCCGACTGCGATATGCACAAATGGAGTGTCGTTGCCTGCGACCAGTTCACCTCCGAGCCGGAGTATTGGCGGCAGGTGCGCGAAATCGTCGGAGATGCACCGTCTGCGCTGCATATGATACTGCCCGAGGCGGAGCTCGGTACAAAGGAACCCGAAGCGGAGAGCGTTAAGATCAATGCCGTCATGCAGGAGTATCTTGACTGCGGTCTTTTCAGCAAGTACCCGAACAGCTACATCTATCTTGAACGCACCCTCAAAAGCGGAGCAGTGCGCCGCGGCATAATGGGTATGTTCGACCTTGAGGTATATGATTGGACACAGGGCACGCACAGCCCCGTGCGAGCCACGGAGCACACCGTTGAGGACAGACTTCCGCCGCGTGTTAAGATAAGAAAAAATGCGCCGCTTGAGATGCCGCATATCATGATATTCATGGACGACCCCGACAACATCGTGTTTTCCGCTGTCAAAAAGGGTGAGCCGGTGTATGATTTTGAGCTCATGCAAAACGGCGGCAGGATAAGCGGCTGGCTCGTTGAGGATAACGACGCGGTCGAAGCGGCGGCGGAGCACCTCGGTGATGAGTCGGAGCTTATTAAAAAATACGGCAGCGCCGATAATGCCATCGTCTTCGCAATGGGCGACGGAAACCACAGCCTTGCGGCGGCAAAGCGACATTGGGAGAAGGTAAAGGAAAATCTGCCCGAGTCCGAGCGCGAAAGTTGCCCCGCGCGCTACGCTCTTGCTGAGCTTGTCAACATTCACGACAAGGCGATAACCTTTGAGCCCATACACAAGGTCGTTTTTGACACGCAGCCCGAGAATTTCGTCAAAGAGGCGAGAGAGTTCTTCGCTGCCGAGCTCGGAGAGGGAAGAAGCATAGACCTCGTGACGGGAGAGGGGATAGAGAGGCTCAATATTGCAGGGCTCACCATCGGACAGCTGATTGACCGCTGCGAGGAATTCTGCAAGAGCTATGTCAATCGTCACGGCGGGTATATCGACTATATCCACGGAGACTGCGAGTGCATTGAAATGTCGCAGCGCTTCGGCTGCGCGGGCATACTCCTGCCGCGTATGGAAAAGTCGGAGCTGTTTACCTCCGTCATGAGCGGCGGCCCCTTCCCGAAGAAGAGCTTCTCGATCGGACACGGCAATGACAAGCGATATTATCTCGAATGCCGTAAAATCAGGTAATTCCCCCTTGTCATGGGCGGTCTGATATGATAAAATAATTGCCGTTAATTCGCAATAATACATTTAAGGAGCTGTTGAATATATGTCCGGACATTCCAAATGGCATAATATACAGAAGACCAAGGGTGCAGCCGACGCGAAGCGCGCTCAGGCGTTCACCAAGATCGCGCGCGAAATGATCGTCGCCGTCAAGGAAGGCGGCAGCGGCGACCCCAATAACAATTCCCGCCTCGCTGCGGTCATCACCAAGGCAAAAGCGGCGAATATGCCTAATGATAACATCAAGCGCACCATTGACAAGGCGCTCGGTGCAGGCAATACCGATAACTACGAGAAGATCGTCTACGAAGGCTACGGTCCCTCCGGCGTTGCAGTCATCGTTGAGACCATGACCGATAACCGCAACCGTACCGCGGGCGAGATGCGTCACTACTTTGATAAGTACGGTGGCAACATGGGCGCTGCAAACTGCGTCTCCTGGTCGTTTGACAAGAAGGGCGTTATCGTTATTGACAACGAGGACGAGGAGCTCGACGAGGACGAGGTTATGATGGGAGCACTTGACGCGGGTGCAGCCGACTTTGAGCCCGACGGTGAAACCTACATCGTCTATACCGCGCCCGATGACGTATCTCCTGTTGCCGAGAAGCTCAGCGCGGCGGGCTACAAGCTCTTGTCCGCACAGGTCGAGATGCTGCCCCAGAACGGCTACATCAAGCTTACCAACGAGGACGAGATCAAGAACATGCAGAAGATGCTCGATATGTTCGAGGATAATGACGATGTCCAGAACGTCTGGCACAACTGGGAAGAGTAAAAACGCAAAAACACCTCCGTTTGCAATAACGGAGGTGTTTTTTTATGCCCTAAGCATCACGGTAACGGTGTAGATGCCGTTTTCTATGCCGTGCTCAAAGCTGCCGTCGTATTTTTTCGCGAGTGAGCTGAGAACCCTGAAGCCTACGCCGCGCTCAAGCTCGGGTATTCTGCGTTGCTTTTTTTGCGGCGCTTTAACTGAGGGATTATACTCCGTGACGATGAGATACCCCTTCGCAATGTGCGAGCGGAGGCTGATCTCCTTAGTGTCGGCGCAGGCGCACGCTTCCACGGCGTTGTCCATTATGTTTCCGAATAAGACGATAAGATCGGTGTTGGAGATATTGAGCTCCGCGGGGATCGTAATATCTGCCTTGACGCTTATCCCGCGGTCCTCGGCATCCTGTATCCTGCTGGACAAAAACGCATCAACGACCGGGTTTCGGCAGCTTCCGAGCTTTGAAATATTCTCGTGCAGCGGCATGAGCTGGTCTGCATACTCGGAGGCCTCGGCGGTGTTTCCCTCCCGAAGCAGAATGTTTATCGTGTTCAGATGGTGGTAAATATCGTGCCTCATCGTGCGTATCTGCTCATACTGCTCAGTAAGATTGCCGTAATGCGCAAGCTGAAGCTCAAGCTGCTTTTCGAGGAGCTTGTTTTCGACCTCAAGCTCGACTCGCTGCTCCGTCTGCGCCATCATGCGGTAGAGCGTCATGTCGGAAATAAGAAAAAGCGCTGTCCCGACGATAAGAAGCCCCATAAATTCCTGCTTGCCGTACATTGTTATGTGAAACTGGATCGCCGGCAGGCTGATCGCCTGCGACAGCGGCAGCGCGCAGAATATGAGCACCTGCTTATTGGACAGGTTGTTTTTCGACTTGGTCAGCGGAATGGCGAACAAAAGCAGCACCAGAGCCAGCAGAGGCAGAAACATCGAGCCGCTTACAAGCATAGCCGAGTCTGCCCATACAGAGAGCTGAGAATCGGTGTTGATGCTTGATATCAGCGGGGTGTAAAGGCTCTCGAAAACTATCGAGGCTGCAAGCTCAAGCCCGACCGCAAGCAGCTTTTTCACCGTTTTTCCGTAGAAAAGCAGAAATGCCATTGCCAGCGGTCCGGTGGGGAGGACTATGAGCCGGATAAGAGAGCCGGCATCGGATAAAAACAAGATAGGAAGTATGTACGCAAGGGAAATCAAAAGCGTAAACAGCAGCGTGAGTTTTACGGAAAAGCGCCTGCCGTCCAGAACGAGCCACAAAAATCCGCACCACAGTGCCATTATGCCGATGTTAAAAATAATGCTCGCAATATATCCGTTATATCCCATCGTCTGCCTCCAAAATGCTACTGCTCAACGGCAGAGCCGGAAAGCAGGCGAAAAAATGCATCTCTTGCTTCGGGTTTTCGTGCGCGGCTTATTGGAATACAGCTTCCGTCGGAGAGAATAAAGCAGTCTGCTTCCATAGACGCGATAGCCCGGCAGTTCACCCAATAGCTCTGATGGCAGCGGATAAATTCACACGCCGCACCGCAGGTAGAGATAAGCTCGGCGGGCGATTGTGTGGTTTCTATATCCTCATGCTCTGTGTGGACGAGTGTCTTGTGAAGCTGCCGCTCGAGACTGAAGACACTGCACAGAGGAATGACTCTGCGCTGTGAGCCGATTTTTATTATAAGATGCCTGTGCGCATCATCCGTTTTCAGCGCTTTTTCGAGCGCGGCGGGCAGTCTGTTTTCGATATCGGACTTGAGGACGTAATACACATGCTCCGTTTCGTATGCGTCCATAAGATAGTCGTTGTAGTTGGAAATGAATATTACGCGGCAGCTCGGAGCAAGGTGATTTATACCCTTTGCGAGCGTTATTCCGTCCATCTGCGCCATTTGAATGTCAAGCACCGCAATGTCCGGAAGATATCCGCCCTCGGAGATCTCAAGCTGCAGGGCGGTAGGATTATCAAAAAGACGGATAAAATGGGGAACTTTATCGAGCGCCGATTCGGCGATTTTCGCGGCAAATTTTCGAAAAACGTCATCGTCGTCGCATATTGCAAGCTGCATCATATCGTATTCCTCCACAAAATACATATGTAAATCACAAGCAAAAGCGTATAATTCTACACAATTATACAATAATTTTACGATAATGACAAGTGATGCATATTGCGCGTAGGGCATAAAAAACGAGGCCTGAATGCATATCACGAAAATATGCATCCCGGCCTCTTTCGCGGCGTCGGAGCATGTTGTGGGCCGTACGCCGACGCCATTAAATTTTCTTTTCGGGGACTATATCTTCATGCAGACGTCCCATGCGCGCCAGATAACGGTACGCAGGTTGCCGATAGCGACACAATCGCCGACGCGGTAGGCCTTCTTGTTGTCCTTGCCGCCGACGGGAGTGGGAACGAAGCCGACGCCGTTTACGACGCTGTCGCACTCGACGAAGAAGGTATCGCCGGTATCAACGTTCTTAACGGTGCAGCCTTTGTCGGTGATCTCGGTAACGGTGGAGTGCAGGTAAACGGGAACCTTGTGGTACTCCATAGCGTCACGCAGGAAGGAGGTGTTTGCAAGGCAGGTAGCCTGAGCGGCTACGAGGTCGCCCGCGTATTCGACGATAATGGGGTGCTTGCCGTAGTTGAGCAGCATATCGTAAGCAGCCTCGCAGGAGGACTGACCGCCGCCGATGAAGAGAACCTTATCGCCGACATCGACCTTGTCCTTGAGGACCTGGGTGAAGGTGAGGGTCTTCTCGAAGCCCTTGATTCCGGGCATGGTGCGGGGAACGGAGCCGGTAGCGACGATGATGTCGTCAAAGTTGCCGAGGACGCCCAGATCATTTATCTCGGTCTCGAGGCGAACGTCGATGCCTTCCTTGGCGATCTCGTTGCGGTACCAACGGATGAGCTCCTTGTCGTTCTCCTTGAAGGTCATTGCGGATGCGGTGAGGAACAGACCGCCGAGCTCGTTGGTCTTCTCAAAGATGGTGGGGATGTGGCCGCGCTGCTTGAGCACGAGAGCACATTCCATACCGCCTATGCCGCCGCCGATGATAGCGACCTTCTTGGCCTTCTTTGCCGGAACGATCTTGTAGCGATTGTGCTGCATGGTCGTCGGGTTCAGGGCGCAGCGTGCAAGATGCAGGGAGTCGCCCAGGTGCTGGATGTTCGGGGTGCCCGCGAACTTAGCCATGTTGAAGCAGCCGTTGTGACAGCGGATGCAGGGCTTGATCTCGTCCTCGCGGCCTTCCTTGATCTTGTGGATCCAGTCGTGGTCAACAAGGTTCTGACGAGCGATAGCAACTGCGTCGAGTTTGCCTGCGGCGATCTCCTCAGCTGCCTTGACGGGGTCCATACGACCTGCGCAGACAACGGGCTTGTCGGTGAATTTCTTGATGTGCTCGACATACTCGAGGTTGCAGTTATCGGGCATGTACTGAGGCGGATGTGCCCAGTACCATGCGTCGTAGGTGCCGTTGTCGCAGTTAAACATATCGTAGCCTGCATCGCCGAGGTACTTAACGGCTCTCTCGGACTCTTCCATGTCACGACCGAACTCCTTGAAGTCCTTCTCGTACGGCATTGCGCCCTTGCCCCAGTCCTTGGTCTTGGAAACGACGGAGTAACGCAGGGAAACGGGGAAGTCCTTGCCGCAGGCGGCCTTTATTGCCTGAACGATCTCGACGGGAAAGCGGAAGCGGTTCTCGAAGCTGCCGCCGTACTCGTCGGTACGGTAGTTCATGTTGGAAATGGTGAACTGGTCAAGCAGGTAGCCCTCGTGAACGGCGTGGATCTCAACACCGTCAACACCGGCGTCCATGAGCTTCTTCGCAGTCTTTGCGAAAGCATCGACCTGATCGTGAATCTCCTTAACGGTCATGGGACGGGACTTTATTTCGTCGTACCAGCGGTTAGGAGTTGCGGAAGCGGAAGCGGTGATGTAGTCAAGGTCGGCAATGGGGCTTGCGATTTTGCCGAGCAGGGGGTGCTTGAGCAGGGTGACCATGGGCTTAGTGATAGCCATGGAACGGCCCATGCCGGCTGCGAGCTGAATGAACAGCTTGGAACCGGTCTTATGGAACTCCTTCATGTAAACGGCAAGGTCCTTGAACATCTTGTCGTTCTGATAGAGCCAACGGCCGAGGATGGGATCCTTGATGCACTGCATACCGGGCAGGATAAGGCCTACGCCGTCCTGAGCGCGGTTGAGCAGGAAGTGTGCGGCCTCCTTATCGAGGTGGCTCGGCTCCATCCAGCCGAACAGTGAGGTGCCGCCCATCGAACACTGGACGATGCGGTTGGGTATTTCTACGTTACCGATCTTCCACGGTGTAAACAGGGCATTGTACTTGGAATTCATAGTTTTCTCCCTTCGTTCTTTTGTCATTTATTAATAGACGGATCGGAGCATAAGCGCCGAACGCCGTCCTGACGACATTGAGTGCTATGATTTCGCGGCAAATTCGCGGGTGAACATTCTGCACATTGCCTGAAGTCTTTCCGCGATGTCGAGCTCATTAACGCTCGGAACGCCTACGGTCAGGCGCTGCATGAGCCCGAGTATCGAGTCGTATGAATTATAATAAAGCTGCTTTATGTCCGCATTCGGATCGACCGTTCCGTCGGAAAGACCGAGAACTATCGCCTGCGAGAGGGGACCGGTGTATTCCTCAAAGCGCTCCGGCGGGCGGTTGACTACCTTTGCGTTTTCGCCGGAGTTAAACAGTGCGACCTCGGCGTCAAGGGTAAAGCGTATGCCCTCGGGGTCAATGAGAAGAATACTCGCATAGCTGTTGAGAATGACGGAGACCTGCTCAATGCCGCTCATATGCGCATAGTCATGGCTGCTGAGCTTCCACGCGGCGTATTCCTTGACGCGCTTCCAATAGCAGAACGCGGCGGCAATAACAAGGTCGTTTTTTGTGGCGAAATAGCGGTAGACCGAACGCTCGGTCAGCCCCGCGGCGCGCGCAATATCCGAGACCTTGGTGTTGGCTATGCCGTTTTTGATAAAGCAGTCCAGAGCCTTTTCGGTCACGAGCTGAATATTCTGTGATCTTACATCTTCAAGCGACATAGGTGAAAATCCGTCCTTAAATGTCATACTGACTGACAACTACGATTATACACTTTATACGAAGGTTTTGCAAGAGCATTATCTTATCTTTTTCTTCCTTTTTGTGCCGTTCTTTTTAATTCTGCGCCCCGGGACGAGAAGATCGACGGCTATGTAGCCCACGGCGAACAGAATAATAAGACCGATAACGAGCGCGATGCTTTCAATGTCCATAATTACACCTCATCTCTTTGTCCAGATCTGCGGCGAGAGCAGCAGAAGCAGCGGGTATATCTCAAGCCTGCCGATAAGCATGGCAAACGAGAGGATAAGCTTTGAAAAAACCGAGTAGCCGGCATAGCTCAGGCTCGGGCCGACTCCGGCAAGACCGGGGCCGATGTTGTTGACGCAGCTCACGGCGGCGGTGAAGTTTGTTTCAAATCCGAAGGGCTCGAAGCTTATGAGTAAAAATGCGGCGCCTATGACGGCTATGTAAACCGCGAAATACGACAGCACCTGCTTTTCGCCCTGCGCATCGAGTCTGCGTCCGTTTAGTATCACGGAGCTCACCTCGCGCGGTCTGAGAGCATGGCGCAGGTCGTTGCGGATGACCTGCATTAGAACGGTCACACGGCTCATTTTAAGACCGCCCGCCGTCGAGCCCATGCAGCCGCCGAAGAACATGAGAACAAGAAGTATCGCCTTGGAAAGCTCGGGCCAGCGGTCAAAATCCGCGGTCGCGTAGCCGGTCGTCGTCACGATCGAGGACACCTGAAATACCGAGAGGCGTATTGCGTCGGCGGTACTTTTGTATAGCGGGTAAATATTCAGTGCGACTATCAGCATCGCGGCGGCGCTTATCCCGAGATAGGTACGCAGTTCATTAGATTTAAAGATTTCGCGCCCTCTTTTTGCGATAATGAGATAGTAAATGTTAAAGCTCACGCCGAACAGCAGCATGAAAACGCTTATAATCCACTGTGAGGCGGCCGAGTACGATGCGATGCTGTCCGCTTTTATGCCGAAGCCGCCCGTGCCCGCGGTACCGAGCGCGTGAACGATGCTGTCGAACAGCGGCATTCCGCTGCAAATGAGCAGGATGATCTCAATAACAGTCAGGGCAAGATATATATAGTACAGTATCTTCGCCGTGCCGCTTGCGCGCGGAGTGAATTTATCGACGCTGTGTCCGGGCATCTCCGCGCGAAGAATGTTCATAGAACGGTCCGGAGCCTTGTCCATGACCGCCATGATGAATACCAAAACTCCCATGCCGCCTATCCAGTGCGTGAAGCTGCGCCAGAACAGAAGCCCGTGAGGGAGCGCCTCAACGTTGGTGAGTATAGATGCGCCCGTCGTGGTAAAGCCCGAAACGGTCTCAAAAAACGCATCCGCAGGGGAGGGGATGCTCCCGCTAATGATAAAGGGCAGTGCTCCGAATACGGATATGCCTATCCACGACAGCGCCGCTATTGCAAGCCCGTCGCGTGTGTACAGCGCCTTGCCGTCGGTCTTAAAGGCAAGGTTAAAAATAAGTCCGGCAGCCGCCGTTATTGCGATGGAGATCGCAAACGCCGCGAGGTCGCCCTCACCGTATATGAGCGCCACCATGAGCGGCAGCAGCATTAGTGTTGCCTCAAGCAGCAAAACTCTGCCCACAGTATGTAAAACAAGTTTTATCTTCATTGTTCGATCACATCCGAAAGATCGCAAAGCTTTCTGCCTGCCGCGATGATAATAACTCTGTCGTCGGGTTTAATGACGTCCTCGCCGCCGGGGATAATGTTCTTGCTGCCGCGGATTATTCCCGCAAGGAGAATATCAGGCTTGAGCTTCAAATCCTTGAGCGGTATGTTTGTGTATTCAAAATCGGATGACACGGCAAATTCAAGCGCTTCGACCGTTCCGTTCATAAGACTGTACAGCGTTTCGACTCTGCTGCCCATGGAGCTTTGCAGGGCTCGCGCGTACTGAAGAATAACGTCTGCCGTAATGCGCTTGGGCGATACGGTACATTCGACGCCGAGCTGTTCGCCGAGCTCGTGATAAGCCTCCTGATTGAGCTTTGCGACAACCTTGGGCACACCGTGGTCAAGCGCGTAGTAGGAGATGAGGAGGTTTTCCTCGTCCATACCGGTCAGCGCCACAAATGCGTCCGCGCTTGCAAGCCCCTCCTCGTCGAGAACCTCGTGCTGCGCACCGTCGCCGTGGATAACGACGGCGCCTCCGCCGAGCTGAGCCGATATTTCGTCGCAGCGCTTCTCGTCCTTTTCGATTATCTTGACGCTGTTTCCGCTGCGGATAAGCTCCTCACTCAGATAGCCCGCTATGCGGCTGGCTCCGAGCAGGAAAACGTGCTTTGCGCGCTTTTGCAGTATGCCGAGGTTATTAAGAAGCTTCTGCATATCGTCGGGCGCTGCGATAAGACCTATTCTGTCGCCGCCGCGAAGAATAAACGTACCGCGCGGGATATGCGCCGACTTTCCGCGAAGAACCGCGCACACAAGAAAAGATGCGCCGCTGCGTGAGCGCAGGTCGGACAGGGAAGCGCCGTCGAGCACGCTGCCGGGCTTGACGAACATTTCAGCCATCTCGAAGCGGCTGCGCGTGAAGCTCTCACACTTGACGGCGGACGGGAACTTCAATATGTCGTATATCGCCTTGGCCGTGAGCCTTTCGGGGTTAATGACCATCGAAAGCTCAAGCTGCTTTTTCATAAAATCAAGGTCGCTGTTTGTATATTCTCCGGAACGAATACGCGCAACGGTGTGCTTTGCGCCCATGCGCTTTGCAAGAAAGCAGCTGAGCATATTTATGTCGTCAGAGTCTGCCGCGGCGATAAACAGCTCCGCGCTGCCGACGTTCGCTTCCGTGAGCGCCTTGCAGCTCGTTGCCTGACTGCATATGCCCATGACGTCATAATTTGTCGTGACGCTGTCGATGACCTCGCGGTCGCTGTCAATGACCACTATCTCGTGCCCTTCGCTGACAAGACTGTGTATCATGCTTTGTCCTATTTTTCCGCATCCTGCAATTACAATCCTCATTTTTATATCCTCGATTTCGTATTTCATACTCTTTTCATATTTTAATCTACCACCTGCGGCATTATAATGGGATTAGAGTATTTCCCGGGGCATTAAAGTTGCATTAAAGCACAGTTATTTGCTGGAAAAAGCGTGTAATGCTTGCCTTGCTGTGCTATACTTGAAGCTGAAATGAGGTGGTCGAATGCAGCGTGAAGAAAAGGTGCTCGTGTGTCTGTCCGGCTCGCCGTCAAATGCGCGGGTAGTGCGTGCGGCGGCAAAGATAGCCGAGGCGTTCCGCGGTACGCTCGTTGCGCTTTTTGTTGAGCCTGCAAATTTTGAGCTTTCCGAGGCGCAGGATAAGAGCGGGCTTGCCAAAAACATTCACCTTGCAAAAAGCCTCGGTGCGCAGATAACCACGCTTTACGGCGACGATGCCGCCGCGGTCATAGCCGAATACGCCCGAGTTGCGGGAATAAGCAAAATAGTCGTCGGCAGAAGTCCGGGAAAGCGCGGACTTTTCTCGCGCAAGAGCCTTGTTGACAGGCTCGGCGATATTGCGTCGGATATTGACATTTATATAATCCCCGACCGCAGCGACGTGCGCGACGCACCGCTCAGACCCGTCGGACTTCAGGAGGAGTTCAGCCTGCGTGACGTGCTGATAACGCTGCTTATCCTTGCCTTGTGCACGGTCATCGGGTACCTGTTTTCCGACCTCGGCTTTTCCACGGCAAACGTCATAGTCGTTTACATTCTCGGCGTGCTTGCCATTGCCATGCTCACGGCCGGACGAAGCTACAGCTTGGCGGCGTCGATCATGTCGGTTCTGATATTTAACTTCTTCTTCACCGAACCCTACTTTTCGCTCTTTTCCGATCCGAGCCATATCGTGACCTTCATCGTCATGTTCGCTACCGCGCTGTTCATTTCGTCCATAACCGCAAAGATAAAGCTGCAAACGCATCAGACGGCGCTGAGAGTTTACAGGACTGAGATCCTGCTCGAAACAAGTCAAAAGCTACAGCGGACTTTAAGCGCAGAGCAGATGCTCGCGGTAACTGCGGAGCAGCTCGGAAAGCTGCTCGAGCAGGATGTGATAATATATCCCGTTTCGGGCGGATCGCTTGGCAGTCCGCAGTTTTTCCCCGTAAACGAGGACGGCGGGCTTAATGAGTATCTTGAAGCATATGAGCATGACACGGCTCGGTGGGTGCTCGAAAACGACAGACGAGCCGGAGCGGGTACGAGCGTGCGCTCGGATGCGAAGGGGCTGTACATGGCTGTGCACGCCTCGGGCAAGGTGCTTGCGGTGGCGGGGATAGCGATGAAAAACTCACCGCCGCTTGAGAGCTTTGAGAAAACGCTTGCCGTTGCTATACTTGACGAGTGCGGCCTTGTGCTCGAAAACGAAAACAGCCGCCGCGAAAAGAGACTCATCGAGGAAAAGGCCCGCACGGAGGAGTTGCGCGCAAACCTTCTGCGCTCGATTTCCCATGACCTGCGCACCCCGCTTACGAGCATATCCGGAACTGCGGCGCTTCTGCTTGAAAACGAGCTTTCTGAGGAAAAGCGGCGGCAGATGTACATTTCCGTGTATGACGACTCCCGCTGGCTCATTGACCTCGTTGAAAACCTCCTGTCCATAACGCGCATAGAGGGCAGCGATAAGCTCGCGGACATTCAGCCGGAGCTTATCGACGACGTTTTCCGCGAAGCCGTTTCCCACGCGGATCGTATGCTCAAACAGCATGACTTTGAAATTTGCCTCGATGACGAGCTTCTTTTAGCGTACATGGACGCAAGACTCATCGTTCAGGTCATAATTAACCTTATAAACAACGCCGTTAAGTACACTCCCGAGGGCTCGCATATCGTCCTTTCAGCGCGCTCCGAAGACGACAAGGTCGCGATCAGTGTAGCCGATGACGGCAGCGGCATAGACGATGATGCGAAAGAGAAGATATTCGATATGTTTTACACCGCCGACAAGGGCAGCGGTGATGCCCGGCGCGGCCTCGGTCTCGGTCTTGCGCTGTGCAAAAGCATCGTACAGGCTCACGATGGCAGCATAACGGTCGAGGATAACGTCCCGCACGGTGCGGTTTTCAAGTTCACTCTTCCGAAAGCGGAGGTACAGCACGATGAATAAGCCACAGATACTCATTGTTGAAGACGATAACGCGGTCGCTAATCTCATTGCCGCAACTCTCGAAACACAGGACTATGCATATAAGCGCGCGCAAACCGGGGCCCAGGCGGTCATTGAGGCTGTTTCGTGCAAGCCCGACGTCGTCCTTCTCGATCTCGGCCTGCCCGATATGGACGGAGTGGATATCATTAAAAAAATTCGCTCATGGAGCGCCATGCCCATAATAGTAGTGTCGGCGCGCAGCGAGGATTTTGACAAGGTCTCGGCGCTTGATGCGGGGGCTGACGACTATCTCACCAAGCCCTTTTCCGTCGATGAGCTGCTTGCAAGACTGCGAGTTGCGCTGCGTCGTGTGCGCTATGACGGCACGAGGGTGGGCGAGGAGTCGAGCGTTTACGAAAACGGTCTGCTCAAGATCGACTACTCCGCCGGCTGCGTTTTCGTGTCGGGCAAAGAGGTGCATCTGACTCCGATAGAATATAAGCTTCTGTGCCTTTTGGCGAAAAACACCGGCAAAGTATTGACCCATAACTACATTCTCAAGGAGGTGTGGGGCAGTCCGACGGCATCGGACGTTTCTTCTCTGCGAGTATATATGGCCACCCTGCGCCGCAAGCTCGAAAAAAGCTCCGGCGGCGTGCAGTATATCCAGACCCACATAGGCATCGGCTATCGCATGCTCAATAACGGAAAATGAACTATCCCCGACTGCGAAAGTCGGGGATTATTCACAATTTATATACACTTTGTTCAGAAAATATATTAATAGATTTTGCACAGAGTATGATATTATATGTAATTATATAAAAATGAGGAGCGACACATATGAACGAAGTCAAATCTCCCAAAAAACCACTTTTGTATTATTACACGATAGCGCTCATCCTGCTTGTGCTTTTTAACGTCATCGCAATGCCTTGGCTCTCCGAGCATCAGATAAAGGACGTGGATTACAACACCTTTATCGGCATGGTGGACTCCGGCAAGGTAAGCGCCGTTGAAATTCAGGAGCAGAGTAACCGCATCCTTTTTCAGGACAGCGATAAAAAGGTCTATAAGACCGCAATGGTGCCCGATGATGATCTCGTCTCGCGCCTTCTTAAAGCAAACGTATCCACAAGCGGCACCGAGATAGAGCAGACCTCCGCGCTTGTGAGCATACTCGGCTGGGTGCTGCCCATCATCATTTTTGTTGCGCTCGGCCAGTTTATGTCGCGCAAGATGATGGAGAAAATGGGCGGCGGCAACTCCATGATGTTCAATATGGGCAAATCCAACGCCCGCGTTTATGTAAAATCCGCCGAGGGAATTAAATTTGCCGACGTTGCCGGCGAGGATGAGGCAAAGGAAAATCTTTCCGAAATAGTCGATTACCTGCATGATCCGGAAAAATACAAGGAAATAGGCGCATCAATGCCAAAGGGCATACTGCTCGTAGGCCCTCCGGGAACGGGCAAAACGATGCTCGCAAAGGCTGTTGCGGGCGAGGCTAACGTGCCGTTTTTCTCAATGTCGGGCTCTGAATTTGTCGAGATGTTTGTCGGCATGGGTGCAAGCAAGGTCCGCGATCTCTTTAAACAGGCGAAGGAAAAGGCGCCCTGCATCGTTTTCATTGACGAAATTGATGCCATAGGTAAAAAGCGAGACGGTCAGATAGGCGGCAACGACGAGCGTGAGCAGACGCTCAACCAGCTTCTTACGGAGATGGACGGCTTTGAGGGCAATAACGGCGTCATAATCCTTGCCGCCACGAACCGCCCCGAGTCGCTTGACCCTGCGCTGACCCGCCCGGGGCGCTTTGACAGGCGAGTCCCCGTTGAGCTGCCCGACCTCAAGGGCAGGGAGGAGATACTCAAGGTTCACGCGCGTAAGGTCAAAATTGCCGACGACGTTGACTTCAATAAAATTGCCCGCATGGCCTCCGGAGCATCGGGTGCGGAGCTTGCCAATATCATAAACGAGGCCGCACTGCGAGCCGTGCGTGACGGCAGACGCTTTGCGACTCAGGCAGACCTTGAGGAGAGCATCGAGATCGTCATTGCCGGCTATCAGAAGAAAAACGCCATCATGACCGATCACGAAAAGCGTATCGTCGCATATCACGAGATAGGCCACGCGCTTGTTGCCGCAAGGCAGACTAACTCCGCCCCCGTGCAGAAAATAACCATCGTGCCGCGAACCTCGGGCGCCTTGGGCTACACCATGCAGGTCGAGGAGGGCAACCACTACCTCATGAGCAAGGTCGAGATAGAAAACAAAATAGCCACCTTCACCGGCGGCCGTGCTGCTGAGGAGGTAGCCTTCGGTTCGGTCACTACGGGCGCGTCAAACGATATCGAGCAGGCGACCAAGCTTGCCCGCGCCATGATAACGCGCTACGGCATGAGCGATGATTTCGACATGGTTGCAATGGAGACCGTAACGAATCAGTATCTCGGCGGGGATACCTCTCTGGCGTGCTCTGCACAGACTCAGGCGGAGATCGACCGTCAGGTCGTGGAGCTTGTAAAGAAGCAGCACGAGAAGGCGCTTGAGATACTCCGCGCTAACCGCGATAAGCTCGACGAGCTTGCACAGTTCCTCTACGAGAAGGAGACCATCACGGGCGAGGAATTCATGGCCATATTAAACAAGCAATAATGAGCATAGTGAATTGTCAAACTAAGTGCAACAGGAAGCGAGTTCAAAGTCCCACAAATCCTGAGCAGAACGGAAATTAAG
>CAKTOX010000017.1 GCA_934590355.1 uncultured Oscillospiraceae bacterium
GTCGTTCCCGTCAAGACCCTCATCGACCGCATGGTCAAGGAGGCGGAGCAAACTCTCGACGAGCTCAAGGCCGCGTTCTGATTATAACGGCACATAACAATGCAAAACCCCGCTTATCGGGCTGTATCGTACAGCCTGACGAGTGGGGTATTTTTATAGTGCATTAAAATTAAATAACGTATAAAAAAGGCATTACCTTCTGCCGTCAGCAGTCGGTATGCCTTTCGTCGGCTCAAGGAGCCGTTTTTATATACAGTTTACTTGAGTGCTGCGGTGATGATGGACATCTGGTAAACTTCCTCTGCGTTGCAGCCGCGGCTGAGGTCATTGATGGGGGCGTTCAGACCCTGGAGGATCGGGCCGTATGCAGCGAAGCCACCGAGGCGAGCCGCGATCTTATAGCCGATGTTGCCGGACTGGATCTCCGGGAAGATGAAGGTGTTTGCATAGCCTGCAACGGGAGAGCCGGGGAACTTGAGCTGACCGACAACGGGGGAAACGGCAGCGTCAAACTGCATCTCGCCGTCTATCTTGAGCTCGGGAGCGAGCTTCTTTGCTTCCTCGGTGGCATTGCGGACGAGATCGACATTGGGACCCTTGCCGCTGCCCTTGGTGGAGTAAGAGAGCATTGCGACCTTCGGGTCAACGCCGAAGACCTTTGCGGTCTCTGCGGTTGCGACCGCGACCTCTGCCAGCTTCTGCGCTGCGGTGAAGGTGACGTTGCCTTCCTTGTCGACGTTGTCGGTATAGTCGATGTTGATGGCGCAGTCGCCCATTGCGAGGGTCTCGTCGCCGCGGATCATGATAAAGCAGGAGGACACGAGGTGTGCGCCCTTCTTGGTCTTGACGAGTTGGAGTGCCGGACGAACGGTGTCGGCGGTGGAGTAGGTCGCGCCGCCGAGCAGGCAGTCTGCAATGCCCATCTTGACGAGCATGGTGCCGAAGTAGTTGCCCTTCAGGAGAGCTGCGCGGCAATCCTCTGCACTCATCTTGCCCTTGCGCAGTGCTACCATTTCCTCGACCATTGCGTCCATGCCCTCGTAGGTAGCGGGATCAATGATCTCAAGACCGTCAATATCAAAGCCGCCCTTTTCGGCAGCAGCCTTGACCTCATCGACGTTGCCGACGAGGATCGGGGTCAGGAAGCCGTCCTTCTTCAGACGTGCCGCAGACTCGAGGATGCGAGCGTCGCTGCCCTCGGTGTAAACTATCTTGCGGGGATCGTTCTTGAGAATTTCGATAAGATTTTCGAACATTTTATTTTCCTCCATAAATACGGTTTTATTACCGCAAAAAATTCCGCATACCACTTTATCACTACTGCGATTTTTTTTCAAGTATTTCACCCTATTTCTATTTACAAACCGCGATTTCATATGTATAATATACAGACTGTAATCATTTTGGGAGAGAAGTGTAATGCACGAATACGAACAAAAGCGATTCGCTCAGATACTTTCCGACCTGCGCAGGGCGTCGGGTCTGAGCCAACGCAAAGCGGCAGCCGATTTGAACATAAGCCAAGCCCTGCTCAGTCATTACGAAAACGGTGCGCGCGAGCCCGGACTGTGCTTCGTGTGCCGCGTTTGTGATTATTATAATGTGACGGCGGACTATCTTCTCGGCCGTTCGCCCAACCCCGACGGCGTAGACCGCGGCGCGGATATTGCCCGCGTTTTCATCGCCGAGATGCGCAGTCTCGCCAACAAGACCGAAGCCGCTCTGGAGGAACTTACATGATACCGCAGGACCACATCAGAAACTTTTCCATCATCGCTCACATTGACCACGGCAAAAGCACGCTCTCGGACAGACTCATTGAGCTGTGCGGCGCAGTCGAGCAGCGCAACATGGCAGATCAGATACTCGACAACATGGACCTCGAGCGCGAGCGCGGCATAACGATAAAGGCCCGTGCTGTCGGTCTTAACTACAAGGCCAAGGACGGCGAGATCTACGTTCTCAACCTCATCGACACGCCGGGTCACGTTGACTTTAACTACGAGGTCAGCCGCTCTCTGGCAGCCTGCGAGGGCGCGGTGCTCGTCGTTGACGCTTCTCAGGGCGTTGAGGCGCAGACGCTCGCAAACACCTATCTTGCGC
This sequence comes from uncultured Oscillospiraceae bacterium, assembly GCA_934590355.1. Lineage (GTDB taxonomy): Bacteria > Bacillota > Clostridia > Oscillospirales > Oscillospiraceae > F23-B02. The sequence continues at coordinate 2,104 of CAKTOX010000017.1, forward strand.
TCGACGCCAATCTTGAGATACTGCCCGTCGTCAACAAGATAGACCTCCCCGCCGCTGACCCCAAGCGCGTTAAGCAGGAGATCGAGGATATCATCGGCATCCTTGCCATGGACGCGCCGGAGATAAGCGCGAAAAACGGCATAAACATTCAGGCCGTGCTCGACGACATAGTCGCAAACGTTCCCGCTCCCGCCGGCGACGTGAACGCCCCGCTCAAGGCTCTCATATTCGACAGCCAGTACGATGCCTATCGCGGAGTCATTGTTTTCATGCGCCTTATAGACGGCAGAATATCCAAGGGCACCGAGGTGCTGCTGCACTCGACGGGGGCAAAATACAGCGTGCTTGAGGTCGGACACATGCGTCCTATCGGTCTTGAGCCCTGCGCGGAGCTCACGGCGGGCGACGTCGGCTACTTCACGGCGTCCATTAAAAACGTCGCGGATACTCAGGTAGGCGACACGGTCACGACGGCGGCTAACCCCTGCGCGGAGGCTCTGCCCGGCTACCGCCCCGCACGAGCTATGGTCTACTGCGGCATTTACACCGAGGACGGCAGCAAGTACCCCGACCTGCGCGATGCGCTCGAAAAGCTCCAGCTCAACGACGCCTCGCTGTCCTTCGAGCCCGAAAGCTCCGTTGCGCTCGGCTTCGGCTTCCGCTGCGGCTTCCTTGGCATGCTGCACATGGAGGTCATTCAGGAGCGTCTTGAGCGCGAGTTTGACCTCGACCTCGTTACCACCCTGCCGAGCGTTATTTACAAGGTCGTAAAAACAGACGGCAGCGTTGTCATGGTCGATAACCCCCATAACTACCCCGACCCCGGTATCATCGAGCACGCCGAGGAGCCCTACGTCAAGGTCTCGATCATAACCCCCAACGACTACGTCGGCAACATCATGCCGCTTTGTCAGGACAGGCGCGGCGAGTACCGCGATATGCAGTATCTTGACGCAAACCTCGTCGAGCTGCGCTACGAAATGCCGCTCAACGAGATAATATATGACTTTTTCGACACCCTCAAGGCTCGCACGAAGGGCTACGCCTCGCTTGACTATGAGCTGAGCGAATACAAGCCCTCGGAGCTTGTGAAGGTCGATATGCTCCTCAACGGCGATCAGGTCGATGCGCTCAGCTTCATCGCGCACAAGGACAAGGCATACCCCAGAGCGAGAAAGCTCTGCGAAAAGCTCAAGGACAACATTCCCCGCCAGCTTTTCGAGATCCCCATTCAGGCCGCCATCGGCGGCAAGATAATCGCGCGTGAGACCGTCAAGGCAATGCGCAAGGACGTTCTTGCAAAGTGCTACGGCGGCGACATCACGCGAAAGAAAAAGCTGCTGGAAAAGCAGAAGGAGGGCAAAAAGAAGATGCGTCAGCTCGGCACGGTGCAGATACCGACCGAAGCATTCCTTGCAGTCCTCAAGCTCGACGAATAAAAAAGCCGCACCCTCGGGTAATAACAAAAACCGCACCCGAGGGTGCGGTTTTTTGCTCAGCAGCATAGGTTTTTGGTTGCTTAATTATTATTTGCTTCTTTCCCCTTTTTCGGATATCTCGCCCGAACGGTAAGCCGCGAGAAGCTGCTCAAGAGCCTGTATCCTGCGCCGCAGCAGCACGCCGTCGTCGCAGTCGGCTATGTAGCGGCGGTGGGAAAATCTCTCGACCTGTATCGCCTCGGACTCAATGTCGGCATTATCGTCGATGGCGGCCGCAACGCCCTCAAAGGGCATATGCGCCTTGATCTTCAGACCGTGGGAGTTATAAACGAGCGTATAGCCCGCGATTCCGGTCGTTTTCTGATACGCCTCGCAGAAGCCGCCGTCAATAATGAAGAGCTTGCCGCCCGCCTTGATGGGGCTCTCGCCCTTGCGCGCCTTGACGGGAGTGTGTCCGTTTATGATGTGTCCCGTTTCGGGGTCAAGCCCGAACTCGTTGAGTATCATGCCGACCGCCTTTTCGTCCTCCCAGAAGCTGAAATAGGGGTTTTTGGGCTCGGCCCAAGTGCTCTGATCGTCCACAACTGCGCGCTCGAAGGTGTGGAACACTCTGCCGGAAAACGGGCTATCGTTGCCGCACCATAGATACCACATCATGTCCAGCGCCGACTCGTCGTGCTTTGCCCATGCGTTTTTAACGACCATGTCGGCATAATCCATAAGGCTCTTGCCGGCATACCACACGCCGCCGTGGCGCACGCGCGCAAACTCGCCGTCCTCGGTCATGGGTATGCAGCCGTGATACAGGAGGTTGCCGTTGCAGCACAGATATGTGCTGCCGAAGCGATAGATAAAGTCCATGTGGCGGCGCAGCGCCTGACTGTCACGGAACAGTGTGACATATTCTTCCACGAGCCTCATTTCGTCCTCGTTGAGGGAATACGGGTCGTCGCGGTCTATGGTCGGCCATTTGTCGGTGTTGAGAGGATATACTCCGTCGTCGAGTATGACGGTGTTGTTTTCAAAATCGCAGCGGCTGAGCATCAGGCGGGAATTCATGCCGTAGCCGGGGTGGCGCAGTATGACGCGGCCTTCGAGCTTGAAGCCGATGGTGCTCAGGGCTATCTTGACGTTCTCGGCCGAAGCGTCTCCGTAGTACCGGCGCGTGAAATCATACAGCGGCTGGAGCGTTATGCCATAGCGGCGCTCGAGCAGGTTTGCGTTGCCGTAGTCAAGCGAAATACGCAGCACCGTGAATATGCACGCGGGACTGCCCGATGCGGCGCCCAACCAGAGAATGTCGTGATTGCCCCACTGAATGTCTATATTCGGGTGCTCCATGAGCGTGTCGAGAAGCCGCGCGGGCTCGGGGCCGCGGTCGAAAATATCACCTACAATGTGCAGCTTATCAACAGCAAGGCGCTTTATAATATCCGCAAGTGCGCTTATGACCTCGTCCGCAGCGCCGGTGGATATTATAGAATCGAGTATCGCGTCGTGGTATCTGACCTGATTTGAATACTCGTCGCGCTGCATATGCAGCAGCTCGTCAAGCACGAAGCTCCACTTTTCAGGCATCTGCTTGCGCACATAGCCGCGGGTATATTTACTCGAAAGCGTTTCCGCAAGAGTGCGCAGCATTTTGAGCACACGCTTGAGCCACGCGGGATCATACTGCCCCGACTCGCGCATCGCGGCAAGCTTTTCATGCGGGTAATAAATAAGCGTGCACAGATTGCGGCAGCGCTCCTCGCCTATCTCAGGCTCAAAAAGACGGCGCACCTTTTCAAGGATAACGCCCGAGCAGTTATTGAGTATATGACGCACCGCGGCGTACTCGCCGTGCAGATCGCTTATAAAATGCTCCGTGCCCATAGGCAGGGCAAGTATGGCGCTGAGATTTATTATCTCCGAGCAGACCGCTGCCTCGTCCGGGTACTTTTCGCCCAGCAGCTCCAGATATTCGCGCGAAAATTCGCTCATATGAACACCTTCTTCCGTTCATCGTTTTTCCTATTCGATATTATCATTATATTTAACATTTTACAACTTGAAAGCGTGTAATTTTTTTGTATAATAAGGGCATCTTTTATGTAAAGAGCAGTTTCAGCCGGCATTGTGCCGCGTTTTAAGCATACCTCGCCCGCCCCTCGGGTGGGCGCACCGCTATTTAAATTCAGTAAAATGAGCAGAAAGCAATTTACAAAAAAACAGCAGAAGGCGCTCGGCCTCGCCGCGATAATGATCGCGCTCATCGTCATGGGGCTCATAGGCTGGCGCATCGGAGTGCCGCTCGTAAAGTTTGCCTCCGAACCGGAAAAGTTCCGCGATTGGGTCAATTCGAGCGGGGTGCTCGGCCGCTTTGCGTATATCGGCATGGTGATACTCCAGGTCGTTATCGCCGTGCTGCCGGGCGAGCCGTTTGAAATAGCGGCGGGCTACGCGTTCGGCGCGGTGGAGGGCTCGCTGCTTTGCATTGCAGCGTCAACTCTCGGCAGCGTCATGGTATTTCTTCTCGTGCGCCGCTTCGGAGTTCCGCTTGCGGAGGTGTTTTTTCCGCCTGAAAAGCTCAGCCGCATCCACTTTCTCAAAACAACACCGAAGCGTAATTTGATATTCCTCATAATCTTCATGATACCCGGCACACCGAAGGACCTGCTGTGCTATTTTGCGGGGCTTACGGACATGAGATTTTCGCTGTGGCTGATGATATGCTCGCTGGGCAGGCTTCCGTCTATCGTGACCTCGACGGTCGGCGGCGACGCGCTGGGTACGTCGAATTACTGGCTCGCGGGCGGTGTTTTTGCAGCGACCCTCGTAATCAGCATTGCAGGGCTTTTCATCTATGACCGGATATGCAAAAAGCATAACGGCAAGCAGCCCCATGAGGACGGTTAAAAATGAACTCGGCCTTGAGCGGCTTTTTCCACCGTGAAAAAATCTCGGCGGCACGCAATGTGCCGCCGAGATTTCACTATTATATATCTGCTTTTGCGTCCTTTTCGCCGTCAACGAACATGACTATGAATGCGATCGTAAGCAGAACAGAGCTGCAAAGTATCGCCTTCTCGTGCCAAAATTCGACCGCCTTATTGCCGAGCACCGCGCCGAGGACGAAGAAAACTATGATCGCGTAGTACAGTGCCGCGCGAACCAAATGCTCGCGGTCGCGGTCGCGGAAATACTGGCAGACGGCCTGAGTTCCGCTGCGCATATTGCCGATGCACATCGTCGTTGCGATGCTGTTGCCACGGATCTTGCGGAAGCTCTCGACCTGAATCCCGCAGGCAAACGAGATGAGCGCGTTTGCGGGAAGATTGAGCGTGAGCGGAAACATTGCCACAAGCGCAAGTATCACAGCCTCGGTCAAAACGGACACCTGCCGCCAGTGCAGCGTGCTTTTCCAGTGCATTCTGACAAGCTCGGCCGCCGCGATCCCAAGCACGAACGCGAGCACCGGTAGGAAATAGTGCAGTGCTCCGGCGAAATTGCCCTCGGAGAGATTGACGCCGAACAGCAGAATGTTTCCCGTCTGCGCGTTTGCGAAAACCTGATCGCGCTGTATGTATGAATATGCGTCCATGAAGCCGCCGGATACCGCCAATAGCGCTCCGAGCCGTATGGACTCCGACATTTGTTTTGTGCTTTGCATGTGTGTCCTGTGCCTTCTTTACGGTTTTGCCGCCCCTATCTCCGCGGCGTAATAAAACCTCACTGTTTTTAAGCGAACGGACATAGTATAATGCCGCAAATAGGCAAAGTCAATACGAAAATACAGCTTATAGGCACAGCTGCATTTCTTTTTGCGCGGGCAGGCTTCAGTTAATCGCAAGCGGCATTAAAGCCGCTTAATTCTGCCTCTCCCGCGATTTCTAATCGGCTATGGAGGTCCAGTCTTTACTCGTCATTATTTTGGCGCCGATGCGCTGCATATCTGCGAGATTTGACTCCTGCACGGCATCGCTCACGGACGAGGTGCAGTCGCTGAGGACGACGGCGTCATAATCGAGCGAGAGCGCGTCGTAGCAGGTCGTGCGGATGCAATTGGGCGTCGTCGTTCCGGCGAGAACGACCGTCTGCACTCCGAGGCGGCGCAGTACGAGGTCGAGATTTGTCGCAAAAAACGCGGAAAAGCGCGGTTTTACGATAATTCTGTCCCTGTCGAGCACCTCAAACTCCTCCGGAAATGCATCCGACATTGTCTCGTCGCACACCTCGGACAGTGGTCTGCCGCCCTCAAGCCAAAGCTGATGGCGCGTCTTTTCGACGTCTGAACCGTCCGCACGGTAGTGGCGCACGGCGTACACGACGGGTATATCGTGCTCGTGGCAAAAGCGTATCGCCTGTGCACATGCGGGAATGGTGGCACCTGCGGCGGGAATGGCGATGGGGGAAGCGGGGTCGATAAAACCGCGCTGCATATCTATCATTATAAGAACCGATTTCATGTTATTTTCTCCTTTTATCAGACTATTTGTGAGAGCGCATTGTACAGTCTCAGCATTACGGTCGCAGACTCTGCGCGAGTCGCGGTGTTATCGGGGCCGAAGCTCCCGTCCGGATAGCCGTTTATGATACCGAGTTCGGACATTGCATCGACAGACTCACGGTAACACGGCAAAATGTCCGTGCTGTCTGTAAATCTCACCTTCTCGCGCGTGAGATGCTCCTTAATGCCGCCCGTGAGCGTATCCAACAGACGGCAGGCAAATGTCGCCATTTGCGCACGTGATATTTCCTCGTCCGGTCGGAAGGTGTTATCCTCATAGCCCTTTATGACTCCCATGGAGACGCCGAATTTGACAGCGTTAACATAACAGTCAGCTATATGCCGCGAATCGGAAAAACTCAGGCTGCAATCCACCTCCGGGCAGCCGCACAGATTATAGAGCATCGTAATAAACTGTGCTCTCGTTACCTCGTCATTCGGCTTGAAGCTTCCGTCCGTATGGCCGTTGACAATGCCGAGAGCATAGCAGGCAACGACATTATCGTGATACCAGCCCTGCACATCGCTAAACGGGTCGGAGGGATCGGCAAAGCGCAGCTGCACTGCGTTAAAGCCGTTACCGCCGGAAAAAGCGACGTTTTCTCTCCACTGTCTGACTGAGCCCGCATAACAAATGCTTTCCGGCGCGGAGCACTCGTCAAATGCGCTGCCGGCAATTCCTGCGAGCGATTCCGGAAGCTCGACGCTTTTCAGTCCGCAGCAGCCGGAAAATACATTTTCTCCGATGTACGTCACACCCTCACAGATGACCGCGCGCTTTACATTCTGTGCAGACGCGCTCCACGGTGTGCCGCCACTCTTAAAATCATAGGTCGCACCGCTGCCCGCAAGTGTCAAAACGCCGCCGTCGAGCGCCCAGCTCACGCTCTCCCCCGCAGCGTCATTATCCGCCGCCGCGCCCGCTGTCAAAAGCAGACAGAAAGCTGTCAGCAGGCTGAGTATCCTTCTTTTCATCGCATCTCATCTCCATAGTTTTTGCGTATTGTATTTATTATATCACCGCGTAAAGTGCCTGAAAACTCAGCGTTTTTAACAAATTGCAGCCCTTTTTTTCGGCATTTGGCGCAAATATTCGACGGCAGTGACGGTAAGCGGCCCTGCTGAGAAGCTCTATGGATTTGCAACACTCCGATTGACTTATAGGCTCGGAGCAAATATAATATTAAGCAGCTAACAAAAAGGAGAAATAGTTTATGAACATTCTATCGCTGCTTAACAGCGCACCGGTGTATGCCATATGCGGAGGAATTGTTGCCTTCGTTGCAGTGGTTTGCATCGTATTCATGGTCAGAGCTTACCGTGCGGGGCTCGCGATCGGCATCGACAAAACCAAGCTCAGACGCACGATCACTGCCAGCGCGACGTTTTCGCTGCTGCCGAGCGTCGGCATCCTGCTTGGCGTCATCGCTCTTTCGGGCAGCCTCGGCACTCCGTGGCCCTGGCTGAGACTTTCGGTAGTCGGCGCACTTCACTATGAGACACAGGTAGCACAGGCTGCCGCGGAGCAGGTCGGTATGTCCTCGCTCTCCGCCGCGGAAATGACCCCCTCGGGCTTTGCGACCATCGCGCTTTTGATGAGCGTTTGCATCATATGGGGCATGCTTCTTTCGATATTCTTCAACAAGCGCTATCTCGGCCGCCTCGGCAGCGGCAAGAAGAGCTCCGGCGGCGGCGCAGGCTTCGGCGACAGCGCCATGACCGCAATGTTTATCGGTCTCGTGTCGGCATACATCGGAAGCTACATCGGCGGCTTCGTGTCCGGCGGCGGTCAGCTCTTTTCCTTCTCGGGAAGCCTTCTTCCCATGTTCGTGGTCCTCGTGTCCGGTCTTGTGATGGCGCTCTTCGTCTATCTCGCGGAAAAGAAAAATCTTGCATGGGTCGAGAGCTTCTCTATTGCCGGCAGTATGCTCATCGGCATGACCGCGGCTGTTTTGGTCAAGCTTATATAAGGAGGCTGCAATATGAATAACGATTATTTTGAAAGCTATAATAAGCGCACACATATTATAGGGCGCGCAAGCAGCGCGATCGTGCTTATCTCGCTCGTCGCGGCACCGTTTGTCATTGGCAAGTTTCTCGGCGCAATGCCCGATATCAGTGCTGCGGCAAGAGCGTTTCTGTCCGTCGGTCTTGTTTGGCTCGTCGGCAGCGTTGTCGAATTTCTCGTCTACACGCCCATGCTCGGCGCGGGCGGCGGCTATCTTGCCTTCATAACGGGCAACCTTATAAACATGAAGATTCCCTGCGCGGTCAATGCCCGCGATATAGTCGGTGCAAAGACCGGCACTCCCGAAAACGAGATCGTTTCTACGCTGTCCATCGCCACCTCGGCATTGGTCACGATAGTCGTCCTCGCGCTCGGCGTCGCGCTGCTCGTTCCCCTGCAGCCCATCCTCCAGAGCCCCACACTCCAGCCCGCGTTTGAAAACGTCGTGCCGGCACTGTTCGGTGCAATGGCGTATAAGTATTTCCGCGGAAACATGAAGATCGCCGCGGCCCCGCTTATCGTCATGAGCGTTCTGTTCATCCTCGTCCCCTCCCTCACGGGCTCGACGAGCTTTATGATTATCCCCGCCGGCGCAATCGCGATCGGCATAGCATATATATTCTACAAGAAAGCCGGTACCGACAAATGAAAAAAGCTAAGTTTATGATCCCCGCGGCAGCTCTCACACTGCCCGCCGCAGCCGTCGTGCGCACTCTGCTCACGCCGAACAAGGTCTCGGGCTACCACGCACCCGAGGCGGGCGAATATGCGCTTGAGCTTGCAAATAAGCTCGCCGAAATGGTTCGCTACGAAACCGTTTCCTACGCAAACGTTGACAGCAGCGAGAAGTTTCTCGGCTTCCACAAGGTGCTTGAGGAGCTTTTCCCGCTCGTTCACGAAAAGCTTGAAAAGACCGTCATCGACGGAAACCTTCTGTATCTCTGGAAGGGCAGCGGCGACGGTGCTCCGATACTGCTCATGAGCCATCAGGACGTCGTTCCCGCAGAGGGCGAATGGGAGCACGAGCCGTTCGGCGGCGAAATTGCCGAGGGCAAGGTCTGGGGCCGCGGCACAGCCGACACGAAGGCGTCCGTCATGGCGTTCTTCCAGGCTGTTGAGGAGCTCCTCAAGGAGGGCTACACCCCCAAGTGCGACGTTTATCTCGCCTCCTCCTGCACGGAGGAATGGGCAGGCGACGGCGCCCCGAAGCTCGTAAAGGAGCTTCAAAGACGCGGCGTTGAGCTGTTTCTGCTCTGCGATGAGGGCGGCGGCATAATCGCCGAGCCCATCCCCGGCGTCAAGGGTCACTTCGCAATGGTCGGCGTTTTCGAAAAAGGCAAGGGCGACGTCAAATTCACCGCCCGCTCCACCGGCGGCCACGCAAGCGCACCGTCGAGAAACAGCCCCATCGCGCGCCTTGCCTCCTTTGTCAACGACATCGAAACTCACTGCTACTTTAAGCGCGAGTTCCCGCGCGAGGTGTCGGAAATGTTTAATAGCCTCGCGCCCTACGCCGCCTTCCCCTATAAGCTCATCATGGGCAATCTTTGGCTGTTTGCGCCCATTCTCAAGCCCGTCATCGGCAGACTGAGCGCACAGGCCGGTGCAATGCTCCAGACCACCATGGCATTCACCATGCAGTCCGGCTCGGACGCCTGCAACGTGATCCCGCAGGAGGCCAGCGTGAGCGCGAATATGCGCTTTATCCCCCACCAGGGCGAGAAGGAGAGCCTTGAGATTGTCAGAAAGCTCGCCGACAAGCACGGTCTCGAGATGGAGGTCATCCACTCGAACGACTACACGGAGTCTGTTGATATTGACGGCGCCGCCTTTAAGCAGATCGAAAGCGTCATAAGCAAGACCTTCCCCGGTCTTCCCGTGAGCCCCTACGTCATGACCGGCGCGACCGACGCACAGTTCTATCAGCCCGTCTGCAAAAACTGCATCCGCTTTGCCCCCGTCATTTTCGGTGCAGAGCAGCTTGCCGGTATGCACGGTCTGAACGAAAACATCGAATACAACTGCCTGCCCGGTGCGGTGAGCTTCTACAAAAACCTCATCCGCACTCAGGAGGACAGATAATAAGCACTGGAAAAGGACACCCGCTCGGGTGTCCTTTCAAACTGACGAAAAACCTGTGCTGCTGAGGAAAGACAACCGCGCAGCGGGGGAGTTTGAGGGGGCAAAGGCCCCGCTCGAAATCAGATTATAGCCATCAAAAATGCCTGAGCTATCAGGCTTTTTGACGAGCGAAGCGAGATTTTGCGTGAAGCTTGAGCTTCACAAAAAATGTGGCGTTTTTTCAGCGTGCAAAAAAGTCACAGACTTTTTTGACACGATGAAAAGGACACCCGCTCGGGTGTCCTTTTTCATTATCAAAATTTGCTTTTTATATTGAATTTCCGGTGTATAGCTGATAATATCTGCCCCTTTGGGCGATGAGGTCGTCATGCGTGCCGCGCTCTATTATCCTGCCGTTTTCGAGCACCATGATGCAGTCGGCGTTTTGCACGGTGGACAGGCGGTGGGCGATAACGAAGCTCGTTCTGCCGCTCATGAGCGCGTCCATGCCCTCCTGCACGAGCCGCTCCGTGCGCGTGTCGATAGACGATGTGGCTTCGTCGAGAATGAGCACCGGAGGGTCTGCAACGGCGGCGCGGGCGATCGCAATGAGCTGGCGCTGACCCTGACTGAGCTTTGCTCCGCTTCCCGTGAGCACCGTGTCGTAGCCCTCGGGCAGGCGGCGGATAAAGCCGTCGGCATTGGCAAGGCGCGCGGCCTCGATGCACTCGGCATCCGTCGCGTCAAGTCTGCCGTAGCGGATATTTTCCATGACGGTGCCGGTAAACAGACAGGTATCCTGAAGCACCATGCCGAGGCTGCGGCGCAGGTCGGGCTTTTTTATCTTGCCGATGTTTATCCCGTCGTAGCGTATCTTGCCGTCATTTATGTCGTAAAAGCGGTTTATGAGATTTGTGATGGTCGTTTTGCCCGCTCCGGTCGAGCCTACGAAGGCAAGCTTTTGACCGGGCTTTGCGTACATTTTTATGTCGTGCAGGACGGTTTTGTCCTCGGTGTAGCCGAAATCGACACCATCAAAGGTGACCTCGCCGCGCAGCCTTGTGTAGCTCACGCTGCCGTCGGACTTATGCGGATGCTTCCACGCCCATACGCCGGTGCGCTCGTCCGTTTCGCTGAGGCTGCCGTCGGGGTTTTTGACCGCGTTGACAAGCTCGACGTAGCCCTCGTCCTCCTCGGGCTTTTCGTCAAGAAGCTTAAACACTCGCTCCGCGCCCGCCATTGCCATAACGACGCTTGCCGCCTGCTGGCTTATCATCGTGACGGGCTGCGTGAAGCTCTTATTCAGGGTCAAAAACGCGACGAGAGTTCCGATGGTCAGCTGCGTGTGACCGCTCAGCGCGAGCACGCCGCCGACTATCGCGCACAGAACGTAGCTTATATTGCCTAGGTTGCCGTTTACGGGCATCATGATATTGCCTATCTTATTGGCGGTCTCCGCACTGCGGCGCAGGTCGTCGTTGAGCTTTTTAAACTGCTCAAGGCTCTTATCCTCATGGCAGAACACCTTAACGACCTTCTGCCCTTCCATCATTTCCTCGATATAGCCGTTGACCTTTCCGAGATCGCGCTGCTGCTTGCCGAAATATTCTCCGGCCTTGGCACTGAGCTTCGACATGACCTTGAGCATGACGAGCACCATCGCAACGGACAGCACAGTCAGCGGGATATCGAGCACTATCATGCTCACGAGCACCGCAACGAAGCTGATACTCGCATTCACGAGCTGCGGCAGGCTCTGGCTTATCATCTGGCGCAGGGTGTCAACGTCGTTTGTGTAAACGGACATAATGTCGCCGTGCGCGTGGGTGTCAAAATAGCGGATGGGCAGGCGCTCCATGTTGTTAAAAAGCTCTATACGCAGCCGCTTCATGGTGCCCTGCGTGACGTTTACCATGATGCGGTTATAGCCGTAGGCACAGACGATGCCGGCGATAAGCACCAGTGCAAGGCGCAGCATTGCCGCCGCCAAGGGCGCGTAATCCTTGACCGCTGCCGTCACGAGGGGAGTTATATAATCGTCTATGAGCGTCTGCATGAAAAGCGTTATGCACAGCGTGGACAGCGCCGACACCAATATGCCGATAACGACGAGGATGCAGGCGGTCTTGTAATTTTTGAGCACATACGCCATGACGCGCTTAATGAGCTTGGGGTCGCCCTTTGGCTTTCCGAAATTATTCTGTCTCATGCTCAATCCTCCTCTCCCGCTTCGTCAAAGTCGCCGCTGCCGCTGCTCTGGGCGAGGTATATCTCGCGGTAGATGGCGTTATTTTCGAGCAGCCTTTCGTGGCTGTCAAAACCGCTGACTCTGCCGCCGTCGAGCACGAGTATCCTGTCGGTCTTTTCGATGCTGGATATGCGCTGAGAGACGATGAGCTTCGTCGTGCCGGGGATAATCTGCGCAAAGGCTTCCTTTATCTTCGCATCCGTTGCGGTGTCAACGGCGCTTGTAGAGTCGTCGAGAATGAGCACCTTGGGCTGCTTTAAGAGCGCACGGGCGATGCACAGTCTCTGGCGCTGACCGCCGGAGACGTTGGTGCCGCCCTGCTCTATCCAGGTGTCGTACTTATCGGGGAGCTTTTCGATGAACTCCTCCGCACAGGCGGCACGGCAGGCCTCGGCGCACTGCTGCTCGCTTGCATTTTCGTTGCCCCAGCGCAGATTATCGAGTATCGTGCCGGAAAACAGCACGTTTTTCTGAAGCACGACGGCGACCTGATCGCGCAGGGCGGTCATGTCGTATTCGCGCACGTCGCGTCCGCCCACGCGCACACAGCCGCTTTTAACGTCGTAAAGTCTGCTCACGAGGCTCACGAGGCTCGTTTTGCCGCTGCCGGTGGCGCCTATAATGCCGACGGTCTCGCCCGAGTGAATGTGCAGGTCAATGTCGTGCAAAACGTCCTCGCCGCTGCCGGCTCTGTACGAAAAGCAGACGTGGTCAAAGTCTATGCTGCCATCGGCAATAACGGTCTCGGGCTGCTCGGGATCGGTGAGATCCGCCTTCTCGTTGAGCACCTCGGCAATACGCTTCGCGCTTGCCGTGCTCATGGTGAGCATGACAAATATCATCGAGAGCATCATGAGCGACATCATCATGCTGATGACGTAGCTTATAAGCGAGGTGAGATTTCCCGTCGTGAGCGTGCCGGACACGATAAAATGCGCACCGAACCAAGACAGTGCAAGTATGCTGCCGTAAATAACGGTCATCATGATGGGGTTGTTTACGATGATTGTCGATTCCGCCTTGACGAAGAGCTTATACAGCTCCTCCGCCGCTTTTTCGAATTTACTGCTCTCGTGCTTTTCGCGCACAAACGCCTTTACGACGCGGATCGCGGAAACGTTTTCCTGCACGCTCGCGTTCACGTCGTCATAGCGGGCGAAAACGCGCGTGAATATCGGCATCGCCCTTTTCATGACCGTCATAAGCACAATGCCGAGCAGCACCAGCGCCGCAAGGAAAACAAGGCTCAGCTCCACGTTAATGACAAAGCACATTATCATGCTGCATATGAGCATCAGCGGAGCGCGCACGGCAATGCGCATGAGCATTTGATAGGCGTTTTGCAGGTTCGTGACGTCCGTGGTCATTCGCGTCACAAGACCTGCGGTGCTGAATTTATCAATGTTTGAAAACGAAAAGCTCTGGATATTTTCATACATTGCGTCGCGCAGATTGCAGGCAAATCCCGTGGACGCAGTCGATGCATAGCGCCCTGCCTCAACGCCGAAGAAAAGGCTCAAAAACGCGCAGACTATCATAATGCCGCCGTATAAAAGCACCATGCTCATGTTCTGCGCCTGAATGCCCTTGTCGATTATCGACGCCGTTATAAACGGAATGAGTATCTCCATGAATACCTCAAGCGCCGTGAAGATCGGCGTCAGTATCGACTCGCGCTTATATTGCCCGATGCAGCCGGAAAGTGTTTTTATCACGGTCTCTCACTCCTTTCGCAATGTCCTCCGACGCTGTCATAGACCTTGTACAGCAGCGCTCGAAGCTGCGTATGCTCTTCCTGCGTAAGGCAGGAAAACAGCCTCTCCTCGTTTTTTATCATATTGCTTCTCGCGCTCAGGCACAGGCTCCTGCCCGCCTCGGAAATGCGCACGAGCTTAACTCGCTTATCCCTTTCCGAAGCGCAGGCTTCAACGAGCCCCGCCCTTTCAAGGCGCACGATGACGCCCGCCATCGTAGCCTGAGAAACGTCAAAATAGCGCTCGAGCTCCTTGAGCGGCAGGATGTTTTCCCGCGCGTGATCGAGCTTTATGAGCACCTTCATCTGCACGACCGTGACGCCGTGCTTCTGAAGATCGTTATTTGCTTCCTTCTTTATCGTGTCGTTGAGCCGCTTTATCAGCTCTCCGCAATACAGCTCGCGTTCCATGCTTCGCCTCCGAAATTTTTTTACGAACGCATTTTAGCAAAATTAAAAGCACGCTGTCAATAGCGTGCTTTTAAAGTTCACAAATGTTTAATTTTTTGCTTATTTTGCGAGTCGTGCAAGTGCCGCGTGACCGGTCATGGTGCCCGCGAGCGCGAGAGAATATATCCTGTGCCACTGCATCTTCTTTTTCTGATCCTTGGTCATGTGGCAGGCGGCAATGAGGACAAAGCTCACGGCATAGGCTGCCGCGCCGCTTATGACGACCGCGGGTGCGGTTTTCTTCGCCTTCATGAGACCGGCTGCAAGATGCGCGGACGCCGCGAGAAAGAATACGCCGCTTATGGGCTCGTGCGCCTTCATGAGCTCGGCATTGAGCTTGTGCATTTTCATTTTGCGCAGCGGATACTTCACCGCAAGACCGCAAAAGCTCGCGGCGGAAACAGCGCCGGTGAGCTTTTGGAAATTATTCATCGTGTTTACCTCCATTTTCTTCAGTGTGTCCATGATACCAGTCTATGCAACTAAAATCAACAAGAAAATAGACGGTCAAATTATACGCCGCAGAACAAAAACTTTATTCCGATTTTACGAAAAAGCAACACTTGGTATGCTATAATGGCGATATGACAAAGGAAAGAAGGTTTTAGATATATGATTAATTTCAACGAAAAAAAGGGCTTCATATGCGATATGGACGGCGTCATCTATCACGGAAACCGCATACTTCCGGGCGCAGCGGAGTTCATACAGTGGCTTCAGGAGGAGAAAAAGGACTATCTGTTTTTGACCAACAACTCCGGCTTCACTCCGCGCGAGCTCGGTCAGAAGCTGCATCGCATGGGGCTCACCGTGCCTGAGGAGCATTTTTACACGAGCGCCCTTGCGACAGCGGCGTTTTTAAAGGAGCAGGCTCCGGGCTGCTCGGTGTTTGCCATCGGCGAGGCGGGGCTTCTCAATGCCCTGTATGACGTTGGCATAACCATGAACGACGTGAACCCCGACTATGTTGTCGTCGGAGAAGGCAGATCGTATTCGCTCGACACACTCACTCAGGCAACGAACCTCGTACTCGGCGGCGCGAAGCTAATCGGCGCAAACTCCGATGTCTCCGGTCCCATAGAAAACGGCATCGCCCCTGCCTGCCGCGCGCTTATATCCCCCATCGAGATGGCGACCGGCACCCGCGCGTACTTCTGCGGCAAGCCCAATCCCCTCATGATGCGCACGGGTCTGCGTATGCTCAACTGCCACTCCGCCGACGCCGTCATGATAGGCGACCGCATGGACACGGACGTCATATCCGGCATGGAAAGCGGCATGTCCACGGTGCTCGTGCTCTCCGGAGTGTCAAGCCGCGCAACGCTCGACAACTACGCCTACCGTCCGACCGCCGTGCTCGGCGGCGTGGGCGACATAGTCAAGGCCGCAAAGAACGAAAAATAAGCTCATATAAGCACATTAAAAGGCGCGTCTGCGGTTTTTCCGACAAACGCGCCTTTTTTACACCTATCTCCAAATCATTCGTCCGTGATCCAAAATTGCTTTGCCGTCGCTGTCCTTTACCATGCGAAACACCGCCTGTTTTTTCCCCGTCCTCCAGACGTGAAGCGTGAATCGCTCTCCGGGCAGAGCCACCGCTCTGAACTGGTTTTCGATAGACAGCATCCGTTCCGGCTCGCCCGGAAACAGAGCTTCTATCATCATACGGCAGGCATAGCCGAGGCTGCAAAGCCCGTGAACGATGGGCCGGTCAAAACCGGCTTTCTTGGCAAACGCCGGATCTGCATGAAGCGGGTATGTATCGCCCGTCAGCCGATACAACAGCGGCGCGGTTTCCGGATATGCGTCGTTGATCTTGCAGTCGGCCTCTCTGTCCGGAATAATGATATCGCTCTCCGGCACCTTAGGGCCGCCAAATCCGCCGGACCAACGATTTAAATAGCCCATGGTATTGGTGAACACCCTATCCCCTGCCGCATTTTCGGCGATCACGTCAACATTGATTTTTGCGCCCTTGCCTTCACCCCGGTCATACACGGCTGTGATCACTTTTTTCAGATGCAGCTTTCCTTCTGCCGGGATTGGGCCGTTGACGACAAGCTTGTGATCCATATGCAGCGTCCCGTCCGTGCGCAGCCCTTCGATTTTTCTCGTGGGCATCAGCGGCTGCTCGGAAAAGGGCTCCGTTCCGAAGGTCGCCGTGCACGGGATAACGCCGAAGGTCGGTACTGCCTTCAGGTTCTTCTCGTAAACATACTCGAGTTCCTCCTGCTTTGCTCCGACGCTCAAATTATAAAGTATAAGATCTCTCCATGTATAGGAAAAATCCTGCTCTACCGATAAACCTACCGCAGAACCGTCTAACATAAGGCTGCCTCCATTTTGTGTGATACTGTGTTCTTTGATTGTCTTTAAGGGCAATTGCATTGTTGTTATAATATTAACTATTCACAGCTAAGATTTCATCGGCAGATTTTACAAAAACGGTTTTCTATATGCTTCTCATATTCGTATTTTTTGACTTTCTCTTATAATAAAATCCGCTGCGACCTCGGTAAGACCGCAGCGGAAGCTGAATAATCGTATCGGTTTTCGGTTAATTGAGCGCTATAAGACCATCAGCAGCGTGCCCGCGCCTATCAGGACGCAGCCTATCAGCGATTTAGGCGTGAACTCCTCATGCAGAAAAACGAACGCCATAACGAGCGTGATCACAACGCTCAGCTTGTCGATGGGAACGACCTTCGACGCCTCGCCGATTTGCAGCGCGCGGTAGTAGCAAAGCCACGACGCACCCGTAGCAAGCCCCGAAAGGATAAGAAACAGCCAGCTTTTTCTGCCGATCTGCGCTATCCCGCCCTGTGAATCGGTGAGGAAAACCATTCCCCATGCCATTGCGAGAACGACCACGGTCCTTATCGCGGTTGCGAGATTTGAATTGACCCCGTCGATACCGACCTTCGCCAAAATCGACGTGAGTGCTGCAAACACTGCGGACAGCAGCGCAAGCACAAACCACATAATGCCTCATCTCCTCTGTTGTTGCCCTCACCATACCACAAAACGCAAAAAAAATCCACCGCGATCAATGAGGTCTCAGTGGACTTTTTGGCAGAGAACCGTAATTTTGATAGAAAGCCGTCAAGGGGGGCAGTTCTCACCATTGCACAACATTGGGGAAAAGAATATGGCTGTGCCATGCCATTACATAATCTCTTTCCCCGGCAGCTTCATCAATGCCCTTGCCTTGGATTTCAAACCCTTCTCTTTGATAAAAAGCTATTGCCCGTGTATTTTTTTGATATACATTTAAGAGCAATTTGTTTCTTTTCTCTTTTGCATAGTTCAGCAAAATTTTACCTATACCCTGAGACTGCATTTCGGCAGAAACAAAAATGCCCTCAATGTATTCGTCACTCAGCCCTACAAAGCCCTGTATTTCCTGCTTGTCCTCGTAAACATAGACAGTTGCCTGTAATAGCAGTTCTTTTACTACCTCAAAATTGCTTTTCCAATATTGCGCGGGGATAAAATAATGTGTCTTTATATTTGTATCTAACCATATATCTGCAACTATATTTATATCCGCTTTTCGTAATTCTCTGATCATAACGGTGATGCTCCTTCAAGTCCCGATTTGTCGAAATCATAGTACCATAATGCAGACTGCTAAGCAAGAAAAGTCCACCGCAATTCTATCAAAATTACGGTGGACTAATTGGCGGAGAAGGAGGGATTTGAACCCTCGAACACCTTATGGGTGTTACACGATTTCCAATCGTGCGCGCTCGGCCGGACTACGCGACTTCTCCGAGTATAAAACATATTCAAATGTCTGAGCCTGTGTATTATAATTCAATTCTCGCACAAAGTCAAGTATTTTTTACGCCATATGCGGAAAACTGTTTTTGAGGGGAGTTGAGCGCATGAAAGCGATAATCATGGCGGGCGGCGAGGGACGCCGTTTGAAGCCCGTGACGGGCGATACGCCCAAACCGCTGGCGATGCTTTGCGGAAGACCTATTATGGAACACATAATCCTGCTTCTTAAAAAGCACGGCATCACCGATATCTGCTGTGCGCTGAAATACCGAGCGCAGGACATCAAAAGCTGCTTCGGAGACGGCGAGAGGCTCGGCGTGAGGCTTCAATACAGGATCGAGGAATCGGCGCTCGGCACGGCGGGCGGAGTGAAAAACTGCGCGGATTTTTACGGAGACGAGGACTTTCTCGTAATCTCCGGCGACGCTGCCTGCGATTTTGATCTGTCCGAGATGATGGCGGCGCACAAAAGCCGCAAGGCTACCGCGACGATAGCGCTGTTTCCCGAGTCAGAGCCGCTGCGCTACGGACTTGCGCTGTGCGACCGCGAGGGCTATATCCGCTCTTTCATAGAAAAGCCCGACTGGGGGCGCGTCGTGACAAATCTCGTGAACACCGGCATTTATATCCTCACCCCGCGCGCAATGCAGCTCGTGCCGCAGGGCAAAGAGTTTGACTTTGCAAAAGATCTGTTCCCCGCCCTGCTCGACGTCGGCGAAAAGCTCCTGGGCTTTCAAGCCGACGGCTACTGGTGCGACATTGGCACACCGCGAAGCTACTACGAGTGCTGCGCCGACGCGCTTGCGGGAAGGCTGAATATAAATTTCGACGGCGACTTTGAAGCGGCGCAGGAGTGCCCCTCCGCGAAGCCCCGCTCGGGCATGGAAAACGCCGACTGCGTCTGCTGCGACCGCGCACGGCTCATGGACAGGATAAGCTGCGCATTCCTCGGTCTCGGTGCGGAATATTCCGACGGCTTTCTGTTTCGCGGCAGGGATTACGAGCTGCGCATCGAGGCCCTGCCCGACAGTGCCGCAGTGAGAATATCCGCAAACGCCTCGGACACGGAGACGGCAAGGCAGCTCATTTCCTCGGCCTCGGTTCTCGTTTGCGAGCTTGAAAAGCGGCTTGATAATTAAGCGCTCCTATTATATAATGACCACAAAGGTGATATGAAAGGAGCGTACATATGAATATTGAAAAAACGATAAAAAATCTTGAAGCGCGCCGATTTGCGGTGCGGCATTTTGCGACCGGCGACGATGCGTGCAGATATCTGCTGGGCGAGATAAAAAACACGAGCGTCGGCATCGGCGGCTCCAAGACCGTCGATCAGCTCGGGCTTTTCGACAAGCTGTGCGAAAACGGCAACGATGTATTCTGGCACTGGCGCGAGCCGGGCTTTGAGACCCTTTACAAGGAAAATGCCGCGAAGGTGTTCATCTCGGGTGCAAACGCCATCTCCGAGGACGGCGAGATAATCAACATCGACGGCCGCGGCAACCGTCTTGCCGGTCAGGTTTTCGGCGAAAAGACCGTTTATATCATAGCCGGCACTAACAAGATCTGCCCCGACTTTGAATCCGCCGTTTTCCGTGCGCGCAATATCGCCGCAACGCAGAACTGCAAGCGCTTTCCCGCAAAAACGCCCTGCAAGCTCGACGACAAGTGCCACGACTGCCGCTCGCCGGAGAGGATCTGCAACGCGATGCTCGTGCTGTGGGGCCCGATGATGGACATGGAAAAGGTCGAGGTCGTGCTGATAGACGAAGAATTGGGGATGTGAAAAATGTATATCGACTGGACGTATATAGTCCTCGTGCTTCCGGCAATGCTTTTTGCGATGTGGGCAAGCGCGAGGGTCAACTCCACCTTTGAAAAATACAAGAAAACGCGCAACGTGCGCGGCATGACCGGTGCCGACGCCGCGCGATGGGTGCTTGACCGCAACGGGCTCAGAAATGTTCGTATCGAGCACATTCAGGGCTCGCTGACGGACCACTACGACCCCTCTGCCAACGTCGTGCGCCTGTCCGATGACGTTTACTCGAGCACCTCGACGGCTGCCATCGGCGTTGCCTGCCATGAGGTCGGTCACGCGATACAGCACGCGACGAACTACGCGCCCGTCAAGATTCGCACGGCGATAGTCCCGATCACGAACATCGGCGCAAAGCTCTCCGTACCGCTTATCATAATCGGTCTGCTGCTCTCATCGATGGGTGAAGTTTTCGTTATGATAGCCTATATCGGCTGTGCACTTTTCGGACTTGTCACGGTGTTCCAGCTCGTGACGCTGCCGACGGAGTTTAACGCCTCGTCGCGCGCGCTCAAGACGATAGAGGAAACAAATCTTTTGCAGGGCGAGGAGCTCAGGCAGGCAAAGAAGGTGCTGTCCGCGGCGGCAATGACCTACGTTGCGGCGCTTGCCGTCTCGCTCGCGCAGCTCATGAGATTTCTTATAATAGTCGGCGGAAGGAGAAACGACTGATATGATAAAGAGAAACAGTGAGCACAAACTCGATACTGCCGAAAACGTATTCGGCGGCAGCGGCAAGGTGCACTTTAAGCGCATAATCGAAACGCCCGAGGAGCTTTATGATAAGGGCAGAGTGTTTTCCGTTGCAACGCTTGAGCCGGGCAGCGAGCTCGGCTGGCACATACACAAGGGCGACGGCGAATACTACTGCATCATATCCGGCGAGGGCGAATACAGCGACAACGGCAGCATCGTGACCCTTTATCCGGGCGACACGGCGTTTTGCCCCGAGGGCGAGGGTCACTCGATAGCAAACAGGACCTCCGAGCCCCTCGTGTTTGCCGCGCTTGTTATATATAAATAAATATGATTTTCCAAAAGACGGAGCCACGCGGCTCCGCCTTTTTTTGCGCTTGGGCTATTGACAAGCGCTAATGCGGATGATAGTATAAAAGAAACTAAAGTATCATTTATACCGAAATATTATCAAATGAGGCAACGGAGGGCTTATTATGCGCAGAACAACGGCAACAACGGACTATCTCAAGGAAAGCATGGGTACCGCCCTGCTTGAGCTCATGCAGGATAAGCCCATTGAAAAAATCAGCATAGAGGAAATGACGGCGAAGGCGGACGTGGGGCGCTCGACCTATTTTCGCTATTTCCACAGCAAGGACGAGGTGCTGTCATTTAAAATTCTCTGCCTGTGGAGGCGCTTTTGCGCGCAGCGCGGCAGCGACGGCATTTCCCGGGTAAACCCCGAGGGGATCAAGGCGCTTTTCGAGTTCTGCCTGTCCATTCGCCCCATATTCGATCTGCTGTACGCCTCGGGGCATCAGGACGTTATCCTCGACTTCTATCTTCAGAGCGCCGCCCCCGTTATCGCGCAGGCGGACGCAAAAACACATTATTTTATCCAGTTTATCACCTTCGGGCTCTTCGGACTCATGAACGCATGGGTGCTGCGCGGCTACACCGAATCGCCCGAGGAAATGGCGCAGATCGTGTGCGCGTGGAAGGCAGCCTCGGAGGAGGCGTAACGGGAAAGGAATTTTGACATGGGAAAAATCATGCGCCGCGTTTTGATAATCGTGCCTGCCGCGGCATTGCAGGTGCTGTGGCATTTGATGCTGATTAAATGGCTCTCGCCCTATGCGCCGCTTATCGAGTCGGCACTGTCGGTCGTCGCATTCTTTTTGGTGCTCTATATCATAATCAAGCGTGACGAGAGCACATACAAGCTGCTGTGGCTGCTCGTTATTCTGACGATGCCGCTCGTGGGCACTCTGCTGTACCTGTTTTTCGGAAATATGCGCACGGCAAAGCCCCTGAAAAAGCGCCTTGAGAGCGCGCAAAGCAGCGGCGATACACAGCCGCTCGAAATCGGACAAACGCCCTTTGACGGCGATAAGCGTATGGAACAGACCGTGCGCTGGCTCGAGGGCAAGACAGGCTATCCTCTTTGCAGAGCCGAGCAAACCCGATACTACCCGCTCGGCGACGATATGTTCCCCGATATGCTCACAGACCTCAAAAAGGCCAAGCGCTCGATATACATCGAATACTTCATCATCGAGCCCGGACATATGTGGGACAGCATCATGAGCGTTCTCGAGGAAAAGCTCGAGCAGGGCGTTGACGTGCGCGTAATGTATGACGACATGGGCAGCATCTCGTCCTTCAACTTCAGTAACGCCCGCGAGCTGAGCCAAAAGGGTATTCCCTGCGCTCCGTTTAATCCCTTCCTCGCGCTCAAGGGCACCGTCAACTACCGCGACCACCGCAAGATGCTCATAATCGACAACGAGATCGCCTACAGCGGCGGCATTAACCTCGCAGACCGCTACATAAACCTCAAAAAGCCCTACGGACACTGGAAGGACACCGCCTTCCGTCTTACCGGCGAGGCGGTGCACAGCTTTACGCATATGTTCCTGACCTTCTGGAACGCCTTTGCCGTCAAAAAGAATGAGAAAACTCTGCCGATGCCGGAGCCGAGCAAGGTCCCGCGCGAAACGGACGGCTATGTTCTCAGCTACTACGACTCGCCCCTCAATCACGTGGCCACGAGCAACCGCCTTTTCATCGACCTGCTTTCGCAGAGCACGGATTACGCTTGGTTCTTCACCCCCTATCTCATGCTCGGCGACGACCTCATGGCGGCGATGATCTCCGCTGCGCAGCGCGGCGTTGACGTTCGCATAATAATGCCCGGAGTTCCCGACAAGAAGCTCATATTCCGTATGTCGCGCAGCTTTTATCAGGTGCTTCTGAGCGGCGGGGTCAAGATATACGAGTACACTCCCGGCTTTGTCCACGCAAAGAGCTTTGTTTCCGACGACAGAGTTGCGACCATCGGAACGGTAAACTTGGACTATCGCAGCCTGTTCCTGCATTTTGAGAACAACTCGCTGTTTTACCGCGAGGGCATCGTTTCAAGGATAAAGCGCGATTTCCTCGAAACGCAGGAAAAATGCAGCGAGGTCAAGCCCTACGACACGAAGCACTATTCCCGCCGCTGGGCAATAGACGGAATTCTTCGCATTTTTGCGCCGCTGTGCTGATCTCGGCACGGTAAGCGCAAATTACCGAAGCCTTATCGGAAGTGATCATAAATGAAAAAACTGTTTCGCAAAGAATACGGCTGCATTCTCGGCGTGGGCATACTGTGCCTTGCCATCTACCTGCCCGCGTGTCTGATAATCCCGCCGCTGCTCGGAACGCAGAAGAAAAGCGATACGCAGCCTCGCCTGCCCGCTCCCGCTCAGGAAAGGGTCTGCCTTGTTGACGGCAATGAGGAGGCTCTGAGCTGGCGGCTTCGGCTCATCGGCTCGGCGCAGGAGGAGATTATCCTCTCCACCTTCGATTTCCGCGCAGACAACAGCGGCTCGGACATCATTGCCGCGCTCATGGACGCGGCGCAGCGCGGTGTGCGGGTGCGCATACTCGTTGACGGCATGAACGCGCAGCTCCACCTTAACGGCAGCAGCGCCTTCAAGGCTCTTGCCGCGCAGGAGAATGCGGAGATAAAATTCTATAATCCCATTCGCCTTACTCGGCTTTGGACGGCCAACTACCGCTGCCACGACAAGTATCTCATCATTGACCGCAACGCGTATATCATCGGCGGCAGGAACACAAGCGACCTGTTCCTCGGCAGCGGCGGCGCCTCGCGTCAAAACGTGGACCGCGACATCGTCGTGTACGGCAACGGCTCGGAAAGCGCCTCCGTCGGAACGCTGCTGAGCTATTTTGAGGAGATTTGGGCGCTAGAGAGCAACCGCGAATTTACCGCCGACGGCAGCGGCAGAGGGGTGCAAAAGGCGCACGAGGAGCTCACGGCGCGTTGGGCAGGACTTCGTGAGCTTGAGCACATTGATTGGGACGCAGAGACGATACGGGCCGAGGGTGTGAGCGTCCTGCGCGGCGAGTGTGCCGCATGGAACAAGTCTCCGCAGCTTTTAAACGTGCTTACAGAGCTCATGCAGTGCGGCAGCGAGCGCGTCGTGCTGCAAACGCCGTACATCATCTGCAACCAAAGCATGTATGACTGCCTCGAAAAGGCCGCAGGCGGCGAGGCGGTGATGCAGATCATCACAAATTCGCCCCAAAGCGGCGCCAACCCCTGGGGCTGCGCGGATCTTCTCAACAACGAGGGCAGGATACTTGCTACCGGCGTTTTCGTCTGCCAATGGAGCGGCGAAAGCTCCATGCACACAAAGACGATCTTAATTGACGACCGTCTGAGCATCATAGGCTCGTTTAACTGGGATATGCGCAGCGCGTATCTTGACACGGAGATGATGCTTCTGGTGGACTGCCCCGAGCTTAACGCCGCACTGCGCGAGGAGGCGGACACCATGCTGCGTCAGGGCAAGACCCTCGCTCCGAACGGCAGCGTGACGCAGGGCGCGGACTATGCTCCGCCCGAGGCGTCGATATTGAAAACCGCCGTGCAGGGTCTCGTGCGTATAGTTATAAGGCCGTTCAGATATTTGTTATAGCAAAAAACTCGGAAGCATGATGCTTCCGAGTTTTCTTATGCCTATTTACTTTTTTATTTCATCACCGCTGCCAAAGTCCTCGTCAAACATGAAGCTCACGTCCTGCTTATAGCGGAATTTGGGCTCCTTGCGCTTAATAAGACGCGGGATACTCTTGCGGTATTCGATCAAAACGAGCAGATTGGTAAGACCGAACACATTGACGATGATCGTGTCATCAATGCTCATGACGGCAACGATAAACATAAACACCGACGCAAGCATGGCAGATAAGGAAATATAGCGGCTGAGAATATACGTCACAACGAACACAAAAACGCCCGCGAAGGCTACCTCGCTGCTTATGAAGAAGGTTCCCATCATGAGGGCAAGCAGGCTGTGCTCTCCGCGAAAATCGTACATTATCGGGAAGTTCGTGCCAAGCACGACGCAAAACAGTGCAAAGGCATAGCCTATCTGCGCGTGGCCGACGATGAGCATGAGCAGTCCGCCGAGGAGCACGGGTATCGCTGTTTTTATGAGCTCCGCGAGAATGAGCTTAATTAAACCGCTGCGGCCGTGACGCATCAAAAAGCGCGTTATGCCGACGTTATCGCGGGAATACTTTTGTATGTTCTCATGAAAAATCAAATGCGAGGTCACGTTAGGCGTGCTGACGCTGCCCATTGTGTAGGCGATAACGGCAATTATCACGAGCAAAACCGCTGTCATTGCTTATCCCCCTTCTGGCGTATGACCATGCGAATGGGCGTGCCCTCAAGGCCGAACACGGCGCGTATCTGATTTTCGATATATCTCTGATACGAAAAGTGGAAAAGCTCGCGGCTGTTGCAGAAAATGACGAAGTTGGGCGGCTTTATGCCGGTCTGGGTCATGTAGTATATCTTCAGCCTGCGGCCCTTGTCCGTAGGCGGCTGCACTCTCGCCTGAGCATCGGCGAGAACGTCGTTGAGCATACCCGTCGTTATGCGCATATTGCTCTGATCGTTCACGAAGTTTACAAGCTCGAATATCCTGTCGGTGCGCTGACCCGTCATTGCGGATATGAACAGCACCGGAGCATAGCTCATGAAGCTCAGATCACGCATGACCGCCTTGCGCATTTTCTCCATGGTGCCGGTCTCTTTTTCGATGAGATCCCACTTGTTTACGACGATGATGCTCGCCTTGCCCGCCTCGTGAGCAAGTCCGGCTATCTTCGTGTCCTGCTCGGTGACTCCCTCGCGCGCGTCTATCATGATTATGCACACGTCCGCGCGCTCGATGGCCATCTGCGCACGCATGACGGAAAACTTCTCGACACGCTCGTCCACCTTGCTCTTGCGGCGAATTCCGGCGGTGTCTATAAAGACGTATTTGCCGAATTTATTGTCCACCTCGGAGTCCACAGCGTCGCGCGTTGTGCCGGCGACGTTGCTGACAATGACGCGCTTTTCGCCGAGGATATGGTTAATGAGCGAGGACTTTCCGACGTTAGGCTTTCCGATGACGGCGACCTTTATGCGGTCGTCCTCCTCTTCCTCCTCATCCTCGGGCGGGAAATATTTCATGCACTCGTCGAGCAGATCGCCCGTGCCGTGACCGTGCACCGCGGAGACCGCGATGGGGTCGCCCAGACCGAGCTCGTAAAACTCGTAGATGGCGGGGTCGAGCCTGCCGGTGGAGTCCATCTTATTGACGGCAAGCACGGTGGGCTTTTTTGAGCGCAGCAGCATGTTGGCGACTTCCTTGTCCGCCGCCGTGACGCCCGTGCGCACGTCCGTTACGAGAACGATGACGTCCGCCGCGCTTATCGCGATGTTCGCCTGCTCGCGCATGAACATGAGTATCTCGTTATCGGTCGTCGGCTCGATGCCGCCGGTATCGACAATATCAAATTTTCTTCCGAGCCATTCGCACTCGGCATACAGTCTGTCGCGGGTGACGCCGGGCGTGTCCTCGACTATGGACAGCCGCTTGCCGCACAGCTTGTTGAAAAGCATGCTCTTTCCCACGTTGGGTCTGCCGACAATGGCAATGAGAGGCTTTGACATAAAGCTAACCTCCGTTTTGATTATATTTATAGTACTGCCGGCGCTCCGGACTGCGCACCGGTATCCTGACCTCGGGCAGCGCATCGCCGCTCATCGCGTCCCAAAGCGCAAAGCCGTCCGACTCTATGGGGTAGATGGGCACTCCGAGCGCGTCCCTCGCCTGCTCTATCGTCACGTCGTCGAGAAAATCCATTTCCTCGCGCCGCAGCATATTCTGCGAAACGAAAAGGCGCTCGCCGAGCTCCTTGCCCCTCAGCTGCGCAATGAGGTCGCCGCCGGTTATAAGTCCGGAAACATTCACACCGTGACCGAAGAAATCGTTCACGATGGGATATACCTTTCCTTTTATATTACCATACTTTTCGCTTGCAATACAAATAAGTTTTTCAAAATACGGCGCGACCGACACTCCGCAGGCTATCGAAAACGGCACTCCGTCCGGCTCATCGGACAGACTCAGTGCGCTTTTAAACTCACGCTCGAGCAGTCTTATCATACCCACGCCGTTTTCAAGCTGAGTGTGCTCCTCGTAGAAATCGTCCTCGGGCAGCTCGCGTCCCGCGCAGATATACATTTCGTCCGAGCAGAAAAACAGGCGCGTGCCGAATTTTCTGACGCACTCGTCACCGTAACGCGTTACGAGGTCTATCGTTTCGCCGGAGTGCTCTGGGGTAAAGGGCGTGAGCGGATACAGCCCCTCGCGGAATTTGGTAAGTCCCACGGGCACTATCGACACGCTGTGAACGGCGGGATAAAGCCCGGCTAATTCGCGCATGGTGCGGCTGAGCGCCTGCCCGTCGTTGAGCCCCGGGCAGCAGACTATCTGGCAGTTCATGACTATCCCGCCCTGCGCAAAGCGGCGCATTATATCCATGCATTTTCCCGCGTTTTTATTGCGCAGGAGCTTTACGCGCAGCTCGGGATCGGTCGCGTGGACGGAGATGTTCACGGGGCTGATGTGAAGGTCGATTATGCGCTGTATCTCGCGCTCGGAAAGGTTCGTGAGCGTGATGTAATTGCCGAGCAAAAAGCTCAGGCGCGCATCGTCGTCCTTAAAATACATCGTCTTGCGCATACCCTTGGGAAGCTGGTCAATAAAGCAGAAAACGCAGTTATTCGCGCAGCTTCTCGGAGCGTCCATAAGATACTCCTCAAACTCAAGGCCGAGATCCATGCCCTCCGGCTTTTCCGCGTGCACGGTGTATTCGCTGCCGTCGGGACGGCGTACGGTGATGTTCAGTACGGGGTCATAGGAGAAATATTTATAGTCGAGCACATCGTGGATAACGTTTCCGTTGATGCTGACTATCTCATCGCCTATATTCACCCTTCGGTGCAGAGGGCTGTCGCTGTCTATTTTTGAAATGATGTCATTTTTCATAGTCAAATATACGCAAAAGGAGGAGGGGCACTGTTACCCTTCCTCCTTGAGCATTTTAATTACTTCTCGTCAACGGTGAGAACCTTGCGGCCGTTGTACATACCGCAGGCCTTGCAGGCACGGTGAGGCATTTTGAACTCGCCGCAGTTGGGGCACTTAACGATGCCGGGAGCCTCGAGCTTCCAGTGAGACGAACGTCTCTTATCACGTCTCTGTCTTGATACTTTTCCCTTAGGGACTGCCATGGTGACACCTCCTGATAATCAGCTGCATATTAGCATTTGTATTAGTTGATCACTTATCCAACAGCTGCGAAAGCACAGCAAGTCTTGGATCGATCTCTTTCCCGCAAGCGCAGGGGCCAAGGTTTAAGTCGGCTCCGCAGCGGGAGCATAGACCTTTGCAGTCCTCGGAGCACAGAAACTTCGTTTCCATGTCGAGAACAAAAAGGGTAGAGAGAGTTTCGTCGAGATCGAGCTTGTCCCCGTCGAGAACAAAGACCTCGGGATCTTCAGACTCTCTGTCGGATATGAAGGCGCGGAGGTCCATCACCTTGGTGCTGTCAAACAGTTTACCACATCTGTCGCACACGCAAGTCATTTCGGCCGTCAGGGTACCCTCGAGTGTCAGGATACCTGCCTCATTGAACACTCTGCCTTCTGCCATGGGCGGAGCCTTATACTCCTTAACAGAGTCAAATTCCAGCCCCTGCGTATTCAGCTCACATTCGAACGGAACGCTTTTTCCGGGGACTTCAATTATTTGTCTCAAATCAAGCAGCATAGTGCACCTCTCCACAGTCGCTTGAATATTATAGTGTAAGAAAACCTTCTTGTCAACTCAAAAATTCGTTTTTTCTCTGAAATAACAGCATATTGCTAAATCCTCCGCGCAATGATATAATTTATTATCTTAATGTACGGAGAAACGGCATGAAAAAGAGTGTTAACATCGTAATCATCTGCATTCTGATAGCCGCGCTCATCACGGGGGGCGTCGTTTATCTTATCTATCAGACGCGCGACGATGAGCTTCTTATCGGCTCCGAGCGCGCCGAGTCGATCGCGCTGCGTGATGCGGGGCTGACACAAAGTCAGGTGTCCTCGCTCGATTCGGGGATAAAATACTCCGGCGGGCAGTGGTACTATAAGGTCACCTTCCGCACCATCGCACTGTCGTACCGCTATGAAATTGACGCCTACTCCGGCGCCGTGCTCGAAAAAACCGTGAAATGACCACACAGGAAAGGAGCCTCAACATGAAAAAGACCGTATGCCTTGCGCTTTCCCTCGTCATGCTGCTCGCGCTTTGCGCCTGCTCCAAAGACGATCCCGCGCCGCAGCCCACCGAAGCTGCTCCGCAGGAAACACTTGACCTCACAATATTCGAAAAAAGCGAGGGCAAGCTCTCAAAAGAGGTATGGTATAACACTGACGGGCTTCAGTTCCGCTCCGTTATATACGAATACGACGAGAACGGCTTTCTCGCAAAGGAGACCACGCTCGGCATAAACGACGCGCCGGAGGGATATAAGGAATATGTCCGCGACGAAAACGGCGCCGTGACGAAGATGACGAGCTTCATTGCGCTCGGCCCCGAGGAATTTGAGGAGGAGTACAGCTTTATTTATAAGCTTGACGACGCGGGGCATACCGTGAGAGCGGCGACGCTTATTGACGCAGTTGAGATCTCGGTTACGGAATACACCTACGATGGGGACAGGCTCGTAAGCGAAAAATACGCCAAGAACGAGGAACCCGTGAGCGAAATAAGCT
Source organism: uncultured Oscillospiraceae bacterium (assembly GCA_934590355.1). Lineage (GTDB taxonomy): Bacteria > Bacillota > Clostridia > Oscillospirales > Oscillospiraceae > F23-B02. The sequence goes on from CAKTOX010000017.1 coordinate 32,007, forward strand.
ACGCCTACTCCGACGGCAGCGTGACCTTAACGAGGAGAGACTATATAGAGGACAGCACAGTGACCGAAACGCGCACTCTCGACGCCGACGGACGCATCGTATCCGTCACGCTCACGGACTCCGAGGGCAAGCTCATTAGCCGCAGCGAATTTACCTACGACGAAAACGGCAGCGAAAAAACCGCCGTCATAAGCGGTTCGGACGGCAGCGTTATCAGCTCGACGAGCAGCGAATATGAGTATGACGAGCCGGGTAACGTCGTCAAATGCACCCGCAGTCACGGCGAGGGCGTTGACGCCTCCGTCATCGAATACACCTGGGATTATGCCAAGGGCTGATATCGCCGCGAAATTCACAATTTCTTGATATATTCGCATTGAGCTTGTGATAACATACACTATTGAAATATTATGAGTTCAGTCAAGGTGAATTTTTAATGAGAGAAAAAATTGCGCGCTTTATGCAGGGGCGATGCGGAGCAGACCAACTCAACCGCTTTCTTTCGGTCATAAGCATTATTGTGATGATAGCCGGCATTATCCTCAACGGTACAACTGCCTCGCGGATAATGTGGTCTGTTGCGTTTTTCCTGCTCATCATCGTTTACGCGCGTATGCTTTCGAAAAATCTTTTCAAGCGCAGCGCGGAAAACGCCCGCTATCTGCGGCTGAGGATGAGCGTTGCGGGCAGATTTGAGATGATAAAGGTCCGCTGGAATCAGCGCAAGGAGTATAAGTTCTTTACCTGCCCCTCGTGCCGCACCACGCTCAGAGTACCGCGTCACAAGGGCAGGATAAATATCGTCTGCAAGAAATGCGGAACGTCGTTCAGAGGCAAGACCTGATATGTTCGGCTTCGTGACCGCAGATCTTTCGCTGCTCAGTGACGAGCAGCGGCGCAGGTATAAGTCGTTTTACTGCGGACTGTGCCTGAGCCTCAAGCAGCGCCACGGCAGTCTTGCAAGATTTACCCTCACCTACGACATGACCTTCCTCGTCATGTTTCTCACCTCGCTGTATGAGCCTTATCTCATGCGAGGCGAGACCCCCTGCCCCGCTCACCCCTTGAGCACGAGGCAGTTTTTTCAGTCAGACGTGACGGATTACGCGGCGGATATGAACATAGCTCTTGCATATCTCAACTGCCTTGACGATTGGCAGGACGAGCTCAACGCGGCGGCGCTTGCCGGTGCAAAGGCGCTCAAGAGCTCATACGAGAGGGTGTGCAGGGACTATCCGCGTCAGTGCGGCGTCATAAAGGAATGTATGGCGCGGCTCAAAAGGATCGAGGATGAGCGCGTTGCCGCTCCGGACGCGGCGGCGACGGCCTTCGGCGATCTGATGGCGGAGCTTTTCGTCATGCGCGAGGATATATGGGCGGACACACTGCGCCGCTTCGGGCGCGCACTCGGACAGTTCGTGTACGTCATGGACGCGTGTATAGACCTCAAGGGCGACAAAAGAGCATATAAGTATAACCCCTTCGTTTACCTGTACGGCAGGCTCGACGAGCAGCAGCGCTTTCGGGACATTCTCCAAACCCTGCTTGCCGACTGCATAGAGAGCTTTGAGCGGCTCCCGATGATACAGGATGCGGATATAATAAAAAACATACTGTGCAGCGGCGTGTGGATAAAATTCAACCGCCACTACGATACAGGCAGTAAGTAAGGAGCAGTACCGAATGGCACGGGACCCCTATGAAGTCCTCGGCGTTTCGCGCAACGCGACGGACGATGAGATAAAGAAAGCATACCGCGAGCTCGCTAAGAAATATCACCCCGACCGCAACCCCGGCGACGCGGCGGCGGCGCAAAAGATGAACGAAATTAACGCAGCCTACGATCAGATAAAAAGCGGACAGGCCAATCAGAACAGCTACGGCAGCGGCTTCGGTGGCTTCGGAGTCGGCTACAACGGATACGGTCGGACAGCCTACGAGCAGCCGCAGGAGCGCGCGGAATGCCGCGCTGCGGTCAACTACATACGCAACGGACGCTATGCCGAGGCGCTCACCGCGCTTTCGCAGGTGCCCGTTTCCGAGCGTGACGGGCGCTGGTTTTACCTGAGCGCGGTCGCAAATATGTTCTCCGGCAATAAAATCGCCGCACTTGAGGACGCAAAGCGCGCCGTCGAAATCGAGCCCGACAATCCCAACTATCGCCAGCTTCTGAGCCGGCTCGAGGGCAACGGTCAGTACTATCAGCAGTACAGCGGAGACTATCACAACTCCTGCTGCGTCTGCGATGACTGCTGCACGACCTATCTCTGCTGCTCGTGTCTCACCCCGTGGGGCGGTATGTGCTGCTGAGAAAATAAATATCACGGCCGAGGAGCCCTCCCCGGCCGTTTTTCTATGCAAATATCCGTGCGATCTCCGCCTCGCAAAAGGCGTCAAGCGCCGCAAAATCGACGTGGGGATTGTAAACGCGCTCAAGCTCGTCATGATGCTCCTTCGCCCGCGCCAAAAGCCGCAGCGCCTCACCCGTGAGCTCGCGCCTTATGCTCTCGTTTTTCCGCAGCGCGCTTCTGGCTTCCCTTGCGCTCTCGCGCGGCACAAGTGCATCGAGCCTAACGTGCCGCCACGCGCTCTCCGGCTGCATCACGCGCCGCGACACAAAGCCCAGAGACCTTTCCGGCAGCAGCAGCGCCTCAAGCGTATCCGGCAGCAGTGCACTCGGACAGGCGATGACGCTCTCTTGGCGACGCTTTGCCTCGCACAGCAGCTCGTCAAGATACTCCCGCGCAAGAAAACAGCGGTCGTCGAGAACGTAAATTCGTTTACATAATTTATTTATGCTCTCTGTCAGCGTGAGCTCGCCCTCGCATGATATGCAGCTTACGAAGCGATATGTCACGCTTCCCTCGCTCTGCTGCCGTCTCCCCAGCTCACGCTGCGCCGCGCTCCTTGCTCTCAGGCGCGTTTTCGTTATAATGTCAGGCGTTATGACCTCGCTTGCGCCCACCTTTTCCACGCTTGCCGCGGCGGAAAGATAGGCATATGCCGCGTTATATTCGCTGCGGTATTTTTGCATCAGCGGCTCCGTGCGCGGGTCGCAAAAGCTCTTGCAAAATTCGCCCAAGTTTACATAACGTGAGTTCTGCGCAAAGCAGCGCGGCTCAAGCGCATGGGGTGCGGTCGCATCCATATAGCCGAGGTGCAGTGCGGGTATGTACACCGCGTCGAGCGAGCTCGGGTCGCCCGAGCACAGTATGCATTGGGTATCATAGCCCCGCTGCGCCGCAGCGGCCGCTATCGCGCGCATGAAGTGCGATTTGCCCCCGCCGGGGCCTGCCTTGATTAGATTGAGAAAATCGCCCCGTTCGGCGCAGAAGCCGTCATAGAGCGAATAAAACCCGACGCCGGAGTTTGCGCCGAGGAAAAAGCGAACGTCCAATTTGCATCACCTCCCTGCATTTTATGCTTCGCCGTGCGGGAGCGTGAATAATTGACAAGGGCATTATTTGATGGTAAAGTTAATTGTTTTTAAGTCTGCGAGGTGGATATTATGAAAAAATATATTTTATTTGATTTTGACGGCACCGTCTTTGACTCTGCCGAGGGCATAACCAAAAGCGTGCAGTACGCGCTGGGCAAGATGGGTATCCATGCCGAGCTCGATGAGCTCATGTGCTTTGCCGGTCCTCCGCTTGACGAGATGTTCGCGCTGCGCTACGGCATGAGCGAGGACGAGGCGCAAAAGGCAGTGCAGTTCTACCGCGAGCGCTACACGCCGATCGGCTGGGAGGAGTGCACCCCGTTTGCGGGAATGCACGAGCTCATGCACAGGCTGCGCGATAAGGGCGCGAAAATCGCCGTCGCGACGAGCAAGCCCCGCCGCTTTGCCGAGCAGATACTCGAAAAGTACGGTATGCGCGACGCATTCGATCTCGTGTGCGGCTCGGAGCTTGACGGCACGCGCGGGCAAAAGTGGGAGGTCATCGAATATGCGCTGCAAAGCTTCGGCATTTCTCCCGACGAGGCGATAATGGTCGGCGACAGAAAGTACGACGTGATAGGCGCCGAAAAATGCGGCGTTGACTGCGTGGGCGTGCGCTTCGGCTACGCCGAGCCCGGCGAGCTTGAGGCTGCGGGCGCTGTGTACGTTGCGGAGGATGCGGACGATCTGTTCGATTATCTCACGAAATGAATATAAAAAGCCCGGTGATACTCATGGTATCGCCGAGCTTTTTTATATCCGCGCAGCTTATTCTATCGGAAGCTGAATGACCTCGATGTCTTTTTTCTGCGCGTATTTTATCGTGTTCCACGTTCCGCCGGACATACCGTCGTAGCACGCCACGAGCACGTTCGAATTATCGACCATAAATCTGTTTCGCACCGCCATGCACGATGGTGTGTAGTCCTCCGCGAGCACCGTCACCTCATCGCAGCGGCGCAGTATCTCCTCATAGCGGCGGCGGTTTGCCTCGCTCCATGCATCGGGCTGACCCCTGTACGGCACGGCGGCCTGAAGCGTAACGTCCGAGTGCGCGCGCTTGAGGTTCAGAACAGACTCCGCGCAGTACAGGTCGCAGCCGAGCGCCATTCCGCATATGAAATGTTTTATTCCCGAGGCATACACCGCGCCTATCACCGCATCGAGCTTTTTCTTGAATTCGACGCAGCGCGGGTCGCGCTCGTTATATCCCCACGGCAGCTTCGCCGGTCTGTGACCGGAAAAGCAGCAGCTTTTACCGTATTGCATATCATCACCGTTTTCCATTGTAAGCCATGATTTAAGAAATGTCAAAAGGCTATTGACATTTTATTTTTTAGCGCTATAATGAGGGCACAACCGAATATGAGATATCTTCAGGGCAGGGAGTATTTCCCGACCGGCGGTAAAGTCCGCGAGCCGAACGGCATGAACCGGTGTGATTCCGGTACCGACAGTATAGTCTGGATGGAAGAAGATGTGCATTAAATATTTTGTTTTTTGCGTCGCCTGAAGGATATTTTCTTTCGGGCGATTTTTTAATTTCGGAGGTACAAACCCCATGTCCAAGCTCATCTCTCAAATAGCCGAAAACCTTACCTTCCTTCTTGAATGGCTCGGCATTTTCGCCGCTCTGTTCATTCTGGCGCTGCTGTTCGAGCGCTTTGTGCTCAAAAACCGCAAAAAGCTCGCCAACACGCATTTTCTCGCATACACGGCAATCTTCTCCGCAATGGCAGGCGTTCTGATGTTCATCGAGATCCCCCTGTTCTTCGCTCCGAGCTTCTATGAGATCGACCTGAGCGAGATCCCCATCATGATCTGCACCTTCTACCTCGGACCCGTGGCAGGCGTCGTTGCAGAGCTTCTCAAGATCGTCGTCAAGCTCGTTTTGAAGGGCACGACCACCGCCTTCGTCGGCGACTTTGCAAACTTCGTCGTCGGCTGTGCCTTCGTCCTCCCTGCCTCCTGCATCTATCACATGAAAAAGAGCAAGCGCAGCGCACTTGTCGGCATGATCGCCGGTACCCTCGTCATGACCGTATTCGGAAGCCTCTTTAACGCAGTCTACCTCCTGCCGACCTTCTCCAAGCTCTTCGGCATGCCCCTCGAGGCCATCATACAGATGGGCAGCGACATAAACTCCGCGATAAACAGCGTTTCTACCCTTGTTCTGTTCTGCGTTGTGCCGTTTAACCTCCTCAAGGGCATCATCGTCACCGCGCTCACCATGCTTCTGTATAAGCGCATCTCCCCCCTGCTCCACAAGGGCGACATGAAGCTTGAACAGCGCAAGGCCGCTAAGGCTGCCGACTGATGACCCTATGCAGCCGCGTCATGCTCAGGGCGAAATTCAGGCACTCGTTAAAATAAATGATGCAGATATAGCCCCCGAGCGCGTACACCGGCAACACACGCCACACAAGCAGCACCCCAAGCAGCGCGTCAAGCACGTTTATCCCCATGTTCCACATCTGCTGACCCAGCCCCTTCAGGCAGCCGTCGCAGAGCATATCGGTGTACATCACCGGTATTAGCGGCGCGAGCAGGCGCAGATAATGCCCCGCGTCGGGAGAGGAATATATCATAACACCGAGGCGGTCGGCAAAAATGAATATCACAAGGGCGACGGCAAGCGAATAGCCGGCGCCCTTTTTCATAAGCCGCCTTACCGTGCGCGATATTTCGCCGTGCCTTCCCTGCACCTGCGCCTCTGTAAGCTCCGGGATCACAAGCTCCGCAAGTGCCATCAGAAAGCAGGCGGGGAATGAAACGATCGGCATGACCATGCCCTGTATCGTGCCGTAGCCGGACAGCGCGTGGTCGGACGAAAAACCCGCGCTTTTTAAGCCCCGCGGCACGAGAAGATGCTCAAGCGTTGACAGCGCCGAGCGCGCATACGCCGAAAACGCGAGCGGCAGCGCTATTTTGAGCATCCGCACCGTAAGACGGTGCTCATGCGCACCGCACTCGGTGCATTTGCCGCGGTCGGTTAAATAAAACAGCATCATCAGCACGAGCGAAACGGCGTCCCCGCACACCGTGCCGAGCATGACGCTCGCGCAGTTTTTTTCAATGTCCCCCTGCGGCGAGTTTCGTAGGAAAATCGCAACAAGTGCAATGGTCGCAAGCTGTTCAACGAGATGCACGAGAGTCGGCTTCCAAACCCGTCCGCAGGCGGTGAAATAGCCCGACACCGCCGAGCACAGCGAAACCATCGGCATCGAATACGCCATTATCCGCAGCGACAGCACCGTGCGCGCATCGCCTATCCACAGAAAGCCGATCGCCTCGGCGCAAGCTCTCAGCAGCAAAAACGCCGCCATGCCGAACAGCATCGCGTAGGCAAAGCAGCGCCGCATCGCTGCGCGTATCCCCCAGCCGCGCTCGCTGCCAATCTCCTCCGACACCAGCCGGGTCGCCGCAAATCTGACGCCCGAAATTGCAAAAGTCGTGCACAGAAACGACACGGACACAACAAGCTGATAAAGTCCTATGCCCGCCGAGCCTATGCGTCCGGCAAGCCATACCTGAAACGACATGCCGATGAGGCTCATCAGCAAGGACGAGCCTGTCAGCAATGCTGTATTAAAAATGAGTCTTTTATGCCTTATCATATCAAAAATATATGCTATACCAACATAATATATATGTTGAAATTTTCACAAATGGGCGTATAATATAATCAGATAAAGGAAATAATGCTATGGAGGCGTTAAATATGATTATCACGATCGGCAGACAGCATGGTTCAAGCGGCAGAGAAATTGCAAGACTTCTTGCGCAGAAGCTCAATGTCAAGTGCTATGACAAGGAGATCGTCGATGAGGCGGCAAAGCATTCCGACTTCAGCCGCGATCTGATCAATGCATACGACGAAAAGGGTATGTCGGCATTCCTGCTGCACGCGGGCGGCTATGGTCTTAATGAGAATTTCCGTCTCAACATGGAGGTCGTTTCCGCTCAGTTCGATGCGATCCGCGACATCGCCTCGAAGGAAGATTGTGTGTTCGTCGGCAGATGCGCCGACTATGTCCTCAACGACAGAGAGGACCTTGTGAACATCTTCATCCTCGGCGACATGGACGAGCGCATCAAGTGCCTCGAGAAACGTCAGGGTCTTGATGAGGCAACCGCACGCAAGAAGATCAAAGAGGTCGATAAGGATCGCGCCAGCTTTTATAAGTATTACAGCGATCAGGTCTGGGGCGATGCACGCAACCATGATCTGTGCATAAACAGCTCCAAGCTCGGTGTTGAAGGCACCGTGGATACCATTATGGCATACCTCAAAGCCCGCGGTTTCGTGAAGTGAGCTGAAAAGTGAAATCAAAACCTCCGGCTAAGCCGGAGGTTTGCATAAGCCCTATAAGGGCATGATACTGGCAGCCCCAAAGGGGCT